>NZ_JBYSXI010000002.1:0-265271 GCF_058782065.1 Mucilaginibacter sp. FW306-07-L
TAATTTCTCGCCTTGCTTCCGGGTCGCTTTTTGCCGCTAATGCTGCTTTTTGCCGCCCCCTGTAATACTGTTTATCCCTTCAAATAACGTCCGCCTTAGCTTTCTAAAGCGGCTGCAAAGGTAACCCCTTTTCCCGCCTTTCCAAACACTCATCCGCCTTTTATTCGCTTAAACACCTAAAGTCACTGTGATTCAAGGAGAAAAAAATTAATGAGGGGGCAAACATTTTGGAGATTAGGAATATCATCATACAATAACACTATAAAATACTTCATTGCGTAACAATACAAGGGTGTGTAAATAAACAGAACAATCTATCCTTACTAAAGGTTAATATTTACATGAAATCAAAAGTTGTAATAATAACAGGTGCGTCAAGCGGTGTTGGCACAGCGGCGGCGCTGGAGTTTGCAAGCCTTCATACTAAACTGGTTTTAGCTGCACGAAACGAAAAAGCGTTGGAAAACGTGGCTGACGAATGCCGTGCATTAGGTGCCGAGGTGTTAGTGGTAGTTACTGATGTTACCGATATTAAAGCGATGATCAACTTAGCCAATACAGCAAACGATCATTTTGGCCGCGTAGATGTTTGGATCAATAACGCGGGCATATTGGGTGCAGGTAATTTTGATGAAACACCGATGGAAACGCACGAGCAGATCATCCGCACCAATTTGCTGGGTTATATGAATGGCGCACATGCTATACTGCCTATATTTAAGGCTCAGCTAAAAGGTATCCTGATCAACAACATATCTATAGGGGGTTACTTGCCGGTACCTTATGGTGCTGGGTATACGGCCAGCAAGTTTGGGTTACGTGGCTTTTCAGAATCATTAAAATCAGAATTAAAGGTTTGGCCTGATATACATGTGTGCGATTTATTCCCTGCTTTTTTAGATACGCCGGGCATCTATCATGCGGCTAATTATACCGGCAAAATGCTAAAGCCCGCTCCGCCGGTGTATGATCCGGCTATGGTTGCCCGGGCTATGGTACAATTAACGGCTCAACCAAAATCAAATACTTATATAGGTGGCGCATCTATACTGCTTAAGTTAGCCCATGCCATAGCGCCTGAAACTACTACCAATATTACCGGTTGGGTTATGCGCCGTTACTTTAAAGTGGCTGATGATATAGCTTTAACCGATGGCAATACGTATAACACGGTTGATTTTGGTAATGGTGTGCATGGTGGTTTCAATATGCCTATGGCACCAAGGCAAAAACGAAATTTATTTATGGGAGCGGCATTAGCTGGCTTTGCGGCTACCTGGCTTTTGCTAAGAAAGTAATATAGAGATGGTGGTAATTAAGCCACCATTTCTACTGTTTCTCTGAATACTAAATGAAAATCCGGATTTTGCAGCCAATCAATAGTGCGATGGATGCGGCTATCAAGCGGCCCCCACCGGTGTGGTTCACCATCCATACTGATCACGATACTTGGCGTTTTAAAAGCAGATGCTATGTGTGATACCCCGGTACAGTTAGAAATAAGCATTGCGGCATCTTTAATTAATACGGCCACTGCTCCCATGCTTGTTTTACCGGCCGTATCAATAACATCATAACGCATGTGTTCTTTTACCTGGTCAATAATATTTTGTTCTTCGGATGTGCCGGTAATAACAACTTTATAGCCTTGCTCCGCACAATAGTCAGCCAGGGCGGCAAAGTATTGCACAGGCCATTGCCGGTACGAGCCGCGCGAACCCGGATGTACACAAATGTAGCGTTGCGGTTCAATATCCAGGTCTAATTGTTTAAGCGCAGCTTCATCTTCATGGGTTACAGGAAATTCTAACGACAGCCCTTGCGATTCGATGCCTAAAAATTCCATCAATTTTAAATGGCGCTCTATCTCGTGCCCTTCATCAGGATAAGGTATGAACAAATCATTATCAGGTGCATAATGGCCTTCAATGGTATAGCCTGCTGTATATCTGGCACCAAACAGTTCTACCATAGGATTTACAACCGAACCGTTACCTTGCATCTGAATAGCCAAATCAAACTCGCGGCTTTGTACTTCAGTTAAAAAGCCGGTAAAGGCGGATGGTGTAAATATTTGCTCGGGCAGGCCCGGATAACCGGGGAAGTGAATAAAATCGTCAATATATTTATTAAACCGTTGTGTAAATGATTGACCCCAGGGCAAACCCACCAGGGTGATCTTAGCCGCCGGATATGCCGCGCGTAAGGCACGGAAAGCCGGCACGGCACACAACATATCACCTAATTGCAATGCCCTGAAGATGGCTATACTTTTTATTTCGGATACTGGTAATTTCATCATTAAATAAATAAAACACGATATTTTACAGCGCCATACCATTGCCAATAGATAGATGCAAATGGTATCACTACGGATGTAACTACCATCTCGGCAACGTGCGCCGGGGCAAGGCTGGTGGTTTGTAATCGTTTATATATAAAATACAAGGTAAGCCCCGCCCATAAAGCAGCACCTGCCATAATCATCATCGCATTGGTAAACACCGCTCCTGCCAGTAAAGTTAAAACTGCTGTTATAATACTATAGTATAGTACCGGAGGAACAGGCTGTATTTTTTTACGGTATAAGAGCGGATATTTTTTATACAGCAAAGCATTGTACATGGTTTTCTTTTGTTCGCGGATGCTAACGCCCCATGGGGCTTGCCTCACCGGATGTGTTACGATTACGGTATTAATTCGGGTTACCGGAATGTTGTTGGCAATAAGTTTAAATTCCAGGTCGCTGTCCTCGCGCCAGGCCATACTAAAGTCTTCGTCAAAGCCGCCGGTTTTAAGTAGTGCTGATTTGGTACATGCGCAATTAGCGGTAATAAAATCGGCAAACTGTAAGCCTGCGGTATTTTTTTCAAAATCTGTAGGGCGCTCGTTAACCGGCACTATTACCTTCCCTGTAATAGCAGCGTATTCTTTATTTTTAAGATGCTGATAAACCTGGTCGAGCCAATGCACATCAGGGATACAATCATCATCAGTAAAAGCGATCATGGAACCCTTCGCATTTAGCCAGCCATGGTTACGCGCGGCTGCCGGCCCTTTTTTTTCAGGCAGCGGCAGATAACGTAATGATGGATAATCATAGCCGGCAAAATTATTGAATATTCGCCCGGTTTCCTCATCAGGGCCATCGATTACCACAATAATTTCATACCTGTCCCTTTCAAACCTTTGCTGCAGCAGCGCTTTAAGACAACGGGCCAAAAGCTGTGTACGCTTATAAGTAGGTATAACAACAGAGATCACTATACTCATTTTTCAATAACAAATGAACCGATCACCAAAGCGTCGAACGGCGATGTCCAAAAACACTCAACAGCATCACGGGGGGTGCATACAATGGGCTTGCCAAGTGTATTAAATGAGGTATTCACCAACACCGGCACGCCTGTTTTTCGCTCAAATGCTTTAAGCAGATCGTAATAATTTTTGTGTTGCTGCTCATTAATGGTTTGTATACGAGCCGTTCCGTCAGTATGCCTAACAGCCGGTATCTTATCTGCTTTGTCAGGCTTTACGTCATAAATAAACAACATAAAGGGTGAATATTGTGCATTCTCAAACCATTCGGCGGCCTTCTCTTCCAATACTACCGGGGCTACAGGCCTAAAATCTTCACGGTCTTTAACCTCGTTTAACCGGGCCTGCATTTGTGGATTAATAGGCGATGCTAATATGGAACGGCTACCTAACGCGCGCGGACCAAATTCCATACGCCCCTGGTACCATCCGATAATTTTATCCTGCGCCAATATGTCGGCGGTTTCTTCGGCTATGTTATTTAGTTTTCGATATGGTACTTTCCATAATTTTAACGACTTTTCAATCTCCTCATCGGTATATTCAGGCCCCCAGTAGCAATGCGTCATTTCAAAACTACGCTCATTGGTTTTACGCTGCTGCGCATCAACCCACAAGGCGGCTCCCAAAGCGGTACCATCATCGCCAGATGCAGGTTGCACCCATATATTTTTAAAGGCTCCCCTATCACGAATGCGGGCATTGGCTACACAATTTAACGCTACACCACCGGCAAGGCAAAGGTTTTCTTCCTGCGTTTCCTTTTGCAGCCAACCGGTTAGCTCCAGCATACTCTCTTCAATTACCAATTGGAGCGAATGCGCAATGTTAAAGTGAAACGAAGTAAATTCCTCATGGCGTAAACGCTTAGGGCCAAAGCGTTCTTCCAGATTTTGATTATTTATGGTATACTGCCCCCGCTCTCCTATCTGAACGATCTCCCTGAAATCCTTTACAAACTCAGGCTTGCCGTAGGAAGCCAAAGCCATTACCTTATACTCGTCTGACGAGTGCAGGAAACCCAGATGCGTGGTAACATCTTCATATAATAAGCCTAATGAATGCGGCATATTAACCTGGCCAATGCGGTTTAGCTGCTGGCCAGCGCCAACATTGTAGGTGGTAGTAGCCAGCTCACCCCGGCCATCAACCGTCATAACAGCGGCATTGGCAAACGGCGAACAATTGAAAGCGCTTGCCGCGTGCGATATGTGGTGCTCAACAAAGTGCCACTTATCGCGCTGAATATTATAGCCGATAAACCGCTTTTGCAAATGATGCGGATAGCCATCGCGCAACTGGCCCGGCGCATTGATCATTGATGATATGAACAGCGGATCCCAAACGTTACGAAAATCATCACCCAAATGCGAAGCACCTTCTTCAAAAGGTATTTCGATGGTTGATTTTCCACGGTATTTTTCACCGATCAATAAATACGGATCAAAGGAGTAAGCAATGTGGTCAACATCATTTATATGGATGCCTGCTATTTTAAGGCAATAGTCAATAGCGTGAAAAGGCAACTCCCAGGTTGAAAACGGAACAGGCCTTTTGCCATGCTTAAAATGTGTAAAGCGCTCCTCTTCAGTAGCGGCTAATAAAACACCGTCTTTGATGATACACGCGGCCGAGTCGTGAAATACGGCATTGATACCCAATACGTACATTGTAATAAAGTGTAATAGTTTAACAGTTGTGTTAGATGTTATACTATTACAACAGATGGCGGCGGTTGTTTACATTTAATTAAATATTTTAATTAATATTAATTTAGTTCAATAATTTATTAAAATAATTAATATGTTATTTAGTTCAAATTAACAATATCGACTGAAATTCAGGCGGCTCTTAATTTGCCGCTACCGGCTTTGAAAAAGCGGTGTATTTTACGTTTGACTGTCGCTGATGGGTTTGAAATACCATCCGCAACGCGCCGCCCGAGGTTGGCGCGAAGTTGATTACGAAAGCCTATGCGCATGTGCACCTTCATACGGTGCCCGGCTATTTCCCCGTGCTCTTTTACACGGCTTAGCATTTTTAGTGAGGTTATTGCCAGCAAGCCTCCTATCACAAAAAAGTAGCTCCAGCCCTGCAGGTGCAGTATTTGTATATGACGGATGCCTGCGGCACCTTTTAATTCTATTGCCCAAACCAATTCATGCGTCGCGAAAAAATCAGCCATTAAACCGGCTATCATCGGGGCTATGGTTGAGGAGAATGCCACCAGCATATTTTTGGTAGAGATGTAAGCAATGGCCTCGCTATTAGGGGCAAGCTTAATACCTATGTTTGATAAGGCCAGGTTAATGCCTGCCGTAGCTACTCCACTTAATATGTGTATCACCGCCAGCATGGTTAAAGTTACATTAGTGTTTGCAGCCATGCCGGTAAACGCGTAAGCTACAATACATAGTACATACAACGGCCCGCAAACAGCTACTATATTCTTATTGCTAAAACGGTCTGAATAACGACCCCAAAGCTTGAGTGAAAATATACTGCTTAACTGCCCGGCAATGCCCAGCCCAATAATATAGGCTACGGGCAGCCCAAGTGTACGCATCATGTACACGGCGAAAAATGGCGTTGCCAGGTTGAGTGCGAAAGCCCAAAAAGAATTAAATATAAGCAGGTTACGAAAGTTTTTATTTTTTAAAGGCTTACTGAATAGTGTAAAGAGTTTATCATTGATCACTTTAGCTTTAGGTTCGGGCGTGCGCAATAAAAGTCCAACGCTTACCATACCCAATATCCCGCCCAGCATAAACAGCAGGTTATAGGTAACAATTTCGTGCTGTGGATAATGCGTTTTTACATAATCAATACCTATGGCTGTTGCCAGGCTCAACGTTACATTAAGTGTTTGCGACATACGGCTTCGCTGTGAAAAAAACGAGCCTAAACGCTCACCCGGAATAAGATCCTTCATCCAGGAATTCCAGGCAGCACCGCCAATGTCACCAAAAATATGCTGAAAGAACAATAGCAGGATGAGTACCTGTACGCTTGTTCCGCCGCTAAAAACAAACGGAATAACACCGATAGCTAATAGCGGCAAACGGGCCAGCAAATTAAACAAAGCGGTTATTGCCTTACGGTTGTTAAAACGCTGCACCATCCATATAGCAGCCAGTTGAAACATGGTAGTAAAAGTTGGCAATGCGGCCAGCATACCTAACTGAAAGTTGCTAGCGCCCATGTGCAACGCCATGGCTGTTAAAAAGGTGCCACTGGTAAATACCACCATCGCTTCGGCCGACAGGCCGTCGGCAATTACCAGGTTTAAACCTTTGTTTAATTGGGTATTCGTAATTTTTTCTGACGGACGTAAATTCATGCTCATGCACCACACGGATGCGTTTTTATGTTAATCAATAGTTTAAAGCTTGCAGGCGGGGACCTGCATGTATACCATTACAAACTACTTGCCGGGATAAAAATACAGGTGATAAATTTTCTCCTGAACTTAAATTAGTTATTAATTGAAAGTTAAGCTTACCTGAAAGTTCAGATTGATTTTCCGAGAGCAAAAATTTCTACAATTTGAGGAAACGCTCCCCGGAAATCACTTCCACGTTTTAATTGGACAAACACAACACATTCATTCAATAGGAAATATATTTAAACATGTGGAAATCTATTTTACATATAATTAAAATCATTAAAACTTATTTTATAATCGCACTGTTGATTAATCACACGTAAAAACATTTAAATTTTTAATGATGAAAGCAGCAGTATTCCACAAACCAGGCGACATCAGTGTTGACACCGTTGATGATCCACGTATATTACATCCGGGCGATGTTATTTTAAAAGTTACTTCAACCGCTATTTGCGGATCAGACTTACACATACTGAGTGGTGGCGTACCGCAAACCACCGATTTAATAATGGGTCATGAATTTATGGGCATTGTTGAAGAAATAGGCTCAGGCGTTACCAAGCTTAAAAAAGGCGACCGTGTAGTTGTGCCCTTCCCTATTGCTTGCGGCAGTTGTTTCTTTTGCACGCATGGCGCATCTCCGCATTGCGAAAATTCAAACTACGAGCATTACGGCCCTGAAGGCAACCTTGCCGACAAAAAAGGCGGCGCATTATATGGATATACCGATCTATACGGTGGTTATTCAGGCGGCCAGGCAGAATATGTAAGGGTGCCGTATGCGGATATTAGTCCGCGGGTTGTGCCTGATAATTTGACCGACGAGCAGGTACTTTTTCTGACAGATATTTTCCCTACCGGATGGTCGGCTATTGATTGGGCGCAGCTTAAAGGTGGCGAAGTAGTAGCCATATTTGGGTCAGGCCCTGTTGGCATGATGGCTCAAAAAGCCGCATGGCTTAATGGTGCGAGCCGTGTAATAGCTATTGATGTGGTTGATTACCGCCTTGAAAAAGCAAAAGCCGTAAACAACGTTGAGACACTTAATCCAAAAAATGTTGATGTAATTGAAGCCATCCGCCAGAAAACCGGTGGCCGTGGTGCCGATGTTTGCGTGGATGCCGTTGGCTTTGAGCCCGACCGCAGCTTTATGGACAGGGTAAAATCTGCTGTGAATTTTGAGGTAGGCAGCATGAAGGTGTTGGATATGTGTTTTGAGGCCGTACGCCGCGGTGGTACGGTAAGTATAGTTGGTGTTTACGGATCGCCTTATGACAACTTCCCGATGTACCGCATATTTGATAAAGGTATCACTATTAAACAAGGTCAGGCACCGGTGCTGAACTACATCGATCACCTGATAGAGTTAGTGAAAGACGAAAAGGTCGTGCTTGATGATATCATTAGCCATACCTTACCATTAAGCGAAGCTGCTAAAGGCTATGAGATATTTCAAAAGAAACAGGACGACTGTACAAAGGTGGTTTTAAAACCAGGTTTATAATTAATAACATCTAATCTATCTACCATGTCAAACAAAGGAAAATATGCACTTATAACCGGTGCCTCAACCGGTATAGGATATGAATTAGCTAAACTTTTTGCCGCGGATGAATATAATCTGGTTATCGTTTCTCGCGATCAGCAAAAACTGGCCAATGTAGCCGCCGAATTAAGGCAGCATAATATAGAGGTTATTACTATTGCTAAAGATCTGTTTGAGCGCCAGGCAGCTTTTGATCTCTATGATGAGGTTAAGGCCAAAGGCATCCATATAGATGTATTGGTTAATGATGCAGGGCAAGGTGCTTATGGTGAGTTTAAGTATAACGACATTCAGCGTGAGCTGCGGATCATCGATCTGAACATCACATCGCTGGTAATACTTACCAAGCAGTTTTTACAGGATATGGTTGCCCGCAACGAGGGTAAAATACTTCAGCTTGCATCCATCGCCAGCCAAACGCCGGGGCCTTGGCAAGCTGTTTATCATGCTACAAAGGCCTTTGTATTGTCATTCAGCGAAGCCATACGCGAAGAATTAAAAGATACCAATATCACGGTAACCGCGTTACAACCCGGTGCCACTGATACCGACTTTTTCAATAAGGCAGATATGCTGGATAGCCGGATAGTGCAGGACAAAAGTTCCCTGTCAGATCCTGCTGATGTTGCAAAAGATGGTTATGAGGCATTAATGGCCGGTAAGGATAAAGTAGTATCCGGTTTTAAAAACAAGGCGATGATGGCCATGAGTAATGTAACGCCTGATACCACACTTGCACACATGATGAACGAACAACAGAAACCTGTTGACAAATAACAAATTCAGCCCCTGTAAAAAGGGGCTTTTTTTTGAACTTTAAAGTACAAACGTTCACTCCACTATACATCCAGATTCCATAATGCCTGTTTTATGGTGCAGTATTTTTTAAAAGTATACGCTTTTTATTTTTTATGATATTATTTAATTAATAATATAAAATAACTTATCATAAGCGTATTAAACTGTAACACATCATTTAAACAGACAAAAAATTAATTATAAATAATAACAACATAACATATAAGAAAAAAATGGCTCTTTAATTGTTCAGCTACGGTAAGCTCACACATTTACTCTAAACATTATGAAAGTATTTACCTGGCACATCCACGGCAGTTATTTATTTTACCTGTCTCAAGGTAATTACACAATTTACATTCCCACTAAAGCAGAAAAAACAGAAGGCTATTATGGCCGGGGCGAAACTTTTCCGTTTGGCAGCAACGTTGTCGAAATTCCCGCGGAAGAAGTAAAAAACCATGAATTCGACTGCATTGTTTATCAAACTAACCAAAACTACCTGGTAGATCAGTTTGAGATACTGAGTGATGACCAGCGTGCCTTACCCAAAATATACATTGAACACGATCCGCCGCGCCAGCATCCAACGGATACTAAACATGTAGTTAATGATCCGGGTATTACGCTGGTACATGTTACCCACTTTAATAAGCTGATGTGGGATAGCAATAACACCCCTACCCGTGTTATAGAACATGGCGTAACCGCACCCAACGTTACTTACTCCGGAGATATTGCCAAGGGTATTGTAGTGATTAATAACTTACCCGCCCGCGGGCGTTTGCTTGGTTTTGACTTGTTTAAGGAAGCAAGGCAACATGTACCGCTTGATTTGGTTGGCATGGGTACCGGCGAATATGGTTTGGGCGAAGTACTGCATCCGCAGTTACCCGCTTTTCAAAGCCATTACCGTTTCTTTTTTAACCCGATACGCTATACCAGCCTTGGCCTGGCTATTTGCGAAGCCATGATGATGGGCATACCGGTGGTTGGCTTGGCTACTACCGAACTATCCGCCGTTATTGATAATGAAAATTCAGGTTATATACATACTGACATCAATTACCTGATCGATAAAATGAACTTATTACTTGCTGATCCTGACCATGCCCGCGAGATCGGGCAAAACGGTCGCGAAGTGGCTTTAAAGCGCTTCAACATAACCCGTTTTGCCAATGATTGGGAAAACTTATTTGCCGAAGTGACTAATAACAACACCAATCGCGTTACGCAAGCTAACACCACAGCTTATGAACTTTCAGCAGAAAAAAATAGCATTTATTAGTGAACATGCCTCGCCCCTGGCATCATTAGGCGGCGTTGATACCGGCGGCCAAAACGTATACGTAGCACAATTGGCCAAACATTTAGCAGCCACGGGCTACCTGGTTGATGTATTTACCCGCCGTGAAAATGCTTTGGTGCCCGAGATAGTGGAGTTGGTTCGTGGCGTGAGGGTTATCCATGTTGATGCAGGCCCGGCAAAGGTTATCATTAAAGAAAACATCTTGCAATACATGGATGAGTTTAAGGATAATATGATAGCCTTTATTATTAACCAGCACATCCATTACAACTTTATACATGCCAACTTCTTCATGTCAGCTTTAGTTGCTATGGGCATCAAAAAGGAGTTGAATATACCGTTTGTGGTTACATTCCATGCCTTAGGGCATGTGCGCCGCATTCATCAGGCCGAAAAGGATAAATTCCCGGTGGAAAGGTTATCCATTGAAGAGCAGGCGGTGATGGAAGCCGATCAGATCATAGCCGAATGCCCGCAGGATATGGACGACCTGATCAGTTACTATAACGCGCCGAAGGATAAAATAAGCATTGTGCCCTGCGGTTTTAGCAGCAAAGAGTTTTATCCGCTTGATAAGGAGTGCGCCCGCCGTATTGTTGGTTTACCACAAAAGGAATTTTTGCTATTACAATTAGGGCGCATGGTGCCGCGTAAAGGTATTGATAACGTGATACAGGCCATGGCTTACATTAAATCAACCGGAAAACCGGTTAAATTGGTGGTTGTAGGTGGCGAAGCCGAAGTATTGAACGAGGATTGCTGCCCTGAATTTGCAAGGTTGTTAAGCATCTGCCGTGAAAATGGCGTGGAAACATCCGTTATTTTTACCGGCCGTAAAAACCGCGATCAGCTTAAATATTATTATGCTGCCGCTGATATATTTATCACTACCCCCTGGTACGAGCCGTTTGGTATTACACCACTTGAGGCGATGGCCTGCGGCACACCGGTTATTGGTGCTAATGTAGGCGGTATAAAATACAGCATTGCAGATGGCGAAACCGGCTGGCTGGTACCTCCGCATCAACCTATGGCGCTTGCAGAAAAGATAAATGAACTGATAGCCGACGAAACCTTATTATATACCGCCGGTAACAATGCCATTAAACGGGTTAATGAACACTTTACATGGGCAGAGGTGGCCGGGCAGATGCATCAGCTTTACCGCAGGCTTATGCCAACGTTTACTACCAAACCAATGGTTATACACCAAAACAAACATGAAGCGGCTTAGTTATCCATATTAAATGAATAAAGCTGTTTTTTTAGATAAGGATGGTACGCTGATACCGGACATACCCTATAACATCGATCCGCAGCTTATTAACCTGCAACCGGATTGTATTGATGGACTTAAACTATTGCAGAACGAAGGATATTTGCTTATCGTAATATCCAATCAGTCGGGTGTTGCAAGGGGTTTGTTTACCGAAGATAAATTAGAAGCCGTTTACGCGCGCTTAAATGAACTTTTGGGCATACATGATCTAAATTTAAACGGTTTCTATTATTGCCCGCATCATCCGGGTGGTAATACATCGGGTTACAATGTGGAATGCGATTGCCGCAAGCCCGAACCGGGCATGATTATTAAAGCCGCTGCTGATCATGATATCGATTTAAAAAGATCATGGATGATAGGTGATATTTTGAACGATGTAGAAGCAGGTAAACGTGCCGGCTGCAAAACGATTCTGATTGATAACGGCAACGAAACCGAATGGCTGCCCGGATCTATGCGTAATCCTGACAGTGCTTGTAAAAACATTAACCAGGCGGCGGCCTTTATACTGGCAAGTTTACTGGTATGAGCTGGGGCGAGTGCAAAAATATATTATGTATCCGGCCGGATAACATGGGCGACCTGCTTATGAGCGGCCCTGCTATACGCGCTTTAAAAGAAAGCTTTAACGCTAAGATCACCATACTAACATCGAGCATGGCTGCCGGTATTGCCCGCTTTATGCCCGAGATAGATGAGGTTTTAATATTTGATGTGCCTTGGGTTAAGTCAGCAATAGAAACTGAGCCCGAAGTTTTTTATCACACTGTTGAGCTTATAAAGCAAAAAGCCTTTGATGCTGCCGTAGTTTTTACCGTATTTAGCCAAAACCCATTACCAACCGCTATGCTGGCTTATTTGGCAGGCATCCCGCGTATATTGGCCTACTGCCGTGAAAATCCTTACGAACTTATTAATTACTGGGTATCTGATAAAGAGCCTTATCAATACATCAAACACCAAGTAGAGCGTGATCTGGATTTGGTGAGATCAGTTGGAGCAACTACCGGTAATGACTGCTTACAACTAAACATCAATGATGCTTTATGGCCAACGCTATCCCAAAAGCTACTTGAGCAGTTTGGACTTAATACTTCCCTCCCATGGTTGATACTACATCCCGGAGTGAGCGAAAAAAAACGGGAGTACCCGATAAATAGCTGGGCAGAAACCGGTAAAGCACTTATTCAAAAAGGCTATCAGTTATTGATTACAGGCTCACTATCAGAAAAGCACCTTACGGATGAATTGGCTGGTAAAATTGGCGATGGCAGCCATTCTGCCGGTGGGGCTTTTAGTTTAGAAGAATTTATTTGCCTGGTAAGTAACGCGCCGCTGCTGATCTCCGTAAATACAGGCACTATACATATAGCGGCGGCTACCCAAACACCTGTTGTGGTGCTATACGCTCAAACCAATCCGCAGCATACACCCTGGAAGGTACCTAACGTGGTACTGCCATTTTCCATTTCACAACAGCTCCGGAGTAAAAATGAAGTGGTCAATTACCTGAGCAATACCCTATATGCAGAGGATATACCTCACCCACCTGCATCATTAATAGTAAATGCAGCAGAAACGCTTCTTGAGTCGAAGTAGTAGTATAAAAAAATTCGCTGCAATCAGATCAATTGAGCAAAAATAATGCAGAATGCTATTTTAAATATTGATCACCTTCAATTCTTTTCACAGATGATCAATATTTTAATAGCTATCAAGGTGCGAAGGCTGCTATTACAGTGGTGTTTTTAACAGTGCTCGCCTTTTTTTGAATGGCTAATTAAACCGCCTTTTTAACTTTGATGGCGTTCAGGCCTTTTTGCCCTTGTTCAACCTCAAAGGTAACTTTGTCGTTCTCTTTAACTTGCTCAAGGATGCCGTTAATGTGCACAAAAATGCTCTCCTGAGTTTGCAAATCCTTTATAAAGCCATAACCTTTTGAGTCGTTAAAGAAAGTTATCTTTCCTGTTCTAACAACTTCAACAGGTATGTCCTCTTGTCTTGCTATACCTATCTGTATATTTTCAGCCAATACAGCTTTGCGTTTACCCGGTATTTGTGGTGTAGATGTTAAATTACCATTCTCATCTACATAAGCCATCATATCATCCAGGTCCTGGCCTTTAACAGCATTAGCTTTACGCTCTTCAGATTTTTCTCTCTTATCCTGCTGCTTTCTAAGCTTTTTCTTTTCTCGTTCTTTTTTGTTGAATGTTTCGGTGGATCTACCCATATTTAAATTTATGTGTTACTTTAAAACTTTTACCTTTAAAAGCTTCGTTAATTAACTCGTACTTATTATAACAAAAAAAGCATTCTCCCTAATCAGGAGAATGCCATACAATAATTTATAGTGTGTTAAGCTACTTTTACATTAATTGCATTAGGTCCTTTACGACCTTCTTCAACCTCGTAATTAACTACATCGTTCTCACGGATGTTGTCAATAAGGCCTGTAGTATGAACAAAGATCTCGCTACCACCGTTGCTTGGAGTGATGAATCCGAAA
Organism: Mucilaginibacter sp. FW306-07-L; assembly: GCF_058782065.1. Lineage (NCBI taxonomy): Bacteria > Pseudomonadati > Bacteroidota > Sphingobacteriia > Sphingobacteriales > Sphingobacteriaceae > Mucilaginibacter > Mucilaginibacter sp. FW306-07-L. The sequence goes on from NZ_JBYSXI010000002.1 coordinate 14,151, forward strand.
CCTTTAGTTTCATTAAAAAATTTTACTGTTCCTTGTTGCATTATATTATATTTTAATTAAGTCCACAAGGTAAGTATAATAATCGGAATAATTTTCTTTTGGGTAAAATAATTAAAAAATACGGCAACCTTATACCTTGTTATGACTTTAAGATGCTAAAACGCTTCGCCAACGTTAAGCAGTATGGCACTATACCCTTTACTGAAGCCATAATCAATACCAATGTTTGTGCCCGTGGCCTTATTAAATTTAACCCTAAGCCCGGTACCTGCCGCCGGATGCCATGATGTAAACATGGTACCTGACCCGCTAACCGTATTAACATTAGCAAAAAGCACAAAGCCAAGCAAACCGTTATTGGTAATGTCCCGGCGGTATTCGCTTTCAAAGTATAGCAGACTTTTACCCCTATAGCGGTTTTGGTCAATACCCCTTGCCGAACGGTTATTCGGGTCCCAGCCGGTGCTCGGCAGATCAAGGTATGGCGTGCCTTTACTCAGGGTTGTCCAAAAGTACGACCAGAATGCCAGCGTATTTTGCTGATTAGGCTTCTCCTTATTAAGTGACAAATATTTCCTTACATCAAAATATAACGATTGCCAACTGTTATTGCTCCCTAAAAATGTAGGGTTAACACGGTAGATGATATTAGCGTACGAGCCCGGCAACGGGTTTATTGAATTGTTGCGGGTATCATACAGTAAATTTAAACTCAAGCCCGATGAAAACGAATTACGGTCAGTACCATAAGCATAGCCCGTAAAATCTTTAAGGCTGACATTTGGGTTATCACTTTTAACATTGATACGGTAATCAAGATTATAACCTACCCCGGCAAAAAGGTAAGGCTTAATGCGTTTTAACGCACTTTGGTAAAAGCGTATGTATTTATAATCAACCAGGGTTTTATTATCCTCGCCGTTTCTGCTGCCTAAGCCCCAGGTGTATTGCGGGTAAACTAAAAAGCGTGTATCTCCCTGTATGGTCCAGGTGTTGCCCGGCAGCCATATACTGGTACGCAACGGCAAACCAAAGCGGCTCTTTAAATTCCAGTAAGGTGCAAATACGGCAGTAGATATATTGGTGTTTGAACGTGGCCCTAAATACATTCCTGCGGTAGTACTGGTGATCAGCGCGCGGCCGCTACCACCCGGAACGGTTGTACCAAACGGTAAGAAAGAGAAAAACACTTTCTTTTCCCGTGGCGTATCTACCCTGCCCTCTTTCTTTTTTTCAATACTGAATAAGCTTTTGGCTATGTCGATCAAATCGGTTTGCCGGGCAGTATCTTTTAAAGGTTTGGTTTGCGGAATTATAGTGGGTGCGTTTTGAGCCGCTACACCAAGGGGCAACAGGCAGCAAAACAGGATAAAATATTTGATTGACATGGAATAGTATTAATTAACTGAATAAATAATACATACAATAGCACATATAGTTTCATCTAACCCCTAAACCTTACATTGAGATGTATTGTACCGATGCTACCCTGATTCAGGGCTGTATTACTTTCCATTGGCAAGACAGTGCAGGATGGTGCTGATTTACATAATTTATACATTTGGTAAAATAGAAGGCATTGGCCTGATATTGTTGGCATTGATTGTTATTAATGAGTTTCCATTATAACAGTCGGCATCAATATTCCTTAGCAAAACCAATTAATTAAATATGAAAAATCTTATTTGTACGGCTGCAATGCTGGCAATTTTAACATCCAACTTGTTTAGTCAAACTAATAAGCGGGCCGATGCGAATTTCACTAAGTATGTCGATCCGTATATTGGTTCCGGCTCACACGGGCACGTATTTGTGGGTGCCAGTGTACCGTTTGGCGCGGTTCAATTAGGGCCAACCAACATGTCTGAAGGCTGGGACTGGTCTTCCGGCTATAACTTTTCCGATTCCACCATTATCGGTTTTCAGCATACCCATCTTAGCGGTACGGGTATCGGAGATCTTGGTGACCTATCATTTATGCCAACAACCGGCGACATTAAAGTAACCAAGGGCACAATGGAAAACCTTCAAAGCGGTTACACTTCTACGTTTAGCCATAATGATGAGGTGGTTAAGCCCGGTTATTATAAAGTTAAGTTAAAACGATACAACATCGGTGTCGAGCTTACGTCAACTACACGCGTAGGCATGCATAAATACACCTTTCCTGCTTCAAAGAGCGCGCACATTGTTATTGACCTCAAAGAGGGAATTGGATGGGACGAATCGGCAGATACTTATATTAAACAGGTTGATAAGAACACGATCGAGGGCTATCGCTTTTCAAATGGCTGGGCTGAAGCGCAACGTATATATTTTACTGCAGTCTTTTCGAAACCCATAAAACACTTTGCTGTATATGACGATGCCGAAAACAAGCAAAATACAGAACTCAGGGGTAAAAAAGTTAAAGGAGTGCTAACCTTTGAAACAGCAAACAACGAGATAGTTTATGTTAAAGTTGGTATTTCGCCGGTAAGTTCAGCCAATGCTATGCTGAATATTAAAGCCGAAATTCCGGGATGGGACTTTAACAAGGTAATTAAAAATGCTGATAAAGCCTGGAATGTGCAATTAGCCAAGATCAATATCAAAACTGATTCGTTAGCCCAATTAAAAAAATTCTATACCGCCCTGTATCATACCATGATCGCGCCATCCATTTTTAATGATGTAAACGGCGACTATTGGGGCACAGACAAAAAGGTTTATAAAAATGCAGGTTTTAACAACGTAACCACCTTTTCTTTATGGGATACCTATAGGGCAAATAACCCACTCTTCACCATTATTCAGCCCGGGCATGTGAATAATATGATCAATTCCATGTTAGCCATTTATCAACAACAAGGTACATTGCCAGTTTGGCACCTCATGGCCAACGAAACCAATACCATGCCGGGAAACAGCGCGCTTCCGGTTGTTGCCGATGCCGTGTTAAAAGGTTACAAAGGTTTTGATACCAACCTGGCATACGAAGCCCTGAAAGCTACCGCCATGGATGATGCCAGGGGCCTTAAATTTGTAAAAAGTATCGGCTATATTCCTGCCGACAGCGTAGCGGAGTCTGTTTCAAAAGGGCTGGAATACGCTATTGATGATTGGTGTGTAGCACAGGTAGCCAAAAAAATGGGCAAACAAGATGATTACGCTTATTTTAGCAAGCGTGCCGGATATTATAAAAATTATTACGATTCAAGAGCCGGATTTATGCGCGGCCGGCTGTCCGAAAACCAGTGGCGTACCCCTTATAGTCCCTTTATATCCATACATGAGCATGGTGATTTTAGCGAGGGCAATGGTTGGGAATATACTTTTATGATACCGCATGATGTGGAGGGCATGATTAACTTATTAGGCGGTGAAACCAAGTTCAACAAAAAGCTCGATTCATTATTCACTGCCGAAGGTGACATGGGTGAATCAAAATCGCCGGACGTATCCGGATTAATAGGCCAGTATGCACATGGTAACGAGCCGGGGCATTCCATGGCTTATTTGTATGACTACTCCGGCCAACCATGGAAAACCGCTGAGAGGGTCAGGTTCATCTTAAACAACTTTTACACCGACAAAGTTGACGGCATTATTGGCAATGAGGATGTTGGCGAGATGTCAGCATGGTACGTTTTATCAGCCTTAGGCTTTTTTCCCGTTAATCCGGCAAATGGGTATTATGTGTTTGGCAGCCCGACTGTTAATGAGGCTACAATAATGTTAGGCAAAAACAAAACATTCAGCGTTAAAGTAAAAAACAATAACCCCGAGAATAAGTACATCAATGCCATGAAACTTAATGGCGTTAACTATACAAAAACCTACTTTAAACATACTGATATTATGAACGGTGGTGTATTGGAAATTACGATGGGACCTAAACCCGGAACCAATTGGGGAGTGGGCGATGCGAATAAAGCGATTTCTACCTTGTAGTTTGTACCCTCACCTGATAACCAATGCTAACGTTAAATAGGCTGATACTTCAGAGAGAACGAAAAGGTTTTTGAAGATGTAAGCTGATCTAAGGCAACGCTAATTGCAATAATAATTTTAGTAACCACTTATTTAATTCGATTAAATAAGTGGTTTTTTTATGAGGAAATTCCTGAAATTATCTTAACCGCTTATGTTATCCTGCTAATTTTATTACAACGGAGCAATCGTAAGCATCCATACGTTTAATTCCGTGCGTCAGATGAGTATCTGTATCCGCATGTACAGTCCCTACCGGTATTGCCAGTAAACAGAAACGCCTCAGGTTAATAACCCGAGGCGTTTTAAATTTTGATATACTTTGTCTGCGGAGAGCTAGGGATTCGAACCCCAGGACCTGTTACAGTCAACAGTTTTCAAGACTGCCGCAATCGACCACTCTGCCAGCTCTCCGGGGGCAAAAGTACAAAACCGGCTTGAATTGCCAAATTTCAATGTTAAATTTTCCTTAAAAAATCAGCATTTTGATTAAACACTTTGATAACCAAGCAGATTAATTTTCATTTGGCTTGTTAACCGCGTCTCTAAATGTGTTATAAAGGGGCTTTACGATCTTAATATTACGTTTAGAGAGGTCGACACTGGCATTTAATTCAAAGCCGATAAGCACAACAAGTGAATTAAGGTACATCCAGATCATGATAACGATCAAAGTGCCGATAGATCCGTACACCTTGTTGTAGGCCGAAAAGTTATTGATGTAGTAAGCGAAGCCTATGGATATAAGCAGCCCTAAAAATGTTGCCAGTACCGAGCCGGGGTTAATAAATTTCCAGCGTTGTTTATGTGCCGGCCCATAGCGGTACAGCACGCCAAGGGTTACAAAAAAGATGACCACGATGATGATCCATCTTGAAAAGGCTATGATGTATGACCAAAAATTGCTTGTGCTGTAAATATGCTCCTGTAAAAAGCTGATTACCGATTGCCCCGCTATCATCAATATGATCGCGAAAAACATCGCGAAGCTTAAAACAAGCGTTAGCAAAAGGGCTGTCCAGCGGCGCTTTAACCAGGTGCGGGTTTCTAACTGTAAGGATGATTTATTAAACGCCCGCATCAGGTTGTTAATGCCGTTTGTGGCGAAATACAGTGCCGAAAAGAAACCGAAGGAAAGCAACCCACCGTTACGGTTCTTCACTAGGTCAACCAGTGTGAGTTTAAAGGCCTGATAGGCATCGTCAGGCAGTATAAGTTTAAATATGGATAACAACTCCCGCTGGAACTTATATTCGGGGATATAAGGGATAATAACGGGTATGAACGGGATCATTGATACGAGAAAGATCAGTGCCGGAAAAATAGCCAGCATAAAGCTGTAAGCTAATGATGATGCACGGTTGCCTAACGACCCCTGCTTGATCTCCAATATAAAAAAAACGACTACGGTATATAACGGCAGCGGACGAAAACCGGGTAGAATGAGTGTTTTTGTCCAATCAATAAACCTGCGGTAAAATGCAAAGCGGAATAAAAAGTTGTGCAGCCACTCCATTTACTCAAAGCTACTCAAAATACGGCCTGGTCTTTTCAATTAATTCGGCAGGTGCCATACAAGGCCTGCCGGTTTTCATGTTAACAAACACAAGCAATGTTTCGCCAACATTAATCAATTCCTGTTTCTCATTAAACAACTCGTACCTAAAATGCATTTTTACAGCAGGCAGCTTGTCCATAATAACGCGTATGGTCAGTTCCTCATCATACAATGCCGGTTTTAAGTACTTGCATTTCATCTCGAGCACGGGCATCATTATACCGGTTTCTTCCATATTACGGTACGTCATGCCCAGCGAGCGCAGCATATCTACCCTGCCAACCTCATAAAACCCGGCATAGTTGCCATAGTAAACGTAACCCATCTGGTCTGTTTCACCATAGCGTACACGTATTTTGGTGGAGTGCTCAAACATTATTTCTTGATGTTTCTTTCGTTAAGCGCCTGCTGAAACCTGCGCGCGTTCTTTAAGTGCTCTGCCTCGGTAACCGCGAAGTTATGATAGCCGGAAAAATCTTCTTTGGCGCACATGTAAATATAATCGCTCTTCAACGGATCAAGCACCGCCTTAATCGCGTTTACAGACGGCATCATAACCGGGCCCGGAGGCAATCCCTCGTGCAGGTAAGTGTTATATGCCGAATTGGTAACCAAATGGCGGTTAAGCACACGCTTGATGGTAAAATCGCCCGTAGCGAAGATCACTGTCGGGTCGGCCTGTAATTTTTTGCCCATACGTAACCTGTTAAGGTATAAACCGGCAATAGCAGGCATCTCATCATCATACATAGCTTCCCAATCAACAATTGAGGCTAATATGGATACCTGTGCCGGTGTAAGGTTCAGCGCCTGCGCTTTGGCTTTGCGTTCGGGTGTCCAAAATTCGTTGTAGTAGCCATACATCTTATCCAAAAATTTATCGGCAGATATATTCCAGTAAAACTCGTAGGTATTGGGCAAAAACATTACGTAAACATTGTCCGTGTTCAGGCCGAATTTTTCAACATATTTAGCTGAATCCAACAGGCTGATGATCGTTGTAGAGTCAGGCTCCAACTGTTTGGATACAAATGCCGCGAACTGATTTTTGAGCCTGATATTACGTATGGTTAGTTTTACGGCTTCCTGGTTGCCGGCCTTTAACATATTGATGAAGGCACGGTTACCCATTCCCCCTTTTAAGCGGTATTTGCCAGGCTTTACCTTGGCCGGGTAATCCATACTTTGGGCTGTTGAAGCAAACGCGAAGGTATCCTTAACAATATGCTGCTCTTTAATGGTATTGTAAACATCATTAAAGTTTGAGCCGGTTTTTATGTACAGGTACTCCTGCTCATCAGTTACGTTGGGGCCAAAAAAGCGCAGGTAATAAAAAACACCTGTTACGCTGAGGCCGATAACGACGATGACTATAAAAGCGATAATGAATTTTTTAAACTTGCCCGATGCAGGTTTTTGCTGCTGATCCATTTTATTTATAACGAATTATTTATTTTTTGAATGGCGATCAATCCGCCGGTTAAGTTCAATACGTTTGTGTAGCCTTGCTGCTGTAATAACACCTGCGCGGTGCGGCTTCTTAGCCCGGCTTTGCACACAACAACAATCTCGTCGGTTTTGTTGTGTTCGGCTTCTTCCAAATACGCCGGCAGTTGCGCCAGGGGCACATTAATACCGCCAATGTTATGGGTATGATATTCCATCCTCTCCCGCACATCAATTATAGTGGGTTGCGGGCCGTTGTTAATCAGTTCCAGCAACTCGGCAGCACTAATTTTGGTTTTGCTCATCAGGTGGCAGTGGTGTTGCTGTACCTTGCGATACCGTTACATTAATACGCGTACCTATACTTGTTTTCGAGGCCGAATCAGTAGGCATAGGTGATTGCGACACAATAATAACGTTTGATGAATCGGTTATAGTACCCTCATAAGTAACCGTACCCAATGAAAGCCCCGCGCCTTTAATGGCGAAACGTGCGGCATCCAGATCCTGGTTAAGCAGATCGGGAATATCAACCTCGCTCGCGCCCTGGCCATCGCCCAGCACCAGGTCAACCGATGAGCCTTTTGGTAACTTTGTACCCGGCGTTATTACCTTGCCGCCAAAACGTATCTCCAGCACACGGTCGCGGGCAATGTCTGAGCGGTAACTGGTATCGCCCAGTTTCAAGCCGTAATTCGCCAGTGTAGCTAAAGCCTCCCGGTAGTTGTTCTGCTCCATGTCCGGCAGTGATACCATCGGGGCTTGCGTAGTAACTATGGTGAGGTAGATCACCCTACCCTCTTTAACATTGGTTTCCGGGTCAGGGTCCTGCTCAATTACAGTACCCGGAGGCTGATCACCTATGTAGGCCGAATCAATTTTATACTCAAAACCCTGCTCTTCAAGCAGGCTGATGGCACGGTCGATATTCATACCTTTCAGCTTAGGCACCGGTATGCCCGAACCATGGCGGGTATAATAACTCAAACTAAAAAAGGCTATCAGCACAACGGCCAGAATGGCGGCCGCCGCGAATAATATTGTTTTACCGAAAGAGGCAGATTTTATGTATGCACCAAATTTACTCATGTTGTAAGCAGGGGTAGCTATTAGCTATCAAACATAGGTGAAATATTTTAATTAAGGAAGCACAAGCACGAATCGCCGCCCAAGTGGCTGATAATCCGAGCTTACAAAACAGCCTTGCCTAACCCTGCATTTTTGTATTTTTAATGCACCTGCAGGTATCAGCTAAAAACTTATATTTGACCCTATGTCAGCAAAAAACATCGCCCTTTTAGCCGGCGGATATACCGGCGAATATGAAGTTTCTATCAACAGCGCTAAAAACATAGCGGCTAATCTCGACCCGGAAAAGTATAAAGTTTATACCATTTTGGTTGATAAAAACCGTTGGCTGCATGAAACCCATAACGGCAATGTGGATGTTGACAAGAACGACTTTAGTATTACCTTAAACGGCGATAAAATTAAGTTTGATTTCGCTTTCATCACCATACACGGTACGCCCGGCGAGGATGGCAAGATGCAGGGCTACCTGGATATGATCGGCGTGCCATACAACACCTGCGATGCCACCACATCAGCCATATCCATGAACAAGGCTTACACCAAAACCTTGGTTCAGGGCATACATGACTTGCATACCGCCCGTTCTATCAAATTATTAAAAAACGACGCGCATGATGTGGCTACCATTGCAGCTACCTTAAAGTTTCCGCTGTTTATCAAGCCAAATAATGGCGGCAGCAGTGTGGGCATGAGCAAAGTGTATAACGCCGCCGCGTTACCGGCCGCGTTAGAAAAAGCTTTTCATGAGGATGACCAGATCCTGATCGAGGAATTTATACAGGGCCGTGAATTTAGCATTGGTATTGCACGCTTGAATGGCAAAGTAACCGTGCTGCCTGCTACGGAGATCATCAGCTCAAAGGACTTTTTTGATTACGAAGCCAAATATACGCCCGGCGTTACCAACGAGGTTACCCCTGCCGACCTGACCAGCGAACAAAATGAATTGGTAGCAAGCATTGTAAAAGATGTTTATAGCCGCCTTAACTGCCGCGGCATGGTGCGTATTGATTTTATTATACAGGAGGGCACCGGCGATTTTTATTTCATTGAAGTAAACACCACACCCGGCCAAAGCGCCAACAGCCTGATACCGCAACAGGTGCGTTCCATGGGCATGCAGGTAGGCGATTTTTATGGTATGCTGATTGAAGGCGCGTTATAAGTCAACCTGTTTGTCATTAAATCAAAACTATATCAGTATAAATGAAGAAGGAGCGATTAATATCGCTCCTTCTTCATTTATCAATTAATTCCGACGCTAATTAGATAGCGGGGTTCTCCGCGTATTTCTTCCACAGATCTTCTACAGTGTAACCTGTGATATCTTTCCAGGTATTATCAGTGTAGGCATGCCTGCGCATTACATCGTCCAGTTTTTTCACCGTACCTTTTTTTACCTTAGCTTCTATCCAGGCTAAAAAGCGTGCGGTAATGCGGTAGCTGTTATCAAAGTTTTGGGTTGCCTTGTAGTCCGGCAGTGTCCAGTTACCTGCCGCGTTGGCTACGCCAAATTTGTAGCGGGCATAATCGGCAATACCTTCTGTTACCCACCACGGGCCGTTGGTATCGCCATAACCTTGTACCACGTGCATTACCTCGTGGGTTACCACATCAATATCAGTTTTATGCCTGGTCATGTATTCCGCGCTGAACACTACCTTGCCATCGCCGGTTGCCGCAACGCCATGATAAGCGGTATCAATAAAAAAGGTGACCACCTTATCGGTGTTCTTGTTATACTCTTTAGCCAGTTTAGGGTAAACTATAAAAAAGGTATTAATCAGCTTTTGGGTAAGCTCCTTATCAAAATTTTCGTCGTTTCCTGAAACAATTAAGGTGTAACCGTTTTTCTTTAGTGTATCGATACCGCCCGAATAACTTTTTGCGGTGGATATTACTACAGCTAATAATGCCAGTAAAAATATTTTTTTCATGTTTAATTGGTAATGGTTAAAGTATTAATCCGCGATAAATATAATTAATCCTAAAACGTTTTATCAATATTTGATAAAATAGTTACGAGGCTCATTAATAGTGAGCTGCTATAACACATAATATAAGAATGTATAAAGTTTTTGAAACAGAATTAAGAGTTAGGCCCGATGATATTGATATGTACAAGCACGTACATAGCAAGTATTTTGATTACGTTTTAGCTGCCCGGTATGACCAGATGGATATTTATTACGGTATGAGCATGGAAATATTTATGGAGCGCGGCCTGGGCTGGCTGGTACAAACCGTGCACATGAACTATAAAAGGGCTCTTAAAATGGGCGATGCATTTTTGGTGCGTACGCATATTGAAAACGTATCGGCAAAAAACTGCCGTATTAAATTCACCATACTAAACAAAGCTAACGGCAAAGTAAGCTGCGATGGCTGGTTTGATTTTGTACTGATTGACCTGAATACCAACCGTGGCATACCCATACCTGCTGATGTAATTGAGCATTATACACAATTCAAGGCATAAAAAAAGCGGCGGTTAATTTACCGCCGCTGCTATATTGTATCGCTTAAAGCTTAGTTACCCAGTTCGGACATGAACTTGATGCGCATTAACTGTACCTCTTCGTAGGTATAATCATCCGCGCCTAAATCTGCCAGGGCATTGTCTATGGAGTCAACCTCAGCGGTTTTAAAGTAATCAAATACCTCGTCCTGCTTGTCCTCATCTATCACCTCATCAATATAATAATCAAGGTTTAGCTTGGTGCCCGAATTTACTATGGATTCCACCTCGCGTAATATTTCCTCATAAGTTAAGCCTTTTGAAGCGGCTATATCCTCCAGGTTAAGGTGCCTGTCAATATTTTGGATGATGTATACTTTTAACGCTGATTTATTGGCAGCACTTTTAATAACCATATCAACCGGGCGGTCAATATCGTTGTCATCTACATATTTTTTAATAAGTTCGATAACCGGCGCGCCAAACTTCATGGCCTTGCCCGCACCAACCCCTGATATTTGCTTCAACTCATCAATAGATACCGGGTAATGCGTACACATTTCCTCTAATGATGGATCCTGAAAGATAACAAACGGCGGCAGGTTTTTTTGCTTGGCTATCTTTTTACGCAGGTCTTTAAGCATCTGCAGCAGTTGCGTATCAAGCGCGCCGCCACCCTGTTTTGGCCCATCCTCGTTATCATCATCATCGGCAGACTCAATTATCCTGTTGATCAAAAACCTGATGCTGTACGGGTTATCAATAAAGTCTGCGCCCTTTTCAGTTACATGCAGCAAACCATACTGGTCAATATCCTTTGAAAGGAAATCATCAAGCAAAGCCTGCCTCAATACCGAGTTCCACAGGTTTTCGCCGTCCTCTTTACCCGAGTTAAAGTAAGGCAGTGCATCATGGCCGTAATTGCGTATCTGCGGGTTATCGGCACCTATGAGTATATCGATGATATAGCGGTCGTCAAATTTTTCACCCAGGTGTTTAATAAGACTTAAAGCCCTGTGCAGGTGGGTTTCGGCATCAAAATGTGTTTTTGGCGCACAGCAATTGTCGCACATCTTGCTGCAATTGCTTTCGTCAAAACTCTCACCAAAATAATGCAGTATCTGTTTACGGCGGCATACGGATGATTCGGCATAATCTATCACCTCTTTCAGTATCTGCGTACCTATTTCACGTTCAGATACCGGCTTATCCTTCATGAATTTCTGAAGCTTGTCAATATCCTTTTGCGAATAAAATGATACGCAAACGCCTTCGCCCCCATCACGTCCGGCACGGCCCGTTTCCTGGTAATAACCTTCCATGCTCTTAGGCACATCGTGGTGAATTACGTAACGAACATCGGGTTTATCTATCCCCATACCAAAGGCAATGGTAGCCACAATAACGTCAACATCCTCCATCAGGAATTTATCCTGCGTATCGGCACGCACTTTGGCATCAAGCCCGGCATGGTAAGGCAGGGCGCGTACGCCGTTAAGGCTTAACACCTCGGCCACTTCCTCTACCTTTTTACGGCTCAGGCAATATATAATGCCTGATTTGCCTGTATTTTGCTTTACAAACTTTACAATCTCCTTTATTACATTACGCTTGGCACGCACTTCGTAAAAAAGGTTGGTACGGTTAAATGATGATTTATAAACCGTTGCATTGTTCATCTGCAGGTTTTTCTGAATATCGTGCTGCACCTTTGGCGTAGCCGTAGCGGTAAGCGCTATAATGGGAATATTATCACCAATATTGCTGATCACCTGCCTGATCTTGCGGTATTCCGGGCGAAAATCATGCCCCCACTCTGATATACAATGCGCCTCGTCAACCGCTACAAATGATACATGGTTGAGGCGCAAAAAGTCGATATTTTCCTGTTTGGTTAATGATTCGGGGGCAACGTATAAAAGCTTGGTTTTGCCCGCCAGTACATCCTCTTTTACACGGGCTATATCAGCCTTAGTTAGGGATGAATTTAAAAAGTGCGCGATGCTGTCTGACCCGCCGAAAGCACGAAGCTGATCGACCTGGTTTTTCATTAACGCTATTAGTGGTGAAATTACGATGGCCGTACCATCGCTCATGAGTGCAGGCAACTGGTAACACATTGATTTACCGCCACCTGTAGGCATTATAACAAACGTATCCCTCCCGGCTAATATATTGGTAATAATTGCCTCCTGGTCGCCCTTAAAATTATCGAATCCAAAAAAGTTTTGAAGATTATCAAAAAGCGACTTCTTAGTCTCTATCATTATTTTGTTGAGTGCTTGAAAATAAAAGTTCAAAATAACAAATTATTTTGTAAAATCATTAGTTACAAACCAAAATATTATACAAAAATGATTTAATTATTGAAAACAAAATGGTTAATTACGGCCTTTTAAAACCTATGCCGTTATTTGAATATTTAACGCAGACTTTGCAAATAATTGTTCACTTTTACGCGGCATGTCACATTTAACATATTTCAACCTTTTCAATGAACAGTAATTATTACGCGATAATAATGGCAGGCGGCATCGGAAGCCGCTTTTGGCCGATAAGCAGAACAGCCCACCCTAAACAATTTATTGACATATTAGGCACCGGTAAAACACTCATACAAAATACTTACGACCGTTTTTTGAAGGTATGCCCTAAGGAGAACATTTACGTTGTTACCAATGAAAATTATGCCGAACTGGTAAAAGAGCAATTGCCGGATATGGGCGATAACCAGATACTTACCGAGCCTGTTATGCGCAACACCGCGCCTTGTGTGGCTTACGGCTGTTTCAAAATAGAATCGCTTAACCCGAATGCCTCCATTGTTGTTGCACCTTCAGACCATTTGATACTGGACGAAGCGGCATTTATCAGCGCTATTGAAAAATCGCTTGAAACCGCTGCGGCTCACCAGTGCCTGGTTACCCTCGGTATTAAACCATCAAGGCCTGATACCGGTTACGGCTATATCCAGTTTACTGATAACGTTATCGACAACGATTTTCATAAGGTTAAAACTTTTACCGAGAAGCCAAACCTGGAGCTTGCCCGTACCTTTTTGCAAAGCGGCGACTTTTTGTGGAATGCAGGTATTTTTGTATGGTCAGCCAAGGCTATTGTAAATGCTTTTGGCAAACACCTGCCCGATATGTTTGAAATATTTGCCGATGCGCGTTCGGTTTACAACACCGATGATGAACGCAAGCATGTAAGTACGGCTTATCAGCGCTGCACCAATATCTCTATTGATTACGGGATTATGGAGAAAGCTGAGAATGTATATGTGTTGCCATCGGAGTTCGGATGGTCTGACCTGGGTACCTGGGCCTCTATTTATGATCTGGCTGACAAAGATTACGTAGGCAATGCCGTTATTCCTGCTGAAAAAGTAATTATGTACGATTCATCAAACTGTATGGTTAACGTACCGGATGAAAAGCTGGTTATTTTACAAGGCCTGCATGATTACATTGTAGTAGAATCAAACAATACCCTGTTGATCTGCCCGCGCGACCAGGAGCAGAACGTAAAGCAGGTTGTTGCCGATGTAAAACAGAAATTTGGAGCAAAATACATTTAAATCCCTAGCCCTAAAGGGGAGCTTTAGTAAAAAGCAAAGGCCGGTTGAACATTCAACCGGCCTTATTTATTCAACGGTATGTAATTGATCTGAAAAACACCGAAAGCCATATCAACAAAATGCCATCTATGCTTTGTCCTAATAGCGATTAATGGAGAAACAATTTCTCCGTCTAATACTTGATTTGCCAGCGCAAATTTTTTGTAACGTGCAGTGTCTATCGTTTCGATTGACAATCTAAAGTCTTTCGCAAATGACTGTAAAATAGAAACCGCATCACCTGAAACAGCAACACGTTTTCCTTTCTTTTTACTATTAATATTTTCAATCAAAGAACCCACATAATAACATTTGTTAAAGCGGTTCCAAACTACAGTCGATTGCAGTCCGTTTTCGATCTGCCTAAAATTGATAATATAGATGGTATCACTTAAAAAAAATGATTTGCCGGAAGTTCGCTCAGCTTTTTTAATAAAAAATTTCAGCTCTTTAACATCTCTCTTTGCTGGCTTTGCTCCAAATATTTGATGATTATCCAAGTAAGCCTGATAATCATTATAAAAATCCTGAGCATTCAACCTTTCCGCGTATAAAAGAAAGATCGCAAATACAACTAATTTAAGCGTAAGCGGGCTGAATTTCATACTTACATATTGCTACGCTGCCTTACGGCCTCATATATAATGATGCCTGCGGATACACTTACGTTAAGCGACTCTATTTCGCCAAACATCGGTATTTTGGCAAGGTGGTCGGATATACGGATGATCTCGTTACGGATGCCGTCTTCTTCAGACCCCATGATGATAGCTGTTGGCGCGGTGTAATCGGGTTTGTATAAATAGTCGTTAGTTTTTTCGGTACAGCAAACCAGTTGCAGGCCCGACTCTTGTATAAATCTTACTGTTTGTAAAAGATTAGCATGGCGGCAAACCGGTATTTTGTACAGCGCGCCTGCCGAAGTTTTAATAGCATCCGGGTTAATTTGCGCCGAACCTTTTGCCGGCACTACAATAGCGTGCACACCGGCACATTCGGCCGTACGGGCAATAGCGCCCATATTGCGTACATCAGTAATACTGTCAAGCACCAGTATCAACGGTACTTCTCCCCTTTCAAATATCTCGGGAATAATGTCCTCTATTTTTTGATAAATTATCGGCGAAATAAAGGCTACCGCACCCTGGTGATTTTTGGGTGTAAGCCTGTTAAGTTTTTCAACCGGCACCTGTTGCGCGGTAAGCTGGTATTCGTTAAGCAGGCCTTTAAGCTCACTCATCAGTCCGCCGCTTATGCCGCGCTGTATATATATTGATTCTATCTCCTTGCCCGCACGTATCGCCTCAATTACGGCACGTATGCCAAACACCATCTGGTTGCTTTCTCGTACAGGTTTTGAATTAAATGCCATCGCAAAAATTTAAGGGTCAAAAGTAGCTATATTAATTTGATTATGCACTTATTGAACCGATGTGCGCTTTGGGTATAGCACCGGTATGTTAACAGCATTAAATAGTTATCAACACTATTGATACACAACAACATAAACCAGTAATCAACACGTTATTAACATAACGTGTTAATTATAACAACTTGCTAAACCATTTTTTTTCAACGTTAGGTGCTGCAATTTTCAGCATAATGTTAGCTAATGCGAGATTTATTTGTATATTTTTGTAGGCTATGATCCCTGATAACGATAACCAGTTTAATAAGCCGAACACTAACGAACGCCGGAGCCGGTTTACCGCCGGAAATACCTACACCGGTTTGGGTAAACTACCGCCGCAGGCTATTGACCTTGAGGAGGCCGTATTGGGTGCCCTGATGCTTGAAAAGGATGCCCTATCATCTGTAATTGACATACTTAAACCGGAGGTTTTTTATAAAGACAGCCACCAGAAAATATTCCAGGCTATACGTATCCTGTTTGAGAAAACATCTCCCGTTGATATCCTGACCGTTACCGCGCATTTACGTGCACAGGGCGAATTGGAAATGATAGGCGGCGCCTACTATATTACTGAGCTTACCAATCGTGTAGCATCGGCGGCCAATATTGAGTACCACGCACGTATCATTATCCAAAAATACATCCAGCGCGAGCTGATCCGTATTTCAACGGATGTAATCAACAGCGCGTATGAGGATACTACAGATGTACTGGATCTGTTGGATAAAGCGGAAAAAAACCTGTTTGATATAGCGCAGAACAACCTCCGCCGCGACTCGCGCAAAATGGACGACCTGATGCACGAGGCCCTGCGTGATATTGAAGCGTTAAAAGATAAAACCGATGGCCTTACCGGTGTAGCATCAGGCTTTACTGACCTTGACCGCATGACCTCGGGCTGGCAAAAATCTGACCTGGTGATTATAGCGGCCCGCCCCGCGATGGGTAAAACCGCCTTTGTATTAAGCTGCGCACGCAACGCCGCGGTTGATTTTGATAAACCTGTTGTTGTGTTCTCGCTTGAGATGTCATCCGTACAATTGGTTAATCGTTTAATATCCGGCGAGGCACAAATTGAGCAGGAAAAAATTCGTAAGGGCAACCTGGAGCCCTGGGAGTGGGAGCAGATACACAGCAAGGTACGTAAGCTGGAGCAGGCTACGCTGATTATTGATGATACACCCGCACTTAACATATTTGAATTTCGTGCCAAATGTCGCCGCTTAAAGGCCCAGCATGATATCCAACTGATAATTATTGATTACCTGCAGCTAATGCATGGCAAAAGCGATGGCAAAGGCGGCAACCGTGAGCAGGAGATCGGTAGCATATCACGCGCGCTAAAATCGGTAGCTAAAGAGCTGAATGTACCGGTAATTGCCTTATCGCAGTTGAGCCGTGCGGTTGAAAACCGGCCGGGTGGTTCAAAAAGGCCTATGCTTTCGGATTTACGTGAATCGGGGTCCATTGAGCAGGATGCGGATATGGTATTGTTTCTTTATCGCCCCGAGTATTATGGCCTGGATGTGGATGAGGATAATAACCCTACACAGGGCGTTGGTGAGGTTATCATTGCCAAGCACCGTAACGGCGAAACCGGCCGTGTACGCTTGAGATTTGTGGGTAAATATGTTAAGTTTGAAGATCTGGAACAAGGGAACGATTTTGGCATGCCTGCCAATAATGCCTTTGCCGGCCTAACGCCGTCGCCAGGTTTTGATAACCCTAACCCGAGCAACTTTATCATTCGCCCATCCCGTATGGATGATATGGACGATGAAGCACCATTTTAAGATAAAAACATCTATAAATAAGAAAAGCGATAGTTTCCTATCGCTTTTCTTATTTAGTAAAGATACTTAAAAAGTATAGGTATTTGTATTAGCATCCCAGTTAGCATTAACATCAACCCCGATGCCGGTATTGCCTGACGTATTACCAAACAAACTTCCGGAAACGGTGATATGTTTATTTACTTCGCTTTCTAATACAATTCGTTTCTCTGCATAATTTATGTGAGGTTCTGTTTCATCAAGCGCGTATCTATAGCAAGTTAACCTATGCATGGTGGGTTGCCCTACACCAAGCACAAATAATGATTTAGTAAGTACAGTATCGCCGGGCCTAACGTTGAAATCACCTCCACTATTCAAAGTTGTATTTAATGGTGCTTCATTAGCGATGGAGTAAGCCGCCTTATCTTCAAAATACCATGAAACTACCAGTGCCCCGGTCGGTACTGTTGCCTGAAGGTTAAGCGTTAACTTACCTACAATCCGTTTCAATTCTACCGATATATCTTGTTGTGTATTATTTGTTATCGTAAATGGTATTTTTTTAAAGAAAGTATCCTCAAACGGGCTTGCTTTACTGTTCTTGATGTATTGTAATACATCGGCATTAAGCGAGGTTGCTTTATAGGTTAACCCGCTTTGGCCACCCGCAAATACCGCTGTATAACTACCCGTGGCAAGTTCAGCCTCAAATTCACCAAATCCATTGTCGGTACTGTTTTGTTTTACTGTACGTACAGGGGTACCATTATTATTATATATTACAATATAAAGTAATTTTATATTATCGCCCAGGCTTTGTGATTTTAAGCCATTGGCTTTAGCACTGGTTTCAAAATCAGTTATCTGCTGGGTAAATGGTGTAACTTTAAATCTGACAACCGGTGTGCCTTTTGGATTATCCTGGGGCCGGCTATTATCTTTTTTGCACGACACAAGCGATAAAGCAACAAAACTGATAAGTAAAATTATATTTTTCATTATTTCTGTATATCGTGGTTATTAAAAATTTATTGTTTCATCAGGCAGCCAAACCGAATCTACTCCCAACTGAAAAGTAGAGGTGCTGGCACCAAATAACTTGCCTGATATAATAGTGCGTTTATTTTTTTCACAAACTACATTTTGAATAATAGCTTCCTTAATGATAGCATTGTTAGCACCATAACTGATTACACGAATGGTGAGCGGTTTGGTTATATTCGCTGTTATTTTTTTGATAGTAAAGTTAGTAGTACCCTTTACCGAATCAGGTATTGCAACCATAAAACTACGGCTGTTATCACTATCTTCATCAAAAACAGCCTTATCCTCTAACAAATCATAATATATAGCCTCATCATTATATTTCACAATAATTTTTGTAGCGTTAGCCGGAATAGCGTCTGTAGCTACTATTTCAAATTGTGATACTATACGATCTAAAACAACCGGCTGCTCTATAGGTGAATTTGACACCTGAATGGATATTTTTTTGTAAAAAGTATCACCCCAAATTGGATATGTATTTGGTTTTGGAATATAAAATATGCTGCTAAGCGGATAATAGACACCGTTTAAATTGTCCTGCCCCTGTTCTAAATCAGTACCACCGGCTGATATAACAACGGTATAAGTGCCTGCCGGTAAATTATCATTAATTACACCAAAGCCTGCATCAGAAACTGATTGCCTAAGTTGGGTTACCTGATTGCCTGCACTATTGTATACGTTATAAAATAATACCTTGGCATGATCAGCCAAGGCATAATTTTTCAGGTTGTTGACCTTCATTCCATCCGCGTTATTTAAAACGCTGTTATTAGTAACCGTAAATTTTACGGGCACTGTTGCATTATTTTCAACAGGTTTCACATCACCTTGCTTTTTGCATGCAGTGCCAAAAAACAACATCAAACAAATAATTTTACTTACGTTTTTCATTTCCTTTAACTTAAAAATTCTTAACTATGCTATCTGCATCAAACGCAGTTTTAAAAGTTGTTTGAAAGCCTGCGTTACCGGTACCTGAAGGATCGTTACTGAATAACCTGCCTGTTAAAATGGTTTTAGTATTTCGATAAAACCGAACATTATAAATTGTTTTCAAAGCAATTATACCTCCTGAGGCATTTTGAGCCATGATTTCAATTTTCATCGGTGTTTCAGTATTAAGAATGTATGGCCAAACCGGGGTTGTTGAATTTACTTTACCAACAGTTACCGGATTAGCAAAAGAATGATCTATTCTGCTATATTCAGGCGGATTTTCAAAGTCCCAATTTTGAACAGGCATATTTTTGAATACTGAAAATCCATTATAATCTTCATAATTAACTCTTAAACTTGTTACCGCCGGCGGTATAGAATCCTTTATTATTACCTGCAATCCGGCAGTAACCCTATCTAAATTAACCGCTCTTGAATTAATACCACCTGATGCAACTGTTAAGCTTATTCTTTTATAAAAAATAGTGCATTCCATAGGTTGAAAGACACGCCCTCCAAGTGTAAAAACATCATTTACATCTATTCCATAACTGCTATTAGTTTGGTCATAGCCTAAAGAGGTTACCACATATTCACCAGCGACCAAGCTATCTTTAAATTTATTATAATCAGCCTCAGTATTTTTTATATTTCTGCGGGTTTTTAATGGTGTACCATCTGTTTTGTAAATAGTATAAATAATACGTTTAGTAAGTGACCTTAAAGGAGTATCTGCAAGTAATCTTTTACTTGTTGAATTGTTTATTGGCTCTTGCTCTTGTGTAAATGCGCTGATAGTAAATTCAACAGGATATAACTTACCATCATCAGGCTGCTCTTTTACCTTATTTTCTTTTTTGCATGATAGGATGGCAAAACATATCATCGCAAATATCAGTATGTTGTTTTTCATGATATATCTATTAAAATTCGGTAGTTACCGGAGTATTCCAGGTGGGGTCAATGGTTAAAGTGAAATTTTCAGATCCACCTAAAGGTGGATCGTTGGTAAATAAATTACCCGAAAGTATGGTTCTGACATTAGGTTTACATACCACATCATTAACTGTTACACTACCTGTAGGCGTTGTCAAATTAGTCTTAAAATATTTAATAGTGACCTTAAAAGGCACACTATCTGCAAGCAGGTTGATTGTGTGCCGATAATTGTTTTTTCCTTCATCAGCGGCTGTTAACATAAATGTTTCTGTTCTGAATCCATAACCATCTTCTTTTATACCTAACCTATAGTTATAATTGAAAGTGCGAAAATCAATTGTTATCTTTTTGGTATTAACAGGTATAGCATCATTAATATTAAGTACTAATTGACTACTAAGCCTTTCTAATTCCACACTTTGTGATATGGCTGAGGTTGTGACTGCAAAATTTATCTTTTTGTAGAAAATTTCTGTGTTATTATAGGTTGTTATGCCTGTTACTACAGGATAAGCCGGTTGAGATTCGCCTGTAAACACTATAGTATAGTTACCCGGAGGCAAGTTTTCTTTAAAAATGCCAAAGCCAGCTTCTGTTTTTTTAACGCTCTTAGAAACTATAGGGGTTAATGATGAATCTTTATAAAGAGAATAGTTCAAACTTGTTACCGGTATGGTATCAGTGGCATTTGTACTTTTATCGGAATTGCCGCCCAAGCCTAATGGTACATAAGTTTGTCCAAAACCCGATACATTAAAAGTTATCGGGTACGTTTTGTTATCAGAGGGTGCAGGACTGGCTGTTTTATCCTTTTTACAGGAGAAAAACAACATGCTCAATACAGAGCAAATGAGTAAAAAGCGTTTCATCAGGCTTAAGTATTAATTTTACAAAAGTAGCAAATTTATTGATTAACAAGCTTTTACAACACACAAAAAAGTATCGGTTTGTTTTGCTAAATCTTTTCGGTTAAATGCTTCCAATAGCGTTTAGGTATATGCCTGATGTGCAGTTTGGTGTTTTTGCGGGATGCGATGTTCACGCTTTTAAAATAGTTTTTCCATAAATGCTGGTAGCCATCTTCATCATCAGTAAATGAATTGATAACGTTGCCTGCCCCCTGCCCTTCGCTAAAATCCATCTCCATATATTCAACCTGATGCAGATCGTAATAGATACCGTACTTTCTTTTCAGGTCATAGATCATCCACTTTTGATCGGCATAACGGTTTTTAAAATGGCGGATCAGCATGGGCAGCACGTTAAAATCAGGTTCGATAACGGAATAGAACAGACCATCCTGCAATTTCTGGAAACGTACAAAGGCTTCCATCCGGTGCTTTTCGCGGCGCATCATTTTCACAATTTCTGATACGCGCATTACGTAGCGGTTGCCGTAATCCTCTTCGATGTTTTCCTTCGCGTCAAACACATAGCGAATGTACCCCAACACCGCCGCGTCGGCATCATCAATGTTTGCCAGGTGAGCCACATACAAGCGCTGCATCCCGTTAGGCGACAGATTTTTTTGCAGGCCCTTTAATACCCGGCCGTATCGCTGTTCGTCTGTAATAATTTGCATTACGTCATCAAACAGCGCGGTGCTGCGCCATTCGCCTTTTACCAGCTTTACGTATTGCAGGTTATGCTCATATACCTCAAACACGGCGGTAAGCAAGCCCTCAAACGTACCATCATAAACTAAGGTGGTTGTCATGTTAAAAAAGGCTTAGCTGATCGGGTTTATTTTTGAGGTATTTACTTTGCGATTCGGCCAGTATGAATTGCTTAATTCGTGTGCCGGTCAGGTCGCGCCGCTCATAAGCGTTGCTGTTGCAGGTAATAAAGTAACGGGCACGGTTAACCGCTACGCCCAGTTTTTTAATATGATCCCAGTTAAGTTTATTGAACTTACGGGCACTTACTATTTTTTGTGCCGATAGCAAGCCGATACCGGGAATGCGCAGGATAACCTGCAAATCAGCTTTATTAATATCAACGGGGAACACATGCATATTGCGCAAGGCCCAGCTTAATTTAGGATCGATATCCAGGTCGAGATGCTTTTGATCATTGTTTACGATCTCGTTCACCTTAAAGCCGTAAAAGCGCATCAGCCAATCGGCCTGGTACAGTCGATTTTCGCGCACCATGGGCACAGCGGTGTTTAAGGCGGGCAAGCGGCTGTCGGCCAATACGGGTACATAACCTGAATAATAAACCCGCTTTAAGTTAAAATTTTTATAAAAATGACTGGCAGAATAAAGGATGGCGCGGTCGTCCTCGTCGGTAGCTCCAATGATAACCTGCGTGCTTTGGCCTGCCGGGGCAAAGATGGGCGCTTTTTTAAACAGCTTTTTTTCTTCTTTACGCTGAATGATCTCGTTATGCAAAAAGCCCATCGGCTGTATCATATCTTTCCTGTCCTTATCCGGAGCCAAAAGTTTCAATCCTTCTTCGGTAGGCATTTCCAGGTTTACGCTGAGCCTGTCGGCATACAGGCCTGCCTCCCGCATCAATTCGTCGCTGGCACCGGGGATTGATTTTAAATGAATATAGCCATTGAACTTATGTTCGGTGCGCAGCTTTTTAGCCACCTGCACCAGGCGCTCCATTGTGGTATCGGCATCCTTAAAAATACCTGAACTCAAAAACAAGCCTTCGATATAATTACGGCGATAAAAGTTGATAGTGAGGTCAACCACCTCCTGCACGGTAAAGGCGGCGCGCTTAATATCATTGCTCTTGCGCGAGACACAATAGGCGCAATCAAAAATGCAATGATTGGTCAGCAGTATTTTTAATAACGATACACAGCGCCCATCCTCGGTATAGGAATGGCAAATCCCGTTACTGGCATTACCTAAACCTTTATTCTCGTTTTTTCGCTTACTACCACTTGACGCGCATGATACATCGTACTTAGCTGCATCAGCCAGTATATTAAGCTTTTCTGTTATCCGCTCTAAATTCATCCCAAACAAAATTACTAATATTTTTAGTAATTTATAATTTTATTAAGAGCTGGCAGGAATAATAGGTTAAGGCTTTTTAGCGGTTGTCAATATAAAATCCGCCAGTTTATCAATATCGGAATCACTGATAGCGCCATGCCAGGCGGGCATGCCTTTTTGCGTTATCCCGTTGGTTATGTTATTCACTACCGACTTTTTATCGCTGCCGTGAGCAAAGTTACCCCCTGCTAACGCTTTGGTTTTTTCCGTCCCCTGCAATTTATCGCCATGGCAGGCTGCACAAAGTTGCTGGAATAGTTGTGCCGTTGTTGGCTTAACATTAGCTGCTACCGAATTACCGGCAATTGGCTCCGCCGGAAACCGGTGTTGCTTGGCTGTTAGGCTGATACGAATGATCATATCAAACGGTGGGTTGCCTTTACTTTCGGGCATATCAACCATTGAGGTAGAAAGGTATAAGCTACCATCGGGCCCGGTAACCAATGAGCGTATACGCCCAAACTGTTTTTTAAATAGCATTTCCTGGCTTACTACTTGTGTGCCTTTCAGCTTAAAATGCAATATCCCCTCGCCACGCAAGCAAGCCACCAGCAGATCGCCCTTTAACTCCGGGAAAGCATTGCCGTTGTAAAACATCGCTTCACCAGGACCGATAGAGGGCGTATATTCAAGCAATGGCGTATTCATACCTTGGCGCGTATCCTTGTGATGAATAACCGGCCAGCCATAGTTTTCGCCTTTATGGATAATGTTCACCTCATCTCCGCCCGTAGGGCCATGCTCGGTATCAAACAATGTATTGGTACCGAGCTGAAAGGCCAGCCCCTGCGGATTGCGGTGCCCGTAACTCCATATTTGCCTGCGGGCGGTATCATTTTTTGCAAAAGGGTTATCAGCCGGTATGGAGCCATCATCATTTACGCGGAGTATCTTTCCGTTCAACGCTTTCAAATCCTGCGCCTGGGCGGGTTTATCGGCATCACCGGCGGTTATGTACAATTTACGGTCGGGCCCGAAAACCAGCCTGCAACCGGTATGGTTTTGATTGGCCGGGATGCCCTCAATAATGGCAAGCGGATTTTGAAACTTACCGGCCTTAAATATATATCGTACTACTTTCAGCTTCATATCGCCTTGCCGGGTATAATTACTGGCGACATATATAAACCCGTTCTTTTTAAAATCGGGATGTAGCACTAAACCTAAAAGCCCCATCTTACGGTCGGCGGCTACGTCGTCAACTGTAAAGACTGACTCGGGCAAAAGCTTACCGGCACGGTATAAACGTACACGCCCTGCCCGCTCGGTAAAAAGCATTGCACCATCAGGCAAAAAGGTAATTTGCCAGGGCACTACCAAATTGGTGGCCAGCGTATCTATTTTGTAACCCGATTGCTGTAATTGATCTACCGTATTTTTATCCTGATGTGTAAAACCGCTCGCGGCAAGTAAACCTACCGCCGCCACCGCAACCAATAATATTTTTATCTTCATGCTGATGAACGGTTACATGTTTGGTGCCTGTTGGTAAATTGTCCAAAGCTGGTGCTTGCCGCCATCCTTTTGGGCTAACACTACCGACACATTAGCCTCACCTTGTTTATCACCGGGTGTTAAATACAGATCAGCGCCTTTCAACTTAATTAAGTAACTATCCTTACCGGCAGCTACAAATTCATACTGCTGATTGTCGGCATCAGCGGCCAGGGGTTGCTCTTCGAGCGATACATTAGCGGCAGGTGCCGCCTGCGGCTGGAAAGTTTTATGCGTGAACAGGTTTTGCAATTGGTAAGTATTGCCGTCCTTGTGTTTAAAAGCCCAGGTCATGCACTTCCAGTTTTGCGGATAGTAGGAAACCAGCGGCGTACCATTCTTGCTATTGGCATCCTTTACGCGAAGCAGCAATCCGGTTTCGGCATTTTTTATGGCATAGTTACCTTTTATGATCTGTGCCGGCAATCGCGCAGCAGCAGCCAGCACAATGCCGATGAGCAGCAGTGTTTTTTTCATGATGGTGGTGTGTTAAAAAGCAGTTTAATTTAATCGCCATTAAATTACTGGTAAATAACCCAATAGCAACACTATAACAACGCTTTTATCATACGGTTTCGGCCGCTCATATCCTTTCTTAGCTCAATATCCTTGTAGCCTTTTTTCGCTAACATCTCCACCGTTTCGGCACCATAACTTTCGTTGATCTCAAAGAAAAGCATACCTGGCTTCTTTAAGCTCAGCAACGAATAGTCGGCTATGGCTTTGTAAAATAACAGCGGCTCTTCATCGGGCACAAAAAGCGCGGTATGCGGTTCAAAATCGGTAACGTTGGTATGCATCTGCCCCTTATCAACCGAAGTAACATAGGGTGGGTTAGATACTATGATATCATACTTCGCCGCATCCGGCACTGCCGAAAGTATATCCGTCGCCATAAAATTCACCTCTGCCCCATTGAGCGCTGCATTACTCCTTGCTGTTTGTAAGGCATCAGCCGAAATATCCATAGCCGACACTATAGCGGCTGCCAGATTCTTCTTCAAACTGATAGCGATACAGCCACTCCCCGTACCAATATCTAATATATTTACATGCTGCATCAATGACCATTGACCATTGACCACTGACTGAATGACCCACTCCACCAGTTCCTCCGTTTCGGGCCTCGGAATAAGGACTGATGGGTTTACATTAAATGTTAAACCATAAAATTCGGCCTTGCCTAAAATGTACTGTAAAGGTTTACCGCTTTGCAGTTGGGTGGCTATATCATTAAGCGTTGCAGCCTGTTCGTCACTCAGTTCACGCTCCGGAAATGCTTTGATACCCGCCCGGCCCAGTTGTGTTACTTCGGCAACGGCGGCGAGGGTAAGCGCCTCTCTTTCTTGCGCATCATACACCGCTGCGAGCCTTTGCCTGAAATTATTGAACACATCCTTTACAGTTTCCATGCAACAAAGTAACATAAAAGCTACTTTTGCACCATGCTTGGGCATCAAAAATATATGCAGCGCTGCCTGCAACTGGCAGGTTTAGGTGCCGGGGCGGTTAGCCCCAACCCTATGGTTGGCTCGGTGATCGTACATAACGACACTATAATCGGCGAGGGCTGGCACCAGCGCTATGGCGGGCCTCATGCCGAAGTAAACGCCATAAACAGTGTTATCGCCAAATATCCCAACCATGCCGAACTGTTAGCACAGGCAACCATCTATGTTTCCTTGGAGCCCTGCGCGCATCATGGCAAAACACCGCCCTGTGCTGATCTCATCATCAAGCATCACATACCCAAAGTAGTAGTTGGCTGCCGCGATCCGTTTGCGCAGGTGGATGGCAAAGGCATCGAAAAATTAATAGCCGCCGGTATCGATGTTGAAACCGGCGTGTTAGAGCAGGAATGCCAGTGGCTTAACCGCCGCTTTTTTACACGGGTACAAAAACACCGCCCTTATATTATTTTAAAGTGGGCGCAAACGCACGAAGGCTTTTTCGCCCCTGCCGATAAATGCCAGTACTGGATAACCGGCACCGAAGCACGCAAACTGGTACACAAATGGCGCAGCGAGGAAGATGCCATACTTGCCGGAAAAAACACCGTTGCCATTGATAACCCGCAGTTGAACGTACGTTACTGGCAGGGCAAATCGCCAAAACGTGTGATCATTGACCGCCGTTTGGATCTTGACCATTCGCTGCACGTGTTCGATCGATCTGTGGAGACGATGATATTCAATGAGATTAAGACGGATATTGACGGCAACATCAAATACATCGCCCTGGAGGATTTTGACCGCTTTGTGCCACAGTATATGATGTTTCAGCTTTACATGCAGGATGTGCAGTCGGTTATTATTGAGGGTGGCGTGCATACACTGAATAGCTTTATTGAGGCCGGCCTGTGGGATGAGGCACGCATATTTACCGGCAGCAACAGCCTGATCAGCGGAATTAAAGCGCCTACAATCAGCGGCACGCTACACTCAGAGGAAGCCGTGGGTGACGACCGGTTAAGAATTTTATTGAACGCCACGGCCTTTTAAATTTTCCCCTGATGCTTTTTGACGATACCTACCAAACCATTGAAAAACCCGCCGAGGGCGTATTCAGCGATCGCGGCAGTAAGTTCATTGGTTATCTATTCCCTATAAAATCCGAAAATGAGGTTAAAGCTTTGCTGGCGCAGGTAAAGCACGAACACCCCAAAGCCCGCCATCATTGCTGGGCATTGCGCTTAACGCCCGACCGTTCCATCTTTCGTTTAAATGATGACGGCGAGCCATCGGGCACTGCGGGCAGGCCTATATTAAACACCCTGCTATCGCACAATATCACCAACCTATTTGTAGTGGTGGTACGTTACTTTGGCGGCACCTTGCTGGGTGTACCGGGACTAATTAACGCCTACAAAACCGCTACCGAAGAAGCTATCAAACTGGCAACCATCGTACAAAAAACAGTTAATGATGTTTACCGCATCAACTTTGATTATTTGCAGATGAACGATGTGATGCGCATTGTTAAAGATGAGGATACGGAAGTGCTCGAGCAGGCTTTTGACAAT
This sequence comes from Mucilaginibacter sp. FW306-07-L, assembly GCF_058782065.1. Classification (NCBI taxonomy): domain Bacteria; kingdom Pseudomonadati; phylum Bacteroidota; class Sphingobacteriia; order Sphingobacteriales; family Sphingobacteriaceae; genus Mucilaginibacter; species Mucilaginibacter sp. FW306-07-L. Next base: position 41,940 of record NZ_JBYSXI010000002.1, read on the forward strand.
CAATGCAGCATCACTCTATCCATCAGGCAACAAGGGGTTAATAAAGTGCTTGGCCGGTTAAACGGCATTGAAGGCGTGAAAGTTAAGTTCCTGCATCAGAACTAAACAGGCTTAATCATATCAGGCTCAAAAATAGTTATATACCGTAAAACATTAGTGCGGGAAACCCTGTTCATTAATCATAAATTACCTATTTAAACATGAACAGCCTGCCTTTGGGAATTTATCTCGAAAATGAGAAAAGATTTGAGTTTGACTTTGTGCGCCATCTTTTAAAGATCAGCTATTTTAAGGATGCCAAAATATCCGGCACCATTGTATCACCTTTCCGCATCATGCGTACGGATAACGGCCTTTGCCTGGTTGTCCACAACTACGACCGCTCCGGCGAGCGCCGCATAATGGTTGAATCTGTTGGGTTGGATGAATTAGTGATCAACCATGAAAATACCTCTTACAAGCTAAAAAAAGTAGCTTAACTACTAACAGCATTCATTATCGCAGGCGGTTTATTACCGCCTTTTTTATTTTTATATAGCTACTATTTTAGCTACATTAGGCAGGTATGCAATCCTTTGAACTTGATAAAACCGACCTTCAGCGCATAAAAGCCGCGCTTGAAGGTAATGATGCTGATTTAGAGAAAATTCTGAATGAGTACCATGCCTCGGAGATTGCCATACTGTTTGAAAAACTGCCGCAGGAAGCTAAGGAAAAAATCATCTCCGTACTCCCGGCCGACTTTGCCTCGGATGTTATTGCCGAGATGGACGAGGAGCATCACCCGGAAGATATATTAATTAACCTTGACCCCGAAAAGCGTACCGAGATTGTTGAGGAGCTGGATGATGACGTAGCCACCGATATTATTGCCCAGCTTGACGAGGATGAACAGCAGGAAATATTAAGCGACCTTGACCACGAGGATGCCAGCAACATACGTACCCTTTTAAGCTACGCCGAGGATACAGCCGGTGGCTTGATGACCACTGATGTAACCACGGTAAACGTTAAGCTGGGCAAAATGGAGGCACTTGATGCCATCATTCGCCAATCTGAAGAGCAGGAGGAGTTTTATACCATTTTCGCGGTTGATGATCATGATATACTGCAAGGCATCGTATCACTCAAAAACATTATTAAAGCGCGCCATGATGTTATGGTGAGCGAACTGGTGGTTACCGAGTTTGTACATGTACAGGCTGATGTTGACCAGGAAGAAGTTGCCCGCCTGATACAGCAATATAACATCAACAGTATCCCCGTGGTTGACGAACACATGAAACTGCTCGGCCGCATTACCATCGATGATATTATTGACGTAATGCAGGAGGAGAACACCGAGGATATATTGAAGATCTCCGGTGTATCAGAAGATGAGGAACTGAGCGGTAGCTGGCAGGACGCGGTAAAGAGCCGCCTGCCCTGGCTGGTGATCAACCTGGGCACGGCTTTCCTGGCAGCATCCATCATCCGCAGTTTTGATGATACGGTAAAGGCGCTCCCCATCATGTCGGCCTACATGACCATTATAGCCGGTATGGGCGGCAACGCGGCTACCCAGGCGCTGGCCGTTACAGTAAGGCGTATCTCACTAAGCGACCTGACCGATAACCAGGCTTACCGTACCGTTTTAAAGGAGTTATTGGTGGGTATGATCAACGGTGCATCCAACGGCCTGATCGTGCTGCTGGTGGCCTTATTTTATGATGCCAACCCGATGCTCGGTTTGGTACTTTTTATAGCAATGACGTGCAATTTGCTCATCGCGGGCATTACCGGGGCATCCATACCATTGATACTTAAACGGGTCGGCATTGATCCGGCGGTGGCATCATCCATCATAATAACCACATTTACAGATTGTTTTGGTTTTTTGCTGCCTTTATGGGTAGCTTCAAAGCTTTTATTATAAATTTGAACCATCAAAATTGAAGAGATGACAGAGGTAAGAAATAACTGGACACAGGAAGAAATTGCCGAGATTTACCACTCGCCATTGCTTGACCTGGTTTACCGCGCGGCTACTATTCACCGCGAAAATCAAGATTATTCAGAAGTACAAATAAGTTCGTTAATATCCATTAAAACAGGTGGCTGTACCGAGGATTGCGCGTATTGCCCGCAAGCCGCCCGTTACAATACCGGTGTTGAAGTGCACGCCATGATGCCCAAGCACGAAGTGGTTGCCGCTGCTGAAAGGGCTAAAGCCGGTGGTGCATCGCGCCTTTGTATGGGTGCCGCCTGGCGCGAAGTGCGCGACAACCGCGACTTTGACAAGGTGATCGATATGGTGAAAGCCGTTAATGAACTGGATATGGAAGTTTGCTGTACCCTGGGTATGCTTACTGAAAGCCAGGCACAACGTTTGGCCGATGCGGGTTTATACGCCTACAACCATAACCTGGATACCTCAGAGGATGATTACAAGCGCATTATCACAACCCGTACGTATGACGATCGTTTACAAACGCTGGAACACGTACGTAAAGCTAAGATCACCGTATGCAGCGGTGGCATTATTGGCTTAGGCGAAACGGTTGAGGATCGCATATCGATGCTGAAAACCCTGTCGAACCTGCCTAAGCACCCGGAATCAGTGCCGATCAACGCGCTGGTACCTGTAAAGGGCACGCCTTTGGCCGATCAGCCGCGTGTAGCCATTTGGGATATGGTACGCATGATAGCCACTGCCCGTATTATTATGCCACGCACGGTGGTACGCCTTTCAGCAGGCCGTACAGAAATGAGTACCATTGAACAGGCATTCTGTTTTATGGCAGGCGCTAACTCCTTATTCGCCGGCGAAAAATTACTGACCACGCCAAATCCGGCTTTTGCGGATGATATGGCGATGTTTGAACTGTTAGGCCTTACCCCACGTAAAGCCTTTAAAAACGGCCGCCCTAACGAGGTTAAAGAGGTCAGGGAGATGAGCATTAACGAAGTGATAGGATAATTAACATCATAACATAGATAAAAACAACAAAGGGTGCTTCACTATGAGGCACCCTTTGCTGTTAGGTAGTTTTTAAGCTAAACAATTATTGCTTAACCAATATGGTGCTGTAATTATCGGCATCTGTTACATCTTCAAAAAACTTCACCAGTTCGGCATAGGTTTCTTTAGGGTATGTGCCGTCAATCAGTTTTATACGGCGCTTGTAGATCAACTTGTTGCCGACAAGGCTAAGCGAGGCGGTGTATTTACCAAAAGGTTTATCAATGTTAACCAACAGCGGCATTTTTTCGTGCCTGTAATTATTGGCGGGTAAGGTATACACTACCTCGTCCTCATCAATATAACCGCGCTGAATGCAAACATTGGTACTACGGTTACGCACCTCACGCAGGTTATGGCTCCGGTTAGCCAGGTTAGGTGTAAAATGCAGCTTACTATTAGCCACTGATGCATAACTGCGGGCACTAAACTGAACTTCCTCTGTCAGCTCCGGATCAATGTTTTTTACCTTATCAAACTTCAGCATACTAACATCAAGATTATTAATGGCGTAAGCTTTTTTAAACCCTTTAAGCTGGTCGGCCGGCGACTCATAGGTCAGGCTCTCCTGGTTTTCATACTGGGTACCTTTGTAAACGGTTTTCATATCGCCCGCCACATCCCCGGCTGTATCAAGTTTAAGCACGGCTTTGCGTATCTGTAAGTTCTTTTCGGCGGTATATTTTGGCGTATGCATCAATATGCCGCCTTCGGGTGTACAGGCCAATACGGTGCGGTCGTCCGTAAAATCGCCCAGGTAGCCAAAAGGCTTTTTCTGGTTGGTACACTCCAGCCAGGTAGTATCATTTTTAAAAGGAAGGCACAGTATAATATGGTTGCCCTCGTTCATAGAAGCAAAAGCCGGATCAAAGTTTACCTTACGCCCGCCGGCCTCAACCACGCAGTAGTACGATTTAATGTTAGCCGCGGCAAGCAGCGACTGTGTGTAGTTAACCAATGCCTTGCAATCGCCGTAATTTAACCGGTCAACCTCCGCTGCCGGAAAAGGCTGAAAACCACCTATACCCACCTGTATACTTATATAGCGGGTACGCTGCTGCATAAACTCGTATATCTTTTTAGCTCGCTGCTTTTCATCGGTAATGTCTTTGGTCAACTCCTTTACCTCGGCTACTGTAGCAGGTGCAAGTGTTTGCCTGCCTGTAAGTAACCGGCTATATACCCACCCGCCAAGCTCGTTCCAATTACTGAAGCTGCCGGTTAAAGCGCCGTATTTAAAATCAACCGGTGCTATTTTTACCATTGTCAAAAAAGTTTCGGGGTTTGGGTTATATGGCTCTTCACGGGTTGCTTTCAGGTTGTTTACCTGCCAGGTAAGGGTATTCATCCCGGCTTTGTTAACGCCCGTTTGTACTTTACCAGGCAGGTTTATCTCCTTATACCTTACCTTAAAGCCTGGTTTGCAGATAAACGTAAATGAGCTGCGCTCAACGGCCATATTAGTGCCGTTGGCCGGAATCCAACTGTTAAATGAAAGCGTTTGTTTTTCCCTGGTTTCATACTCATACTCTACCGTGTAAGGATAATCAACCACGGCGGGCCTGAAATGCATCACCCGTGTATCCTCAAAAACCGAAAAATTATTCCCGGCATAGGCATCCTCAAAGTTGCGCTCGCTAAACTTCGAGATCATTTTGCCGCTGCCATCATACACCATCCCCTTAATGGATCTTATAGAAGTGCTTTTATCATACCACACCAGTATCTCGGCATCATCATCGCCGCTGCGGTTAAAAATGGTTATGGCCTTTTTAATGCGATGGGTTTGCGAACCTATATCACTTACTTCAATGGCCTCATCGCTGTAACGCACAACCGACGAGGCGTAAGGCAATATCTCTTTAGGGATTAACGATACATCAAAACTTTGCTGTGCCTTGGCCAGCATACTGCCTGCAAGCAATAATATCGCGGTAATTATACGCTTCATTGTTAATATTAACCCTTTGTAAATAACAGATCTACCTTTTGCGAAAGGATGATCTGGTTAAACAACTCCTTGATATACGGATACTCCGCGGCGGTATATACCGGTTTATTTAATTGTATGATATGCGAAAAGGTGAACACATTGCCATTTGTATCAAAGCCGGTAACAAAACGCCCCCCATTGTCAGGCAATGCCAGTCCCACATTTTTTGGCGAGTACTCTACCTTATAATTTTGCGGAAGCTCTATTTTAAGTGTTACGCGTTCGGTTGAGGCTACCCCCCTGTCTACCGGATAGTTGCGCTCTTCCAGCTTAAATGGATTTTCGGTGATCCTGTTTAACAAAAAGGGGTTAAAGGTAAACCTTTTGGCATCCAGGTTATCATACACATCAATTTCAACCTCGTATCTTTCAATAAGCGCCGCATCCAAACTGTCAATATTACTGATAGATCCTGTAAGTATTTTGGTTTTGGGCATCTTCTCGTCGTAATTCTCTATAAACTCCTCAACCGTATTGAATTTTTTGATCTGTACGCGTTTGCTATACGCATCATACCCGGTTAAAAAGCTGGTGATAACGCCTTTTAACTTACCGTTCTCCTGCAATTTAAAATCAAGCGCGTAAGTAGTTGTTTCCTTTTGTATCGCGAAGTCAATCCAATAGGATGGCTTTTCCAGACTGAACACTCTGCCCTGGTCATTAATGCATCGTATAGGCAATATCCCGAAACTCAAAAGCGGATCGGTAGCATCTAAAAAATAGGTTTTCCCATCAATTTCGGCTTTGGCCACCACATAGTTAAATTCACTTAATACCGGATAGATTTTGGTAATTAACCCATGGTCGCGGGTTGATACCATCACCGCGTCGGCATCAATACCTGCACTCTTCAGGGCTACCACCAGTGCTATGTTAATATCGGCCGCGTTACCGGTATGCTTTTCAAATGATTTTTTGATCCCTTCATCACAGTAAAGCGAATAAAACTGGTTCCACTTTATATTTTTTTGAATGAAGTGATAAACAGCCTGTGCCTTTTCAATATTTGTGGTTTTACCGGCAAGTACAGGTATTAGCTTTTCTTTAAAATAATCCTTTTTTTTGAGTTGACTGCCAAAACTTTCGTCGGTTCTCATCTCCCGGTCAATATCCTTCCACTCCTTGGTTACCTTTACCTTTGAACCGGTATTCAGGTTGGTATAATCTTCCAGTTCAAAGTTAATACTTGAAAGAAAGTTGCGTTTTGAGGTCATGTACTCCTCTTCCTTAAACGCGGGTATATCTTTCATGGCGAACAAAAACTTCGAGCAATCCGCTTTTATACCGTTTAATCTAAAGCAATCGTTCTCAACGCTGGCCTGGTATTCCTTTCCTTCAAGCAAGGGCAAAAAGCCCCTCAACGATATTTTATAGTTGTACACAGCCGGTAAGCGTACATTGTATTTTGACGATACTTTAGGAATATCCGATTGAAAATCCCAGCTTTTAAATTTAAATATGTATGGACTGCGTAAATGATATTTATATTCAATAACGCAGCCATTATGTAACGCTGGCATAGCGAACCTTACGGTGCTCCAATACGTATTTTGCTTTACCGTAAAAATATTTTTAGGGCTTAATACCTCTTTTACAGCCTCGCCTTTTTCGTTAATATAATAAGTAACGCCCTCAATATCGCTTACCTCCTCTCCCGAGTCTGAATTTACACGTATCGGGATCTCTATGTTACCCTCATCATAACCTTTGTTATCGAATATTTTGATCTTGGTATGGTAGTCAAATTCAACCGTGATCCGGTCGGCATCGCCTATGCGCGCGTTGCCATACTCCTGCAACACTACCGCGTGTGCTGATGTATCATTTTTGTACGATTTGCTGTTCAATTCGTCGTATGAAAATTTGCCGTAATCAAAATCCTGGGCATTTGCGGGGGTTAGGCTGCCAAGTGCTAAAATGGCGGGAGCCAGTGCGAGTAAAAATTTTTTCATGAAGTGATAAAGTCCGATCTTTTCCGGGGATGAAAATACTACAATCCCGCGGAATTATAAAAAGTAAATACCGTTCAAAAATTCATATCTGCAAATAAATACAACTAACTAAAAGTTTTTTATGACCTTTGCTGCCAATGAAATTGATTTTGAAGCGCCCGCTGGCCTTTTTCGACCTGGAAACTACCGGCACCAACCTTGGTTCCGACCGTATATTAGAGATAGCCGTTATAAAACTACACCCTGACGATACCGAAGAAGTGAAAGCCTGGCGCGTAAACCCGGGCATGCCTATTCCGCTGGAATCATCACTGGTACATGGTATTTATGATGAGCACATCGCTAATGAACCTGCCTTTGAAGCGCTGGCTCAGGAAATTGCCGACTTTATAGGCGAAAGCGACCTGGCCGGCTATAACTCCAACAAGTTTGATATACCCATGCTGATGGAGGAATTTTTACGTGCCAAAGTGAACTTTGACCTGGAGAACCGCCATTTTGTAGATGTGCAGAACATTTTTCACCAGATGGAACAGCGCACTTTAAAAGCCGCCTACCAGTTTTACTGCAGCAAAGATATTATTAACGCGCACAGCGCCGAGGCTGATACCCGTGCTACTATGGAAGTGCTTTTAGCCCAGGTAGCCCGTTACCACGGTACCGAATGGGAAGATAAAAAAGGCGTACGCAGCGTACCTGTTGTTGGCGATGTGGAAGCACTGCATAAATTCACCAACCTGAGCAGACCGGTTGATTTTGCCGGCCGCATGGTTTACAACGAGGACGGTGAAGAACTGATAAACTTTGGCAAACACAAAGGCAAACGTGTGGAAGATGTATTTGATGCCGAACCAAGCTATTACGCCTGGATGATGCAAGGCGATTTCCCACTGTATACTAAACGCAAATTGGAAGAAGTATATAAACGCTGGAGCGCCAAAAAAGCCGTTGAAAGGCAAAGCCGCCCGCAGCAGCCCAAACCACAGCAGCAACCTGCACAGCAACAAAATTTTGTAAAGAAAGATCAGCCTGCTAAACCGCAGCAATATCAAAACAATCGCCCGAATACCAATTATCCTAAAAAGGATGATACTCCGGCAAAACCTGTTAACGATGATATGCTGAAGCTATTAGCTGATAAGTTTAAAAAGGGATAAAATACTAAAGGCCGATCAAATGATCGGCCTTTAGTATTTTATAGAATTGTTAATAATCCCTTACCATCAACCCATCGGCAAACTCATGTAAAAACTGCTTTTGGTTTTCGGCTACGCTGATGGCGTTTAAATATTGATAGGCTTTTTCGGCATAGCTGTTCATGGCCTCTTCGGCTTGTTGCTTTACTTGCAGCTTATTGTAAACTGCAGTTACAGCGGCTACTTTCTCTGCCGGTTCATAAGTGCGTGCGGCAAGCCAGTTGTGCAGGTCAATAGCGGCATCATCCTTAACCAGTTCAAGTGCCTTGATGAGCAGATATGTTTTTTTGTTGGATAAGATGTCACCACCTACCTGCTTACCAAATTTTTGCGGATCGCCGTAAACATCCAGTATATCATCCTGCAACTGAAAGGCTATGCCCAGGTTAACGCCAAAGTGGTAAATGTTCTCCGCATCGGCAATGCTTGCCCCGCCTATCAGCGCGCCTATGCGCAAAGCACCACCCAACAGCACGGCCGTTTTAAGGCGGATCATTTCGATGTACTCATCAATGGCAACCGTGTTGTGCTGCTCAAAGTTCATATCGTATTGCTGGCCTTCGCATACGCCCTGGGCGGTTTCATTAAAAATGTCCAGTACCGGGCGCAGTATGGGGTCATCAACCTGCATCATCAGCTTGTTGGCCTCTACCATCATCACGTCGCCGGAAAGGATGGCGATGTTACTGTTCCATTTTTCGTGCACGGTGGCCTTGCCTCGCCTTAAAGGGGCATTGTCCATAATATCATCATGCATCAGCGTAAAATTATGGAACACCTCAATGGCCAGCGCAGGCTGTACGGCACCGTAAACATCGCCGCCGAACATATCGCAGGCCATCAGCACAAGGGCCGGGCGCAGGCGCTTGCCGCCCAGCGTCAGGATATAGCGTATCGGCTCATAAAGTTCGGCAGGTTGTGCAGGTAAGGTATAGCGGTTCAGCGCTTCGGATATAATATCCTGCAATTCGGCAAGTTTCTTCACCCGGCAAATATACTTACTCCTGCACTAATGAAAAATCAATTTGCTTTTTTGTCAGATCAACGTTCTTCACCTTCACCCGCACCTCGTCGCCAAGCTGGTAAACCTTCTTTTTACGCTGGCCAATAATGGCGTAATTTTTTTCATCCAAAGTATAAAAATCATCGCTTATATCGCGCAGGCGTATCATGCCCTCGCATTTGTTTTCAATGATCTCTACATACATGCCCCACTCGGTAACGCCTGATATAATACCGCTATAAGTATTACCCACCTGATCGGCAAGGTATTCAGCCTGTTTATATTTCACGGACGAACGCTCGGCATCCGAAGCCTTTTTCTCCATTTGGGAGCTGTGTACACACAGCTTCTCGTAATGCTCGGCATTGGCCGACTGGCCTTTGTTTAGATAATGCAATAGTAAGCGGTGCACCATCACATCCGGGTAGCGGCGAATGGGTGAGGTAAAGTGCGTATAATGATCGAACGCTAAACCGTAATGACTGGTGCCTTTTGTAGTATAAATTGCCTTAGCCATTGAACGGATAGCCAGGTGGGTAAGCACATTCTGCTCCTTTTTACCCTCAACGCTTTCCATTAAATGGTTTAGTGAGCGGGCCACCTCCTTATCGCTCTTGGTATTTATTTTATAACCAAACCGTGCCGCGAACTGTGCAAAGTTGGCCAGTGTTTCGGGTTTAGGGGCATCGTGCACACGGTATACAAACGTGAACTTGTTTTTGCCTTTACCCATTTTGCTCACAAACTCGGCTACCTTGCGGTTAGCCAGCAGCATAAAATCTTCAATCAGCTTGTGGGCATCCTTGCGCTCCTTTACATACACGCCTATAGGTTTGCTTTGCTCATCCAGCTTAAATTTAACCTCGGTAGTTTCAAAGCTGATGGCACCGGCCTTGAACTTGCGGTCGCGCAGTATGTATGCCAGCTCGTTCAGCTTTAATATTTCTTCGCTGAATTCGCCTGCTTTATCTTCAATAATTTGCTGTACTTCCTCGTAAGTAAAGCGCCTGTTGGAGTGGATCACCGTTTTGCCGAACCACTCGGTAATAATATTGGCATTTTCATCCAGCTCAAAAACAGCGGCGAAACACAGTTTATCCTCATTAGGGCGAAGCGAGCAAAGCCCGTTCGATAATCTTTCAGGCAGCATCGGTATTACCCGGTCAACCAGATACACCGAGGTACCGCGCTCAAAGGCTTCCTTATCCAATGCGGAATCAGGCTCAATGTAATGGGCCACGTCGGCAATGTGAACGCCAACCTCGTAATTGCCGTTCTCCAGCTTTTTAAAGGAGATGGCATCATCAAAATCCTTAGCATCATAAGGGTCAATAGTGATGGTGAGCACCTCTCTGAAATCACGGCGTTTGGCTATTTCCTCTTCAGTTATCGTATCAGATATAGATTCCGCCTCGTGCTCTACCTCCGCCGGGAACGACAGCGGGAAGCCATATTCGGCCAGGATAGCATTCATCTCCGTATCATTCTCGCCCTGTTTGCCCAAAATATGTTTGATCTTTCCTACCGGATTTTTTGCACCGGCAGGCCAGTCGGTTATCTGAGCAACCGCTTTTACACCGTTACGCGCCCCATTTAAATGCTCTAAAGGGATAAATATATCCTGGAGCATCTTGCGGTCGTCCGGCATAAAAAAGGCGTAATGCTCAGATAGTTTTACGATGCCGGTAAACTCCATTTTGCGGCGCTCCAGTATCTCGATCACCTCACCTTCTTTACGGCGGCCCTTGCTTTTAGCATACACATAAACCTTTACACGGTCGCCATTAAGGGCGGTGCGCAGCTTACGGGGAGCAACAAAAATATCGCTTTCGTCGGCATCATCGGTAACGATGAACGCCGAGCCGTCATTGGTCATATCAACCTTGCCCTCAATAAAAGTTTTGAGCTCAAGAATTTGAAATTTACCCGGAGATATCTGTTTAATGGTATCCTTTTTAGATTCCTCTTTTAGTATTTCGAGGATAATTTCGCGCGATTCGGGATCGCGCACATTCAGTTTAGCAGCAACCTGCTTGTAATTTAACGGTGTATTGCCGTTCTCTTCAAATACGCCCAGCACCATTTGTGTGAGCACTTGTTTTATGGTAGATGTACTTTTCTTTTTTGACATGTAGTAGATTTCAGAACAGTTATATGTTCAGTAATTGGCCAGTTTAATTAAACAGTCCTTTATGTTTAACACCCAAATATAGTTAAAGTGTTTTGCTAAGTTACTAATCGGGAATTGCAGAAATAAGTAAACGTGTATATTCTTCCTTAGGGTTATTATAAATCTCCTCGGGGAAGCCTTGCTCAACAATACGGCCTTTATTCATGACCATCATGCGGTCGGAGATGTGTTTGATCACCGCCAGATCGTGCGAGATGAAGATATAGCTCAGTTTGAATTCTTCCTGCAGATCACGCAATAAGTTAAGCACCTGTGCCTGCACCGATACATCCAGCGCGGAAACGGATTCATCGCAAATAATAAACTTGGGCTGCAACACCAGCGCCCTCGCGATTACGATGCGCTGCCGTTGCCCGCCCGAAAATTCATGCGGGTAACGGTTAACATGTTCGGGCAGCAGGCCTACCCGCTCCAGCACTTCCTTTATTTTTTGCCGCCGTGTAGCGTCATTGGTATATAAACGGTGTACCTGCAAGGGCTCAAGCAAAGCCTGGCCTACCGTTAAACGCGGGTTAAGCGACGAGTATGGATCCTGAAATATGATCTGTATATCGCGGCGCATACGGCGCATTTCGGCACTGCTTAATTTGCAAAGATCAGCACCTTCAAAATGTACATGGCCATGTGTTGGCGCTATCAGCTTTAAAATGCTGCGGCCAAGCGTAGTTTTCCCGCAGCCCGACTCACCCACCAATCCTAATGTTTCACCGGGGTAAACGTCAAAGCTCACATCATCCACCGCTTTGATCACCTCATGACTTGTGCCAAAAAGCCCCTTTTTAACCGGGTACCAGGTACTTAATCCATCAACTTTTAGGATAGGCTCATCAGCGTAAAGCTGTTGCCGCCGTGCCTGCAATTCGCCGGGCTCGTAAGCGTATCGGCCGCACATCTCGTTGACACAAAGCTCCTCGCCTGCCTCTAAAAAATCGGCTACCGTGGGTAGTTTTTTCAGCAGCCTGTGTGGCGAGGGGCGGCAAGCCAGCAAGCCTTTGGTATAGGCATTCGCCGGATTTTCAAACAATGTGTTGATGTTTGCTTCTTCAACCACCTCGCCTTTGTACATTACCAGCACACGGTCGGCTATCTGCCGTATCACACCCAGATCATGCGAGATAAAGATGAGACTCATACCCCGCTCGGTTTTCAGCTTTAACAGCAGCTCAATGATGTTCTTTTGCACGGTTACGTCAAGCGCGGTGGTCGGCTCGTCGGCTATCAGCAGTTGCGGGTTGCAGGATAAAGCCATGGCGATCATCACCCGCTGCTTTTGTCCGCCCGATAACTGATGCGGGTAGCTGTCAAACACTGCTTCGGGCCGTGGCAGTTGCACTTCCTTAAACAGAGCGATGGCAGCCTCACGGGCTTCAGCTTTGCTTTTTTTTAGATGGGTGATTATAGCTTCGGCTACCTGGAAACCACAGGTAAGCACCGGGTTTAGCGAGGTCATGGGTTCCTGGAATATCATGGCCATGCGGTTGCCGCGCACCTCGCGCATTTCATCCTCATTCAGCGCGAATACATCCTGACCGTTCAAAAACACCTTACCGTTCACCTTTGCCTGCCTGTCCAGCAGGCGCATAATAGCTAATGAGGTAACGGATTTGCCGGAGCCGGATTCGCCTACAATACCCAGTGTTTCGCCTTTATTTATTTGGAAGGATATCCCCTTAACGGCTTCAAAAAAACCGGCTTGTGTTTTAAAACTGATATGTAAGTCCTCAACCTTTAGCATCAGCCGCCTACTATGGTTACATTTTCGTCAGGAATTAAAGGCTCGCCACGAAAACGCCTTAGCAGTTGCGCGGTAGCCACCACATCCTTTTGGCAATAGGTGCAAATACGCTCTAACTGATCTTCCACCCAATATACATGGCCTACCTGGCTGCCGTCAATATCATCCTTTGGGGTGGGGATATCAAAAATAGCCGTAAGCAAGCTTAGTGAGGTATAGCTTTTGTAATCACCAAACTTCCACAAGTCCATCGTATCAATATGATTTATCTCCCAGGGCTTTTTGCCTGATAGCTCCAGTTGTGAAGGATGTTTTATGCCGTGGATCAGCATACGGCGGCAGATGTACGGAAAGTCAAATTCTTTGCCGTTGTGGGCGCATAATACCTGGTTGGGCGGCTGGCTATTGAGCAAGCGGGCAAAATCATGCAGCAGCTCCTTTTCATCATGCCCGGCAAAGGATTTGATGCGCAAACCGACCCTTTGTCCGCCGGTAAAAATACCTACTGATATACAAACTATCTTACCAAACTCAGCCCAGATACCGGCCCGCTCGTAAAAAGCTGCCGGGGTTTCATCCTTACGTTGATACTGCGTTTTGGCATCCCATAGCTTTTGCATATTTGCAGGCACCTCATCAAAGCTGGCGTATTGCGGCACAGTTTCAATATCAAGCACCATTATGTTATACAGATCGTACTGCTCAAGCATAGGTTAGTAGCATTTTAATGGCAAGATAAGCATTCGCCCCGGTTTTACTTATCCTTATCCAGCACCTCAAAATTTATGACCGTGGTATTGCCATAAGCATCAACCAGCGTTAGCTTATGTTTTCCGGGCGATGGGTTGAGTGCCATCTGGTGCAGGTCGTGGCTTTCGCCCTGGTACTTATCATCCAGGTGCCAGTATATTTTTACCCCTGCTTCGCGATGCGCGGCGTTGCAGATCATCCGCCCGCGCGAACCATCAGCCTCTATCGGCACATAAACTTTAGCTCCGTTTTTAGGGTAGATCACCTCCATAGGGTTTACATTCTCCTGCGTGCACCCCGCCCTGAAAGGTGGTAATACATGGTATTGATAGCTTTTTGATTTGTAATAATACTCCATAGATGGCGGCAGCACAAACCAGCTTTTATTAAGGATACGTTCCGGCGATTCGCAATCGGTAGTTACCTGCCATTTACCATCCATAGAGAGATGCACCAACTGGTGCCAGGGGCAAACCCTGGTTTTTAACCCACCTTTGGGTACCCACTGCTCTGTGGCATGGTCGCAGTACTGCCCTGCTCGGTAACCGCTCTCGGGGCACACGCTTATTTTTACCATATCACGTACGGGCATCTCAAACCAATCGCGCGCCGAAGGCAGCAGCCTGAAAATATCAAACAATACAGGGGCTGCGGTGCTGATGCCCGTTAAACCCGGCCTGCCCTCACCATCGGTATTACCCACCCAAACGCCCACTACATATTTAGGCGTGATACCTATTGCCCAGCCATCGCGAAAGCCAAAGCTGGTACCCGTTTTCCAGGCTACCCGCTGTAATGAGCTGAACTGCTGCCACAACAACTCCTCACCCGGCCGCATCACCTCCTCCATGGCTTGCAGGGTGTAGTAGATGGAGCCGGCATCCAGTAGACCGTGTTTTTCAAGCTCCGCTTTATTTTGCGGTGATGTTGAGTAAACCGGGTGATGCCAGTCGGCAGGGTTATACTTGCCCCCATTTTTATTATAATGATTTAAAACGCGCGCCATAGCGGCGTAATTACCGGTAAGTTCCCACAGGGTATTTTCGCCACCGCCTAATATGAGGGCGAGGCCGTAATGGTCGGCAGGCTTGGTTAAGGTGGTGATGCCGGTTTGCTTTAAAAAATCGTAAAACCGCTCGTATTTATACTGCTGCAGCATTTTTACCGCGGGCACATTCAGCGAGCGTGACAGCGCCTTCGATGCTGTAACCGCTCCATCATAACCCAAATCGAAATTTTCAGGATGGTAACCGGCTATTTGTGTGGGCACATCGGGTATCAGGCTGTTGGGTAATATAAACCCATCGTTAAGCATGGCGGCGTAAAGCAATGGCTTTAACGTACTACCCGGACTACGCGGCGCATTCACCACGTTAACATCGCTCTCTAACTGGCTTTCGCCCGGATGGAAGATATTGCCTGCATAGGCCAATGCCGCGCCCGTTTCCACATCAAGCACCACGGCGGCAATGTTATTGATCTCGTTAGCACGCAGCACCTGGTGGTGCCGTTCCAAAATATTACTTACCTGTTGTTGCAGGTCGGCTTTGATGGTGGTTGTTATGCGTGTATCTCCGGTTTGTTGGTGTTTTTTATGCTCGGCTTTAAACACCTGTAACAGGTGCGGTGCCATTTGCGGTAAAGCTACTGGGCGATCAGGTACTGGCTCAAGCTTGGCCAAGCGGGCTGTGGTGCTGTCTATCACTTTTTCGGCGACCATTTTATCCAGCAGGCGATTGCGTTTGTTCAACAGCACCGTCCTGTTTTTACCAGGGTGCACCAGCGATGGCGCATTGGGCAACACCGCCATAGCAGCCATCTCGCCCCATGATAATTTATCCGGACTACGCCCAAAGTACCGCCACGATGCGGCATCGAGCCCGATAACATTACTGCCGAACGGTGCATTGCTGGCATATAACGCCAGTATTTCATCCTTGCTGTAACCCGCTTCCAACCGCAGGGCCATGAATATTTCGATGAGCTTATTCCAAACCGTACGCCTGTGATTAGTAGCCATACGGATAACCTGCATACTCAAGGTACTGCCCCCGCTGGTTATATGCCCAGCCTTGATGCTACGGCTTATAGCCCTGCCAAACGCCAGCGGATCAAACCCGGGATGATGCCGGAAACGCTTATCCTCAAAGGTGATAATACACTGCTTAAATTTTTCAGGAATACTATCGTTGTAAGGAAAACGCCACTGCCCGTCGGAGGCTATGGACGCGCCTAAAAGCTGCCCCTGATCATCATCAATAACATACGACGTGGGTTTATTAAACAGTGGCTTAGGCAGGCAGAAGATAAAGAGAACAAACAGGATCAGCAATACGGCTAACGCTATAACGTGTTTGGGCTTACTGAGCCATTTGAGTATTTTTTGCTTTGCCATGTTGGACAGACGAAGGGTTATCTACGAAAAGATAGCGATCCCTACTATAATGCCGACGATCATGATGACGTACAGCATGATCTCCGTAGTGGCAAAGCGTTTATACTGTGTCCAGAATGAGTAATCTTCTTTAGGTTTTTGCATAATGGCAAAGGTAACAAATAAGCTTAACGGCCGCTGCTTTCGCCATCACCTTCACGCTCAACTAAAATAGACCCGCCGCGTGAGAAGTATTTATACATGTAAGGGTCTTTCAGCTTGATTATCATCACGCCCTTGCGGGTACTTGCATGTACTACGTAGCCGTTTTGCAGGTACACCCCTACATGGCTGAACTGCTTACCGTCAAAATCAAAGAACACCAGGTCGCCCTCTTTTAGTTCTTCCTCGTATTTGCGCTTGATAAAATTGATCTGCGTGCTGGTTGAGCGCGGCATGTTCTCAATATCATAAACCTCCTGCTGCAAACGGTATACAAATCCTGAGCAATCCACGCCATCCTTATCCAAACCGCCAAATTTGTACGGCGTGCCCATCCATTCGTCAATAAAGCTGTAAAGCCTACCGTTCCGGATGTCGCTCTTATTTACGTTCATAATGGCGGAGTATTTTTCTACATCGTCCTTATCCGGCTTTTCCATTACATACGGACCTGAGCGCTTTATTGTAGGGGCAGCAGCTACACCGCCATTATTATTACCATAAACCGGCCGTTGCGTTTTTTTGATACTGCTGCATGATGACAGTATAAATGCTGCTAATACAAACATGATTGTGTACTTACCTGCTAACGCTGATCTCATTGATTAAAAAATTTACGGCAATATATTTAATGATGTAAAACAACGAATTAGTCGAAGTTAACTACACCGGTTGATTGCTGCCAAGATAAACTCTTAACATATCAACATAAGCGATATAAATGATACAGTTATACCTCGCGCTTAACGTCCCAGTTTTCCAGGTAATCGGCAATACGTTTCAGGAACGAGCCGCCCAGCATGCCGTCAACCACACGGTGATCGTATGATAGCGAGAGGTACATCATCTGCCTGATGGCGATCATATCCCCTTGCGGGGTTTCAATAACGGCGGGCTTCTTTTTTATAGCACCTATGGCCAAAATAGCTACCTGCGGTTGATTGATAATAGGCGTACCCATGATGTTGCCAAATGTACCAATATTGGTGATAGTAAATGTACCCTCCCTTACATCATCCGGACTAAGCTTATTGTTACGGGCACGCTTAGCCAGGTCATTAACGGCATGGGTCAATCCAACCAAATTAAGCTGATCGGCGCGTTTAATAACTGGGGTGATCAGGTTGCCGCTTGGCAGAGCGGTCGCCATGCTGATGTTGATATCCTTTTTACGGATGATCTGAGTATTTTTTACCGATACGTTAATGAGCGGAAAATCCTTAATGGCTTTTACTACGGCTTCAATAAATATCGGGGTAAAGGTTATCTTTTCGTTTTCGCGCTGCTCAAAACTGTTTTTAACGCGGTCGCGCCACATTACCAGATTGGTAACATCGGCCTCAACAAATGAGCTTACATGCGGCGATACCTGTTTGCTCATCACCATGTGGTCGGCAATCAGGCGGCGCATCCTGTCCATCTCAATGATCTCTTCGTTACCTGATGATGAACTTACTGGTGAAGTATAAACCGGTTTTTCAGGCTGAGGCATAGATGCCGCCTGCGGCTGTTCAAAACGGGTAGTATGTAATGGCGACTGCCCTGCGCCTTTTGCCCGCCCATCCAGATAAGCCATCAGGTCATCCTTGGTCAACCGGCCATCGGCACCGGTACCCGGTATACTTTCCAGTTCATCATTACCAATACCTTCGGCAACGGCAATATTACGTACCAGGGGCGAGTAAAAACGTACAGATGATGATGACGTGTGGGGAGCGGTTTGTGTTTCCCGCTGTGCCAGTTGTTCGGTGCCTGGTATAGCTTCCGGTTCGGCAATTGGCGTTACCGGTTCAGGCTGCGGCTCAACTACAGCAACCTTTTCCGGTTCAGAAACCGGTGCGGCTGGTTGTTGTGGTTCTTCAACCACATCTTCGCCCTCTACTTCAATAACGGCAATTATTTTCCCTACCTCTATTACATCGTCCTCCTTAAAAAGTATTTCAACCAGCTTGCCGCTTACGGGTGATGGAATTTCGGAGTCTACTTTATCAGTCGCAATTTCGGCTATCGTGTCGTCAACTTCTACCGTATCGCCGGGCTTTTTCACCCACTTTACAATAGTCGCTTCGGCAACACTTTCCCCCATTTTGGGTAATATTAACTGAAATTTAGCCATAGTATGATGTAAACAGTTGGTTCGCCAAAAATAACTAAATCTGCGATTAAATTACCTTGTCGTTAAGTAAAGTATTTAACATGCCTAACGCACTGATGGCTGAGCGCTCTATATTTTGCTGGCGTTTGCCTCTGAACGTGAATTTTTTAACTAACTGTTTAGATGCTGAAATTACCGCTATCCAAACTGTACCAACAGGCTTATCAGGCGTACCGCCATCAGGTCCCGCGATGCCTGTTACGGCAATAGCATAGTCTGACGCGAAGTTGTTAAGCGCGCCTTTAGCCATCTCGATAACGGTTTCTTCGCTTACCGCGCCATACTGTTGCAGGGTTTCGGATTGCACGCCAAGAATGCTTTGCTTTAAGAGGTTTGAGTACGATACCGCTCCGCCTAAAAACACCTTTGATGACCCGGCATGCTGCGTTAACAGGCTTGATATGAATCCCCCCGTACAGCTTTCGGCTGTAGAAAGTGTAAGGCCGCGTTCCGTCATTACGTTCAGTATGGCCTTTTCAACCGGGATATCCTCTAAAGCGGCCACAACATTGCTCACCATTTCGGCAATACGTGCGGCATAAGTATCAACCTCGTGCTGTAGTTCTGTTTCAGCGGCAGTATCACTGTAACCACTTAAACGTAAACGCACCTGCCCCAACTTTGGCAGGTAAGCCAGTTTAATGTGCGGCGGCAATTCATTTTCAATATCGGCAATACGTTCCGCAAGGAATGACTCACCCTCGCCCACCGTTAATATAGTTTTATGTACGATGGTTGATAGCTTAAAGGTGGCCTTAATTTTGGGCAGCACCTGCTCCTCCATCATATACATCATCTCGAAAGGCACCCCCGGCATTGACATGTAAACCTTACCATTGTGGTTAAACCACATGCCCGGCGCGGTTCCGTTGTTATTGTTGATCACCTCGCAATTTGCGGGCACCAATGCCTGCTGGCGGTTGGTATCTAAAAGCGGGCGGTTATAGCGTTTAAATATCTCGAATACATTGTTCAAAGCTACTTCGCTTTCAACCATCCCGACACCAAAGTATTCGGCCAATGTTTTTTTGGTGATATCATCGTTTGTTGGGCCAAGGCCGCCGGTTATCAGTATAATATCGGCACGGCGGCTGGCTTCGTCAAAAGCCTTTAAAATATGCTCACGATCGTCAGACACGGATGAGATCTGCTTTACCCGCACCCCTATTTCATTCAGGCGCTGCGCCATCCAGGCCGAGTTGGTATCAACAATCTGCCCGATGAGTATCTCGTCGCCAATGGTTATTATTTCTGCCAGCATAATTAAAATCCGCCGCCATAATACCTGTTGCTGGTATAATCGCTTCGTTTGGTTAGTTTAAGGTCCTGTAAAATTGATGATTTAACTTTAATAGTAACGTTGTACGATTTATAATAACCGAACGGCAGCCACTGTACCGAGAGATCCCAACAATGCAGGTCGCGGTATATCGCAAACGAGGTAGCATCCGCCAGTTTCATGGCATTAAAGTCAAAATTGGTGGAGTATTGTACCTTCCATTTGGGCGATATACTTACGTCACCGCTTATCATCATGGTATTGGTTGTAGTGGTTACTACGCCGCTGTTATTATAGTTAAAGTTGTAACTGAATGATATATTCCACGGTACGGTAAAGTCAATATAAGCACCGGGGTCGCTGTTTATGAGCGATAGCTGCTTTGACTGTTCGGGTGTCATGCCCTGTAGAGTATTGGGCTGGGCCTGCTTTTTAGGGCTGAATGACGAGGAGTTTAAACTCCCGCTCATAGATAAACCCAGGTTGGTCAGCATCGGGAATTTACCATCCTGCCAGCTATAGCGTGACAGCGCGCGCGAGTAGCGCACAATAGCGCCGTTGGATATGGAATCCCTGGTTTGCACCACGTAAGGGTTTAATGAACCATTAAAGCTAACGTTGATTTTTTGCCCGAATAAAGCGGTGTGCCCCGAAAAAGATATGGGCGATAACCGGAGAGAGTCGGCCGCGAAATTATAGAAGGTTGATACCGAAAAACCTTGTAGTATGGCTATCTTTTTATCCGTTTTTGAAGTATCGGTAGCGCTTGGCCTGATCTTGGCCTCTATTACGTTATCAATATTTAAACCCAAACCTGCCGAACGCCCTGCCGACGGGCCACCGTAAACCGATTGCTCAAATATGGAATACGTTTGCGCGGTGTAAGTATAGGGGATAGAAGCCTCGCTCACTATGGTACGGTAGTAGCCATAGCTCGGGTCTGAGAAATCAGGGCGGTAACTAAAGGTTAACGACGGTGTCATTACGTGCCTGATAGCCTTGATCTTACCTTTAAAATTTGCTTGGCTGTAAATTTTGGTAGACATGCCGGCGTTCAGGTTATACTCACCTGCCCTGGCAAAGCCACCTAACGTATCAATAACCGCCGTACCGGGTGCAACGTCAGGGTTGCTGCGGTCATACCGTTTACGTATGGATTGCAGGTACCAGCGCTCGGTATAGTTGGCTGATGTATTGAACTGAAAGTATTTAAGAAAATTCAAGCTCAACGCTACCGGTATGGTATGCTGCATACCGTTTTGCAAGCGCTTGGTTAATGTTTCGCTGGTAAACAGTTGCGACTCGGGTATGTTATTCAGCTTATTTTGCGCCTGCATGCTGTAGCCCACCGTAATTTTTTGATACCATTTTTGCTCGCCTACCCTGTTCTTGCTATCAAACGGACTAAGGGTTGACATGTTGAAGGATACGGTAGGCAGGTCAAGCGTTACGCGTTTCTGCGTAATATCCTGGCTGTGGCCCAAACTTACATTTAAGTTGAACGGCGTACCGGCCCAGGTTTTGCCATAGGCGATACTTGACCGCATGTTGTTTTGCGTTAATTGCGTAAGGCTATAGTTTTGCCCCGCAGGCGAATTTTGGTAAAAGCTTGAGGTACCCGCGTTAACCGAAGCGCTGAACGTACTACCCGGATGCGCGTTGGCATCCTGGCTGTGCGACCAGGAGATATTAAAATCCTTGGCAGCCGGGTCGCCGGGCAGGCCATAATTGTGCGAACCGTAGCTCAGGGTAAGGTTACCCTGGTATTTATAGCGCTTTAAATAACGCGCGGCTGTACTTAACTCGTACGATCCGCGTGAATAGATGGATACGTTGCTGGTTAGATCCATATATTCGTTAAGCGCGATGTAGTAGCCCAGGTTACGGATAAAAAAGCCAAGGCGCTGATCTTCACCAAAAGTAGGGAATATTACACCGGATGCCCTTGATTCCGGCTTGGGGAAGAAACCGAAAGGTACGCCCAAAGGTAAAGGAATATTGGCGATCTCCAGGTAAGCGGGGCCTGATATAATGCGGTGTTTCTCGCCTATACCTTTGGTTATCACAATACCAAAGTGCGTATGCGGAAACGGCTCGTTACAGGTACTGTAGATAACGTTTTTGTAAGCTACCTCTTCATTGTTCAGCTTTTTGGCCTGCCCGCCTGATATAAAGTTGCCATCCTGCTCAGACGCGGGGTTGAATATCTTACCCTTTTTGCTGGTATAATCAAACAGCAGCGAATCGGCATAAGATGGCTTGTCATTTTTTTGCTGGAAAATCGGGCGGCCTATGTAACGGCCTGTTTTAGGGCTTTTGCGCCCGCTGGCATATATCAGGTGATTTTTTTTATCCACACGAATGTAGTCCGCATCCAGCTCTACATCTTCATAAGTTACGCGTGCTTTACCGTACAGGTACATCAAATTGCGCTCGTTATCAACAATAATACTATCTTCGGCATGTGCCTTTACTTCCGATTCGAGGCCGTTGGCTGACTTGCGGCCGGTATCAGTGGGTAAACCAACTGCCATACGGCCGGAGTCCTGCGATAACGTATCGCGGCGCAACGAATCTTTCGGAATGGTGTCTTTTCTGGCAGTAACAGTTTGCTTAACAGGCGGCGGAGTTTTTTTACGAAAGGGCCCGTTAATGAGGCGGCGCTCGGTAGCGTTATTACTATCAAGCTTGATAATGGTATCTCTGGCAATACGGGGGCTACTTTTATATCCGCTTCTGTATGCAACAGCCACCGCATTTACCGTTAATATAATTGCAAGCAGAAAAAAAGGCCTAACGAATTTCAAAGTTAATAATGAATAGTATTTTTGCAGATATGGTTAACCAGCGTTCAAACTTAATGAAAACACTGAACAGATTGAATTATTGTTTACGGTTCCTGTTTATATTCCTTCCATTTTTTTCATTTAAAATGATGTGGGCGGCTACCAATATCGCCCCCAAAGATACGGTTAATCAAACTAATAAATTTAAACTAAAAACGGTTATTGTTGATGCCGGACATGGCGGATTTCGTACCGGTGCATCAGGCAAATACTCTGTTGAAAAGAACGTAACGCTGCAAATTGCATTTAAATTGCAAAAGGCGATAGAAAAAGAATTAAGCGATGTAAAGGTGGTGATGACACGCACTACCGATGATGATATTTTGTGGCAAAAACGTTCAGACATCGCCAATGATGCCAAGGGCGATATATTTATATCAATACATTGTAACTCACTGCCTAATAAAGTAATACGTTCCGCTTCGGGCAAAAAAACGAGTGTGGCCAACCGTTCGGGCAAAGGGGTACTATTATTGGTATATGGTTTTCATCGCACTAAGGAAGAAGAAAAGGCCATTAAGGAAACCCGCCTTGGCGATGAAGAGGAAATGGATGCCGTGATTGACCTGAACGATCCATCGGCCATGATATTAATGAATGAATATAAACGCAAATACCGCAAACAAAGCGTAAGGTTTGCCAGCATATTAAACCAGGAATTTACACAAACCGACGGCCGCCGCAGCGAGGGCATCCGCGAGCAGGGCGTGCTGGTACTTTGCCACAGCGCCATGCCGGCCGTGCTGGTTGAAACCGGTTATATTAACAATCCGGATGAGGAAGATTACCTGAACTCGGAAGAAGGACAGGACCAAATTGTAGCTACAATCATACGCTCGTTAAAAACTCTTAAAACCGAAGTGGAAGCTTAGTGTTTATTGCCAATAAAATTAAGTTTAGTTCGTTTACTGCAAATGATGATAAAAATTTCAAGGAAGCACATCTATACATTCTCAGCCCTGTTAATTTCGTTTTTTTACGCGGTTCAGCCTGCAAGGGCATTTGAACAGCAAACTACCGACTCGGTACAGGCTCCCGAAGGGTTCAGGCTGCGTACGGTAGTTATTGATGCCGGCCACGGCGGTAAGGACCCCGGCGCTTTTGGTCCCAACACCAACGAAAAGACCGTAACCCTGGCCCTCGCCCTAAAACTGCAAAAGGCCATAGAGCGTGATCTGCCCGGCGTTAACACCATCATGACCCGCAGCAACGATACCTTTGTGGAGCTGCACAAACGTGCCGATATGGCCAACAAAGCCAAAGGACAACTATTTATATCATTACATTGCAACTCGCTGGCTAACCGTAAGGTTACCGATGTGGTAGGCTACCGCAAGCGCAAAGGCAAAAAAATACCCATCTACAAAACAACCACGGTTGCTAACCGCACCGGCAAAGGAGCCATGATACTGGTATATGGTTCGAGGCGTGTTGGCGCGCAGGAAGAAGCGTTGCGCGAGAACGCGGTTATCTTTACGGAAAAGAACTATAAGGACAACTACGCAGGCTATGATCCTGATAATCCGGCATCGGTTATCATGTTAAACACATTTAGAGATAAATATCGTAAACAAAGTATACGCTTTGCGAGTTTAATAGACAATGAACTTACCGGAACTTACAATCGCGAGAGCCACGGTGTAAAAGAACAGGTGGTTTTGGTGCTGGATCATACAGCCATGCCATCAGTACTTATTGAAACCGGGTTTATCAATAACCCCGATGATGAGGATTATCTTACATCAAACGAAGGGCAAACAGAGATAGTAAATTCAATATTAAGTGCATTAAAGAGTTATAAAAAACAGTTAGAAAATTAACACATATTCAACACGCTATACCTTGAAAATATCAAACGAAACCAAAATAGGCGTTTTTACCGCGATCGCGATTACTGCCCTGCTTTTAATTTATAGCTACCTCAGCGGTAACGATGTTTTTTCGGGATCGAATAAATATTATGCTATTTATAAGAACGTAGACGGATTGTCCGTATCAAAACCGGTACTGGTTAACGGTTTCCAGGTAGGCCGCGTATCAAAAATGGATCTGCAGCCTGATGGCCGTACCGTGGTTGAATTTAAGGTTGACGAAAAATATAACGTACCCTCAAACACATTAGCACAACTGCAAAGCACCGACTTGTTAGGCGGTAAAGCTATTGTTTTTGATTTGGGAGATAGCTCACAACCCGCACAGGATGAAGATACATTGCGTGCGGATATACAGGGCAGTTTAGCTGAAAGCCTGCAACCGATACAAAAAAAGGCGGAGGCGCTGATCACTAAAATGGATTCATCGCTGGCATCTATCAACCGGATTATGAACCCGGCCTTTGAAAAAAACGTTGACCGCAGTTTTGCCAGCATTGCCAACTCCCTGCAAACGCTTGAAGGTACAACTAAAAAGATCGATGCTTTGGTAGGCGCGCAATCAGGGCATATTAACGCCGTTATGGGCAACGCGGTAACTATATCCGGTAACCTTAAAGGTACAACGGCTCACTTTAATGATATCGCGCTTAACTTTAAAAAGTTCAGTAATGACCTGGCATCTACCAACCTGAAACAAACCATGGATAATGTAGATAAAACCATGGCCAACCTGGAAACTACTACTAACAAGATCAACAGCCGCGATGGCAGCCTGGGTTTACTGATTAACGACAGTACCATGTACAAAAACCTGAGCAATGCCTCGGCTAACTTAAATAACCTGTTTATTGATTTGAAAGCCCACCCTAAACGCTACGTAAGCTTCTCGATATTTGGTGGCAAGGATTAAGAAATTTTAGATTCACACATACATCTGGCTGTTCAATTTTATTGGGCAGCCTTTTTTATTTGAATAAAAAATCGCTCACAAATTCCCACGGGCCGCCAAGGTATTTCCATAAGCTAAGTCCGGTTACGCTTACATTAAACGGTGCAAATTTTGCCGAAAGCTCATTTAACGTAGCACGGGCAACATCAACATTAACCTTGTTTTGTATGGTGATATGCGGCCACAGCTTTTGCCTGTCCTGCGGTATAAGCCATTGCGCCCATTGCTGTTGCAGGTGTTTGTGCAAATCTTGCAATTCGGCGCTTTCGCACTTGTAGGCAACACCATTACCAATGGTAACCACTTTGCTTACGCAGATGTTAATAGACTGCTGCCGCGATGATAATGCATCCAATAAATTAAACACCCCGCTCTCTCCGGCCGGCAAGTGATGAAACAGCGTTAGGTGGGCATCGATAAAATTACGTTCGGGCGGAAAATACTGCCGACGCAGATTATTAAACATAGCCTGTGCTTCAGCATCAATTTTAAGTGTTAAAATAAGCGGTTCGGCAGGCTGCATTTTTTTGATCTTATATCACAGGCAACAGGTAAAATATGGCTTGTGTTTTTATAGAAATTACAACAAAAATCAGCGCAGCCTAACTACCTGACTGGGAGTGTGATTATTCCTAATTTTCAACTGAATGTAATTATGCATTGTTAAGTTATTAATTCGTGCAGTTTTTTCTTGCATAAATAAAAATTAATACGATACTTTGCACAAAATTTAAAAAAACAAACAATACAGTAAAAATGAACCAGCAAAGCTTTTTTAAGCCAGTTACAAGAGCAGTTCTCGCTCCTGTTGCCAATGCTTTGGTTTCAGTAGTTTTTATATGTATCGCGTCTCGACGACGATTATTTATTCCCCGGGTTTAATACCATACTTCTGCAACCCAATTACAGCGCTTGATGTAAGCACTGTTAAAGCACCTGATTACTTAATAGGTTTTAATTAACCATTTGGTTTACAGCAATCATTCTACTTTTTAATGACCATACAAGATTTTGATATATTAGTTGCATCAGCACAGCATGTTGATTTTGCGCAGCAAATATGTGATGAAATGGCTGAATCAGCTAAAGCACGCGGTACCGGTATAGCACAACGTTCGCCCGAATATGTGGCCAATAAAATGCTTGAGGGCAAAGCGGTTATTGCCTTACACAAGGATGGCACCTGGGCCGGCTTTTGCTACATTGAAACCTGGAGCCACAGCCAGTTTGTGGCAAACTCGGGGCTTATTGTTAACCCTAATTTTCGTAAGGTAGGCTTGGCTAAGGCTATTAAAGAAAAAATATTCGAGCTTTCACGCACCAAGTACCCCGATGCAAAGTTATTTGGGCTTACCACGGGCCTGGCGGTGATGAAAATAAACTCCGACCTTGGTTACGAGCCGGTTACCTACTCGGAACTTACCCAGGACGAAGAGTTTTGGAAGGGCTGCAAAAGCTGCGTTAATTACGATATTTTAATGAGCAAGGACCGTAAAAACTGCATGTGCACCGCCATGCTTTTTGACCCGGCGGATAAAGCCAAACAGGCTGAAAATAAACTGAAGAAGATAACCCACAAGGCAACCCTGCTTGAGCGTATTGAAAACGCCCTGCGCGGATCATCAAAAATTATTGCACTATTAGTAAAGGTTTAAACTTTTAACCCGGTTGAACAAACATTTATAATGAAGAAAAAAGTAGTATTGGCATACAGCGGCGGTTTAGATACATCGTTTTGCTGCATTTATTTAACCCGCGACCTAGGCATGGAGGTGCACTCGGTAATTGTAAACACCGGCGGCTTTAGCGATGAAGAGCTGAAGAGCGTTGAAGAACGCGCCTTTAAAATGGGCGTAACCAGCCATCACGTGGTTGATGAAACTACCAACTTTTACAATAGCTGCGTGCGCTACCTGGTTTATGGTAATGTGTTAAAAAACAATACCTACCCCTTGTCAGTAAGTGCCGAGCGGGTTAGCCAGGCTACCGCCATTGCCAACTATGCCAAAGAGATCGGCGCTGAATACGTAGCGCATGGCAGTACCGGTGCCGGTAACGACCAGGTACGTTTTGATATGATCTTTAACATACTGGTGCCAGAAGTTAAAATACTTACGCCTATCCGCGATCTTAAATTAAGCCGCGAGGAAGAGATAGACTACCTGAAGAAGCATGGCGTTGAAATGAATTTTGAAAAAGCCAAATATTCAATCAACAAAGGCATCTGGGGTACATCTGTCGGTGGTAAGGAAACCCTGACCTCTAACTTAGGTTTGCCCGAAGATGCGTGGCCTACACAGGTTACCGCCACTGAAGAAAAAAACCTGGAGCTTACCTTTGAAAAAGGCGAACTGGTTGCTATTGACGGCCAGCAGTACGATCACCCTACCAAAGCAATACAGGCACTGCAAGCCATTGCCCAGCCTTACGGCGTTGGCCGCGACATACACGTGGGCGATACCATCATCGGCATTAAAGGCCGTGTTGGTTTTGAGGCTGCCGCGCCAGTGATCATCATCAAGGCTCACCATACTTTAGAGAAACATGTGCTTACCAAATGGCAGTTAACCTGGAAGGACCAGTTGGCTACCTTTTACGGCAACTGGCTGCACGAAGGGCAGTTTCACGACCCGATTATGCGCAACATGGAAGCCTTTTTAACCGATACACAAAAAACAGTTAGCGGCAAGGTATACGTTCAGCTTAATCCTTACCGTTTTCATGTAGTAGGTATTGAGTCTGATCACGACCTGATGTCGAACAAATTTGGCAGCTACGGCGAAATGAACAATGCCTGGAGCGGTGAGGATGTTAAGGGGTTCTCAAAAATATTTGGCAACCAGGTAATGATCTACCATAAAGTTAACCCTCAAAACTCCTAAACAGGGCTTAAAAAGTTTCTATGTCATCAACAGAAAACAATAGCGCTAACAATGTTCCCCCTTTAGGGGGTCAGGGGGTTCTTGTTTTTTCAAAAAGCGAATGCCTTAACCATTACACATGGGGCGATGGTTGCCACGGCTGGACCTTTGTTGATACTGACGGATTATCGGTTAAGCAGGAGTTAATGCCGCCTGATACGGCTGAGCAGTTGCATTACCATGAAAAGGCAACGCAACTGTTCTTCATACTGAAAGGCAGGGCAACCTTTGTTATTGATGGTAACGAACATGCCTTACGCGAGCAGCAAGGCATCGAAATTAAGCCGGGCCAGCAACATTATATCACTAATAAGTGGGATGCCGACCTGGAATTTATTTTGTACTCCTACCCATCTACAAAAAATGACAGGGTTAACCCCTAACCCCTAAAGGGGAACTAAAATGTATAATAATGACTGAGTTACATTCAAATATATCCACCAACAACTCTCCTTTAGGGACGGGGAGCATCCGTGCAGGCATCATCGGCGGTGCCGGTTACACCGGCGGCGAAATGTTGCGTATCCTCATTAATCACCCTAATGTTGAGATTTCTTTCGTTCATAGCAACAGCAACGCTGGCAATTATGTATACGAGGTACACGCCGACCTGTTTGGTGATACCGATTTAAAATTCGCATCAGAGCTATCTACAGATATTGATGTATTATTTTTAT
The DNA here is from genome assembly GCF_058782065.1 of Mucilaginibacter sp. FW306-07-L. Classification (NCBI taxonomy): domain Bacteria; kingdom Pseudomonadati; phylum Bacteroidota; class Sphingobacteriia; order Sphingobacteriales; family Sphingobacteriaceae; genus Mucilaginibacter; species Mucilaginibacter sp. FW306-07-L. Next base: position 71,058 of record NZ_JBYSXI010000002.1, read on the forward strand.
GTGTAGGCCATGGCGACGCACGTAAATTTCTGGAAGCCAACACTATCCCGGACACGGTAAAGATCATTGATTTGAGTCAGGATTTTCGCCTTAAACCCAAAGCGACCATCGGCACTAAAAGCTTTGTTTACGGCCTGCCCGAATTAAACAGGGAAGCCATCCGCGAAGCGCAGAACATTGCTAACCCGGGTTGTTTTGCTACTTGTTTACAATTGGGCTTGCTGCCGCTTGCATCAAAAGGATTGTTAACCGGCGAGGTAAACATAACAGCCACAACCGGTTCAACAGGTGCGGGGCAAAGCCTTTCAAACACATCGCACTTTAGCTGGCGAAATGATAACCTGTCGGTTTACAAGGCGTTTGACCATCAGCATCTGAATGAGATCGGCCAGTCGCTTAATCAGTTACAGTCAGATTTCACTCCGCCTTCAACCGGTTGGGGAGCCTTGAATTTCATCCCCTACCGCGGCGATTTTACACGTGGCATCATTGCATCCATGTATACCGATAGCGACTTAACACAAGCAGAAGCGTTGGAGTTATACACCGACTTTTATAACGATCAGGCGTTTACCCATGTTACCGATCGTAATATCGACCTAAAGCAGGTGGTAAATACCAACAAGTGCTTTATACAGGTACAAAAACATGGCAACAAACTATTAATAATAAGCATTATAGACAATTTACTCAAAGGCGCGTCGGGCCAGGCGGTTCAGAACATGAACCTACTGTTTGGCCTGGATGAACGCGCCGGCTTACGATTGAAAGCGATAGGATTTTAATTGAGGCGATAGGATAAAGGTGAAAGGAAAAAGGTAGCTACAGAAAATTATTATAGGACATGAGGGATTATAAGAAACTGGATGTTTGGTTAAAAGCCCACTTGCTTACCAAGCGAGTTTATACTGAGATCATACCTTTGTTACCTGTTGAAGAAAGATTTGCTTTATCCAGCCAATTAAGACGATCAGCTTACTCAATACCTTTAAACATTGTTGAAGGTTGCGGTAAAAATACAAACAAGGACTTCGCGCATTATCTTGATAATGCTTTAGGTTCGGCACATGAAGTAGAATATACTTGTTATTTGATTTTCGATTTGGGTTATATTCCAAAAGACAAGTATGATAATATTAATCAGGAGACAAATGAAGTGAAGGCTATGTTAATCGCATTCATTAAGTTTTTGCGAAACGAAAAGTAACCTTTATCCTTTTACCTTTCTCCTTTAACCTTAATAAAGAATGAATTTATTCGACGTATATCCCATTAATCCAATCAATATAGTAAAGGGTACCGGCAGCCTTGTATATGACGACAAGGGCACGGAGTATCTTGATCTGTATGGTGGTCATGCCGTAATCTCTATTGGCCATACCAACCCGCATTATGTAAAGCGGCTGGAAGACCAGTTGCACCAGATCGGTTTTTACTCAAACTCTATTGAGATACCGCTGCAAAAGCAACTGGCTGAAAAGCTGGGCCATGTATCGGGCAAAGAGTATTACCAGTTATTTTTATGTAACTCGGGTGCCGAGGCTAACGAGAACGCGTTGAAACTGGCATCTTTTTACAATGGTAAAAAAAAGGTGATCGCTTTCCGTAAGGCCTTTCACGGGCGTACCTCGCTGGCGGTTGCCGTAACCGATAACCCTAAGATAGTGGCCCCGGTTAACGAAACCGATAACGTGATATTTTTGCCCTGGTGCGATGAGGCTGCTTTAGAACAAGCTTTTGCCAATAACGAAATATCATCCGTAATCATAGAAGGCATACAGGGCGTAGGCGGCATACAAGTGGCTACCGAAAGCTTTTTGCAAAAGATCAGAAGCTTGTGCGATGAACATAACGCGGTATTTATTGCCGACTCGGTACAATGCGGTTATGGCCGTACCGGTAAGTTCTTCTCGCATGATTTTGCCGGTGTTGATGCCGACATTTACAGCATGGCCAAAGGCATGGGTAACGGCTTCCCTATCGGTGGCATCATTATTTCGCCTAAAATAAAACCGGCTTACGGCATGTTGGGTACTACCTTTGGCGGCAACCACCTGGCGTGTGCCGCAGGTTTGGCAGTGCTTGAAGTTATTGAGCAGGACAACCTGCTGCAAAACGCTGCCGAAGTAGGCGGTTACCTGATAAGCGAACTGAAGAAATTTGACCAGGTTAGAGAAGTGCGAGGCCGTGGGTTGATGATCGGTATTGAACTGCCGGAAGAACTTAGCCACGTACGCAAGGATCTGCTGTTTAAGCATCATATATTTACCGGCGAGGCCAAGCCAAATGTGGTGAGGTTGCTACCGGCGCTTAACTTAACCAAAGCGTACGCCGATCAGTTTTTGGAAGCGTTTACCGCTGTATTAAAAAATTAATTTATGCTGTATGTAATAAGCATAAATTAATTTTTTAATACAGCATTTGTTTACCCTATAAAAAGTCATTCAATGAAACTTTTTACTTCCGTTCACGACGTAACCGATATTAACGCCCTCGCTGCCGAAGCTTTGCAGCTTAAGCAAAACCCGTATGCCCACCAGCATTTGGGTAAAAATAAAACGCTGGGGCTGGTATTTTTAAACCCCAGTCTGCGTACCCGCATGAGCACGCAGAAAGCGGCGCTTAACCTGGGCATGAATGTTATGGTGCTGAATATTGATAAAGAAGGCTGGGCACTCGAATTACAGGATGGTGCTATTATGAACGGCGGCACTGTTGAGCACGTACGCGAGGCGGCGGCCGTAATGGGGCAATATGTTGATATTATCGGTGTGCGTTCGTTCCCTGGGTTGAAGGATCGTGAGGAGGATTATAGTGAGGCCATATTTAACAAGTTTGTACAATATTGCGGCGTTCCGGTGGTAAGCCTTGAATCGGCCACACGCCACCCACTGCAAAGTCTAGCAGATCTGGTTACTATCCAGGAACTAAAAAAAACCGCCCACCCGAAAGTTGTTTTAGCCTGGGCTCCGCATATTAAAGCATTGCCGCAAGCAGTGCCTAACTCATTTGCCGAGTGGATGTGCAAGGCCGATGTTGACTTTACTACCGCTCATCCCGCGGGTTATGAGTTGAATAGTGACTTTACCAACGGCGCAACTATCACCCATAACCTAAATGAAGCGCTTACCGGTGCTGATTTCATCTACGTGAAAAACTGGTCGGCTTACGAGCCTTATGGTAAAGTTTTGCCCGGCAACGAGGATTGGATGCTGAATAATGATAAGCTGAAGATAACTAACGATGCCAAGGTAATGCACTGCCTGCCGGTACGCCGCAACCTGGAACTGTCTGACGAGATACTGGACGGGCCGAACTCCGTAGTGATACATGAAGCGGGTAACCGTGTTTGGGCCGCGCAAGCGGTATTAAAGCAGATGCTGGAGGCGATTTAACTCACCCCGACTGCGCTGATCACCCCTCTCGCTGCTACGCAGAAAGAGGGTTTTTTATTTTTTAACGGCTTTTTGCGCTTGTTCAGAGAAAGATATAGAACCCAGTGATTGCAGCGAGTTAAGTAATGACGACTCACTTCTTATCCCCATACCAGGCATCTATAACCTTATTCAGCGTTAAACCCTGCACTATAATAGAAAATATCACGATGAAATAGGTAGCTGAAAGTATCAGCCCCCGGTATTCTGATTGCGGGAGCGTTAGCGCGAGTGCTATAGATATGCCTCCCCTTACCCCCGCCCACGTTAAAATGTTTATACTGCCATAATTTACATCGAGCGACCGGCGCAAAAAGATTATCGGCAGCATAATGCTCAGCCACCTGGCTGATAACAGGATCACTACCGAAACGCTGCCAATCAGCCAGTAATTATTAATAGCCGGAATGTTGATCATTTGCAGGCCGATCATTACAAAGAGTATGGTATTGAGCATCTCATCAACCAGCTCCCAAAAGCTTTCCAGCTCCTGGTGCGAACGCTCGTTTTTAGCCGCGTTAATTGAACGGCTGCCGGCAAACAATCCGGCGGTTACTACCGCCAATGGTATGGATAGGTGCCAGTAGGACGCGATAACCGAATCGCCCATAACAATGGCGAAGGATACCAGCACGATGGTTTGAAAATCAGTTACCGAGCGCATGAGCCGGTGGCCTATATAACCCGTAAAAGCGCCCAAAGCTATACCACCGAAAACCTCCTGTATAAACAATACTACGGCATTGCTCAGGTCTATATTCTTTATCCCGGCATCGGTAATTTCAAGCAGCGTAATAAACAGCACCAACCCTATCCCATCATTAAACAGCGATTCGCCGGATACTATGGTTTCCAGATTTTGAGGCAGTTTTGAACCTTTTATAATAGCCGATACAGCAACAGGGTCAGTTGGCGAAACCAATGCCCCAAAGGTGAAACAATAAAGCAATGGCACATCAAGCTCAAGCAATTCCGTTACAAAATAAAGCAGGCTGCCAAATATGGCGGTTGATAAAATTACCCCTACTGTACTTAAAATAAGCACGGGCCGCATCTGCTTTTTTAACTTACCGGTATCAACCCTAAAGGCGGTTGCAAACAGCAGGAAGCCCAGCATGATGTTCAACACCGTCCGCGAAAAATCAATACTATGCGCGAGATCAGTAAGCCGTTTTGCCCAATCCGTATCCAGCTTATTACTTATGATGATAGCTATAGACCCGATGATGGCAATTGTAATAACCCCTATTGTACCCGGCAGCTTGATAAACCTCGCGTTGATGTAAGAGTAGACCGCGCTTAATACAATGAGTAATGAAATAATTACAAATAGCTCCATCCGGTAATTTTAATAGGTGTTTAAACTTTAACATCATTATTTATAAAAGGTTTCTGTTATAAATTACAGTATCTATTTATAACAGCCTATTGTCTATATTATGTTTTCGTGAATAATTAGTCGGTTTTTATTCAAATCATATAACTTCTGGCAATTATTTGTGATTTTATCTACTAAATACATCTACTATGCACAGTTTACATTTTAAATAAAACATAATTTTTGAATTACCGTCATTTAATTACCAAACGCATCTTGTTAACCAAAAAATTCGTTGTATTTGTTATTTTTGTAGTATATTTTAATACGGATCAGGATGACTGGCAGATCACCGTATTACAGCTTGAAAAAAATTGAGATCATTACATATCATAAAAATCGGCGGTAACGTTATTGATAACTCCGAGAACCTGTACCGCTTTTTAAAGGACTTTACAGCACTCGAAGGCGACAAGATACTGGTGCATGGCGGCGGCAAAGTAGCTACCCAACTATCAGAAACATTGGGTATTGAGGCTAAACTGGTTGACGGGCGCCGGATTACCGATATTGAAACATTAAGGGTAGTGACGATGGTTTACGGGGGATTGATCAATAAGAACATCGTAGCGCAACTGCAACGCTTTGGCAACAACGCCATTGGCCTTACCGGTGCCGACGGTAACTTAATCCGCACCAAAAAAAGGCCTGTAAAAACAATCGATTACGGTTTTGTAGGCGATATTGATCCAACCTCCATCAACCCGGAAAATATAAGCCGTTTGCTGGATGCAGGTTTTACACCGGTGTTTTGCGCCATTACGCATGATGGCGAAGGGCAGTTGTTGAATACCAATGCTGATACCATTGCTTCGGCACTCGCGGTATCATTGGCCAGGCTGTATGAAACTACGCTGATCTATTGCTTTGAAAAGGCGGGGGTATTACATGATATTAATGATGAAGATTCCATCATCCGGGATATTGATCCGGCGAGATATCAGGAATTAAAAGAACAACAAATTATACACAGCGGTATGCTGCCAAAGCTGGATAATGCTTTTTCGGCCATTGCCTGCGGTGTACGATCAGTGATTATAGGAAGGTCAGACGATTTAGGTCGTTTGCAGGAGAAACAACCATTTGGGACAAGGTTAAGTAATTAATTATGAACGCGAATCAACAAATTGCCATTTTAGGCAGCGGTAACATCGGGCTATCATTAGCAAAGGGATTGGTTACCGCCAATATATGCCAGCCATCACAAGTGATACTTACACGCCGAAACATTGAGGCGCTGGCTGAGTACGAAGAGCAGGGTTATCAAACTACATCGGCCAATTTAAAAGCAGTAAAAAAGGCGGATATTGTGGTGCTGGCCGTATTGCCGCAGCAGTTAAACAAACTGCTGGATGAGATAAAGCCGGCCATGAAATCAGAGAAGCAACTACTGGTATCAGTAATATCGGGCGTTAGCTGTGATGATATTCGCCGTTACCTGGAGATGAACATCCAGGTGGTAAGAGCCATGCCGAATACAGCAATAGCCATCGGCCAATCCATGACTTGTATTGCTACCGACAACGGCACACCTAAAAACGTAAACCTGGTACGCTCGCTGTTTAACACCGTTGGCGTTACCATACAGATCAACGAAGAACTAATGACATCAGCCACGGCGCTTTGTGCCTGCGGTATCGCTTTCTTTTTAAGGTCGATACGCGCGGCATCGCAAGGTGGCACCGAGATTGGTTTTCACGCGCAGGATGCCTTACGTATGGCGGCACAAACCGCTAAAGGCGCGGCAGATCTGCTGTTGCAGTTATCATCGCACCCTGAGCAGGAAATAGACAAGGTAACCTCACCCAAGGGCTGTACCATTGCCGGCCTGAACGAGATGGAACACCACGGCTTCAGCTCTGCCATGATAAAAGGCATCAAATTCTCCGCCGAAAAAGCCGGTGAACTTTACCACGAAGATTAATTAAGAGATAGTAAAAAAGCCCTCCCCCTCGGGGAGGATTTTTCGCTATTATAATTTTTAGCGGTGCTCATGAGGGCTTCGCCGTTTAGGAAGGGTCAGGATCAAACCGGTAAATAACCGCATCCGCCGGAAGTAACGACACCTCCATTTCATCCCGGTACGAACCGAATGTTTGCTTACCTAAAATCTTCGTAACTGTACACTTAGCCGGTATACCCAAACGTTTGGCAATCAGCTTAAAAGTCGCTTCCTTATCGGTATAATTAAAAACCGCTACGTAGTAACTCCTCCCTATTTTGTTTACGAATATCGACGATGCGCCCTCACCCACGTTTCCGTCTACCGGTTTAAATGCTTTTCCGTTTTTTACGATGGCTAACAATTCCGGATTTTGCAGATACTCCTTGGCACGAGCTTTCCATGGGCCATCCGCGGAGTAATCATCCCCGGTAATCAACGTGCCTGTTATTACGCCTGATAGCAAACGTGCGCGGTTTGCTCCTTCGCTTTCGGTTGAAAACACAATATGATCGGCATCTACATAATCATACACATAACTTTGCCACCAGCCATACGTTACGCTGTTTAAAGTATACCGGCTGTCTTTAATAGATTTAAATGCATCGCAAGCTATGCGGTGGGTATGCACGTACCGGCCGCTGGCCAAACTTGGCGATATAGCGGCATAGATCAGCATTTGGCCGTCGATCCTTTTTATCAGGTATTCCATGCCCTTACGGTAAGCCTGCATACCGGTGGTTACGCCTTTATCATAAAAGCCGGTCGACTCTACAGCCGCGTGGCCTAAAAAGTCGATCTTGATCATCGTAAAACCGCAGGACTTAAAATGGTCGATCATGTAATTGATACGTGCCTGGGTGCCCGGATGTGTAGGGTCTACAGCCCGTGCGCCGTCCAATTCATGGTATTGGTTGCCTATCTTTGTCCAGGCTTCGCCCCAGGTATGGTTGCTGCCTTCCATCTTCCTGTCCGGGCCCGATTTAAAACCCCAATCCGTAAACGGTGCCCAGTAAATGCCGGGCTGCAAACCTTTGGCCTTGCAGTGATCGGCAAACTCCTTCAGCTTTGAAAAATCGCGCTCACCATTTTTATTAACCAGCATATTATCCCAGTACGAATCCAGATCGATGTAAGCGGTATTACCTGAACGAAAGCCTTTCAAACTATCGGCAAAAAAATCGACTACCTTAATGGCTTTATCAAAGGTCAGCTTTTCCTGCATTACGCCCCAGCTATTCCAGCCTACGGGGGTAGCTTTTGTCCATTTGGCTACAAAAGGCGGTTCGGCTATGCGGTTGGCTTTACCAAATACTTCAAGACCTGCTCGGTAATCGGAAAAATAGCCAACAAATATCAGCGGCGAGCGTACCTCACTCCCGCTTACCATACCGTGGGCAATCTTATCACGGGTAACGCCCTCTTCGGTATAGCCCGCAACAACTTTTATGGTATTACTTTCCGCGGAGGCGGTGGTTACGCCGGTCTTCCAAACCATATGCTCAACCGAGCCAACCACCAACCCGCCACGGGGATCGTTATCATAAACCACTCCCACTTCGGCACTGGTTATCGTTTCATTGCCTTTAAATGGCTTAGCGTTATAGCTGATAAAAGTATCGTTATCAAAAGGCATAAACAGCGAATACACATCGCCGCTGATCTGCTTAAAGCCACCCTCGAACGGCACCATGTCATTGGTGGTTATTGCCTTGCCTTTTATAATTAATTGCGTAAAAAAGCTCCCGCTATTATACGTGTAAAATACCTGCTGCATGGTTGGCAAACCCTTACCCGACAAGCTGATAACATGCCTCATACCTTTACCGAAGCCGGTTTTCACAACAGCTTTGGTGTAAGTACGCTTTGTATATTTTTTTGATGATAAGGCTTGACCATTAACAATCGCTGATGCCGAAACACGGTCAAGAACCTGGGTGCCATTTTGTTGAACATCATATAATCCGGTACTCAGGTTGTATGCGATGTACCGGTTTGTTCCATACGGTATCCGGATGATCTTTGACTGCGCGTGGGCAGCGGTTGACAGGAGGGCGCACAGGCATAGCAATGCTACGCATAACCAGCTTTTCTTTATATTGATAAACATGTTTAGGCTTTTACGGCTTTAATGGTGATGAATTTACCGTTTACTTTTAGCTTTACTGTTTTTGGTATTGAAGATGTTACTTTATAACTAATTACCTTCCCGTTTTTCCAGCTAAAATCAACCGTAAAGTTACCTCTCGCCCTAAAGCCTTTAGCTGTGCCCTCAGCTTTCCAGCTATCAGGTATGGCAGGCAGCAGGTTAATGTATCCTTCATGACTTTGGATGAGCATTTCGGCTATGCCTGCCGTGGTGCCAAAGTTGCCATCAATCTGGAACGGCGGGCCTGCTGATAATAAGTTGGGATAGATACCGCCGCCTGCACCGTAATTGATATCAGTACGTTCGGTAGGTTTCATAATTTCGGTGAACAATTTGTATGCCCTGTTGCCATCATGCAGGCGCGCCCAGAACAGCAGCTTGTAGGCAATCGTCCAGCTTGGGCCGTCATCTCCGCGAACGTTCAAGGTTTTTTTAGCCGCCTCGGCCCATTTAGGTGTACCGTCCGCCGTAATCAGCGGTGCAGGGTATAGCCCGTATAAATGAGAGATATGGCGGTGCTGCGGGTCGGTTTCTTTATAATCTTCCAGCCACTCCATTACCCGCCCATCTTTTGCGATGTTAACTGCCGGTGGCAGGCTTTTTAGTTTATCCTTTAATTGGGTGCTGAAAGCTGCGTCGATGCCCAATGTTTTTGAGGCGATGATTACATTATTGAATAGTTCCCGGATGATCTGGTTATCAATAGTAGCGCCGATGCAAATGCTGGCGTGCTTGCCGTTGGGCAGGTAAAAACTATTTTCGGGCGATGATGATGGCGAAGTTACCAGCCAGCCCGTTTTTTTATCTTTAGTGAGAATGCTGCTGTAAAACTGTGCCGAGCCTTTTAGTATAGGATAGATCTTTTTGAGGTAAGCCTTATCATTGCTAAACGCATAATGATCCCACAGGTTATTACACAACCAACCCGAACCGGCCTTGGTTATCCCCCATGAGGCGCTTTCGCCCGGCTCGGTAAAGCCCCAGATGTTGGTAACAACATGGGCTACCCAGCCGTCGGCATTGTAATAAGCTTTGGCTGTGCGTTTACCCGGTTCTATCATGCCTTGCACTAAATCGGCAAGCGGCAGGTTAAGTTCGGACAGGTTAGCTACCTCAACCGGCCAATGGTTCATTTGTACGTTTACATCCAGGTGGTAATCGCCGTTCCATGGGGTTTGCACCTGATTGGCCCACAAGCCTTGCAGATTTGGCGGCAACAGCCCTACCCTGGTGCTGCTAATAGATAAATATCGACCAAACTGAAAAAACAAAGCAGGCAACCCCTTATCTGCCGATGGATCTTTATGAAAGGCGATCAACCGCTGATTAGTGGGTAAAGCATCAGCCGCCTTGCTTTGCCCTAATGACAAGCTTAACCTGCCAAATAACTTTTGAAACCTGGTTATGTGCTGCTGCTTTTGCTGAGGATAAGGCTTTTTAACCGCCGCGTTAAGTAAATCCGTAAGCTTCTGTTTGTAGGCCGAATCTTTATAATCAGTACCCATCGATATAAAAAGCGTAACCTCATCAGCATCCTTAATTTCGAGCGTATTGTTAGTAGTGCTTTGCGTGCCACCTTTTAATACGGCTTTAACGTTCGCCAAAAACTGCATACCGGGTTTATCGGTGCCGCTTTTTAGTCCACCTGCCATTTGCAGGGTATTGCCTGCTACGCTTACTTCGGCGCGTTCGGGCCTGCTTAACGATACGCTTAAATTCAGCATTCCTTTTTTATCTGCCGTAAGGCGGATAACGCTTACATCAGTACCAAAGCTGGTAAAATATTCGCGCCGGTAGGTTACGCCGTTTACGGTATAGCTGGCCATTGCTACAGCTCTTTCCAATGATAGCTCGCGCCTGTAATTGCTGTATTGCGGTTCCTTACCGTCAGCATAGTTGAATTTGATATTTAGATCGCCAAACGTTTGGTAACAGCCAAACGGCACATCGCCCGAACCGGGAGCTTTACACACAAAGTTCTTATCGATCAGATCCTGCGCTTCTTCATTTTTGCCTTCATCAAGCAGTCGGCGTATCTGCGGCAGGTACTTGTAAGCCTCATAATTGTTGGCATCCTGCGGTGCGCCCGACCATAGCGTGATGTCATTCAGCACGATCTTTTCGTTACTCACGCCCCCATCCGGCATCATGCCTAAACGACCGTTGCCCAGCGGCAGGGTTTCCTCCCAAACGCGGGCGGGTTTATCATACCACAGCTTTAACGATTGCGCGTTAACGGCTGACGTACTTACCAAAATCAATAAGGCAAAAAGCTGCAGATACCTTGTGTAAAATCTCATGTATAATGGGGTTATTTATTGGTCAGAAAATTAACTATGCGGCAGGCGTTGCCTTTGCTTCTGGCATTCTTGTCGGCACTTACCTTTATTTGCAGGGTATGGTCGCCGTTTTTTAAGCCGCTGCCCAGCAACACATACCAGGGCAGGTGTAAAAAGCCGCTCCACTCGGTATACAGGTCGGCCTGCTTAACCGGCGCACCATCAATTGAGTAGGTAATGATACCCGCATCAGCACCCGAAACTATGGCAATACCGATGGCATTACCCTTAAACAAAAGGTTGAGCGTAGCGCCGGGCGTGGTTGCCACCAACATGGGTACATTTACAAAACCTGGCCGCGTGCCTAAGCCATCGGCAGGCTGCCAGTTAGGGTCTATCTTCCATTTATCATCGTGCCTGGCATTGGTGATGTTGTAATATTGTCCGCGCTCAAAAGCATATCCATTAAGCGGCTTGGACAAGGTATATTTTTTCGCTTTCGCAGATACATTAGCAAAGCAATCCGTGAGCAGCGACTTGATAAAGGCAAAGTAAAGTTCCTGCCCGAAAACGGCCGGGTGCAGATCCTTAAAATCATCATTCCAGTTAAATTCCTTGTTGGCCAGTTTTTGCTTAACACCTTTGGCAATGTTGATGGATGGCAGGCAGTAATGTTCAGCTACCAGTTCATGATTGGTTATTTCGACGGGTTGCTTACCCGCGTTATAATCATTAGTTTTATCCGGATCGGCAAACGCCATCATCACCATATCCATTTGCGGGTTGGTTTTACGGGCATGGCGAATAATGCCCTCTAAAGCCCGCACCTGTGTTAGGCTATCCGTTTTGTTTACCCGGTCGTTTACGGCGGCTTCAACAAATAACAGGTCAACCTTGCCGCTATCCAGCAAATCGCGTTGTAGCCTGAACGCATGCGGTAAACTGCCCAGCGATGGAATGCCCGCCATAATAAACCTGAACTTGGTTTGCGGAAAACGCTCCTTTAAATACTGGTACACCCTATCGCGCCAGCCGGGGTTAAAGGTGATTGATCCCCCTAAAAAAGCTACCGTTGCTTTCTTGTTGATGGCCGCCGCGTGATAAAAATTATTCACCCCGTTTCGCAATTTATAGTAATCGGTATAAGGCAGTATCTTTTTTACGGGGTAAGAATTATAGTAAATAAAATCGGCCCATTCGTCGTTATGCTTGTCGGGCACATGATGGCCGTTTAGCTCCTGCGGGCCTTCGGTTACCGGGTAGGTTGTTACCGGCCCACCGGCAGCAATATATTTTTGAGCGAACGGCAGGCTATTCTCAGCAGGCGGCACCAACTTATCCTCCAACCCGATCATGTTCAACACCGGCACCCTGAACGATGCCAGCCCTTCCAGGTTATCTAATGGGTTATCATTATAAGCCAACGCCTCGGCTTCCGTAAAATGATAAACCTGTTTTAATTGTTTCCATGCAGTTGTATCGCCCGGGCTTTTGCCTTTGCCGCCCGGCCAGCTTTTAATATCATAAACCGGAGTTTCTGCATAAATGCAGCTAACCTTATCGGGGTTGCGTTTTGCCCAGCCCAAAGCATACAAACCACCACGACTAACCGCCTCTAAGGCTGCCCTTGGTGCAAACTGCACCGTATCAGTTAAATAGTTATAAAACCTATCCCATACCTGCATGGCATAGGGGCTGCCGTACTGATCATCAACACTAATATAAGCTACATAAAAGCCGCGCGTAAGCAGCAAGCTATCTATACCGGTATGCCAATCGGCAAATGAGGCGCGCCATACCCAGGGCCTGCCCGGCAAAGCTATTTTGGGCTTCACATAATAAGCCTGATGCCCGGCTATGGTTACATGCGTTTGCACAAAACCTTTCCAGGTAGTTTGCGCGGTTACTGATGCCGTGTAAAGCACACTTAACAGTACTATTAAAACAAACCTGCGGTATACAATAAATCTGTGGCGGTAAATGGTCATATATTGGTTGAGATAAAGTTATAGCCGGGCATGTACCCTTAAAATGGATAAACCATTAAATTAGATGGATTATACTATTTTTTAAAAATCGGATTTAATAATATCAGCTAACTGTAAGCGTAGCGAATAAGCGATATATACCAACTATTATTTGATTTTAGCTAAACTGCCATCAGGTTTTTGATGGAATATACAAATGTACTATAATAGCACATCGCAGCTATAAACCCTGCGTAGCAATCCTGCTTTTTTAATTCAGTATATTGATGAACAACATTGCTTTCAAGAGAAGAGATGGCTTTGAGGGTGAAAAGATCATTAGCATCCCCCCTAAAATATGGAAGGATGTTTTTAAGAAAGATCCCGGCTTTTTCCAGATATATGTTGCCCAGATAGGCTATTTCCCACGTGCATCATACCATTACCGCGAGCGGCGCAAGGGCTGTGAGGATAATATACTGATATACTGCGTGCAGGGTAAAGGTTACTTTGTGATCGATGATAAGCGTATCGAGGTAAACGCCAATCAATACATACTAGTGGCCGCTACCGATAAATACATGCGCTACTGGGCCGATGCCGAAACACCGTGGACCATTTACTGGGTACACTTTAACGGCATCAATATTCTCGATTTTAACCGGTTTTTAAACGTAAATAATACAAAAGGCGCGGTAACCATACCCTTTAATGCCAAGGCTATTGACCTTTGGAACAATATGTACGACAGCCTGGAGATGGGTTACAGTACCGAAAATTTATGCAACGCCAATTTTTGCCTGTATAACTTTATCGCTAATTTTTTATTCCCCGAACGGCACATCGCGGTAGCGCGTGATGAAAGCACAGATGTAATTACTCTCACCATAAACCATATGCGCGCCAACCTTGATAAAAAACTCAGCGTTGATGATATGGCCAACCAGCATAAGCTGTCAAGCTCGTATTTCTCCATACTTTTCCGTAAAGCAACGGGCATGCCGCCTATTGACTATTTTATCAACCTGAAGATGCAGAAGGCCTGTCAGCTCCTTTTTTCAGAAGAAACCAGGATAAAGACAGTGGCCAATAGTTTGGGTTACGAAGACCAATACTATTTTTCGCGGCTATTTAAAAAATTCATGGGTATGTCGCCCGAGCAATACCGGTCTACAGCTAAGCGCGATGTAGTAGCGGCTACTTAACAACCGGTAATTGTTCCGCGTCTCCAATAATATTTAAGGCGATAACGGTACAGTTATCATCAGGCAATTTATCCGGCATGGTAATTTGCAGGCCGTTTGCCGTTGTAAATTTTAAAGGGGCTCCACCCAACAGGCCGGCACTTTTAACGGTAACGCCTTTCAGTACAGGCAGTGTAAGGCTGTTACCAACCGGCTTAAATATATGAATGTATATTTTATTGCCTTTGCGTGTAGCGGCATAAACATCATTTGGGAGATATGGGCCGCCCTTAGTACCGTATATAGCTTCGCCGTATTGGGATAGCCAGCTACCCATTTCTTTAAGCCGGTCAACCTGGCGTTGTTCTATTCGTCCGTCCATCATGGGGCCAACATTAAACAGCAGGTTACCGTTACCGCCCGCTGTTTTTACCAGCGTTTGTATACATTCCTTTAACGGCTTCATCTGGTCGTTAGGCTTCCAGGCCCATTGGTTACAAATGGTAATGCAACTCTCCCAGGGTTCCAGCATATTGATAGTGCCGATCCGTTGCTCCGGTGTCAAAAAATCGCCTACCGAATTTTCATTCAGCTTCTCACTCTCTTTACCGAGACGATTATTTACTACGATACGGGCGTCGAGCTTTTTAATATGCTGATAGATCTCATTGCCATACGCATTGGTCCAGGGCTTTTCCCAATAACCATCAAACCAAAGCATGTCGGGCTTATAGCGGGTAATCAATTCGGTAAGTTCACTTTTCATCGTGTTCACAAACCGGGGCATGTTGCCTTTCACATTATGCAATGTATCGTACGAACTGTGGATCGGGTAATCCGGGTCGTGCCAGTCAAGCACCGTCATGTAGATACAAAATGAGATGCCCTGCTTTTTACAGGCCTTTGCCAGCAAGCCTACCATATCCTTTTTAAAAGGCGTACGGCTAATGTTATAGGCTGATACTGCAGAAGGCCATAGCAAAAAGCCGTCGTGGTGTTTGGCGGTTATTACCAGGTATTTTATGCCGGCATCTTTAGCAGTTTTTACCCACTGGTCAGCATCAAACAAAACCGGATTAAACTCACGGTACAGCGAATCATAATCCGCCTCGGGCACTTCCTTATTGCGGCTCCACCCTATCTCGGTACCACGCAGGGTAACCGGCCCAAAGTGAATGAACATACCGAACCGCTTATCCATAAAACTATTTATGGCTGATGGCGGCGTTTTAACTGGGGTTTGAGCAAATGCACCCGTGGTTAGGCAGAGGCAAAAAAGGATGAGGAGTCGTCGCATAGCAAAAAATAAAAAGCCTGCACAGATTTAATTCTGCGCAGGCCTGTTTAGTTTATTGTTTATTCCAAAAAGTCACTTCACTCATGTTGCTGTTAGAGTCGTTACCATTAGCATTATGTTTTATGCGTATTCTGATGTAACGTATGGATGTTTGCGCAGTATTCAAATCAAATTTTAAGGCTTGCTGACCATCATCATTTCTAACCACATCTTTTAACAAGGACCAACCTTTAGAACGCATTTCATCTGCCCAGCCGGCATCGTTTGGTTTTAAAGATGTATCATGTTCTTTCAGTTCACTGATACCCCATACTTCAAACCGATCAGGATTATGGCAGCAATTCCGGCCTGTTTCTTCCATTTGACCAAGATTTTCATACTGTTGTCCTAAATCAAAAGTTATTTGATGTGGCAGAGGCTGGTCGTTACTATGAAAGATATTAGGATAACCTTGAGGTCCATTAGAATTGTCCCATAGTTTTTTAAAAGGAGTTTCATCTGCACTTAAAACACCTACATCATATTGACTAAGTGATCGGCTTACCTCTGCAAATAGTCCTTTATTACATTTTACATACCTGTACTCAATAGTTGGATAATCGCTGTAATCGGCAACTGCGAATGTATCAATTGATGTTCTTTCAGGTATAAAAAATGATTTATAAGTTACCACTGAGCCTATTTTTACGTTTGGCAGGGTTATGCTACTGCTATCAGGGCTTAGCTGGGCAGTTTTGGTTTCGCCGGCATTGGTAGTATACTTTATTTCGGTTGTGATGTTGATGGTATCTGGTGTGATAAAATTCAACTTAACCGATCCATCACGGTTAATGTTAAAAGCGTTTTCAACATCATAAGCTCTATTAAGCAACGTACCATTATAAATTGGCCCGTAAACCTTTACGTTGTTTACCTCTTTAGCAATGGATTTATTACCCTTTGCATCAAAAGAATAGATAGCAAACGAATAAACATATTCGCGCAGGCCGCTGATCACGGTGCTGATGGTATCCTGCTTTTGGGTCAGGTTTACAATTTGCGAATCGGCTTTGTTATTCCAATATACAATATATTTGGTAATGCTTGGGTCGGTACTGGCTTTCCATTTAAGGCCAACGCGCAGGTCACCGGGTTGCGAGGTAACATCGCCCACGGCACCGGTGTAGGTGATTTCCTTACCGTCGAAAAATTCACGGAATTCTGTATCCTTTTTTCCGCAGCCGTAAATAACAGCGAACGTTGCACAGATAATTAAACAATATTTCAGGGTCTTCATCTTAGTCGTTTTTATTGATTATTACTGTGGATTTCCATACAATGAGAGCTCCATAACGTGGGCGATATCACCACCGGACCATGTTTTGTTAACCGCCAGGCGAATAAACCTTACCGTAGGCGCATCAAACGGAACGTTAAAGTTTACGCCGGCACGTACAAAGGCCTCGTCAGATGCCGTGGTTGATCCCGGCGGCGAGCCTGACGGCGGATCAGGATAATGGAAGTTGCCCAGGTTTATCCAGTCGCCCACCACAGTACCGGCAGGCGATGAAACCGGCAGTTGCGCATCGCGCGGATTGGCAACCTTGGTGCCCCATAAACTAAAATCGCGCGGGTTGCCGTGGCCGTAAGCCCACTCGCCAAAACGCTCCCACATTACAAATCGGCTTAATTTGTAAACCTTGCCAACATCAAATGAGCATACGAACGGTGGTTTTTCACCCGGCAGCGTATGCCAGCCATCACCGTTCTCGGTACCATTCCACAGGTTTGGTAGCTGCCAGCCGTAACCTATCGGCGTATCGCTCGGAAGGTTAAAGGCACTAAACAAATCTTTGTTCAACAACTCCTCATACAGCGGGCTGATCTCTCTTTTCAGGGTATCTGATATATTGCCCCACTGATCGGTTACGTAAACCCCAAACTGACGGGGATCGGTACTGTAGCCCCGGATGGAATAATTGATCGTGTCGGACTTGGTGAAAAACTGATCCTGCACTTCCATGGAGTTGGTTGTCGGGTCAAACGCGGTAATAATAATGCCTATTTCCTTTTTGAGGGGATTTAAGGCTTGTACGTTTACACCACCAAAATCGGCATTTACATCAATAGACGGCCTGATCAACTGGTAAACAGGTGTGTCCGGATGCACCGTAACCTTAACCGGATCAGACATTACGTTGGCCCTTGATACTGTATAAAGTGTTACATCATAATCGGCAGAAGCGGCAAAACCGTTTACCGTAACCGTATCAGTATAGTATGATGATTTGGTTTCGCGTTTTACCCCATCGCGAATATTGTATTGTGCCAGCACATACAATATATTTTCGGAGTTGGGCAAGTCATAAGTAATATACGCGCCACCGTTAAAGTTATCCACCTTAACATCAGTTACCACGCCCGGCTTGGTAGTATCGCCGGATATAGGGGAGGTATTGTACCCTTCGTTTTTTTTGCAGGCAGCAACAACCAGTAAAACCAGGGCTGTTGTAACCGCTATATAATATTTAATACGTTTCATATTATTTGAGATTTACCTTGTTTACCAGTTAGGATTTTGTACAAGATTTCCGTTCACTATCAAATCGTTATTTTTTATTGGCCACAGGTAGTTACGCACGTTAAACACCGGCGTAAGTATGGTACGCGGACGGTAGTAGTTAAGCGCCTGCTCCTCATAAATATTCCAGCCCTGCATTGGCCTGCTCATTACGTTCTGAATCTCTTTCCAGCGGCGCAGATCCCAACCGGCCTGGCCTTCAAAAGCCAGCTCGATGCGGCGTTCCTGGTGTATGATCTGGCGCATACCATCCTGCGTAGCATATTTTGATGCATTGCGCGAATAAGTGCTCCAGGCATTAACCACGCCGGGTAAACCGGCACGCTGGCGCACAGGGTCAATGTATTGCACAACCTCGGCAAAGGGTTTACCCTGCTCGTTAAGCACCTCGGCATACAGCAGGTAAAGCCCGGCCAGCCTGATAAGCGGCATCCTGAAATCAACCCAGGTCATGTTCTCATCATAAACGGTTTGGTAGTTAACCAGCTTTTTGGCCCAGTAACCCGTTACGTTTATGCGGATGTTATCTTTTGGCCCGGCGTATGAGCTGCTGCTGCGTGCCTGTACATATAAAGCATTCTCCTGGTTAAACACGTTGTTACCATACCATATACCGCCATCAAAAGCCAAATCGGCATAAAAGCGCGGCTCGCGGTTAAAGTGCGCCCTTACGGTTTGGTAGCCATTGCGAATGTAAAAGCGGTTATCCTCATCGCCGGTGCGCAGGTTGTAACGGTTGTTATAATCCCAGGTTTTATCCTCATTAATAGGCACACCGTTATTGGTATAAAACAGCTCCTGCTGAGCTATTGGCGCGGCAAAAGTGCCCTGGGCAATCAGGTTAGCGGCGGCTTTGGCTGTAAGGCGCGGCATATTATACTCCTGCCTGCCGTAACCAAATACCGGGTTTAGCGCCCATATCAGTTCCTTGTTCAGTTCCCACTTTTCGGTAATAGCGGTTTGCAGGGTAAGCACCCGCCTTAACGAATCACTTAAATTAGTAGGAATATTTGCGGGGGCGTTAAAAGTATGCAGGGCAAATCCGTTTGCCTCGCATAGCTGTATAGCTGCCTGGCAGGCCGCGGCAGCCTTATCCCACTTGGTGGCATCGTAGGTATTGCTAAATAAAGCCTGGCCATCTTTATTGGCTAAACCGGCAAAGTCGGGGTTGCCGTTAAACATGGGGCTGGCAGCGGTTGCCAGTACATCCGCCTTTACAGCAAGCGCTATAGGGCGGGTAATGCGGCCAAGCTCGCGCACTTGGTTTTGTATCACCACAGGCAGGTCAGGTGCCGATTCATCCAGCAAACGCACAATGTAGTTTACTACCGAGTCCGCCGGATCACGTTTTACCTTAACCTCTTCAGTTGAGCTGGTGATAGGCAAATTCTTGTCAGAGATAGGTATCGGCCCATACATCCGGAAAAGGTAGTAATGGTAATAAGCTTTCAGGAACTTCACTTCAGCTATCCAACGGGCTTTCTCTGATGCGGTCAGGTCAATCGGTTTGTCGATATTTTCGAGCATGGTATTGCAGCGGCGCAGCGCCGTAAAAATAGCCTGCCCGCCGTTTTCACCATCCCAATAGTTAAGGCCAGGGTTTTGAACGTTCTGTGTACCCCTTATCAGGTTAAAGCCGGTGGGGTCTATCCCCTGGTTATCGGTCAGGTTGTTCGGGAATATGATCTCGCCTGAGCTGGTAAAGCTTGGGTCGTTTTGCGGATACTGGAATTGCTGCAAAGTAGCATAGCATGAAAACAGGTAGTTTTCGGCTTCGTTACGGTTCCGGAAGGCGTAATCAATAGTACCCACATTCTCGGGCGTAACATCCAGAAACTTTTTACACGATGTACCCAGCATAGTAATAGCTGCCAGGTAGATTAATATTTTATATGATCTCATCTTTATCTCAGATTTATAAATTGACATTCAGGCCCAGGTTAAATACGCGCTGAATAGGGTAATTAAAGCCATTGCCGCCTATCTCCGGATCCCATAGCTTGAAAGGGCTCCAGGTAACTAAATTCAGGCCGCTGAAATAAATACGCGCGTTACGCAGCTTGAGTGACTGGGCAAACTTTCTTGGAATGGAATAGCCTATTTCCAGTTGTTTCAGCCTTAAAAAGCTGCCGTCGCGCATCCACCAAGTACTGTTTTGGCGGTTGTTTTCTATTTGCGCGCCGTTAGCGCCAAGGCGTGGGTAAAGTGCATACAGGTTTTGATTTTCTTCGGACCAATGGTTATCAGCGTAGGCTTTTAACAACTGGGTATTACCCGGCAGCCATGAATCCGGACTCTGGATAAAAGGACTGGTACGGGCCGGATCAATAAAGAAGGATACCCTTGTTTGCCCTTGAAAAAAGGCAGAAAAATCGAAGTTGCTTATTTGTGACGTTATACCAAAACCGTAAACAATTTCAGGTACGGTTGGAAAGCCAATAAAGGTTTGGTCGGCACCATCAATACGGCCATCGTTATTAAGATCACGGTACTTGATATCCCCACCCATTGGTGCCTGCCCATTAGTGCTGAATACCTGCTGCGGCGAGTTGCGCGCCTCATTATCATCAACAAATAAACGCTCGGCAACGTAACCGTACTGCCTGTTTAATGATTGGCCAACATTGTAACGGTATGGTTCTATATAGTTCGGCTCCTCAAACTGTGTAAATTTATTTTGGGCGAAAGTAAAGTTACCGCGTAATGAAACCGACGCGTTTTTGGAGAATTGTTTTTTTCCATCTATTGACAGATCAATACCTTTTGAATCAACCTTGCCTATGTTAGCGGCAATAGGTGCCTCCAGGCCCATAGTAGTTGGTATGGATGCCCTGTTTTGTAAAATATTGTATTTGTGATTTTTATAAACCTCGGCAATTACGTTCAGGTTTTTAAGCAGCGTAAATTCTAAGCCCAATGTTGTTTGCTGCGAGGTTTCCCAGGTTACATCACGGTTTTCGTAGTTACGGATGCTTACCCCGTTACGGCCATAACCGTTATTGGTACCAAATACGGCTGAGTTTCCGCCGTTCAGATTAACGTCTGACAGGTAGTAGAACCTTTGCTGGCCAATAGCGTCATTACCTACTAAGCCATGGCTGGCCCTGATCTTCACCCTGTCAAACACCTCGTACAGATCGCCCCAGAATTTCTCTTCGGAAATGATCCATGACGCGCCGATCGCCGGGAAAAAACCGTAACGGTGCTCCTCTGAGAAACGCTCGGAACCATTGTACCCAAAGTTAAATTCCAAAAAGTAACGGCTTTTATAAGAGTAGGTGGCACGTCCTGCCAAGGTAAGATTACGGTAAGGCAATGAATATTGCAGTGTGGTTGAATTTGATCGCGGATCTTTAGCATCAGAATACACCTGCTGTTGGCGGGTGCCTATTAAGGAACTGCTGATGTTGTGATTTTCGCCTATCTTTTTGCTGTAATCAAGTACACCCTGAAAGTAAACAAACGTGTTAATGTTATCACTGCCAACATTACGGTTATATGTTAAATACTCGGTAGCCACATTACTGCCTGTCGGCTGCGGGTTAAGCCATTGCAGGGTGTACACATTGCTTGGTTTATCATAACTGGCCACATTGTAATAAAACGGAGAGTAGCTCATATCAGAGGTATAGTATGAGTACCTGTTGGTGCTGAACAAGCCGTGAAAGTTTAAACCGGGTGTAATAAAATTCAAATCCTGGTTTAATTCAAGCTGAGCCAGCATCCTCGATTCAACAAAGTTTTTATGCCCGCGCAGTAAGGCGGCATAAGGATTTATTTGCCCGATGCTGTTATTTGACGGTGAACCACCGTTAGCCAGTGTATTACCGAATAAAATATGCTGGGTATTTTTGTTGGCTTCATCAGGCTCATAATACGCCGGGAACAATACCGGGCTGGTATGCATCGCTACATTATACAAATCGGTAGAGAAGGATGCATCATTAGTAAGCGGGCCGTTGTATTCATTAAAGTTACCCGACAGCCTTAAAACCAGCTCCGTTTTGTCGGTAATGTTGATATTGATGTTGGAGCGTAACTGATAGTTGGTAAACTTAACGTTGTTGTTATTATTATTTCTGATATCGGTACGCAGAATACCATTATCATTTGCGTATGAACCGGCAATATAATATTTAGCTACACCGCCGCCGCCGCTCACGTTCAGGTTGGCGCGCTGGGTGTTGGTGCGGTCTTTAAACAGCATGTCAATCCAGTCAACCGCAGGATAAACGTATGGGTTACTGCCCGGCGCTCCGGCCAATGTAGCCTGCGTGTTCAAAATCTGGTTTTGAGTGAACGGGCGTGGTGCCAGCGGATTACGTGTTACGGTAGCCTCATTGAACAAACGCATATAGGTGATCGGGTCGGCCAGTTCAATAGTTTTGGCTGATTGGGATATGGAATTTTCCAGCCTGAAATTGATCTGTGCCTTACCTACTTTACCCTCTTTGGTTTTCACCAAAATAACACCATTACCTCCACGTGCGCCGTAAAGGGCTGTCGCGCTGGCATCTTTAAGTATCGAGAAGCTTTCAATATCATCAACCTGGATACGGGCTAGGTCTGACGAGGTAAGTTCAACGTTATCTACCAAAATCAGCGGATCGCGCTTATAACCAAAGGTAGTTACCCCGCGGATAAAAAAGTTGGCATTATCCTGCCCCGGCTGCCCGCTTGGGGTATAGGCAATTACACCGGCTACCTGCCCAGCAAGGGCCGAGGTCAGGTTACTTGCCGGTATTTTTAAATTACCGGGTTTTACCGTGGTAACTGAACCTACCAGCGCTTCGCGGGTTTGCTTACGGCTGTAAGCGGTAACAATTACCTCTTCGGCAAGGGCTACATTCTCTTTAATAACAATTTTATACGTACGCTGATCGGCACTTACAGTTACCTGTTTATCCTGATAACCTACAAATGATACTTTTAAAACAGTGCCCGGCTCAACATCAAGCACAAACTTACCGTTTGCATCGGTTGAGGTGGCCTTGCCGTTTTTGTTTAGCGAAGTAATGTTAGCACCGGCAATAATACCGCCTGTAGTATCAGTAACACTACCTGTGATCGTGATCTTGCTTTGTGCGATACTACTTTGTACCGATGCCATCAGGAATGTAAAAAGCACCAGGCAGCAGGCCAGCGGTAAATGTTTTTTAGGAATTTTAAACACCAGAAGGCGCTTACTTAATTTGTAAAGTTTACTCATAAAAGTGGTGAATAATTGGTTAAAAAAACGCAATAAAATGCCCGTGCAGGCTTATATCCTACATTGGGGTTGCACCGGCTGTACCAATGCTTTTACACTAAGTTGTTCTTATTTTATTTTGGCTTATGAAACAAATGTATACCAACTACTTACCCGGATAAATGACGTATCCTTTTATTATAATGGATTATTCCATTATGGTAAACCCTTTTTCCTATTTCAGATAAAATAGCGCTAAAATTTTAGCAATAATTAACTAAAATCGATTGCATAATAACAACCTAAAAATGCTAAAACGGTTAATTTTTAAAATAAATTTTCAGGGCGTATAAAAAACCTCTTCCATGGCGGTCCACACCTGGTGGCGTGCCAGCGCTTCGGGTAAGGGCAATTGCGTAGGGTCTGTTTCACGCCACCATTTTTGAGTCAGGCTGTCGGCAGCCATTTTTTTCATGTCGGCATCAAAATTGGCACCCGTATATTCAAAGTAGCTAAACAGGTAGTACTTATCATCTATTTTTTGCAGATAGATGGAATAGTTATGGATGTTGCATTCCGCTATTTTTTTAATCACACCCGGCCATGGGTTGGCATGCAGCTTTCTATAATAAGCTATCTTATCAGGCTTTACCCCGGTAACCATACCATAGCGCTTGGCTTTTGTCGCAGATGATCCACAACCCGCAAAAACAGTAAGCACACAAAGCGCGATGCCGTAAATAATATGCTTCATCATTTATCTGAATAAATAAAACAGTACCGACATGATAACCAGCAACAATACCGACAGCACCTTGTAGTTACCTATCCCCTTCCAGCTTGGGCCCTTTAATGCATCAAACGGTGAATTCCAATATAGGGTTTCGCTATCCGTAGTATGGCGGACAGGGTAAACGTACGAGAACAGTACCTGCATCAGCACGCAAGCGCAAAACAAGTAAAAGGCCATCATCATAAAAGGTATTTGCCCTATCATTGAAGCAGGCATTAGTTTAGATGTAACAAAAACCACCACCCCTAAAAGGGAGCCCAGCCACAAAGTAAGTTTGGATGATTGCGCGGATGCCCTTTTCCAGAATATGCCTAACAGAAACACGCAGGTTATAGGCGGCGCTATATGAGCGATGATATCATTAAGGCCGTTAAAAATACTCTCGTAACTGTTTAATAACGGCAGCATGAACAACGACACCAGCATAGCTACACCAGCGGCTATTTTGCCCATTTTTACCAATTGTCTGTCGGTCGCCTGTGGTTTATAGCGTTTATAAATATCATAGCTTACCAGGGTAGATATGGAGTTTAACGCGCCCGAGATCTGGCTCATTAAACCGGATAACAATGCTGCTACCAACACCCCAACCAAGCCTTTGGGGATGAGCTGCGTTATCATCAAGGTATAAACGCCTTTACTGTTCACCACCTGCTTGCCATCAACCATGGTTTGCAGGGCCGATACATCCAGCAGTCCTTTTTGTGATAGCGCATACGCGAACAAACCTGGCAGCACAAAGATAAATACGGGCAGTATCTTGATAAATCCGCAGAATAATGATCCTACACGCGCATGATCCTGATCCTTTGCGCCTAAAACACGCTGTACAATGGTTTGATCGGCGCACCAATACCAGATGCCCAATACAGGATAACCTAAAAATACCGAGTACCAGGGCATGCCGCTGCTATCGCCATGCGGCCGCATCATGGATAGTTTGCTCATTTGGCCATGCTGCTGCAACACATCAACCATCGGCTCCCAGCCACCCATTTTTACCCATGCCGCTACACACATGATCACGGCACCCACTAATAAAACAATGGTTTGTATAGATTCGGTAACCACCACGGCTGTTAAGCCCCCGGCAACGGTATATAGAGCGGTTAATAAGGAAATAATGATGACGCTGGTATACATATCAACCCCGAAAAGGGTTTGTAACACAATACCACCTGCCAAAAGCGAAAAAGCGATGTGTATAATGATAGCTGAAAGTACCGACACAAAGGCCAGCCAATCCCGACTGGCACGGTCATACCGCTTTTCCAGAAAATCCGGTAAGGTGGTAACGCCCGAACGGATATAGAAGGGCACAAAAAACAGCGCCAGCAATATCAGCGTGAACGATGCCATCCACTCAAAGTTGCCGTTGAGCAGGCCGGTATCAAACCCGCTTTGGGCAAGGCTTACCAAATGCACGCATGATATATTGGTAGCAAATAAGGCCAGCCCGATAGTTGGCCAGCGCAGGGTTTTACCGGCTAAAAAATATTCGCCCGCGGCACCCTTTGCCTTGCTTTTATGCTGATGCCTGATGCCCGACCATAAGCCAATTATAACAATGCCCAAAATATACAGCACTGTAATTATAATATCTACTGAACCTATCATGCCGTTGGTTATAATGGTTTCAGGTCGCAGCTACTGCCGGGTGCCTGTGGTGTTTTATATAATCCGCCCTCAATAACCACCGGGTTAACAAAGTGCTTTTGCAGGTGCGGAATATGCTCTAAAAATAAGGCTTCGTGGCCAAGTTTTATATGGTTAAATAAAACCAAGTGCTGATGCAGTTGCCCCATATCGCCCACATGTGGCACCACCGGTATGCCATATTTTTTACAAAGCAAACTAACGGTAATAAATTCGCTCACCCCACCCACGCGCACCGCATCAACCTGGATGAATGATGCCGCGCCGGTTTGCAAATAGTTTTTAAATATTACCCGGTTAGGTACATGCTCGCCAAGGGCAAGCTTTACCGGTGCAATGGCTTCGGCCAGGGTTTTATGGGCAAGCACATCATCGGGATGCGTTGGCTCCTCCACCCAGTAAGGGTTCATGCTTTTCAATTCGTTACAAATACTGATGGCCTGGGGTAAGTTCCATTGCTGGTTGGCATCAAGCATCACCTTAACCGCATCGCCGGCGGTTTCGCGCACGATATGCGCCCGGCGGATATCACGCTGCGGATCAGACGAGCCTACCTTCAGTTTCATGGCGGTAAAGCCCTCAGCTACGGCTTTAAGGCAGTTTTCGCGCACCTTTTCGTCGCTGTAATTAAACCAGCCGATGGAGGTATCATAACCAGGATAGCCCCGCTGGATGATCTGTTCCCGATCGGTTATCCCGCTTTGCTGCGTCGAAATCAGTTGTATCGCCTGTTGAGCCGTTAGCTCATCCTCTAAATAACTTAAATCGAGTGTGTTAACTATTTGTTCGGGCGATAGCTCAATAAGCAGTTTCCACAGCGGCACGCCGCGTTTTTTGGCCCACAGATCATAACAGGCGTTGGTTACCGAGGCCAGTGCCAGGTGCACCACCCCCTTATGCGGCCCCAGCCACCTGAACTGCTGCTCGTTAGCCAGCTTGTTAAACAATATGCCGAAGTTGCTCATCACCTCTTCAATATCCAAACCCTTCAGTTTATCAGCATAAAACTTAGCGGCGGCGCAAACCAGTTCGTTACCCTTACCCACGGTAAAGGCCAGGCCGGTACCGGTAAGGCCGCTATCATCATGCAGCAAGGTTACCGCGTAGGAGTATACCGGATCACGATGAATGGCATCACTCCCCGCGTTTCCATCCAACTGGTAACGGGCATCTTTTATTTGTATAGTTTTGATCATTTAAATTAGCGTTAAGCGGTTAATTACTACGACGATAACCCAACTCGGCACCGCCGCTTACCGGTAAAATACAGCCGGTTATAAATCTTGATGGCGTTGATACCAGGAACAGGCAGGCATCGGCAATTACATCAGCATCAGGACAATAGCCCAGCAGATGTATGCTATCCAGGTATTTTTCAATAGATGCTGGGCTGGGCTGCTGCTCGCTCCAACTGCGCAGCATGGGTGTCCACACCCCGGCAGGTGCTATGGCGTTCACCCGGATGCCATGCGGGGCGTAATCAATAGCCATTGATTTGGTTAACGCGCTGATAGCGCCCTTGGTGGCACTATAGGCGGCATGGATCTCCTGCCCTATTTCGCCCGCCATGCTGCCCGTATTTAAAATATTGCCCTTGTTTTTTATAAGCTGATGTATGGTATGGCGCGTGGTATTAAATATACCTTTAACGTTTACATCAAAAAGGCGCTGCCATTCGTCATCAGTAGTTTCGTGCAGGTTTTTGGACGGGTCAGATATGCCGGCATTATTATGCACCACATCAATACGGCCAAACTTTGCTACAGCGGTTTCAACTGCCTGCGCTATTTGCTCAGGCATTGATACATCGGCATTGAGGTATAACACGTCATCACCGTTAAGCGTAAGTGCTGCCTTTTGTATGCTCTCCGGGTTGTTTGATACAATAGCCAGTGCCGCCCCGGCATCGCGGTACACTTTGGCGCATTCAAAGCCAATACCTTCGGTACCGCCGGTTATAAAAACTACCTTATCTTTTAATAAATGCATTTTATGCTTGCTTTTAGGTTTGAGATGATTGCCAACAAGCATACATAGCAGCGCCATGTATTAATGCTTAAAAATTAATGCTACCGGATATACTGGTTAATTAACTGGTTTGTTGACGGTTTCAAAGTAACAGCCCGGCATGAGGATTTAGAATAGAGTATTCCGTTTTTTTGATGGACAATACCATTCCTAAAAAGTGGGATTGTCAACTATCCGGGGCTTTCACAGTTTAAACGCAGCTTAATAATCCATTTATTTTATAGGATTATCCATTTGATTACCCGGCCGCAGGTATTAGGTTTGAGCGTGTCCGATGTAACCTATCGGCTTATGTTGTTGCTGTAAAAGCAATTTGCCAATTATCCGTATAAACGACAGTAATTACCTATTAAATACTAATTTTATAGAATGAACACTAACCAACCAATTATCAACTTTAAAACTTTTACTACGCTCGCGCTCTCCCTCGGCATCTCCTGTACCACATGGGCCCAGAATATCACCATCCCTGTTGAAACCAAAAATAACGCACTTGTTTTACAGGTTGACGGTAAGAAAGACGTAGGCACCATCTATCTCGGCAAAAAACTTAATGATGCCGCGGCTTACGCGCAAATACCATCTGTATATAAACAAACGGCCGACTATACGGACAATACCACGAACTCCGCCTATTCTACTTCCGGCTCCCGCGGCTATTTTGAACCGGCAATTACGGTTACCCATGCCGATGGCAACAACTCGCTAGATCTGCGGTATGTGAGCCATAAAGTGACCAAGACGGATAACAATGTATCGTTATTAAGTGTGGTGCTTAAAGATCCGGTTTACAATTTTGAGGTTACCCTTTACTATAAAAGCTACTTTAATGAGGATGTGGTGGAGCAATGGAGCAGCATTAAACATACCGAAAAGGGCAATGTAGTGCTGCAAAAATTCGCTTCGGCCAACCTCTATTTAAAGGCAGCCAAGTATTACCTCACGCAATACCACGGTGATTGGGCTAAGGAGATGCAGCCCGAGGAAAGCCTGATTACCCACGGCATCAAAACTCTGGATACCAAGCTGGGCACACGGGCCAACCTGTTTCAGCCATCGGTTTTCATGGTATCGTTAGATAAACCCGCTACCGAAGACGAAGGCACTGTAATTTACGGCTCGGTGGAGTGGAGCGGCAATTTCCGTACGGACCTGGAACTGGATAACCAGGATAACCTGCGTATTATAGCCGGTGCCAATAATTACGCGTCAGCCTATACCTTAAAACCGAACGAGGTGTTTACCACACCTGCCTTTTTATACACCATGAGTGATAAGGGTAAAGGTGATGCCAGCAGAAAACTGCAGCATTGGGCACGCAACTACCGCATACTGGATGGCAACGGCAATCGCCTTACCCTGCTTAACAACTGGGAGGCTACGTATTTTGATTTTGAGGAGCAAAAGCTTTTTGAACTGATAAAAGACACCAAAAAGCTGGGCGTTGATATGTTTTTGCTTGATGATGGCTGGTTTGCCAACAAATACCCCCGCAATGGCGACAATGCAGGCCTTGGCGATTGGCAGGAAAACAAAAAGAAGCTGCCTAACGGTGTAGCATCCTTAGTGAAAGAAGCTACCAACAATGGCGTTAAATTCGGCATTTGGCTGGAGCCTGAAATGATGAACCCTAAAAGTGAACTTTACGAAAAGCATCCCAACTGGGTAATTAAACAACCCAAACGTGCCGAACATTACTTCCGTAACCAGTTGGTGCTTGACCTGGCTAACCCGGAGGTACAGAATTTTGTATTCAGTATTGTTGACGACCTTTTCACCAAAAATCCGGAACTGGCTTATATTAAATGGGATTGTAACGCGGTGATTTTTAACGCCTATTCGGCACATCTTAAAAACCAGTCGCATTTTTATATCGAGTACATGCGCGGGCTTTACAAGGTGTTGGAGCGCATTCGTGCCAAATATCCTAAAGTACCTATGATGCTTTGTTCGGGCGGCGGCGGCCGGGTTGATTATGCCGCGCTTAAATATTTTACCGAGTTTTGGCCGAGCGATAATACCGATCCGCTGGAACGTATATTCATTCAATGGGAATACTCTTACTTCTACCCTGCCATTGCAAGTTCAAACCACGTAACCGATTGGGGCAAGCAGCCTATAAAATTCCGTGTGGATGTGGCCATGATGGGCAAACTGGGTTTTGATATCGTAGTAAGTAAACTCAGCGGCGATGAACTCAAATTTTGCCAGGATGCCATCAAAAATTATAACCAGTTGAAAGATATTATCTGGCATGGCGAACAATACCGTTTGGCTGATCCGCGTAAAAACAGCGTAGCCGCTATTATGTATATTGATGAGGCAAAAAGCAACGGTGTAATGTTCAATTATCTGGTGAACAACCGTTATGACGAAGGCAGCAAACTCCCTATTAAACTTAAAGGCCTGGATGCGGCAAAGCGTTATACTTTAAAGGAGATCAACCTGTACCCCGGCAGCAATTCATCGCTGGATGCCACTAAAACCTACAGTGGCGAATTCCTGATGACTATTGGTTACAACCCCGATGTAAAAGCAGGCCGCAACAGCGTGGTGCTGCAAATTAATGAAGCCAAATAACCCAAACCCTATACCATTAAAAAAGGCCGGATGTATTAAACATCCGGCCTTAGTTTTTACAGCGTTAGCGGTTAAGCGGCAACTACGGGTTTTGATACAATTGATGTACCATCGCCGGTTAATACCACATAGGTAGTAAGCGGTTTACCCATAGCGGCTTCATATTTTGGTGCCAGGTCTTTAGCTATCCTGTCTATCGCTTCTTCCTTGATCAGGTTGATGGTGCAACCGCCAAAACCGCCGCCCATCATACGTGCGCCTAATACATCTGCATCATTGCGTACGGCATCAACCAAAAAGTCAAGCTCAGGGCAGCTCACATTATACTCCTGCGACAGGCCGTGGTGTGTAGCGAACATCTTTTTACCAAAGGCAACCAGATCGCCTTTGCTCAAATCATCACAACCGGTAAGCAGGCGCTCATTCTCTTCAACCACGTATTTGCAGCGGGTATAGGTTGATACATCAACCGGTTCAACCAGTTCATGCAGCATATCTATCGTTACATCGCGCAGGCTGTTTACCTGCGGATGTTTTTCTTTTACCAGGGCAACGCCTTTTTCGCATTGCTGGCGGCGCTGGTTATATTCGGTTGAGGCCAGGTTATGTTTTACGTTGGTATTAAACAATACCAGCGCGTAACCTTCCATCTCGATAGGCACGTATTTATATTCAATGCTGCGGCAATCCAGTTGAATCAGGTGGTTGGCTTTGCCGAAAAGGCTTGCAAACTGATCCATAATACCGCAGGCCACACCGGCATAATTATGCTCGGCCCATTGGGCGGTGCGGGCCAACTGCTCGCGGCTTAAACCCAAGCCAAATAATTCGTTCAGCGCGAAAGCCACCGCGCATGAAATACCTGCCGATGACGACATACCCGCGCCGATTGGAATATCACCATCAACAGCGATATTAAAACCGGTTACCTTTTTTCCGCCATGTATCAAGCCGTCCGTAACGCCTAATACATAGTTGGTCCATGAATTTTCAGTTTGCGGGGCAATTTCTGCTAGGGGCACGGTAATGGTTTTATTAAACTGCACCGAGTGCATTACAATATTGCCGGTATCGTTAGCGCTTATAGCAACCGTAGCATATTTGTTTACGGCGGCAGGCAATACAAAGCCTTCGTTATAATCGGTATGTTCACCCAAAAGGTTAATACGCCCCGGCGATTGCACCACTAAAGGCTCCGCCTCAAAAATGCTTTTGAAGATATCTGTTACGGTCATTATAATTGTGTTAACTGTCAAATTTACATATATTTTGAAAATATAAAAATTTAACCTTAATTTTTTTAATTAAGTAAATAACTGGCGGACAATGCTTTGATATTGCTAATCTGTTAAAATTACAGTTAAACTACGCGGCCCATGCGCGCCTATCACCAGTGATTGCTCAATGTCTGCCGTTTTTGACGGACCGGCAATAAATGCGGCGTAACCGTACGCTTTATCAGCTATTAATTGGTAAGCCTGCTGCATTAGCGGCACAATATTATTTTTATTTAACAGGATGACAAGGTGTTGGGTGATAAACGGCAAAGCACGTGCACCCATCAAATCCTCAGTTACCCAAACCGCGCCGTTTTCGGCAACGCCAAAGTGGCCTTTTATAATGGCTACATCCACATTTTCAAGCAGGTGCGGATCTCCGGGCTCGATAACAGTAGCATGATCACGGAATTCAGGAACAGCCGTTATCCATCGCCCTGCGGGTGGCATTACCGAATCGAGATATTCCTTAGCTTCAGCATAGTTACTTACGGCGTGCAATTTGCCGCCAATAAATTCTAATACCTGTTTAAATTTTTCTACCGGATTAATATCTTCAAAGTAGAAGTCAACCAGGTTTGGTAAAGGGCTTAGTTCAGGCTGATTTTGTTTGATTGCCTTCAGGATACTTTCACGGCTCATGGCTTCTCTCCTTTCCGGTTCTTCTTGTACCAGTCGGTAAATGAACCCTCGGGCGGAGTGGGCATATCGCGCTGCTTGTACCAGGGGTTAAGGCCATTATTTACCGCGAACGGAATAAATTTCAAGGCGAGCCTGCCTGCCTTGCCCGATAGGTTAAATATTGCCGGAGATGATAAAGCCAGGGTCATGCCCTTCATCATGGCGGTTTTGGTTTTGGTGGAATAACCGTTTTTTACGATCACCTGCCGCCACTTATATAACTGATCGTGAATATCAATTTTAACCGGACAAACGTTGGAACACGACCCGCATAGCGTTGACGCGAATGGCAGGTCGGCGTACTTTTTCATGTCCAGGTTGGGTGCCAGTATAGAGCCAATCGGTCCGGCAACGGCGGTGTGGTAACTATGCCCGCCACTACGCCGGTAAACCGGGCAGGTATTCATACAAGCGCCGCAACGGATGCACTTTAACGAATTGCGGAAATCCTCACGCCCTAATTGAATGCTGCGGCCATTATCAACAATAATGATGTGCATTTGCTGGCCGGGGCGCGGCTTTTTAAAATGACTTGAATACGTGGTAATGGGCTGCCCCGTGGCACTACGCGTAAGCAAACGTAGAAAAACGCTAAGGTGTTTACGCTGCGGGATCAGCTTTTCAAAGCCCATGCTGGCAATGTGTACATCGGCTAAATGGGCGCCCATATCGGCATTACCCTCGTTGGTGCAAACCACAAACTCACCGGTTTCGGCAATGGCGAAGTTTACACCGGTTAAGGCGGCACGACGGGTTAAAAATACTTCGCGCAGGTGCTGGCGGGCGGTTTCGGTCAATATCTGCGGGTCAGATTCGCCGGCCGCTGTACCCAAATGTTCGTGAAATATGTCGCCAATTTCCTCTTTCTTTTTGTGGATGCAGGGTAATACAATATGGCTTGGTGGTTCCTTAGCCAGTTGAACGATGCGTTCACCCAGGTCAGAGTCAATTACCTCTACACCATTATCCTGCAAAAAATCATTCAGGTGGCACTCTTCGGTAAGCATGGATTTGCTTTTCACCATGCGGTCAATCCCTTTTTCTTTCAGGATGGATAGCACAATGGCGTTATGCTCGGCAGCATCAGCGGCCCAATGTACTTTGATGCCGTTGGCAAGGGCGTTTTCTTCAAACTGCACTAAATAATTATGCATGTTTGAGAGTACGTTATGCTTTATTTGCGATGCGGTTTCGCGCAGTAGTTCCCAATCCGGTATACCATGGCTGGCGCGGTCGCGCTTGGCACGCACAAACCATAGGGTTTCATCATGCCAGTCTACACGGTTTTCGTCGTTGTTAAAAACCTGGGCTAATGCCGCGTGATCCTTTACTGCACTCATGCCATGGCCGCATTTAAAATTTCAGCAATATGCACCACTTTTACCGGGCTTTTCTGGCGTTTCAGGATGCCTTCCATGTGCATCAGGCAGCTCATATCAACCGCGGTAATGTACTCGGCGTTATTTTTTATGTGATCAGCCACCCTATCCTTACCCATTTTTACGGATACCGCTTCTTCGGCCACGCAAAACGTACCGCCAAAGCCGCAGCATTCATCGGCACGGGTTAAGGGCACCAGTTCAATACCCTCAACCATTTTAAGCAGTTGCTCGGGTTTGGAAAAGGCAGGCGCGGTAAGCTCCGTCATTTGCGCGAGTTTTAATCCACGTTGCCCATGGCAGCTTTGGTGCAGCCCTACCCGGTACGGAAAGCTGGCTTTAATATTATCAATCTTGATGATATCGGTTAAAAACTCGGTCAGCTCATAAATTCGTGAGCGGATGTTCTTCGCTTCGGCAGGAGCTTTATCTGAGTGTAAATGATCCTTAATATGCAGCGTACAGCTACCGGATGGCGAAACAATATAATCGTACCCGGCAAAGTTTTG
Source organism: Mucilaginibacter sp. FW306-07-L (assembly GCF_058782065.1). NCBI lineage: Bacteria > Pseudomonadati > Bacteroidota > Sphingobacteriia > Sphingobacteriales > Sphingobacteriaceae > Mucilaginibacter > Mucilaginibacter sp. FW306-07-L. The sequence goes on from NZ_JBYSXI010000002.1 coordinate 105,339, forward strand.
GGTAAACAGCTCGTTGGTTGAACCGGTTAAATGCTCATAACCCGAATTGGCCATAGGCTGCCCGCAACAGGTTTGGTTTAGCGGATAACCCACATCAATTCCCAGTTTCTCCAATAGTTCCAGCGTATCAATAGCTACCTTGGGGTAAAACTGGTTTATATAGCACGGAACAAATAACCCAACTTTCATCTGTACAAATATTTACGATATGGCCCTGTCCAGATGCACGTAACCACCATCCACATAAATCAGTTGACCAGTGGTATGGCTTGATACCGGTGATAACAGGAATGCTACGGTATTACCCAATTCCTCGGTAGTCGTCATCCGGTTGCCCAGCGGTATTTTTGAGGTGATCTCTTTTAGTTTTTCCTGCGGATTATCCAGGGTTTGTATCCAACGCTCGTAAAGTGGTGTATAACACTCGGCAACTACAACAGCGTTTACACGGATGTTATGCGGCAATAGCTCAACCGCCCACTCGCGGGTAAGCGCGTTACGGCCCCCGTTTGAAGCCGCGTAAGCTGAAGTACCACCCTGACCGGTTTCGGCTGTTTTTGAGGTGATATTTACAATGCTCCCCTGGCTCTCTATCAGATATGGCAGCGCGTAGTGCGCCATCATATAATAATGCACCAGGTTTTTATGCATTGATTGCATGAATTTTTCATAGCCGCCGTTTTGTAAACCGACACCGTCATTTTCGCCGGCGTTGTTTACCAGGCCATCAATCCGGCCAAACTGAGCAACAACGGCATCAATAGCGCGCTGGCTTGCCAATGGGTCTGATAGTTCGGCCACTACCTGGAAGCCTTGCCCTCCGGCCGCTTCAATTTCGGCAAGTGTTTTCAGGTTCTCGGCTTCGGTACGGCTAACAATGGCTACCGTTGCCCCCTCTTGGGCTAATACCAAAGCTATACCCTTACCTATACCACGTGCACCGCCGGTTACTATAATAACTTTATCTTTAAGTTGCAGATCCATCAAGGTCAGCTTTATCTATCTAAATTATAAAAATCAGCAGCATTACCACCCCAAAACAATTCCTGCTCATGTGGGGTAAGGCGCTGTACATATTTTTCAAGGCTTTGAATAACGCGGTTGTAACCACCTGCCAGTAAACTCACCGGCCAGTCCGAACCATACATTACCCTACCGGTGCCAAAAGCGGCAAAAACCACATCAAGGTAAGGCACAACATCCTCCAGTTTCCAGTGGTACCAATCCGCCTCGGTACCAAAGCCTGATACTTTGCAATATACATTTTTGTAAGATGCAATGGCCTCAATATCTTGTTTCCAGGTATCAATTTCGCCCGCTTTAATTCCGGGTTTCGCTAAATGGTCTACCACAAATTTTTGTTCAGGAAATTCAGCTACCAGTTCAGTGGCAGCCTTCAGTTGATGAGCGTTAATCAGTATATCATAAGTAAAGCCAAATTGAGCCAGTTTTGATATACCTCTTTTAAAATTATCGGTTAGCATAAATGAGGCATCCTCTGCCTGTAGTATATGCCTGAAACCCTTTACCAGTTTCTGTTGACGGTAATGATCAAGCCTTTCCTCTACATCATCCGCACGCAGGTCAATCCAGCCGACAATCCCTTTTATAAAAGGCGTTGTTTTTGCGAGATCTAATAAAAAATCGTTCTCCGCCTCACTTTGGTCGGCCTGCACCGCAATACAACCGTCAATTTTATTGTATTGCAGCAGTTCCACTAAATCCGCTGGTAAAAAATCACGTTGAATTACCGACATATCATCAGTTATCCAGGCATCTTTTATCGGACTGTACAACCAAAAGTGCTGGTGCGAATCAATTTTTTTCATACGCCACTACCAGTTGCCTTGATGAGCCTAATCCGTCAATACCCAGTTCCATTACATCGCCGGGTTTAAGATATATTGGCGGTTTAAAGCCCAAACCAACACCAGCCGGTGTTCCGGTTGAGATCACATCGCCGGGTAGCAAAGTCATGAATTGGCTTACATACGATACCAGGAACGGAATGTTGAATATCAGGTTCGAGGTGCTCCCGTTTTGCATGGTTTCACCATTAATCTTTAGCCACAGGCTGAGGTTATTAATATCGCCCAATTCATCCGGCGTAGCCAAAAACGGGCCCATCGGCGCGAAAGTATCGCAGCCCTTGCCTTTATCCCAGGTACCGTTACGCTCTAACTGAAACTCACGTTCAGATACGTCATTATGCAGCACATAACCTGCTATGTAATCAGCCGCTTCGGCTTCTTCAACGTATGATGCCTTTTTGCCGATAACCACAGCCAACTCCACTTCCCAATCTGTTTTTACGGAATTTTTAGGGATCACCACGTTATCATACGGACCAACCAGCGAAGTGGTACTCTTAAAGAAGATCACCGGCTCAGGCGGCAGCGGAGCATTGGTTTCGTGCGCGTGATCGGCATAGTTTAAGCCGATACATACAATTTTTGACGGGCGTGCTATCGGGCTGCCCAGGCGCTCGCTTTCATCAATCTTTTCCAGCTTATCCTGATTATCTTTCAGGTAAGCCGACAGTGATTGGATGCCACCTGCTTCAAAAAACTGCTCGTTATAGTCGCTGCCAAAACCGGCAGTACTGTAGTTAACACCATCAATCTGTACCCCGATTTTTTCGTGACCGGCGGCACCATATCTTATTAATTTCATAGCTAAAAAATCAATTATTCAACGTAATAAAGCCCCCGTCAATAGGGTAATCGGTACCGGTTATAAACCCGGCCTCGTCCGAACATAAGTACAGGGCAAGCGAAGCTATTTCATCCGGCCTGGCCATGCGGCCTATGGGTTGGCTTTTTGATAATTTCTCGAAAATCTCCGCCTGATTATCCGGGTAATTTTTGGCGATAAAGCCATCCACAAATGGCGTATGTACCCTTGCCGGGGATATGCTGTTGCAGCGAATGTTACTCGACAAGTAATCGCGCGCTACAGATAACGTCATGGCGAAAATAGCGCCCTTACTCATGGTATAGGCAAACCTGTCAGTTATACCCACATGCGCGGCTATGGATGCCATGTTTAATATTGCGCCACCACCATGATGTTTCATTAAACGTACAGCGGCAGAAAGGCAGTTATAGGCACCCTTTACATTTACCTGGTATACACGGTCAAAATCAGCCTCGCTGGTATTTTCAATGTTACCTACATGCGCTATGCCCGCGTTGTTAACCAGCAGATCTACCTTGCCGATGCTATTGAATATAGCGGCTATACCGGCCTGGTCGGTCACATTACCGGCATGTGCCACGGCTATACCACCAGCCTCATTTATCTCGTTTACTACGCCCGCGGCCGCATCGGCATTTAGTTCGATAATATGTACCGCGGCCCCTTGTTTGGCAAACAGCAATGCTATGGCTTTGCCGATACCGCTGCCGCCGCCTGTAATTACCGCTACTTTATTTTTTAAGCTGAACATGGTTTATACTTATAATGATACCCCTCTTTTCCAGGGGATGAAATCGTCCTGACCTAATTTTACCGCTTTGGGTGTAATGTTGCCGCTGGCTACTTCAATTACGTAATCAAGCATACGGTTAGCAGCCTGCTCAATGGTTTCTTCCCCCTCGATGATGGTACCGCAGTTTATGTCAATAATATCGGGCATGCGTTTGTATAACGCCGTATTGGTAGCTACCTTGATAACCGGCGCTACCGGGTTACCGGTTGGTGTACCTAAACCCGTAGTAAACAATACGATATTTGCTCCCGAAGCCACTTCGGCCGTAGTGCTTTCCACATCGCTGCCGGGCGTGCACAACAGGTTAAGGCCGGGTTTGGTTACTTTTTCCGGATAATCCAGCACGGCTGTTACCGGCGAAGTGCCGCCTTTTTTGGCCGCGCCTGCGGATTTTATAGCATCAGTGATCAAACCATCCTTTATATTGCCCGGTGATGGATTAGCATAAAAGCCTGAACCATCAGCCTCGGCACGGGCGTTGTAGGTACGCATCAGGTGCATAAATTTTTCGGCAGTCGGCACGTCAACACAGCGGTCGCTTAGCTCCTGCTCTACCCCGCACAATTCCGGAAATTCGGCCAGGATAACGCTGCCGCCCAGGCTCACTAAAATATCCGACAGATAGCCGAGCGTCGGGTTAGCTGATATGCCTGAAAAACCATCTGATCCGCCGCACTCTAAACCCACACAGAGTTTAGACAATGGGGCAGGTTGCCTTTCAATTTTATTGGCCTCAATTAAACCGGCAAAGGTTTGCTTTAAGGCTTGCTGCAATAAGGTACTTTCGGTACCCAATTGCTGTTGCTCTAAAACATATAATGGCTTGCTAAAGTTAGCATCGCGTTTAGCTATCTCGTTACGTAAAATACTGGCCTGTGCATGCTGGCAACCCAAACTCAATACGGTTGCCCCGGCCACGTTAGGGTGCGTAATGTATCCTGCAAGCAATCCACAAAGCGCGTCCGAATCAATACGCGTACCGCCACAGCCCATATCGTGGTTAATGAATTTTATTCCATCAATATTGGGGAATAACTTATTGGTACCTTTACTTTCCGGCGTTAGTTCCAGGTCGGCCTGTAATATCTCTTCAACCGACTGGCCGGTACGGTACATATCAACCAGTTTATCAACCTCGCTGGTATAACCGCGTGGCCTGGTGAAGCCCAGCTTTTCGGTAAGGGCCTCTTTAAGTACATTAATGTTACGGTTTTCACAAAATACCAGCGGAATAACCAGCCAGTAATTACCCGTACCAACCGAGCCATCCGCACGATGATAGCCCATAAATGTACTCCCCTGGTAAGCTGACACATCGGGCTGATGCCAGGCTGTTTTACGTTCGCCAAGCGCGTATTCATCAGCCGCGTGCACCACGCTATCAACAGTAATGGCCGTGCCCTGTGGTACCATCTGGTTTGCTTTGCCAACCAGCACACCATACATAAATATTTCGTCGCCGCTGTTTAAATCATTAATAGTGAATTTGTGCTTAGCGGCAACCGGGGTAATAAGCGAAAAATCTTTGCCTTTAAAATGTACCGGTGTACCGGCCGCGAGGTCGGTAAGTGCAACTAATACATTATCGGCAGGGTGTATTTGTATATAAGTTATATAATTACTGTCGGGCATCGGGGTGTTTTATTTCAATTCAAATATCTTATCCATCAGCATCCATTTTTCGCCGGGCTTAGCCTGCGGCATAGGTTTCTGGAATTTCCACATCAGGCGCTCCCACTCCTGTACCTTCGGATTGTTCGCATCAGCTTCTGCCTTTGCCTCAAAACTAAAGCTATCATTCGCTTCCACTATCATGAACAGTCTGCCATCCAGGCGGTAAATCTCCATACTTTCAATCCCGCTACCGGTAATGCTCTGCAGCACCTCAGGCCAAACCTTTTTGTGCCAGTCATCATAAGCGGCTATAAGGCCGGGATCATCATACAGATCAATTGTAAGGCAATATCTTTTCACGCGTTTGGATAGTTTATAGTAGCTCCGGTTATGAAGGGAGGATTTATAAAAGTAATGTTACAAATAAAGGTAAACACATAAATTAAAAATTATTGTTTTTTATCCTATTATTAAGTGATATTGTAGTATATAAGGTTTAGTTTTTGTTTAGCAGGTATTTTATGCTTATTTTATATCTTTATAAACCGATTATATAATAATGAAGCCCCAATTATTAAAAGTATCTACCAATATTGTACACTCCTTTAGCGCCCGGCGCGATACGGAGCCTGATGTAAACAGCCACTGGCATTACCACCAGGAGGCCGAACTGGTTTATTTTAAAAGCGGCAGCGGAACACAATTTATAGGTGACAGCATTGAGCATTTTAAAACCGGTGATGTCGTGCTGGTTGGGGCTAACCTGCCGCATTTCTGGAAGTTTGATGACGCGTATTTTGCCGGGGCACCATCAACAGCGGATGTTTTTGTGGTACATTTTAATGAGAATTTTTGGGGCGATGTATTTTTAAACCTGCCCGAGAATAAAGCAATCAAGGATACGCTCGATCACTCAAAACGGGGCATCAGGCTTACCGGCGACGCGGGCGGGCCAATAGGTGAACTCATAGAAAACATTATAGCGCATGACGGGCCTGCCAAAATTATATTTTTGATGCAGGTGCTCATAGCCCTGGGCGGCCATAAGCAACGGCAGGAACTGGCATCCATGGGTTTTCATTACAACTTCCAGGAAGCGGAGAAAGACCGTATTAACGCCATTTACAACTATACCATTGCCAACTTTAAAAACAAAATAAAACTGGAGGAAATAGCCGCCATTGCCAATGTGAGCCCAAACTCGTTTTGCCGCTTCTTTAAATCGCGCAGCCATAAAACCTACTCGCAATTCATCAACGAGATAAGGGTTGGGCACGCCTGTAAATTACTAATTGACAACCACCTGAACGTTAAGGAAATATGTTACGAGAGCGGCTTTTATAATTTTGCCAGCTTTCATAAATACTTTAAGCAGATTACGGGCAAAAGTCCGCTGGGTTATCAAAAAACCTTTGTGCGCAATTAATTACGGCAAACAAAAATGCCCGCTTTCGCAGGCATTTTTCAATGTATTAAGGTTAAGGATAAGTTAGATGGTATTCGGTGTGTATACTTTTACCACGCCATCGTTCTCGCTGCTAACTACTAACAAGCTCTTTTTGGTCGGGCTGTTTTTAGCAGGGATGAACAATACCCCTTCCGGCGCGTCGCCGCATTTAAAGAATTGGAGAAATTTTGGCTTGGCCGGATCGGTAACGTCATAAACCGCAACCGCGTCCGCGCGTTCCATACCTATAAAGGCTACTTTTTTATTACCAACCTTGCCGGTAGTTATACCTTCAGGCTCTACTGATTTATCATCGCTGCGGCCATCATCGTAAGCATTGGCTGCAATGGCTTTAACGTCAAGTTCATTTTTGCTGTCAAATATCTGGGCACCGGTATTACCGTTCCATACGCTGAAGGAACGGGCACCAAATGAGTAAAGCGCCTCGTACTTGCCATCGCCGTTAGTATCGCCAAGCGTTTTAGTAACGTTTAAACGCCCTAACTGCGCTTCAGTTTGCAGGTCAGTAGCGTTGGGGAACGCGGCAGGATCAAGCGTTAATTTACCTACACGCTCAGCCTCCTTAAAAGCATCGTATTCACGGGCATCCCCTTCGTTAGCGGTAAACAGGTATGGCGTACCGTTCGCTTCAACCAGGGCAATAGCATCTGGCATGTAAATACCTTTTACATTCCATTTAGCTAACGCTACGCTGTTATTGTCTTTATCGCTTACGTTGATCTCGTTACCGTCGGCATTGTAATCTTTAAAGCCAAGCGGAAATATATCCGTAATGGTTTTGGTTGTCAGATTGATCTTAGCTATACCGTTGTTTTCCTGCAAGGTTACCCAAGCTGTTTTTGAATCTTCAGATACGGTGATGTACTCCGGCTCTATATCTTTTACAAAGCTGTTGCCCGGCCCGAATATGCGGAAGCCCTTAGCGGCAAGCTCAGCCTGTTTACTTGCGAAAGCCGAAAAATCAAGCGTGGTAACGGCATAGTTATTATCAACCGTGATGATGGATACAGTACCATTAGGATCGTTAGTATAATCGGCATTAGGCTCACCCTCATTTGCGGTAATTATAAATTTGCCATCGTGCGAAAAGGTAACCATATCCGGCAATGCGCCCACGCCTATTTCGCTGATCTTGCTGTAATCGCCGGTTTTAAAAACAACTACTTTACCGTTAGCCTGCTTATCGGTTGATTCGATAGCGGCCGCCAGTTTACCATCAAATACAGCTACGCTGTTAACCGCGCCGCCGTAAGGTTGCATGCTGATGGTGTGAATAAGTTTCATATTTTTAGGATCGCTGAAATCAAGTACATCGATCCGGTTAACCTCACCTTTTGTTTCATCGTTATTAACTACAAACAGGCGGTTGGTTAACGGGTCGAACGCTGAGATCTCGGCAGCGCCAACATCGCCAATATCAATTGAACCTATTTCAGCAAACGTAGCGGCATTTTCATTCACAAAAAACTCTTCTTCGGGTTTTTCAGTTTCAGGGGCCGTGTCGTCTTTTGTACAGCTTGTAAACCCAATTAGCAGCAATGAGATAAATAGTAAAGGATACTTCATAATTTGAACTTAATGTAAGCGCCAAAACTATGTGTGCATTGTTAACATTATAAGCCATAAGCATTAAGGTTTTGTTAAGCCATGTTAACTCCTGTTTACCGTGTAATCACGGTTAAATTCGCGTGTTTTTACTTTGCCTTCCGCTAAATTTTAGGTATGTTAGCATAACAATTTACAGCGGTTCTCAGCCCCGAATTTCTTCAAAAAACCCAAACTTTATAACAATTATCGCAGGGCCTGCCCTGCTTTTTTCACTTAAATCTCACATAAAACCATACACCATGACCACAAAATTTGGCTTTACCAAAATGGATATTCAGGAATTTGAAGCCTGGATAGACGCGCTTAAAGTAGCACGCACCGTGCTAACCATACAGCAACACCACACCTACAGCCCTTCGTACGCTTTGTTTAAGGGCAACAACCACTTTGAACTGCAAAAGGGCATGCAGGATTATCACATTAGCCATAACGGCTGGGCAGCCATAGGACAGCATTTTACCACCTTTCCGGATGGAACGATACTTACCGGCCGTTCGCTTGAAAAATCTCCGGCCTGTATCACCGGCCAGAATGCCAATGCCATTTGTATTGAAAATCTGGGGAATTTTGATATGGGTAAAGACCAGATGAGCGTTGCACACCGCGATACCATTGTACGCCTTACCGCCAAGCTTTGCACACGCTTTAGCCTGCCGGTAAACACCAACGCCATAGTTTACCACCACTGGTTTGACTTGAGCAGCGGCCAGCGCAATAACGGCACCAAAAACAACAAGAGCTGCCCCGGCACCGCCTTTTTTGGCGGCAATAAGGTAAGCGACTGCGAGAATAACTTTTTGCCCCTAGTGTCGGTGCTTACACAGCCCGCGGCACCAGGCACCGGGCAGATCATCAGATACGCTATGGTTACCACCAGCTCGCTGAATATACGTACCAAGCCCGACGCGGGCAGCGCTAAGGCCACCGACAGGGCTGCCGCCACACTGGGTGCCGTGCTGCGGATTTACGAAGAGAAAAGCGGATGGTACCGTATATCGGCAAGCCAACAGCACTGGGTAGCGGCAAAATACACTACCGAGGTTAAACATGCCACGGTTACGGCTAACACACTAAACGTGCGTACCGGGCCGGCCACTTCGTTTGATAAAGTTGGCGCTTATACCAAAGGGCAAGAGCTGTTCATCATCGAACAAAAGAATAACTGGAGCCGCATAGGCATGGACAGCAAATGGGTAAGTAACGATTTTTTAGCTTTTGATTAAGCTTACTTAAATTTTAATCCCCTGGGCTCGGGCGGCAAGGGTATAAAATCCGTTTCGCCGGGCACGGGGGCAAACTGCCGGTCGCGCCATTTTTGTTTGGCCTGCTCTATGAGTTGCTGCGAGGTAGCCACAAAGTTCCAGTAAATAAAGCGATCCTCCGGGAAAGGCTCACCGCCAAAAAAGTAAATGGTGGTACATGCAGCCATGGTAAATTCGCAAAGCCGGCTGTTTTTAGCTACCAGTAATTCTTTAGGCTGATAGGTGGTGCCTTCGCTTTCAATACTTCCCTCTAAAATATACAGCCCGCATTCGCCGTAAAGTTCGTTGCCTATTTTAACGCTTTGCCTGCTGCGGCTTTTTAATTCCAGAAAGTAAAGCGGACTGTAAACCGGTACCGGCGATTGTTTGCCTGCAAAATCACCGGCTATCAATTTATAACTCACACCATCCTGCTCCCATTCGGGCAGGTCAGCGGCTTCGGCATGGTAAAACTCCGGTTCCATCTGCTCCAGGTGCTTGGGCAGGGCTACCCATATCTGTAAACCATGCAATTGCTTTTCGGATGTGCGCAGGTATTCAGGCGTGCGCTCCGAGTGCGCTATGCCTTTGCCGGCGGTCATCCAGTTTACCTGGCCTGGTTTTATCTCCATCTCCGAGCCCATGCCATCCTTGTGCATAATAGCGCCCTCAAACAAATAAGTCAGCGTTGACAAGCCAATGTGCGGATGCGGCGCAATGTCGATATTTTGATACTCACTCAGTTTAGCAGGCCCCATGTGATCGATAAAAATGAACGGCCCTACCATACGCTTACTACTGAAAGGCAGCAAACGGCCAACTAAAAAGTTACCGATATCGCGCGGGCGTTCTTCGATGATCAGGCTGATGTTTGACATAATGCTACAGGTATAAATTCCACCAGCAATTTACTGATTTATTAAAAGCGTATTTTAGTTTTTGTAATATTGAGCATATCCGGATATGATGCTTACACAAGGCGAACTTATTAAACATATATCAGCAACTATCGGCAAAGCCAGGGTGCTATCGCTTACAGCGCTTATGCGAGAGCACCAATTCCCATTGAAGGAGTTGATCGATATTACTTTCCATGCCGATAAAAATATTGCCTTCCGTGCATCATGGTTGCTCGAAAACCTTTTGATAGCTCACACGGATAAATATGTTGATGACCTGCCCTACTTGCTGCAACGCTTTGCCGGGGTTACCTACCCCAGCAGCCAGCGGCATTATGCCAATACCATGATACGGCTTACCGGCGCAAAAGCATCGGCAAGTGTTAAAGAAAAATTAAGTCCCCTTGATATGGAGCCGGTGGTTGAAAAGCTTTTTGACTGGCTGATAGACCCTGAAGTGCTGGTAGCTGTAAAAGCCTCATCCGCCGAGGCTTTGCTTAACCTTTGTGACCGTTATAGCTGGATAGCTGATGAACTGGCCAACCAAATGAAATTTTTAATGCGCGATGGTACCGCAGCCATCCAGGCACGCGGCAAAAAAATATTGACCAAACTCAACTCCCCTAAAGCAAAATAGCGACGGATATTAAATCCGTCGCTATTTTTACATAAAGCTTAATATTCATTTCAGCTCCTGTTTGGAGCATTAAGCCTTAGGCCTGTCCTCACCGCGCAGGTTATCACTTACCTGGTTATGGTGCAATTTGGCTAACAGTGCGCCGGTGGCATTATCGGCATACACGCCGTAAGCATTAACCAGTACACCCTTTAAGCTATATTTTTCTGAACTGATGGCATAAACGATAGACGTATCCGAAGGGTTGCTTGGCCCCTCAAAACGATAGAATTCATCAATCTCAAACTCATCAGGCAACATCTCGATGCCGCGTTCTTTATCATTTACCGAGTCCTCATCCATACTCAGGTTTGCTGTATATCCTCTTTTCAGGAGGTCGTTAGTGGCATCCACTAATGTTTCGTAATTTTCCATGGCGGTGTATATATTTTAGTGATAATTACAACTTGGTTGCGGGCTGCTTTACGCTATTATAACCTGTTTAACATGCCGCTTGTTTTATATTTTTACTACTAATTAATATCGCCTGTAAAGTTTATACGAACAGCAGGTAATATCATTGTTCCTTTTTCTTACTTGCGGGCTCCACTTCCGGATGGGCATTACCGCGGTGGCAACTGTTACAGTTTACACCCTCTTCGGCCATCATACCCAGCTCGTTCTTTTTAGCATGAAAATATTTTTTGTTGAGCATGGCCGTCATTTTATACATATTGCGGGCCATTTCCTTTTCGGGCTTGGCATCATTCGCCCAATCCATTTTTTTGGTGGCGGTATCGCGCACATGGCAAAAACTGCAGCGTACGCCAAGGGCGTGCTCCCACTCTTCCATCACTTCATGCATCTGATCCTCGGTAATGTTTTTAGGTAAAACTTTAAGGTTTTTAAATTTCTTCTCTTCGGCAGGGGCTTCAGATTTAAACGACATCATGGATGTAACGGCTACAACCGCCAGTAATCCAATGGTGATAAATGCTTTTTTGCTGATTAACATATAAGGTGTGATTGAGCAGTAAATATAACGAGCAGCCGCTACTTTGCAGCCCGATTACATAAATTATACTAACACTGTTACACAGGCTGGTGCCGGCTTAATAACTCCACGCTTAATTGCCATAATTTTTCGCGGGCGGCGGCATCATTAGCCGCTGATGCCGTTTTAGCAGGTTTACATTTTTTAAAATACAAGCCGCTTTTTGCGTGCAATGTATTTTGCGTGGCCAGATAAACCGGTGTTTGCGCGCCCTGTTCGGGCGTGATCATAAATGGCCTTGCCAGTGAAAGCAGGAAGCCCGTAAACCCGCCTGCGCCCGCGCCAAATGAGGTATTCACCACACCCGGATGCACCGCGAAGGCGGTAATGCCTTTATCCTTATATTTTTCGGCAATAGATTTGGTAAAGTAGATATTGAACAACTTAGCCATGCCATAAACCTTCATCGGCGCGTACGCTTTTTCGCTGTTGATATCATCAAAATTTGCCTTGCCTATACGGTGTGCCTCCGAGCTGAGGCTGATTACCCGTGCCTGCCCCTTTTCGAGCAGTGGCAACAGATGGTTAAACAAAGCAAAATGCCCCAAATGGTTTACGGCAAAGGTTTTTTCAAATCCATCCGTACTTAATTCACGCTGCGGAAACATACCACCCGCGTTATTGATCAACACATTAATGGCGAATAGCTTGCTCTTCAACTTTTCGGCAGCGGTATATACACTGTGCAGGTCGCCCAGGTCGCACTTTACGCAAAATATTTCCTTGTTACCTGTTTGCTGAGTGAGTTGCCGCGCCAGTTCATCGCCCTTTACTACATCCCGTACCAGCAAATATAGTCCTTGCCCTTTTTTGGCGAGTGCAAGCGCGGTTTCTTTTCCAATGCCCGAGGTTGCCCCGGTAATAACGGTTGTTATAGCTGCCAACTTTGTATAATGCGTAGTAAAGTTAATATTTCAGTTTAACTGGCCTGTGCCAGCTTTTCATTTTCGAGGATGTTTAACAAGGCTTTTTCGGCGGCCCTAAGCTCTGATGCCTTTTCTTCCTTATCCTCATCCAGATGGCCTATATATTTAAACAAGGTACCATCCTCATAACTTTTAATTACGGATGGATGCACATAGTACTTTTTACAAACCGTACGGGTATTCCCTAAAACAACCGCTACCTCATCAAGCACGCTCACTATCTTCTTTTTACAGTCCGAAGCGTTATCATACTCACCTGCTTCCTTAAAGGCAAATAGGGCGCTTACGCTGCCCGCCCAGGTACGAAAATCCTTCGCGGTAAAGTCTTCACCCGTGATGTTTTTAAGGTAGGTATTTATATCGCCCGAATCAACGGTACAACGCTTGCCTTCATCGTCATAAAACTGGAAAAGCTCTTTACCCGGTATATCTCGGCATTGCTTAACCAGCCTTGCCAGTTTTTTGCTTTCCAATGATATTTTTTGATATACGCCCTTCTTACCTCTAAACTCAAAGCGCATATTTGCACCCTCTATCTTCACATGTTTATCCTGCAAGGTAGTAAGGCCGAATGAGCCATATAATTTCTTGTACGACTCGTTACCTACCCGGATGCTGGTTAGCTCCATTAAACGCACAACAAGGGCTACTACCTTTTCATAACCCAGGTTACGCCGTGCCAAGTCCTTATCTACCTGTTCGCGCACGGTTGGTAAATGCGCCGCGAATGTTTGCAGGCGGTAGTATTTGGATTGGTTGCGTATTTTGTTCCACTCGGCATGGTAGCGGTATTGTTTGCGCCCGGCGGCATCAACGCCCGTAAATTGCAGGTGCCCGTTTTCATGCGGGGATATCCAAACATTGGTATAAGCCGGAGGTATAACCAGCTTGTTAAATCTCGCGATCAGCTCCTTATCCTTAACCAGTTCGCCATCGGCACTATAAAAGCTCCAGCCCTTGCCTGATTTTTTGCGGGTATAACCGGGCATGGTATCGGCCACATAGCGTAAGCCTACGGCCTTTGCGGTGTTTTTAGGATCGCGGCCTATTTTTTCGAGCTTTTTTTGAAGGCGGTTCATTGTTAGTGTATTGGTTAATAACAATGCTGAACACGTTAAGTTTGATACACTAACCTGATACTTATTAACCTGCTTACACAACAAAGGCCACGCATAAAGCATGGCCTTGTTAAATTCTTGATACGAATATTATAGTTCTCTCACCCAGATATTCCTGAAGCTCAAAGGCTCACTTGGGTCGCCGTGCGCTTGCAGGTAAATTGGTGCCGGGCCATGTTTAACATATGATGGCTTGCCAATGTATTGCGTTGGGCCCAACAATTCGGTATGGTTTTGTACCAATACGCCGTTTAAAATGGCGGTAACATACGCTTTGGTTTTTACGCTGCCATCCTCGTTAAAGGTCGGCGCGGTCCAGATCACGTCGTAAGTTTGCCATTCGCCGGGTTTACAGGTGGGGTTAACCAGCGGCGGAAATTGCTTGTAGATACTACCCGCTTGTCCGTTCACGTAGGTTTTATTGTTGTATGAGTCGAGTACCTGTAACTCGTAACCTGCATCGCCTTTGCCTATTGAGGCCAAAAAGATACCGCTGTTACCCCTGCTTTGGCCTGTACCGGTAATGTTAGCCGGCACGCGCCATTCTACGTGCAATTGATAATTGGTAAACTTGCGTTTGGTTACTATACCGCCTTCGCTCTTTTTAACAGTAAAAGCGCCACCGCTAATATCCCATTTAGCGGGTTTGCTGGTATCATCGGCCGATGCCCACTCGTTCAGGTTTTTGCCATCAAATAAGATAATAGCGTCTGACGGTGCATCAGCGGTAGTTTTACCTGCGGTTACTACCTTTGGTACAGGCTCCCACACCTCGGTATCTTCGGGCTTGGCGTTTTGCGCAAAGGCCGATACGCTGCCAAAAGCCAGCATCAGGGTTAAAATTGTTTTATTATTCACAGTACTTATTAAATTATATAGATAATGTTTTAACGTGCGCTATGCTTTCGCTTATGCTAACGTAAGGATCAATATTAGTAAAGTTTTCCTGCTCAACTATAAAATGCTTAATGCCCGCTTTTTGCGCGATAGCGAATATTGATTTATAGTCGATAAGGCCTTTACCTATTTCGGTATTAAGTTCCTTGTTGGCTTTATCGGCATCCTTTACATGTACCAGTTTAAAGCGGCCCGGGTGCTCGGTAAGCATTTTAACCGGATCAAGGTTTGAGCGGTAAACCCAGTACAAATCAAGCTCAAGGGTAACCAGGTTTACATCGGTTTCTTTTAGTAATACATCATAAAAAGAGGTATCGCCAACCGGTTTCCACTCAAAGTTGTGGTTATGGTAACCGAATTTTAAACCTGCTTTTTTAACCAGCTCGCCGGCCTGATTAAATTTTTGCGCCATGGCTTTGCACTTATCAACGGTGTCGATCAGTTCGCCGCCCATCCATGGTAAAATTACGTAGGTTGAGCCGATTGTTTTAGCCGCCTCAATAGCTTCGTTTATCTCCTTATCGCTACCATCGCGAAAGTATGATTCAATACCATAGTGCCCACTTGGCGAAACCAGTCCGTTAGCTTTTAACAACTGGCTGTATGCTTTGGCATCTAAACCCCAAAAACCGTTTTGTTTGGAGTAACCATAGGTTTCAACTTCTTTGTAACCTGCTTTGGCAACCTTTTCAGTTACGCCTTTAACGTCTTTAGGCAGGTAGTCGCGCAGGCTGTAAAGCTGTAAGCCAACTTTACTTACGCCTTTGGCCGATGACAGATCGGGCTTTAAAAGCATGGCAGCGCCCATTAAACCGGCCTGACCTAAAAATGTACGTCTGTTTGTCATGTGCAATATTTTTATTGTTATTACTTTGATTAAGTATTAGTCGATTAGTTTAATTACAAAACAATTTCAGCATCCTCGGCATTAACGCCCGGTTGTGTTTCAACGTGTTTTCTATCTTTAAAAAATAACAGGAACAGAATTAATACTACTGCTGCAATGCCTGCCGGTACTAACCAGATCGATTGCCAGTTATGCGTATCAGCCCCGGTTTTCCAGTGATCTACTATCGGCCCGGATATATAAGAACCTATCAACATACCTACGCCATAAGTAGCTAATGTGATGAAGCCCTGAGCGGCACTTTTAAAGCGTTCGCCTGCCAGGTTATCCGTATAAATCTGACCGGTAACAAAGAAGAAATCGTAACAGATACCATGCAGGACGATACCTGCAATCAGCATATAATAATTGGTATCGGCATTGCCATAGGCAAAAAAGATATAACGTATTACCCAGGCAACCATACCCAACGCGAGCATTTTTTTAACACCCAAACGCACAAAGAATAAAGGCATCAAAATCATGAACAAGAACTCAGATACCTGACCAAAAGCCTGCACGCCTGCCGCGCCTTTCATCCCCACCTCATTTAAAAAGCGGTTGGTAAAGTTATAGTAAAATGCCAGCGGAACGCAGATAGCTACTGACGCTAAAAAGAAGGTGAGGTATGATTTATTTTTAAGTAAGCCGATAGAATCCAGGCCTATGATATCGCCAAAAGTAGTTTTTTGACCTTTTTTAGCCGGAGGGGTATCAGGCAAAGTAAAGCTTAATAAACCTAATAATAAGGACGCTGTACCAGCCATTTTAAAGGTAAGTACTAACTGGTTGCTTTTTTCCCAGCCTAACCAGCCGATAGTAACGCCCGCAATGATCCAGCCGATGGTGCCTAATACACGGATGGGCGGAAACTCCTTGCTCGGATCTTTCATCTGCTTAAACGCTACTGAGTTAACCAGCGCCAGCGTAGGCATATAAACAATCATATATGCTAATATAACCGGATAAAAGCCTTCAAAATTAGTTATGGTGGTAGCATACCAAAGCAAGCCGGCTCCTATCAGGTGTAATACACCTAATACTTTTTGTGCCGAAAAATACTTATCGGCTATTAAACCGATAATGAACGGAGCAATAATAGCGCCCCATGATTGCGTAGCGTAAGCAACACCGTTTTGAAAATCGGTAGCGTTAAGTGATTTTAAATAAGTTCCCAGCGTAACAAACCAGCTACCCCAGATGAAAAACTCCAGGAACATCATGGCTGATAATTTAAAGCGGTTAGTAAAGGTCATTTTTATTGGTTGATTTTGGTTTAATTGTTATTTAACCGCTAATATATACTTTACCATCTCTTTTGCATCATTTTTTGACACATTAGGATGCGGGCTCATCGGTATCTGGCCCCAGTTGCCTGAGCCACCATTTATTACCTTATCGGCAAGCATATCAATATTAGCCGTGGTTGGTTTATACTTTTTAGCTACATCGGCATACGCCGGGCCAACCAGCTTAACATCTTCCTTGTGGCAGGTAAGGCAGTCACTGGCCTTAATCAGTTCGCCGCCCTTTACTGAACCGGCTACCGCTTCAGCTTTTTCGGGTTTCTCCTTTTTTTCAGGCTTCTCGGCTTGTTCCGGTTTTTCTTTCTTTTCTTGTGGCTCAGGTTTTTCGGTAATTGCCGTGGTATCATTACCCGCTACCGAATCCGTTGCCGCCACTTCAGTAGCATCGGCTGCAGTGGTATCAGCATCCTCAGTTTTGGTTTTGGTTTCGCCTCCGCATGATGCAAACAGTACACCCGCGGTAAGTAGTATAAAAAGCTTTTTCATAGGTATGGTATTTAAATTGTCAATTAACATTACCGTTCAAAAAGACAATTTGTTTCAATAACACTGTTATTGAAAGCCCACTTCATTAGAAGCGGGCTTTTAGTTGGTTTTATTCTAAACCTAATAATCTGCGGTTATAGCTATCATCGCCGCCTGCTGATGCGAAGTCGTCGAATGCGTGATCGGTTACGTGGATGATGTGGTTTTTGATAAACTCGGCACCTTCGCGCGCACCATCCTGCGGATGTTTAAGGGCACACTCCCATTCTAATACTGCCCAGCCTTCAAAATCGTAAGCAGCCATTTTGCTGAAGATCGCCTTAAAGTCAACCTGCCCGTCGCCTAATGAGCGGAAACGACCTGCGCGGTCAACCCAGTTTTGATAGCCGCCATATACGCCCTGCCTACCAGTTGGGTTAAACTCGGCATCCTTAACATGGAACATTTTGATGCGTTCGTGGTAGATGTCGATATATTCCAGATAATCCAGGCATTGCAGTACAAAGTGCGATGGATCATACAGCAAACAGGCGCGTTTATGATTGTTTACTTTTTCAAGGAACATCTCATAAGTAATACCATCATGCAGATCCTCGCCCGGGTGTATCTCATAGCAAAGGTCAATACCATGCTCGTCAAACACATTTAGGATAGGCTCCCAGCGTTTGGCGAGTTCGGTAAAGGCGGTATCAACCAAACCCGCGGGGCGTTGCGGCCACGGGTAAACAGTTTGCCAGATCAGCGCGCCGCTAAAGGTTACATGGGCATTTAAACCCAGGTTTTGTGAGGCTTTGGCAGCGTATTTTAACTGCTGTACCGCCCACTCCTGACGAGCCTTCGGGTTATTACGGTATTGCTCGGGCGCAAATGCATCAAACAACTGATCGTACGCCGGATTAACGGCAACCAACTGACCTTGCAGGTGGGTTGAAAGTTCGGTGATCTCTAAACCGGCCTCGTTAACAATGCCTTTTATCTCGTCGGCATAGGTTTGGCTTTCGGCCGCTTTTTGTATGTCGATGTAATGCGGATCATTGGTTGGCAGTTGTACCCCTTTGTAGCCTAAACCTTTTGCCCAATCGCAAATAGATTTCAGGTTATCAAACGGTGCGTTAGGGCCAACAAACTGGGCTAAAAATATTCCGGGTCCTTTAATGGTTCTCATATTTTTTATAGGTTATTAGATCACAAAATCAGTCCACTTTTTATCCGACTTGCCCGAAGCGATCACGTTCTCCACAAACGCCATCCCGCGTACGCCTTCTTCCACTCCCGGAAAATCAAGCCATTCAGGCTTCGCTTCTTTGCCCTCAATTGAGGCTTTAACGGTTAAAGCAAAGTTCTTATACAGGTTGGCAAAAGCTTCCAGGTAACCTTCAGGGTGACCGGCCGGTGCACGCATGTTGCTGGTTACATACCCGCTGGTGTAACCGCCGCCGGTACGCCATATTTCGGTTGGCTTATCCAGGTATTTAACCAATAAGGTATTGGCTATATCCTGCTGCCACTCAATGCCGCCGGTTTCGCCATAAAC
This sequence comes from Mucilaginibacter sp. FW306-07-L, assembly GCF_058782065.1. Lineage (NCBI taxonomy): Bacteria > Pseudomonadati > Bacteroidota > Sphingobacteriia > Sphingobacteriales > Sphingobacteriaceae > Mucilaginibacter > Mucilaginibacter sp. FW306-07-L. The sequence continues at coordinate 124,483 of NZ_JBYSXI010000002.1, forward strand.
CCGAATTTTAACGTTGTTCTCGTCGCCAGCGGCAATTTGCGTAGCCATCAGTACGCCGCTGGCACCGTTATCATATTTTAACAGCACGGCACCGTCGTCATCCAGCTTACGGCCTTCAACTACTACGTTGATATCGGCATTCAGCTTGGTGGTTTGCAAACCGCTTACATATTCGGCCAGGTTAAAGGCATGGGTACCGATATCGCCCATGGCACCTGCTATTCCGCTTTTACCCGGATCGGTACGCCATGAGGCCTGTTTGTTATCCTCTCCCTCTAAAAAGGTGCTTAGCCATCCCTGCGGATACTCTACATACACCTTACGCACTTTACCGATTTTACCTGAAGCAACAAGTTGTTTAGCCTCTTTTACCATTGGATAACCGGTGTAAGTGTGTGTTAAGCAAAACAGCTTGCCACTGCTTTTTACTACCTTTTCCAGTTCCTTAGCCTCGTCGAGCGAGAAGGTCATGGGTTTATCCAATATCACGTGAAAACCATTCTCCAAAGCCAGTTTGGTTGGCTCAAAGTGTACGTGGTTTGGGGTTACTATGCTGATCACCTGCACGCGTTCATCTTCGGGCAATTGCTTTTCTTTTTCGATAAGCTCCTGGTACGAAGTGTAGGCACGCTCAGGCGATACACCAAGTGCTAAACCGCTGGCGCGGGATTTTTCGGCATTGCTGCTGAAAGCGCCGGCTACCAGTTCATAATGGTCGTCAATACGTGAGGCAATTCGGTGGATAGCGCCAATAAAAGCCCCTTGCCCACCGCCAATCATTGCTAATTTCAGTTTCATCGGTTGTGTTTATATTCTCAGATATTTATTCGCTCAGGCGGCGGGTGTAATTATACACCCAGCTTCCAACCTTCACGGTATTCGCGTTTTACGTATTGGTTAACAGCATCAAAGTTGGTCACCTTCATGTTCTGGTTATCCCAGATCAGTTTAATATCGTTACCTGGGAATGAGCCTCTGCCCTGCGCATCCTTAACCTCAACCGCATGGCCCCTGATAGAAAGGTTAGCCATTAGCAATGCCTCGGTTAACGGACCGGCGATCTCAAACGGTGAGCTCACTTCCATTTTACCGTAACCGGCTAAACAAGCCTCAACCCATTGCGCGTAGTGGCCTTCATCACCACCCGGTACACGTTTAATGGTTTTAGCGACATTGGCCTCTTTGGTGCGAGATAATGGCAATAACTGCGGGTTAACCGCGTAAGTACCGGCCATCATTTTACCTTTTGAACCCACGAACAACATACCGTTACCGCCATCGCCAAAAGTTTCGTTCGGGCCAAGTTCAGCAGGCCTTTCCGGTTGAATGCCGCCGTCCATCCAGTGGATAGTTACATCGCCTTTGGTTTTGGCCGTTTTTGGGAACGTCATGGTGATATGGCTTGACGGCGGACAGCTTTCAGGGAAATAACCTTTCCTGAAGATGTCAGTATAAACTGTACCCACGCTTGATTGTACGTCCTTAACATAGGTCAAATCTAACAAACGGAAGGCAGGTTCCATGATGTGGCAACCCATATCGCCTAAGGCGCCTGTACCGTAATCCCACCAGCCGCGCCAGTTAAACGGTACTAATTTTTCAATATAATCCTTATTTGGAGCGGTACCCAGCCATAGATCCCAATCCAGTTCTTTTGGTATTGCGGCTTTGTTTGATGGCCATGGAATACCCTGCGGCCATACGGGGCGGTCTGTCCAGCAGTAAATGGTATTTACATCACCGATAAGGCCTGCATCAAACCATTCCTTTAACTGCCTTACACCATCGCCTGATGAACCTTGGTTACCCATTTGGGTTACTACCTTATATTTTTTTGCGGCATCGGTTAAAACGCGCGCTTCATAAATATCGTGGGTTAAAGGTTTTTGTATATATACGTGCTTTTTAAGCTGCATAGCCGCCAGGCCGATAATGGCGTGGTTATGATCCGGCGTTGAAACCGATACGGCATCGATATGCTTGTGCTCTTTTTCCAGCAGTTTACGCCAGTCTTTATAGTATTTAGCTTTAGGGAAATTCTTTACGGATTCCGCTGCTTCGCGATCATCCACATCGCAGAGGTATGCTATTTCAGCCTTACCGCTTTTGTAAAAGTTAGCGATATCGCTTTTGCCTTTGCCGCCCGCACCTACGCCGGCTACAATAAGCTTATCGCTTGGGGCGGTAAACCCTTTGCCACCAAGCACGTGGCGTGGCACAATCATGAATGAGGCGGCCGCGATCGCCCCGCTTTTAATAAAACTTCTTCTCGAATTGTTTTCAGTTTCTTTTGTCATGGTAAGTACTGATGTATAGTTTATTTTAACTTAATTGATTTAAAGGTTTCCTTTTTTCATTTCGTTTACGGCATAATCTACCGAGCGGGCGGTAAAGGCCATGTAAGTTAGTGAAGGGTTTTGGCAGGCGGTTGAGGTCATGCTGGCACCATCGGTAACAAACACATTGCTACAGGTATGCACCTGGTTCCATTTGTTAAGGATGGATGTTTTAGGATCATGCCCCATACGTGCGCCCCCCATCTCGTGTATGTCAAGCCCCGGCGCCTTGCCCTGGGCTACACTCTTACGGATGTTTTTAAAGCCCGCGGTGTCAAACATTTCGCTTACCTGCTCCAGGTAGTCGTCGGTCATTTTACGGTCGTTATCATCATAATCAACCGAGATACGCAGCAGCGGCATACCCCATTGGTCTTTCTGATCTTTATCCAGCTTAACGTAGTTGCTTTCTTTCGGTATGGTTTCGCCCATCATGTGCGAGCCTACACCCCAGCCGCCCATTTTAGGGCTACTTAAAGAGGCTTTCAAGTTGCTGCCTACGCCGGAGCTATCGGCATGGGTTGAACGGTAAGCACCCAATCCGGCGGCGTAACCGCGTAAAAAGTTGGTTTCCTGCTTATAAACGTTGCGGAAGCGTGGCATGTAACCGCCACCAGCCGGGTTGCGGCCTTCGGTTTTAAATTCGGTAAACCCATCCACATCGGCATTAACCGTAGCGGTATAAAGGTGAAACGCTACGTATTTGCCCAGCACGCCGCTATCATTACCCAAGCCGTTAGGGAAACGGTTTGAGGTAGAATTAAGCAGTATCATGTTGGTATTTAATGCTGCTGCGTTAACAAAAATAATGCGGGCATAATACTCTATAACTTCTTTGGTATTGGTATCTATCACGCGTACGCCGGTAGCTTTACCCTTGCTTTCATCGTAGATAATCGATTGCACAACCGAGAATGGGCGTAAGGTCATGTTGCCTGATTTCATGGCCCAGGGGATGGTAGAGGCATTACTGCTAAAGTAGCCGCCAAACGGACAACCACGCTGGCAAAGCACCCTGTTTTGGCACTGTACCCTGCCCTGCTCAAAGTGGATCGGCTCCGGTTTAGAAAGGTGCGCGCAACGCGCGCTGATTACATGGCGGTTTTGATAATTCTTTTTAACATGTGAACTAAAAAACTGCTCAACGGTATTTAAAGGGAAAGCCGGTAAAAACTCACCATCGGGTAGTTCGGCAATGCCATCCTTATTGCCCGATATACCGGCAAACTTTTCAACGTAACTGTACCACGGCGCAATGTCGGCATAACGAATAGGCCAGTCGACCGCGAAACCATCGCGCGCCGGGCCTTCAAAGTCAAAGTCGCTCCAACGCTGGGTTTGGCGTGCCCATAGCAGCGATTTACCGCCAACCTGGTAGCCACGTATCCAATCGAAAGGTTTTTCCTGTACATAAGGGTGCTCCTTATCCTTCACAAAAAAATGAGCCGCATCCTCATGGAAAGCGTAGCAACGTGAAACGATAGGGTTTTCTTCCCGTATGGCCAGCGGCATTTCATTACGGTGTTTAAACTCCCAGGGATACATACTGGTGGTTGGGTAATCAATGTTATGCTTAACATCGCGCCCACGCTCAAGCACCAGTGTTTTAAGGCCCTTGCCTGTAAGTTCTTTAGCAGCCCATCCCCCGCTTATTCCTGATCCAATAACAATGGCATCAAATGTGCGTTCCTTAACGCTGTCGATGTTCAAATTAGCCATGCTTAACTGCTGTGTTTTTTGTTTTTACAGGTACGTTTACATTGTACCTGCCCGGTACCAATTCGTAAACAACCTTTTTTGTCATGAAATATTTTGATTGGGTATAACCCTGTACTGTTTTATCCTTAGTGATGCGATAAAAGCTGTTTAACTCTTCCGGAAAATTATTTTTTTGCTGGATAGAAAGCAAAAGCGCCTCACGCTGCGCCTGCGGCCACAGGGCAAATGCCTTAGAATTATTTTTGGCGGTAAGCGCCGCGAATTGTTTTAAGCCATCGGTAAATTGCTGCTGATCTTTTTTGCTGTAGCAATCATCAAGCATAAGCAATACAAACAGGTGCAGGCCCAGATCCTTGGCACCAGGCGATGCTGTTTTAGGTATAATGGTTTCGGCAACCTCGGCCAGCAGTTTCTCCTGCGCCGGGGTGATACTGAAATTCTTTAACTGTATCTGGCTTGCGCCGCCTGCAAGCATATCCTTAGGGAAAAGCGTAGCTCCGCCTAAAACTAACGCCAGATTTTTTATTGCAACTCTTCTATCCATTAAACTCTTATCAGTGTTGATCATTCAACGCTAAAGGGCGTTAAACTTAGGTTCGGCCGTGGTAAGCCGTGCTTTTCAAACTTAATAACTTTATTATTAAAAAAGTATTATGCGATAAATAAGTTACTAATAGCCCCACTTTTTCATTATCGCCAGGTCAATGCCTGCGCTTTCGCTTTGGCCAAGCCCCTGGTATTCTTCCTGCTCAATTACAAAATACGATGTATTCGCGGTTTTTTGTGCAGCTTTAAGTATCTGTTTTAATGGCAGTAATCCCTTATCCAACCGGCAGCTTTCAAACTTAGGTTTACCTTTTTCTTCGCCAACCCGTATCATGTTTTTTACGTGCATCAGCTCAAACCTGCCGGGGTATTTTTTGATATAATCCATGGCATTGGCACCGGCCATATACATATTCCCCATATCCAGTTGCTGGGCAACCAGTGCCGGGTCGGTATTTTGTAGCATGTAATCAAATAAAAGCATAGAGTCTACACGCTGCTCAAATTCAAAATCGTGGTTGTGGTAACCGAATTTCATGCCGTGCTTTTTGCAAAGTTCGCCGCATTTGTTAAACTGCTCCATGTAGGGTTTCATCTCCTCTACCGTTACGGCAGCGCCTGATAATGACGGACTGATCACAAAGCGCTGGCCAATGGCCGCGGCATCCTCAATAGTTTGTTTCCATTTGTCAGTAAAATCATTAGTGGATGCATCCCAGTCCTGCCGGGCCATAGTGATGTGGCCGCTTGGCATAGTAAGGCCGTTGTCACTTAAAATAGCTTTAAATTCTTTCACCGTAAAGCCATAAAACTTGCGGTCGGCATAGTTGGCGTGTTCTACATGGCGATAGCCCAGTTCAGCCAGGCGTTTCAGGGTCGCTTTAGGGTCGGCCCGCATTTCATCACGAACCGAATAAAGCTGAAGAACGGTCCGCTGTAACTTATTACCGGCAGCAAACAGTTGAACAGGCGCTGTGGCGGCGGCAGCAAATACGGCGGCACCTTTTATAAAGTTTCTACGGGAATTATTCATGGCTTAAACTGGTTAAAGCAATACCGCGTTAACAAACCCATCACAGCGGCTTATGCCCTACTAAAGTAGCTATTTTGATGCTTAAATTCCAACTTATTACCTCAAAACCCAAGCGCATAAAAAAAGCCACCTTTCGGGTGGCTGTATGTTTTAAACCTTGGTAAGAAGCAATCCTGTTTTCGGGCAGATGTTATCCGCCACGGGTACTGGCTTATAATATTGCTGATAAAAGCGCTTCTTTGAATCGTTATAACAGGTTACCGCACCTAAAAAGTGCATAGCCTTTATGTAATACCACGCCATATCAACCTGGTATGGCTTAAAGCCAGAACGTGCGCTTTTAGGAAACAGGTGGTGATTGTTATGCCACTCGCCCGCTACTATACCCGGCCATAGTTGATTAACAGACATATCGTTACGGTTATGGTCAACACCTTCGCGGCGCATATCCTTACCTTTACCGTGGCCTTCGTAATTAAAGGTACGCACGCCTACCGCCCAAAAACCGGCGGCACCAAGCAGCGCGCAAGCCAAAGCTACACCACCAAGCAGGTAAAATACGGTAAACCAAAAGCCCCAGCTTAATAATACGCCGGCTACGGTATAAAAAGGATTGGCTACTGTGCCCCATTTTTTGTATTGCGCATAAGTATTGGCTTTTATGCCGGTGTGTTTCATGAGGGTTACGCAACGGTTATAATCGCTCTCGCTCATGTTGCGGTTGATAGGCTGATGATTGGCATCGGCCAAAAAACAATATAAAAAGCCGCCTGTAGCGTTATACGGATCGCCGGGTTGATCAGAAAGCGCGTGATGCACGTGGTGCGAGATCACATATATTTCTTCCGGGATGATTTTCAGGGTAAGGTTTTGCGTAACAAAACGCCAAAAGTTATTGCGGAATTTAAACGCGCGGTGTGTGCAGTAACGATGGTACCAGATAGTGCCATGCGTGCCCATAACTACCATGCTGTACAAAAAGGTTATCAGCAGCAGCTTTAAGCTGAAGTATTTAAAGATGAATAATAGAAAGAAGGGGGTTAAGGCTATAACCATCAGCCAGCTCATTAAGGGCAGCCAGTTACGGCGGTCTTTAAAAATATTCATCCGGCCGGCAAAAGCACTGAGGATTTGAGCGGTTGAGGGTTTTGAAAGGTTGCCCTCACTGTCCTGCCAACCGTATGCAGGCGCTTCAAGTACCGTATGGATAAAAGCCATATATATTAAAATGGGTTAAAAATTTAAACTGTTAGGAAAGGGTGGAAGATAAGGATAATATATCACACTAATGTAAAAATCTTTACAACCCGTGTGAATTAGCATGCTGAGAGATTTCGGGTATTAAACGCAGTAATATCAATTAAATTGCCTTTTTTAATAATTACTGCAACATTTATATTACACATAACAGGGCTGTTAAACTATAAGTTACCTTCATTGTCGAACACACCAACTTAACCCCTGCTATCCATTGAAAAAACTTATACTTATCATTTTCGCACTTGTTATAAGCCATGCAGCACTCGCACAAAAGCGGGAGGTAACCGGCAGCGTGGTCGACAGCACCAACGTTACCCTACCCGGCATCAGCGTAAAATTGGTTACCGCTACCGACAGCATGTCTGTCGCTACCGACCTGGAAGGCAAATTCAAATTCCCGGCAGTTAAGGGCAACGCTTTTAAACTAACCGTAACGGGTATTGGCTATGAAATTTTTAAAGGTGATTATAAACTTACCGACGCGGCTTCAGCCAATTTAAAGCCCATCAGGCTAAAAACACAGATCAACATTTTGGGCATAGTAAACATTACCGCGTTAAAGCCCCCCATCACCATAAAACAGGATACGGTGGAGTATAATGCCGCGGCCTACAAGGTGCGCGACGGCTCCCCTACCGAAGACCTGCTGAAAAAAATGCCGGGTATTGAGGTGGACAAGGATGGCAACATCAACGCGCATGGTAAGGCGGTTACCAAGGTAAGGGTAAACGGTAAGGACTTTTTCGCGGGAGACCCTAAGCTGGCCACGCAAAACCTGCCTGCCGACATTGTGGAGAACATACAGGTAATTGACGATTATGGCGACCAGGCTAACCTGACCGGCATAAAAACCGGCGAGCCGGCTAAAATATTGAACATCACCATTAAAAAGAACCGTAACGTAGGCAACTTTGGCCGCGTAAATGCCGGCGTGGGTAACGAGAAGCGTTTTAATACCCGTGTATTTGCCAATCACTTTAATAATCAGCAGCAAATATCAGTATTAGGGAATTTTAATAATACAGATGGTAACCAAAACGGAACCAACACCCAACGATCAGGCCAGGTACGGTTTAGCGATGAGTTTGCCAAAAAGTTTAAATTTGACGGGCGCTACAGCATTGACGATAACGACCGCAACACCATCACATCCTCATTAAGAGAAGAACTCTATACCTCGGGCGCTATTACCCGTAACAACCAAAGCAATAATACCAACTGGAACACCAGCCACCATGTTGACTTTAACCTGGAATATAAACCGGACACCCTTAATTTTTTTAAGATAAGCCCCAACTTTAACCTCAGCACATCAGGCAATGACAATAAGCTCGACTTTATAAATAACCGCAATGGCATCACCGATATTGGTCAGCAGTACAATAACGGCAGCAACCGATCACCTAACTACGGGGGTAATTTTTTGTTTAATCACCGGTTCAAAAAAAAGGGGCGCAATTTAAGTGTTAACCTGAACGCGAATTCATCTGATAATACCAACCGGTCGCAAGACTTGTATAATGCCCAAAACCAGCAAAACGGCTTGCGCGATACCATATACCAGCAAATAAATACCGCAGGTTCAACAGACCGTTTTGGAGCAAGCCTGTCATACACGGAGCCGCTTGGCCAAACCACATTTTTAGAAGCTAACTATAACTACAATTATATTGATAACAAGAACGACCGCTTTAACTACCGCATTAATCCGTATACCAATGAGCTTACTTATGTCGACTCGTTAAGCACGGTTTACAATTACCAGTTTATTAATAACCGGTTTGGTTTAAATCTGCGCAGCATAAAAACAAAATACAATTTAACGTTGGGCATGGGCTTTCAGCCTACTACTTTGCAGGGCGAGTTTCAGGGCACACGTACATCGCGCAATACGGTGAATTATATACCTAACGCTAATTTCATATACAAGTTTACACCTAACCGTACGCTTACCTTCAACTTTAACGGCTCAAATCAGCAACCCAGCTTTTACCAGTTACAACCCAAGCCCGACCTGTCAAACCCGCAGAACCGGGTGTATGGCAACCCGGATTTGAAGCCTGAGTTTAACATGCGTTATAGCCTGCGCTTTAACCAGTTTAATGTGCAAAGCGGCAATTCACTATTTGTAAATGTAGATTATAATACCACCGCTAACAACATTGTATCAAACACCAAACCGGTAAGGCTCGATGATACTTCCTCAACTCAAAGCAATGGCCGGTTAATTCAGGAAACCCGTTACCTTAATACTGATGGCTTCTACTCCATTAATGGAAATTATGCTTTTACCACCAAGCCATTTACCAACAAGTCGTTCACGGTATCGCTTAACGGCAGCAGCAATTATAACAACCAGGTAACGTTTATTGAGGATGAACGCAACCTTGTAAAGAACCTTGTTTTAACGCAAGGATTAAAATTCCGTGCGGATATTGACAGTGTGATGGATACCGAGATTAGCGGCAGCTACAGTATCAACACCTCAAAAAACAGCTTAACTAATGACGAACGCCCGCTAAACCGCAATGTAAATACCTGGAACATAGGGCTTGATGGCCGCAGTTATTTTTTTGACGGATGGATATTAGGCTATAATATATACAAGCAAATAAACACCGGCTTTGGCTCGCGCAGTGTGAATCCTGCTATTATAGGCACTTACATTGAGTACCAGTTCCTGGCGCAAAACTCGGCCTCGTTCAGGCTACAGGGGTTTGACCTGCTTAATCAAAACACAGGTATAAGCCGTACGGTAAACGGCAACGTAACGGTCGACTCGCGCACCAACCGTTTAGGGCGATACTTTTTATTTACTTTTAGCTACCGTTTTCGCAAATTTGCAGGCGGCGGTATGGGCGGCGGTCGTGGTGAGCGCCGTGAAGGTGGCTTTGACCGTGGTAGCCGCGGCAATGGCGGCGGCGGTGGAGGCGGCCGCAGAGGCTAATCTCCCGAATTTATTTTTTGCGAAATAAACCTAAGCCCGTTTTTTTACTCTAATGATGATGAAATACCTTTTTACCTTTTTACTATGCGCTGTTACATTAAGCACCGTGGCCCAGGTAACACAAAAAAAGGATGAAAAACTGATACAGGACGTACAGGAGCAATACTCCGTATTGGCCGACAGCCCCTCCGTAAAACACGGGCTTTACCAGGCGGTTTACAAAAAAAAGACAGCCATTGCCAGCGGCCGTTACAACCGCGGCAAGCGTGTTGGCATTTGGCACTATTACAGTAAAAAAGGCGTATTACTTCAAAATTATGATTACGATAAACACGCCATCCTGTTTTCATCTCCGGTTGATACCATGCGTGCCGTACGTTATATAATTGATGATGAAATAAAGCCAAATGATACCATAGCAGCACCGGTAAAGCCGGGCAGCGTATATTTTGGCTACATGGCCTATGTAAAGCAAATTGCTATACCGCCTGATTTAGGAGATGTTGATTATTCAATTTTGACCGGTGTAGTTGAGTTGCTGGTTAGCCCCGGTGGCAGGCTGGCCGATTTTAAGATACGTATAGTATCTCCAAGCGGCTTTATCAATAAGGTGGCTGATATGCCTCTTGATAGTTTATCTGAAGAGGATAAGGTATTTTTACCGGCCTCAAAAAATGGCAATAACGTAGGGATGACCGTTTTGATAACCTGCCGGTTTGATAGCCGCGGGCGGATATACTTTTAACAACAAAGGCGCTTTGAGCGCCTTTGTTATGTTACATTATTTCTTAGTGGCCGTGGTGGCCGTCAGCGCCGTGCGCATGGCCATGAGATAGTTCTTCTTCAGTTGCAGGGCGTACGTTTAGTACAGTGCCTTTAAAGTGCAGTTCCTGCCCTGCCATAGGGTGGTTCAAATCAACAATAACAGCATCCTCGGCTATTGATACTACCTGGCCCTGGAAACGGTTGCCATTATTATCCTGCAAAGGAATGATGGTACCTATTTCGGGAACATCAGCACCCTGAAACATTTCTTTAGGCAAATTAGCTACTGCTTCTTCGTCATATTCACCGTAGGCATCCTCTGCAGTCAGGCGAAATTCGTAAGCATCACCGGCTGAGTGGCTGCTTAAATTCTCTTCAAACTTTGGTAACATCTGGCCTGCACCATATAAAAAGGTAAGTGGTTGCTCCTCGGTCGCGCTTTCTACTTTTTCTTCGGTACCGTTGTTATCAACATACAAATCATATGTTAATGACACTACGTGCTTTGGTTCAATTTTCATTATAGTCGTTTTTATTTATAAGTATTCAGGCTTCAATTTGTTTTAAAGCCTCGTTAACATTGCCGGCCGGTAAGCCGCAGGTTTTGTTACGGCACACAAAAATTTGTGTATCACCGCTAAACTTGCCTTGCAGCAAAGGTAAACTTCCTGCAGTGCCGCCCAACATAATTTTATTAGGAATGTATGTTTTTTCAATTTCGTTACGATAGCTTTCGTGCTCATTGCCGGTTACCGCAACCTCATAAACGCCGTAAACTTCATCAGTAAGCAGCATGATCCAGTTTGAGTAAACCGAGCCATACTTACCCAGGTAAGGCACAATGTTGCGCAGTAACTGGGCCGATATTTCGGTGTACCGTTCTTCATCAAATAATAAGCCCAGTTTTTTAAGGTTACGGGCCATGGTTGAGTTAGATGCCGGGGTAACTCCATCCATTATCTCTGATTTACGGGCGATCAGCATTTCATCATCAGCAGCGGTATAAAAAAATATGCCACCCTCTTCATCATAAAAATTGGTTATGGCCGTATCAGCAAGGCTACGTGCTTTGGTTAGCCATTGTTCATCAAACGTAACCTCATACAGGGTAATAAAAGCATCGATAACATTGGCATAATCATCCAGAAAAGCCAAACCATCGCCGCCCGGAATATCCTTTTTGTATAACCGGGATAATTTACCTGTAGAAGTAACCAGGTTATTTACCATAAAGTTGGCATTTGATAAAGCATACTGCAGATATTTCGTTTCACCGAACGCGCGGTAAGCATCGCAAAGGCCCTTTAGCATTAACCCATTCCATGAGGCTAAAATTTTATTATCCAACCCCGGCCGTATGCGTGTGCCGCGGGCATCAAGTACCCGCCGACGAAGTGTATGCATCTTCTGTTGGAGTTCATCCACGCTAAGCCCAAGATCCACCGCTAATGATTCATCATCCCGGTTACGGAAAAATACGTTGGTGTGCTCCTCTTCCCAGTTACCATCTTCAGTAACATTGTAATAAATATTGAACAGATCCGCGTCCTCACCCAAAATCTGTACTAATTCCTGCCTGGTAAAGGTATAAAACTTACCCTCTACCCCTTCGCTGTCGGCATCAAGGGCGGAGTAGAAACCACCATCGTTTGAGGTCAGTTCACGCAACACAAACTCCGTGATCTCGCCTGCTACCTGCCGGTAAAGCGGTTCGGGTTTCCAAGTATAGGCTTCGGCATACAGGCTTAATAGCTGGCCGTTATCATACAGCATTTTTTCAAAGTGTGGTACATGCCAGTGGCCGTCAACCGCGTAACGTGCAAAGCCGCCGCCTACATGATCGTAAATACCGCCGTAAGCCATCTTTTTCAATGTCAGTTCCACTGCCGCGGCAACTTCGGCATCCTTGCTTAAATGGGCATAGCGCATCAGGCTGATCCAACTGTTAGGCATCGGGAATTTAGGCGCGGCTCCAAAGCCACCCTCTGCCTTATCAAAATATTTTTTCCAGTTGTTGATGATGGTTCGCAGATCCTGAGTGGTGTAATCCGCTTCCTGCTTCGGTATAAAATCAACTGATTCGTACTGGTTGATGCCTTCCGTTAACTTAACAGCGTATTCTTCTGCTTCCTGCGGTTTTTGCTTATAAAAATCGGCCAGGTTAAACAATAACGAAACCCATTCCTTTTTTGGAAAATAGGTACCTCCGTAAATAGGCCGCTGATCGGGCAGGCAGATACAGTTTAACGGCCAGCCGCCGCGGCCGGTCATCAGTTGCACGGCACTCATATATATCTGGTCAACGTCGGGGCGTTCCTCGCGGTCAACCTTAATACAAACAAAGTACTCGTTCATTACTGTTGCCACCTGTTCGTCCTCAAAGCTTTCGTGCTCCATTACATGGCACCAATGGCAGGCCGAGTAACCTATACTCACCAGGATCAGCTTATTTTCGTCCTTTGCTTTTTGCAAAGCCTCCGGTCCCCACGGGTACCAGTCGACCGGATTATTAACGTGCTGTAGTAAGTAGGGTGATGTTGAATTAGCCAGATGGTTCATTTAATATAAATTTGATAGGCGGCAATTTGTTTTAGCGAAATGCAAATCTGAACTAAACGGATGAATACATCATCATGCAAGGGTTATAATTTGCGGTAAAAACAAAGCGCCGCTGCATTACCATGCAACGGCGCTGAAATTGGTATTTGCGACTGTAATTACGGCCAAACACCCAGGTTTTGGTACGATACGGCAATTTTATTGATAGCGCCAACAAAAGCCGCTGTACGCAGGGTGTCAATCTTTTCTATCTTGTAAGTTTCACGAATTTCGTGGTACGAGCGGATCATGGTGTCCTCTAAACCCGAGTTAACCAGCTCCAGCTCTGACGAGCCTTTAACGATGGTTGCACGTTGCGTTGGGGTAAGTGATATACCGGTAATGCCTTCGATCATGTTCACCAGGTTAAGGTTGTTATTTTCCTCAAACCTGCGGTTGATACGACCGAAAGCCACGTGCGAAAGGTTTTTTAACCACTCGAAGTAGGATACGGTAACACCACCGGCGTTGGCATACATATCCGGAATGATGAGGCCTCCTTTGGCGTAAAATATTTCTTCGGCTTCGGGCGTAGTTGGTCCGTTGGCACCTTCGGCAATAATTTTCGCCTGTATGCGGCCAGCGTTCTCAGCAGTGATCTGGTTCTCTAAAGCGGCAGGCACTAATATGTCGCATGGCTGCTCCAGGCCTTCACCTGAGTTTTTGAACTCCTGTTTGGCACCGGGATGACCTAAAATTGAACCGGTTGCTTTGCGGTGTTGAAATACGGCCTCTACATCTAAGCCATCGGCATTATAAATAGCGCCTTCAAATTCGCAAATACCTACAATAACGCCACCGTACTCCTGTAAAAACTTAGCGGTATAAAAACCTACGTTACCCAGGCCCTGCACAATAATGCGCTTGCCCGAAATACCGGTTGGTAAACCTAACTTCTGCATATCCTCGGCAACGCCAACACACTCGCGTATGGCGATGGCCACACCACGACCGGTAGCTTCGCGGCGGCCTTGTATACCATGCAAAGCAATTGGTTTACCGGTTACAGCACCCATGGCATCTAACTGGCCGGGGTTCATGGTGGCGTAGGTATCGGCTATCCAGCTCATCTCACGCTCGCCGGTACCATAATCGGGCGCGGGTACGTCAATACTTGGGCCTATAAAATTCTTTTTAATCAGTTCGACAGTGTAACGGCGGGTGATGTTCTCCAACTCCTGTACGCTGTAGCTTTTAGGGTTGATGCGGATACCGCCCTTCGCACCACCGAACGGCACGTTAACAATGGCGCATTTGTAAGTCATTAGCGCGGCAAGGGCCATCACCTCATCCTCGTTCACAAACTCGCTGTAACGTATACCACCCTTGGTTGGCGATTGATGGTGCGAATGTTCTACACGCCAGGCATCAATAACCTCAAAGCCATTGCCACGGCGTATAGGAAAACGGAAACGGTAAACACTGTTGCATGACCTGATCTGATCGAGCAAACCGGCATCGTGTTTGGTAAACTTAGCGGCGTAATCAAAGTTTTTACATACGTCGCCAAAAAAGTGGGTATTCTGATCTAATAACGAATTATCTGACATATAACAGTTGGTATTAGTTAATAATTGGGTGTTAAAACATGCGCAAAGTTGACGTAAAATTTACCACAACTGCAAATGTTAAAAACCATAGTGTTTTGACTACACTACATAACAACCAACTTAAACCAATGTTTAAACAACATAGGATAAATTTTTGAACTACTTTTGATTTTCGATTTTTTTTAATCTTTTATCAATAGCGAACAGATAAATAGCCAATCCAAGGAAAATAATGACCAATGTGGCCACTACAACGTATATTTTGCCCGAACTGCGCAGGGTATCGGCCATTTCAATATCTACACCGTTTTGAGCGAAAACCATGGTAAAACTCAATAGCAATACAATAAGGGATAATACTTTCTTCATCATTTAATCAAGGGAATTTTGTTTGTACTCTATCAGGCGGATGCGGTAGCGCAGGGTAGCTATCCACACGGAAAATAAGCTCCATGCGATAAATGCCGGATACAATATCCAACGCATTTTATTGTCCATGTCAAGCTTTCCGAAAGCCGGGTTACCACCATTGCCAGGGTGTAGTGAATCCGTCATCCGCGGTAATACCATAATCAGTACGATCAATACCGGGAAAGCGAAAATATTATATATGGCTGATATTTTGGCGCGTTTCTGTTCTTCGTCAATAGCGTTACGCAACACCAGATAGGCACAATAAAGTAAAAAGGCTATAGCGGCGCTGTTTTGTTTCGGGTCGTTACTCCAATACTCGCCCCAGGTATACTTGGCCCACATCATACCGGTTACTAATCCTAATATAAAAAAGAAAACACCCACGTTAACGCATTCGACAGCAATTAAATCGTGCTTCGGGTCTGATGTTTTGAGGTATTTAATACTGTAGATAACCGATATGGTAAACACCGTGAACATGGCCATCCACATAGGCACATGGAAATAAGTATTGCGTATAGTTTCGTGAACGATAGGTAAACGGGGCACGTTTATTAAAAAACCGGCTATCAGCGTGTAAAGGATAACGATAACTGCCAATGCCTTCCACCACCATTGATAAATAAACTTCATAAATTAGCTTGTGGGCACAAATGTAGTAATTTTTAGTGTACAACGCCTGCGCCAGGCTTGTCGGTATTGGGTAACTTTTATGCCAAATTAGTAATGCGGTGTCAATCGCCGGGCATATAATCCAGCGGCAGCAGTTCGGCCAGCTTGGCTTTTGACCATGTGCCCTCCAGCAAAGGCGCGTCCTGTAATACACGGCCGTTCATATCAAAATACAGCACCGGCTTAGAGAAGGTCATTACGCTGGTTTCAAAGTTCTCCATATCCAGCGGGCGGTATAAATCCCTAAAGTTGGTTTCCTCGTGCTTTTTGGTGTAGATCACATAAAGCAGGTATTTATTTACCCCCATGCCGAATATACCGGGGTCCTTGGTTTTAAAAAAGAATTGGTTAAGCTTCAACGGTTCCTTGCCCAGCATTTCATGGTAGTACTTGGGCATGTTTGACATGTTGATCCAATAGTTTGCCGAATCGCGGTTAGTGGTACTAAACCGCTTGATCTTTCGCTGTATTACATCCTCGGGGGCACGTTCGGGGTTAAGCTCGCGCACAAAGGGTTTAACAATAAATCCCTCCTCCTCAAATGTATCCGAATAAACTGAGCGAAAAAAATGCTTGGCTGAGCCATAGTAAGCCTCCTTGCGCTTTTCGCGCCATTTTTGTTTTTGCGATTCGCTGCCGGGCAACTGTTCAAATAACGCCCTGCCCTCGTAAGATACTATGCCGTTAAGTTTATCGGTTTTAAAATCATTGATCATGTATTTCACCCGGTAGCCCAGCGCGCGGTTCTCAACCACCAAAAACTCATCCGTATAAGCCTCCAACAGTTTTTTTGAGCTTTTGTAGGATAGGCTGACTACCCTTGGGTTGGCTACGTAACACTTCTTTGAGTTTTCGGACGTGCCGATGAAATCCTGTTTAAATATCTCGTAGTTCTTTTTCCAGTCGGCATCCGTCATGATGACCACCTCGCGCAACATCATTGATTTTTGGCGGAGATCGATATCCAGGTTAAGGGTTTTATTGCTTACCATAATGGTTTGCACATCCTCCTGGTAGCCTACGCTGGTAACTACCAATTGATATTGCCCCGGCTTAACGCCGCGCAAGGTATAGGTGCCATCATCTGCCGAAGTGGTGCCAAAAGTGGCATTGTTTAAGAACACACTGGCCTTGGCTAAGGGCCGCTTACCACCGGCGGTGGTAATTTTACCGGTAATGGTACCATCCTGCGCAAACGCTGTACTTGCCAATGCAAGCAGGCAAATAATAACCAGCCTGGAAAAGATTTTTCTTAATCGCGCCATAGATAAGGAAATAGCAACAGCGATGTTGCGATAACTATTGCGTTAATGGCCGCCAATGCGCCTAAATGCCCATAGTTAAGGCTTCTATCTAACCCATCCATGGCATTTTTGCTGAAACGGATGAGGATCAGTATTACCGGGATGATAACCGGGAAACTTAATATGGCCATCAGCGTACCGTTGTTACCCGCCTTTGAGGCGATGGCAGAGATCATGGTAAAAACCGTTGAAAAGCTGATACTGCCGATAATAACTGAAGCAAAATACAGTAATGGGTCGCCAACTACGTTCTTAAAAAAAACCACGTACACCATAATCGCCAACGTGCTTAACAGCGACATGAGCAACATATTATAGATGATTTTTGACAGGATGATAGCCTGCGGACTGGCAATGGAATAATAATAAAGCAAACGCCCCTTGCTCTCCTGTACAAAGCTTTTGCCTATGGCGTTTACCGATGCGAAGAGCATAATGATCCAGAACAGCACATTCCAAACTATGGGGTAACCCGTACTGCCCGCAAAGCCTGCGCTCAGGCTAAACGCGATGTAACACACAAACACGGTTGATACCACGTACAGCAGCACGCCGTTAAACGCGTACTTAGAGCGCCACTCCAGCAATATCTCCTTTTTTAACAGGTTAAGTGTTTGATCTATCAATTCCATCAGTTGCAAATATAATAAGCGCAGGTTTGTGATTTACCTTTGCCGCCATATTTAAAAAGCTTTAACTTTACCTTATGCCAGTTAACCTGTTTTACCGTACGCCGCTTGGCATTGCCCGCATTACTGATGACGATGGTTACATCAGCGCTATATCCATACGTGATGAGGAACAGGAAGTAAATGAGCCTGAAACAGAACTACTGAAAACGGCAGCCCGGCAGTTTGACGAATATTTCGCAGGTAAGCGTAAGGCTTTTGATTTCCCGGTTAAACAGGCAGGTACCGAGTTTCAGCAAAAGGTTTGGCAACAACTGTTACAAATACCTTATGGTAATACCATCAGTTACGCAGCATTATCAAACCAGATGAAAAGCCCGCTTGCCATACGCGCCATCGCGTCAGCAAACGGAAAGAATAATTTATGGATAGTGGTGCCCTGCCACCGGGTAATAGGCTCAGACGGCAGCCTTACCGGCTACGCGGGCGGCCTGTGGCGCAAGCAATGGCTGCTTGAACATGAAGCGCGCATTGCCGGTACCGGCCAAACCCGGCTTACTTTTTAACCGGGCTGCTTTTTAACAGCTTATTGATTTTTTCGTGCAGTTGATACGGCTGGAATGGTTTTGACAATACATCATCCATACCCGCGGCCAGGGCCTCTTTCTGCTCATAATCTAACGTAGCGGCCGATAATGATATGATAGGTACCGCGCGTTTAGGGTCTTCAAAGTCCAGCCTGATTGATTTCGCGGCTTGGTAACCATCCATTTCGGGCATGTGGGTATCCATCAGGATCATATCATAATCGTTTTGATTTAGTTTTTCGAGCACTTTACGGCCATTGTCAACAATGTCCGCGCTAACGTTCCAGTCTTTAAGCAGCTTACTGATCATAAACTGGTTCACCATATTATCCTCGGCAACTAAAATACGCACGTTATTGAATGGTAACAGGTTTTCGGTCGGCCTGCGTACCTGCTTTTCCTTTGGCATTTCGGCAAGGTCATACCAGTTTATAAACCTGAACTCGCTGCCCTCGCCCACTTTGCTGCTTACCTTTAGCTCGCCGCCTTTAAGTTCGGCCAGCTTTTTTACGATGGCCAGGCCCAGGCCGGTACCACCATATTTAACTGAGGTATCATCCTCAGCCTGTTCAAACGAATCAAATATTTTTGACAGGTGGTTGGCAGCTATGCCTATACCGCTATCGCCTATGCAAAACTCAATTTTTACCCGGCTGGCGGTGCGTTCAAGTACCTTAACGTTCAGCTTTACAAATCCACGCTCTGTAAACTTAATGGCGTTGCTAAGCAGGTTCATTAAAACCTGATTAACACGCAGCGAGTCAACCATAACATACTCAGGCACATCAGGCGACAGTTCAGAAATAAATTCGATATTCTTTTCGTCTGCTTTAAATTTAAGCAGGCCGTATACCGATTTTACAATATCATGCAAATTATGCGGCGCACGTATAATGCTGAACTTGCCCGCTTCTATCTTTGAAATATCCAGCACATCATTAACTACACCAAGCAATGATTGTGATGATACCTCAAGCAAATTGAGCATATTAATTTGCTGCTCGTTAACCTCGGTTTTACGCAGCAGGTTAGTTATACCTAAAATACCATTAATAGGCGTGCGCAACTCATGGCTCATGTTGGCCAAAAAGTTTTCCTTTATTTTTTTGCCCATCTCGGCAGCTTCCTTTGATTTAATAAGCTGCTGCTGATAACTTTTTTGCGGCGATACATCATTAATATTCAAAAACAGCATTTTATTACGATATGATGCCCGGCATTCGCCCCAGATAATGTTTTTGTTGAAGGTTTCAAACTGAAATTCAAAAACCGCAAACGTTAGCCTGTCCTTAATAACTTCGGCCAGTTTTTGGCGAAAGGCGGATTGATCGCTTTCTATCACCCGGTCAATTATGCTGGCATCAATCAGTTCGGCAGGTTTAAAGCCTAATATTTGCTCGGCGGCGGGGTTTATACTCATAATGCGTAACGTTTGCGCATCAACAGTACAAATTATATCAGCGGAGTTTTTAACTACGGTAGCGTAATTCTGCAACTCCTCGCTTTTTTGCTTGATCTCATCCTGCGAGCGGGCCAGTTGAACAAACGAATCCACTTTGGCTGAGGTGATATAAGGATCAAGCGGTTTATACAAATAATCAACAGCACCTACGGCTAAACCTTTTACCACGTATTTGGCTTCCTTAGATATCGCGGTAACAAATATTACCATGATGTTGCGCGTACGCGGATTTGATTTAAGCATCTCCACCAATTCAAAGCCATCCATCTCGGGCATTTGCACATCGATGAGGGCTATTGATATCGGGTTTTCCCAGGCAATTTTGAGGGCTTCGTTAGGGGATGTTGTAGAGTACAAGCGAATATCATCGCGCTTGAGTAAAGCTTCAAGTGCAACAATATTCTCTTCTCTGTCATCTACAATAAGAATATTAACAGGAGTCATTCGCTAATTGTGTAGGGGTATGGCTAATTTCGTATTAATTGTATAATATCGTCTGTCGTCAAAATGTATTCGGCGGCGTCCAACTCAATTGCCGAACGGGGCATTTCTGCCATTTCAGCTTCCGCGGGGTCCTGAGCAATAGTAAGCGACCCGCACTGCCGCAATTTCAGCAAACCTTCAGCACCATCCTGGTTGGCACCTGAAAGTAATATCGCGGCGCAACGCCCTTCAAAAATTTCGGCAGCGCTTTCAAAAGTTACATCAATTGAGGGTTTTGAGTACCATACAGGGTCAGAAACGTCAAGACTAAAATAGCCGCCCTTTTCGATCAATGTATGGTAATTGGCCGGGGCTATGTATATCGTGTTTTTGTTTAGCTCGTCCTTGTCCGCAATTTCCTTGAGATATATACGAGAATGATCTGCAAAGAGTTTTTCTATTTCACTAAAAAAGTTCTTTTTTCGGTGCATAATCAAAATAATTATTTTATTTATGTCCGCGTCCATACTTTTTACCAGCGTAAAAAACAGCTTGAACGACCCGGCAGAACCACCAATTAAAAGCACTTCTGCCTTTTGCCAACGTTGCAATATGTGCGTATCAAGTGCCAATTTTCTGATATATATTTTCTTTAGCGTTTATTACCTTAAACTTTTTACGAAACACTTCAGACCGTATGGTTTCCTTTGACCCGAGACATAAAAAGCCATGTGGTGCAAGGCTGTTGTAAAAAAGATCGAGTATGCGCTCCTGCAGCGGGTTATCAAAATAGATGAACACGTTGCGGCAGGTAATCAGTTGAAACTCATTAAAAACCCCGTCAGACACCAGGTTATGTACCGAAAACAAGGTATCCTGCTTTAACTCGCTATGTATGGTAGCGGCATCGTACATAATAGTAAAATGATCGGTAAGCGAGCCTTTTAAACCAGCCATCACATAGTTTTCGGCATAGCTTTTTATTTTACGAAAACTGTAGATGCCTTTACGGGCCTCCTTTAATACTTCGGTATTAATATCTGTTCCGTAAATAAAGCATTTTTGTTTGATACCTGCTTCGCGCAGCAATATGGCTAAGGAGTAAACTTCCTCGCCTGATGAGCAACCCGCCGTCCAGATCTTGACATGCTGATAGGTGGACAGGTAAGGCAAAACCAGCTCGTTAACCGAGCGGTAAAAGTTGGGGTCGCGAAACATCTCGGTAACGTTAACCGTAACTTCCTCTAAAAAATGCTGAAAAAACCCATCTTCATTAACCAGCCTGTGTTTTAAATCATAAAACGAAAGCTTTTTCAGGCTCATTATACGGCTTACCCGCCTGGTAAGGGATGCCTTGCCATAGTCATTAAAATCAAAGCCGTGCGCCCCTTTAATCAGGATGATCAGCTCATTTAACTCTTCGGGCAATATTCCGCTTATCTGTACCTTCATTATCTATTAGCTCTCCAGCCAAAGCTGCATCAGGGCTACCAGCCTGTCCATATCAACGGGTTTGGTAATGTAATCATTAGCACCTGCAGCAATACATTTTTCACGGTCATCCTTCATGGCCTTGGCTGTTAAAGCAATTACAGGCAAGCGGGCCCATTTGTTTTGCTTACGTATCTGCCGGGTGGCTTCGTAGCCATCCATTTTCGGCATCATAATATCCATCAGCACAATATCAACATCGGGCACTTCCTCTAATTTGGTTAGCGCTTCCTCGCCATCATTAGCTATTTCTACGTGCATATCATAGCTTTGCAGCGCACTGCTGAGGGCAAATATGTTACGCATATCATCATCAACAATAAGCACTTTTTTGTTTTTAATAACATCCTTGCCTTTTGATATTGATTTCGATTTTGATGAAGCACCGTCGCCATCTGATTTTGATGATTCCGTTATTTTATTCAGGAATAAATTAACCTCATCGATCAACCGGTCTGACGATTTATTGGTTTTGATCACCATGGCATTAGCGTACTGCATCAGCCTGGTTACCGAGGTCTTATCAAGCTCCATAGCGGTATTAATGATTACCGGTAACTCCAGGAACTTATCAACCGCCTTAATTTTATCCAATAGGTCGAGCCCTGAAATATCGGGCAGGTTAAGGTCAAGGATCACGCACTGGTACTCATTTTCATGCAGCATCCTGAAGGCTGATTCGCCGTCAAAGGCCTGGTCAACCTCAATACCCTGCGCCTGCATCATATCCTTTAATGCCTGGCTTTGGGCCTGATGATCCTCAACCAATAATATCTGCTTGAATTTAGAGCCGCTCTGCTGCATAATATCCGTAAACAGCTTATCGAGCGCATTGGTATCAATAGGCTTTTTCAGGAAGCTGATGGCCCCTTCGCGGCGTACACGGTTGGCGGCGGCCTCCCCTGCCGACATTAAATGCACCGGTATGTGCATCGTAGCTTCATCGTGCTTTAACTCGCGCAATATCTGCCAGCCATCTTTACCGGGCAGCATAATATCCAGTATCACCGCGTCGGGCTGATTGTCCTTGATGATCTGTACGGCATTAGTACCCTCATTCACCATGATGGATTTATAGCCATGATCGCGCGAGTAATCCTTTAATATGTCAGCAAAGTTCTTGTCATCCTCCACTATAACCACCAGTGGCTCAGCATTTGGCTTTTTAGCCAGTTGCGACGCAGGTTTTAAAAATTCTTTAGGCGGCGTAAATGTTTCAACGGTTGGCAGTACATCTTCATCAGCACTTTTGGTTTGTTCTGCCGCGAAAGGTATGGTAAGGGTAAATTCACTACCTAACCCCGGCTCGCTTTGCAAGGATATATTACCACCCAACAGGAAGGCCAGCTCACGGCTGATTGATAGCCCCAAACCGGTACCGCCGTATTTACGGCTGGTTGAACCATCGGCCTGCTGGAAGGCTTCAAATATCAGTTTCTGTTTTTCGGCAGGTATGCCGATGCCGGTATCTTTAATATGGAAGCTGATCGTGCCGGCAAATGTATTGGCTGATGCGTTTACCATAATGCTGCCGTTCTCCTGCGTAAATTTAAACGCGTTGGATAGCAGGTTTTTTATAACCTGCTCAACCCTAACTTTATCAGTAAATATGGTTGGCGGTGTATTGGCCGCTCCGCTTGTTGTAAAACTGATCTTTTTGTTAACGGCAACCTCGCCAAACATCATCTCCATATCCTTCAGGATATCACTCACCCGCACATGCTCATTTTGCATCTCAAGCTTTCCTGACTCGATTTTAGAGAGGTCAAGTATATCATTGATCAGCGTAAGCAAATCATTACCGGCGTTAAATATTACGCTGGCATATTTTATCTGGTCTTCGCTCAGGTTGTCTGATTTATTGTCTTTAAGTATCCGGGCCAGCACCAGTATACTGTTAAGCGGCGTACGCAGCTCGTGGCTCATATTAGCCAAAAATTCCGACTTGTATTTACCGGTTGTTTCCAGCTCATCAACTTTAAGGTTGATGGCCTGGCGCGCTTCCTCAATAGCCTGATTCTTTTCTTCAAGCAGGCTGGCTTTTTCTTCCAGTTCGGCGTTGATGGTACGCAACTCCTCCTGCTGTACACGCAGTTCTTCTTCGGAGGCTTGCAGCATTTCGGTTTTGTTGAGCAATTCCTCGTTGGTAACGCGCATTTCTTCCTGCTGCGCTTCCAGTTCCTCGGCCTGCTGCTGCACTTCCTCAAACAGATCATGCATAATGGTGCGTGCCTGCGCGGTATTAACGGCTATACCCACATCATTGGCTATAGCGATGATATAGTTGCTAACCGCCTCGCTAACCGCGCCCTGGTAGGCCAGTTCCATAACACCTTTTAGTTTTTTATCATAAAAGAAAGGCACCACAAAGCTTTCTACCAGTTCATGCTGTAATACGGAGGTTGATAGCTCAAGCTTGCTGTTAAGCTTACCCTTTACCAAAGCCGCTTTTTGCTCAACCGCTACCTGGCCAAGCACCCCTTCGGACATACGGATGCTCTTTTTAAGCAGATCCGGGTTATGGAACGCGTAAGAACCATACAGGTCGAGCCTGTCGTCCTGATCGTTAAGCAAATAAAAAGTACCGGTTACCGCTTTGGTATAATTGCATAACTCGTTGATGATGTTAGCAGCAAGCTCCTTCTCGGTTTGCTGGCCCTGCATGGTTTCATTGAGCTGCGCGGTGCCGGTAAGCAACCAGTTTTTACCCTCATTTTCACGCAGTACCACCCCTAACTGCACATTGGCATCGGTAATATCCTGCTCAATTTTCTTTTGGCGATTAAAGGTGCCTTGAATATAATAGAACAGGATGATAATGATTATTAAGAATACAGCCGAACCTACCACTATGATAAAAATGGCTTGAGTAGACGAAGCCTGTGTAGCATTTTTACGTTTAACCAGTAAAGCCTGCTCGGTTTCAACAACGGTTGTAATAACCGCGCGTACCTTATCCATATTGGCTTTGCCATTGATAAGCATATCATTAGCTACCATGTAGCTCAGCCCCTTATCGTCGCGGGTTTTAATGTTATTACTTAGTATGCCGAGCTGATTGCCTATCAGCTTATATAAAGCCTCAACACGTTTTACCTGTACCGGGTTATCCTCAATAAGTCCGCGCAGCTTATCCAAATCGCTTTCTATACTTGGCAAAGCCGAATTATAGGGCTCTAAAAATGGTTTTTTACCGGTAGCGCAATAACCGCGCATACCTGTTTCGGCATCAACAAGTTGCTGCAACAGGCTGGTTGATGTTTTAATTACTTGCTGCGTATGCTCAACCTTAACGTTATCATCCTCAAGCTGATTAATGCTTGTGTAGGATAGTATGGCAACAACAAAAACCAGCAGTATGGATATCGCGAAGCCTGCAAGTACCTGGTTACGGAAAGAAAATTTTAACATTGATCGGTTTATTTACTGCAAATATGTTTAAAAAAAGCTGAGATACTGTAATACGCAAAACACTGCAAAAGGTTAAACGCATCTGCCGGTATTTGCTTACGAAACAACTTCGTTACCGGGGTTTATCCTCACCGGTTTTTTACTTAATAGTATTGATAAGCACAGCACAACCCCGGTAAACAGTACATACCACCCCCACTTAAATTTTATTTTCGAGGTGAGATACGCCGCTACCGACGACATAGGCAAAAAGCTGAACGAAGTGTGAACCTTTAAATATGCCCCCACAAATAGCAGCGCGGCAAGTGCCAGTGTGCCCCAGGCAGCAAGCCTGGCAACTTTAAGCTGATTGAACACCACCCCGATCATGCCGATAACCGCTACCAGCAGTATCACGATGCCGAAGGGCTTATTCATATCATAAACATTCATGCTGAACAGACCGAACGGGCGCAGCATGGGGCAATAGGTTGCCGCTATCACTATAATAAAACCTACAAGAGAAAGTAATGAAGGTATGCGCATAACGGTATTATCGGGTTATTTCCATTTTTTCGGCAAAGTGGGCGCAATAGTCGCGCAGGTCTTCCACAATATTGGTTTCACCGGTGGCACGTAAAAAGCTGTCGCCCATGGTTTGCAGGGTTTCGTAAAAAAAGCGTTTCATTTCGTCAACCGGCATATCCTTGGTCCAAAGGTCAATACGCAGGGTGTTTTTAAAATTCTGATCCCACAGGGCAAGCATAATTGATTTTACCGGCAGCGCCTCTTTATTTGCCGAGTCGGTAGACTCCCATAAAATATTTTCGGGCACGTTGTTATCATCCAGTTCAATAGTCAGTTTTATTTCGGCTTTTTTCATTTTTATAATTTATTTAACAAGTAGTAATAGTATAATAACCAGTGCTATAAAGCTCATCTCTATGATCCATAGCGTGCGGGTATCCTTAAAAAAATTGCGAAAGGTGATATCCAGAAAGGCCACCACAAAGGCGAACAACAAAAATATCCAAACAATGGTACCGCTCCAGCTTTCGTACTGGCTGCCGGTTATGCTTGCTCCGTATACCCAGATATAACCTGCAAGCACAATTAAAAATGCCGAGGCGATGTTTAATGGTGTTATCCTGAATTTCATCAGTATCTATTTTCGTTTTGAAGAGCGTTTGGTGCTCAGTTTTTTGGCTACGCGAGGATTTCGCTTTGCCTTTTCGGCCTCGAATTTTTTCTTTTGGTTCAGCGTCTTCTTCTCGTGGAAAGCTCCTTTAAAGTCAGGGTTTTCACGGCGCTTTTGCATGTCGATCTCTTTAGCCTGATCCTGGCGCTCCTCGTACGGGGTTTCCTCTATAAAAACATCAGCCGGGATAGTCTGCACCGGTATCTGCTGCCTGATGAGTTTCTCCGCCTTGCGGATATAATACTCCTCGGCCGGGTTACAAAAGGTAATAGCCTCGCCCGATTGATAGGCCCTGCCTGTACGGCCGATGCGGTGCACATAATCCTCGATCACTATCGGCACGTCAAAGTTAATTACATGGCTCACATCATTCACATCAATACCGCGGGCTGCCACATCGGTAGCAACCAGTATCTTTACCTCATCAGCCTTAAAAGCGTTGATAGAGTTGATGCGGGTATTCTGCCCTTTATTAGCGTGCAGTACCCTAACCTCATTCTCTTTATACTTACGCGATAAAAACCTGAACACGTCCTCTGCCGATGTACGTGTTTTACAAAAGATGATCAGCTTTTTGATCTCGCCATCCTCTTCCAGCAGCTTTTTAAGCAGGTTTATTTTGGTTTTGATGTTGGGCACGTAATACAGCTTTTGCGTTACCGTTGCGGCCGGTGTGGCCTGCGGCGTAACCTCCACCACGGTTGGGTATTCCAGGAAGTTGGCCGATAGCTGGTGTATCTTGTCAGACATGGTGGCCGAGAACAGCAGGTTTTGCCTTTTGCGCGGCACCACCTCTAAAATGCGGTTAAGCTGCGGCATAAAGCCCATATCCATCATTTTATCAGCTTCGTCAAGCACCAGCACCTGCAGGTTTTTGGTAACAATATGCCCCGCCAGGTAAACATCCATAAAGCGGCCGGGCGTGGCTACAATAATATCAACGCCTTTATTTATATTCTCAATTTGCGTTTTGGGGCCTATGCCGCCGTACAGTACCACTACCCGCAGATCGGTGTAGGTGGCGAAGGTTTTAACATTCTCTTCTATCTGTAAGGCCAGCTCGCGGGTTGGCGCTATAATTAATGCCCGCGCATCTTCACCCTGCGCGTATTTCAGCTTCATGATGATGGGCAGCACATAGGCGGCCGTTTTGCCCGTTCCGGTTTGGGCAATACCCATTACATCCTGCCCGTTGGCTATTGGCGGAATAGCCTTTTGCTGTATGGGCGTAGGCTGCTCATAACCGGCATCTGTAATGGCATTTAATATCTGCCGGTTAAAATCAAAATCATCAAAGGTTGCTGCCATGCCGCAAAGATAGTTTTTTCTTTTAAGGTGCGCTTACCCGCGATAACACCACCCGCTATTTGATGATATGATGATAAATAGCCGTTTGTTCGGCCGTAATTAATATTTTAGGCCAATAATCAGCCTGAAAATAAAAAATGACCGATAAAGAAATAAAGTCGTGGAAGCTATTGAGCGAAGAGAATGTTTCGCCAAGCCCGTGGTTCCCCATACTAAAACATGCTGTTGAATTGGCTAACGGCACTATTGTTGACGATTATTATTTTTCGCCCCTCGGCGATGTAGTACAGGTGCTGGCCATCACCAAAAACAACGAGGTGGTATTGGTTGAGCAATACAAACATGCCCTAAGCCAGGTATTGCTTGAATTACCCGGCGGTATGCAGCAAAAAAACAAAAGCATCGTTGAATCGGCAATGAACGAACTGGAAGAAGAAACAGGCATTAAAGCCACCGCCGACCGCCTGATACCCATGGGCAAAATAGCCAACAACCCAACCAAACTAAGGCAAATTACCTACGGTTTTGTTCTGTTTGACGCGGAGTTTAACTCCGAACAAAAGTTAGATATTACCGAAGATATACGGGTGCTCACCCTACCCGCCCCCGAGGTATTACAGAAAGCCATCAACGGCGATATCTGGGTAACCGACTCTCTCAACCTGATATTTAAAACCGCGCTGGCTTATCCCGAAGTTTTTGGTTTGAAGCGATAATAGTTTTTTTGAAAGATAATTACTTGTCCTAAACTTCTTTTGTACGAACAAAAGAAGCAAAAGTCGCCGGCTACGTCCTGCCCGGTGAAAGTACCTGCTTAGGCTATGCCTGTGCTACTCCGGGCATTACTGATGCCGGAATTTTAGTATATTTAGGGGTTGTGCTTTGTTTAGTTCTTCATGTATAACAAAATATTGAAAGCACAAACCTCTCATAAGCTATTATTCCGGCCTTTTAATTTTCGGGTAGCACTGATGATGCACTGCCTTTCACAGAAAATTAAACAGCCGGCGATTTTTGTTTCTTTTGTTCGTACAAAAGAAATTCAGGACAAGTAAAGAATACGCTATGAAGTGCTTTGATCAAGAAGTTGTGCTTTGACATTATCAGTCTGCTCTTGGCCGCAGAGGCCAGTTACTTTGTCTTAGACACAAAGTAACCATACTAAGCGTAGCGATCTCATGAACGCCTTAAAAAACAAATAATGATGTGAATAACGTCAAGCCGGAAAAAACCTTCAGCCGCACAGGCCATACTCCCTGGCCCGGTTTTCCGGCAGGCTGACGCTCATCTAACTCTTAACAAAGATCCATTAAGATAAACGCACAAACCGCAAATAACCTAATATACCGGCATTAGTAATGCCCGGAGTAGCACAGGCATAGCCTAACAGATACTTTCACCGGGCAGGACGTAGCCGGCGATTTTTGTTTCTTTTGATCGCTCAAAAGAAATTCGGGACAGGTAATAAAGCGATAACTAACTGACTTACTTGATTAGCAAATCGTAATTTTAATATCTTTGCTCCCATGGCATCCATCCTGATAAAAGCAGCTACAATTGTTAACGAGAACAAGCAATTCATTGGCGATATCCTGATCAAAGACGGTTTTATTGAACACATTGATACCAGTATCGACGCTAAGGCTGGTACTGAGATCAACGCCGGGGGGCTGCACTTGCTGCCGGGCTGTATTGATGACCAGGTGCATTTTCGTGAGCCTGGGCTAACGCATAAGGCCAATATCTTTTCGGAATCAAGGGCGGCGGTTGCAGGTGGTATCACCTCTTTTATGGAAATGCCGAACACCGTACCTAATACGCTTACGCAGGATCTATTAGCCGATAAGTATGCCATCGCCGCCAATAGCTCACTGGCTAACTACTCGTTTTTTATGGGTGCCAGCAATGATAACCTGGACGAAGTTTTGCGCACCGATGCATGCAACGTTTGCGGTATCAAGGTTTTCATGGGGTCATCAACCGGTAATATGCTGGTGGATAACCGCACTACGTTAGAAAATATTTTTACCAACTCGCCCATGCTGATCGCTACGCATTGCGAAGACGAGGCCACCATCAGGCATAACCTCAACCATTACAAAATGACGCTGGGCGAAGAAAATATCCCCATATCATTACACCCGGTGATCCGTAGCGCCGAGGCTTGCTACCTGTCATCGTCACTGGCGGTTGAGCTGGCTAAAAAGCATGGCACCAGGCTGCACATATTGCATATATCAACCGAAAAGGAAACACACCTATTTGATAACAGCATCCCGCTGGCGGATAAAAAAATTACGGCTGAGGCCTGCATACACCACCTGTGGTTTAGCGATGCGGATTACGAAACCAAGGGCAACCTGATAAAATGGAACCCGGCCGTTAAAACCGGCGCCGACCGCGAAGGCATCCTTAAAGCGGTGTTGGATGGCCGTATTGACGTTATCGCTACCGACCATGCCCCGCATACTATCGAAGAAAAAGCGCAGCCATATATGCAGGCACCATCAGGCGGCCCGCTGGTGCAACACGCCCTTACGGCCATGCTGGAGCTTTACCACCAGGGAAAGATCACCCTTGAGCAAATAACAGAAAAGATGGCACATAACGTGGCCACCTGTTTCCGTATTGACAGGCGCGGATTTTTACGTGAAGGTTACTGGGCCGATATGGTATTGGTTGACCTGAACAAACCGTGGACGGTTGAAAAGGACAATATTTTATACCAATGCGGCTGGAGCCCCTTTGAAGGATCTACCTTTAAATCGAGCGTGGTAAGTACCATTGTATCGGGCAACCTGGTATGGGATGGCGGCCATTTTGTGAACCATCACCTGTCCGGCCAGCGCATGGCGTTCAATCCGCAGGCTTAATTACTCGATCAGTTTTTTAAGCTCGGCCATCAGGGCTTGCCAGTTGTGTTCGGAGTGTTGTTTCTTCTCTTCGTCGGCAATGTTTTGCTGCGTAATGGTAAGGCGGGTACCGCCATTGTTGTCGCTAAGGCGATAGCTTACTACCTGGTAGTTTTCGGGCACATCTTCCGTTCCCGACATGCTGCTCCAGTAAGTGTATTTGGCAAATTCGCCGGGGATAACTTCCAGCACAGTGCCTTTGTCCTTATAAACAACACCATCCCACTCTCCTGTCCAGATTATCGGGCTGCCGATGGTCCAGTCGGTAATGAGTTGTGTGCCAAAAAAGTATTGTTTAATTAAAGCGGGGTCAGTAAGTCCTTGCCAAACTTTTTCTTTGGATGAAGTAAAGTCAACAGTGGTGGTTAAAGTGATGTCTGTCATGATGATGGTATGTTATGGTAATATGTACAACAGCTTAATTGCTGTTTTGTGCAAAAAAACATCCACCGGGTGACAACCCTATGTCAACAGTAAAATTTATAGAAATTTATTTTTTAACGATGGCCTGTGCGATCTCCTGAATACGGTCCTTTAAAACATCGGGGGTAACAATGGCAGCCATATCGCCGTACATCATAAACCAGCGGGCAAAACCTTCAATGGAGGTGGTTAAAAAGGTCATCTCCCACTCATCACCATCTTCCTTTTCGGACACGAAGCCGTTGTAGTACTTTTGGCTGGTAAGGTATGGGTAAACCCGCTTTTTTATACGCATGATCACGGTTTCCAGCTTATGCTCGCGGGCGGTTTGGGCAATATAATCCTTGAGCGACGGATGCTGGCCCGCGAAAACATCATCAGTAATACTGATACCTTTTATACGGTCGAGCCGAAAATCGCGGTAATCGTTACGCATACGGCAATAGGCTATCAGGTGCCAGTAACTCTCCAGGTAGTAAATGCCCACCGGCTCAACCATACGGTTGGTTTGCTGCTGGCTGTGCATGGCAAAATAATCAAGCGCGAGTATGCGTTTTTGCGCAATAGCGTTCAATGTGGTTTGGATGTGATCCTGGTTGTCGGCCCCGCGCTGGCTATGGCTCTTAATAACGGCTATGCTGCCATCCAGATCCTCCAGCGTATTTTTTTCAGCCGTACGCAATATGGCGCGTATCTTATCCATGGCCGAGCGGTGTGATAGCGTGGTTGAATTATCCGTCAGCTTTTCGATGAATTTTTCGGCGGTTAAAAATGCCGTGGCTTCGTCTTTGGTAAACATAACCGGCGGCAAACGGTAGCCATCCATAATGGAGTAGCCTACGCCGGCCTCGCCCATCAGCGGTACACCGGCTTCTTCAAGGGTTTTAACATCGCGGTAAACCGTACGCAGGCTGATGCCAAAACGCTCGGCAATATCAGCAGCCTTTACCACCCTGCGTGATTGTAGCTGTATCAGGATGGCTGATATTCGGTCGATACGATTCATCGCACCGAAATTAATTAAAAAAGGTTGGTATAACGGGGTGTTTTTACCAACAGCCGTCCGGGTAAAAAATCGCTTACATTTTACACCAATCCGTTGCCGCTAACATATTTTAAGTATATTGAACCATGTTATCGCGTCGAAATTTTATTAAAATATCATCTGCAAGCGCTGCTTGCGCCTCAATATCAACAAGTTTTGCTAAACCATTAAGCCTTGCTGCTCCTAAATTGCCGGTGGTAATATCTACCTGGGATTTTGGCATTGCCGCCAACAAAGAGGCCTGGACCATTTTAGGCAAAGGCGGCCGCGCGCTGGACGCGGTTGAAGCAGGCGTAAAAATTCCAGAGGCGGATTTAACCAACCATACTGTTGGCCGCGCTGGTTACCCTGACCGTGACGGCCATGTAACCCTTGATGCCTGCATAATGGACGAAAAGGGTAATTGCGGCTCGGTTGCGGCCATGGAATACATTGCGCACCCCATAGAGGTAGCACGTATGGTGATGGAAAAAACGCCGCACGTAATGCTGGTTGGCGAGGGGGCTACCCAGTTCGCGGTTGAGCAGGGCCTTAAACGGGAAAAGCTGCTCACGCCGGAATCTGAAAAAGAATGGAAAAAGTGGCTTGAGACTAAACAGTATAAGCCCGTAATGAATATTGAGAACAGCCAGAAACCGGGCAACCAGTATAACCATGATACCATTGGCATGCTGGCCATTGATGCCAAAGGCAACATATCAGGCGCATGTACTACCAGCGGTATGGCTTTTAAAATGCACGGCCGTGTGGGCGATAGCCCGATCATTGGTGCCGGATTGTATGTTGATAACGAAGTGGGCGGTGCTACCTCAACCGGTGTTGGCGAGGAAGTGATCCGCAACGTGGGCAGCTTTTTGGTAGTAGAACTGATGCGCCAGGGTTACACGCCCGAAGCAGCCTGTAAAGAAGCTGTTATGCGCATCGTAAAAAAGAAACCTGATACCGCTAAAGAAATACAGGTGGGCTTTTTAGCTATCAACAAAAAAGGTGAATACGGCGCTTTCGCCCTGCAGGATGGCTTTAGCTATGCTGTTTGCGACAGCGAGAAGCAGGATAAGCTTATCAAAGGAAAGTACTATTATAAGAAGTAATCATATTATAGTAGTATATTTATAGTTTAGCAAATTCCTGAATGATATCACTTGAAGTATGCGCCAACTCCACCGTATCGGCAGTGGCGGCGCAGGAAGGCGGCGCGATACGCGTTGAACTATGCGATAATTTAAGCGATGGCGGTACTACCCCATCAGCCGGGCAAATATTGCTTGCCCGCAAACTGCTCCACATTAAAATATATGCGCTTATACGCCCCCGGGGTGGCGATTTCCTTTACAACGACCTGGAGTTCGAGATCATGAAAGCCGATATACGGTATTGCATTGAAGCCGGCTGCGATGGTGTAGTGATCGGCATGCTAACACCCGAAGGGCATGTAGACAAACCCCGCTGCAAAGAGTTGGTGGAAATTGCCAAACAATGGGGCCTTGGTGTAACCTTCCATCGGGCTATTGATATGGCGGCCGATATTCACCAGGCTTTAGAGGATATTATTGAGATAGGCTGCGAGCGCGTGCTTACCTCGGGCGGTAAAACCACCGCTATTGAGGGTGCAAGCGTTATAGCCAGCCTGGTGCAGCAATCTGCCGGGCGCATCAGCATTATGCCCGGTTGCGGTGTCGACGAAAATAATGTGAACGATATTGTGCGCTTTACCGGTGCTAAAGAAGTGCACTCCACTGCCAAAACAAGAGTAAGCAGCCACATGCTTTACCGTAACGACCATATATTAATGGGCAACGCCGATGTGGATGAGTACAGCGTAATAGTTACCAATACCGATCGGGTGAGAGCAATATTAGCAGCAGCTAACAAAGAAGAATAACTTTGTGTGCTACTATATTAAAATGAAAAAGCGGAAATTGATCCGCTTTTTCATTTTAATAACTTTCCCAATACCAGTTAGTTCCCCATCCGCCCGATTGATCTGTTATTTTTAATCTTTGTCTATGTGAGCAATTTTTACATCGCCGGTAATTACCGTCATCGTTATAAAGCCAACTATGCCAGCCTAAATAACACCTTAGTTTTTTCATTATGTTGTCGTAATTTGTAGCAAAAAATATGGCGTGGACTATATATCTTCAGCCGCTACAGGGTTACGACGCCCTACCAGACACAAAGACAAAGCCACGCCACTACTGGCGTACTTAATGCTTTGTATTGTCTGGTGCTTTGAGGTCGTAATTCGTAGCAGCAATACTAAACTCAGTACAATTTTTTGTTGAAGATTGGTTAATAGGATGGCAATTTCACAATCGCTTCAATTGCCATCCATTTACTTTTCTTCACAGTATCATTCCACCTAAAGGCGGTTATTTATCTCCATATAGTCAATTTAAATACTAATTTAACCTTTAGCTTTACCAAAAGGCCACTGAATACATATACGCATTAGATGCGGAATAATATTCAGTGTATAAATTAAAAGAATAATATACTTTTAATCTGCTTAATAAGACAGATCAATACTCTAAAGGAATGATAGGTTCCTTTTTATTGGTTGACATGATCATCATGGTGTGGAATGTTTTTACCACACCAATACGGCTTATCTTGTCCATGATCAGGCGCTCGTACGATTTAATGTCGCGCACGTAAACCTTTAAAAGAAAATCGCACTGCCCGGTTACGTGGTGGCATTCGGTTACCTCTTTAATATTTTGTATTTCCTCTAAAAAAACCTGGATGGTATTGCTCTTATGAAAATCGAGCGATACCTGTATAAAGGTTTTAATGCCAAGGCCGAGCTTTTCCTCATCTACCAGGGCATGATAGCTTTTTATATAATCCGAATTTTCGAGTTTGCGCACACGCTCCAGGGTTGGTGCCGGCGAAAGCCCTATCTCGTTTGAAAGCTGAAGGTTGGTTATCCTTCCGTTTTCCTGTAAAATCTTTAGTATCTGTAGATCTATTTTATCTAATTCGGCAGCCATGGTGGTACAAATATATACTATAAAAATATTAGCGAAATAATATTTTTATAACGTGCAGTCATTCAAAAGTATATTTTATTTCAATTATTAGTCTTAACTAATTTTTTTAATTAGATTTGATAAAATATACTTTTTAAAAACATCTGCTTTTGTTTAACGTTAGCAAAAGCAAAAAAGATACGGGAGCCACAAAATATAATTATGGATGCCAGGCACAGCGAATCATTAAGCAATGTACACGGAACGGTAAATACTGAACATCGCACAGGCTGGCGAAAGATATTCGCGTTTTTAGGTCCCGCCTACCTGGTAAGCGTAGGCTATATGGATCCGGGCAACTGGGCTACCGATATTGCCGGCGGCAGCGCATTTGGCTACCGGCTGATATGGGTACTGCTGGCATCTAATCTCATCGCCTTGCTGTTACAATCGTTAAGCGCGCGTTTGGGTATTGTGCGCGGGCTGGACCTGGCGCAGGCTTCAAAAAACGCTTATCCCCGGTTTGTCAACTTTTGCTTATACATCCTGGCCCAAATAGCCATCGTGGCTTGCGACCTGGCGGAGATCATCGGTATGGCCATCGGCCTTAACCTGTTGTTTCACATTCCTATGCTATGGGGCGTGATACTTACTATTACCGATACCGTGCTGCTGCTGTTTTTGATGAACAAAGGTATGCGCAAGCTGGAAGCCTTTATTGTATCGATGATCTCCGTTATCGGCATAGCTTTTTTAACAGAGATGTTCATTGTTAAGCCGGATGTGGTAGAGATAGCCAAAGGCTTTATCCCGAACAACCTGTTTAAAAACGATGCGGTAAGCCATAAAATGCTCTATATCGCCATAGGCATTATTGGCGCTACGGTAATGCCGCACAACCTGTACCTGCACTCATCACTGGTGCAAACACGCAAAATCAACCGTACTAAAGAGGGCATTAAAGCATCGCTGAAGTTCAACATGTTTGATACCGTGATAGCGCTTAACCTGGCCTTTTTGGTAAATGCCGCCATACTGATATTAGCTGCCGGTGCTTTTTTTAAGAATGGTTATTTTGAAGTAGCCGAGATACAGGATGCCTATAAATTGCTCGAAAATATTTTTGGTAAGATAGCCCCGGTGCTGTTTGCCGTAGCCTTAATAGCATCCGGACAAAGCTCTACCGTTACCGGTACCCTTGCCGGGCAGATCATTATGGAAGGCCATATTAACCTGCGTATTGCCCCCTGGATGCGCCGTTTACTTACCCGCCTGTTAGCCATATTGCCGGCAGTATTTACCATTTTATATTTTGGTGAGGATGCCCTGAGCGATCTGTTGATATTGAGCCAGGTGGTATTGAGCCTGCAACTGGGTTTCGCTATTATCCCGCTGATACACTTTACGTCCGACAAAACCAAAATGCATGGTTTTGCCATTGGCCCCCTTGCAAAAACAGCGGCCTGGATCAGCGCCGTACTAATTGTTGGCCTAAACGTAAAACTGGTTATTGACCAGGTGAACGACTGGATAAGCGGCTACCCCAACGCCCGGATTGAGATATATGCCATTGTGGTGCCGCTTATATTAGGCATCGGTGTATTGTTGCTCTATATTTTTGTGAGGCCGTTATTGTTCAAGCTGAAAGAAAGGCCTGCCCGGGTACCGCATGGCGAGGCGACTTCTATTGGCGATATTAGTCCGATTGTTTATAATAACATCGCCATCACCATTGATTTTAGCGCTAACGACCGCGATTCCATTCGCCATGCTATTATGCAGGGGGGTAAGGATGCGGCTTATACTTTGATCCACGTGGTTGAAACTGCCGCCGCCCGCTACCACGAAACCGAGGTAATGGACCGTGAAACACAAAGCGACGTTAAAAACCTGGATCTGTATATTGATGACCTGCAACGGATGGGCTACAATGCCCGCGGTTACATTGGTTACGGCATACCCGCCAAGGCTATCGCTAAAATTGTGAACGATGAGGGTATCGATTTTATGGTGATGGGATCGCACGGGCACCGGGTACTTAAAGATCTGATATTCGGTACCACCGTAAATACCGTACGGCACATGGTGAAGGTTCCGGTATTGGTTGTTAAGCCCCAAGCAAAATAAATTCGCATATTTGCACCGACAGAGAGACATGAGCCAGAATAAGATCTACATAAAAAACAAAAAAGCCTATTTTGAATACCACGTACTGGATAAGTATGTTGCCGGTATTCAACTGCTGGGTACCGAAATAAAGTCAATACGCCAGGGCAAGGCCAATATTAACGATGCTTTTTGCAGCTTTATAAACGGGCAGCTTTATGTGCGCAACCTGCATATTTCTGAATATTCTTTCGGCTCGTTCTACAACCACGAGGCCAAGCGCGACCGTGTGCTGCTGCTCAACAAAAAGGAATTAAAGAAATTGCTTACCAAGGGCGAAGAAAAAGGCTTTACCATTATTCCGCTGGCATTATTTATCAGCGAGCGGGGCTTTGCCAAGCTGGAAATAGCGCTGGCACAAGGTAAAAAAGACTTCGACAAACGCGAAACCATGAAAGAACGCGACAGCAAACGCGAACTGGACAGGGTGATGAAAAGTTAGCCCCTTCCGTCCCCTAAAGGGGAAACTTGATAATCATTTGCAATACAAACTCTCCTTTAGGGGCTGGGGGTTCCTCCAAATGTCATTAAATTAAGCTAAACCTCTTTTATAATTGTTTAGCGCCTCACATTTGCTTCTTGCTTTTGGTGATACTCGGTGATGGGTATATTTTCGATTAGGTATAAAAGGTTCGACATGTTGCAGAAGAAGCGTTCCCTATTATTAAATTACTATTTGCATCTGTATAAATCCGAATATATAATTCATGGGATATCAATATTAAGTACTTTGTGCTTGAATACTCTGCCAACGGCATATATTACGGAGCCAATGAGAATACCGTTTAATAGAACGAACCACAAAGAGTTGAATGACGGTCGAGTAGCTGTATAATCTCTGTGCATATTTGTACTATAAATAATCAACAACTCAAATAACCATCCAATATTCATTAAAAACGAAAAGATTAACAACACATACTTATTACTGCCCAGTCTTTTGAACAACAATAGTAAAGGGAGAATAGTGTTGGGCACTAATATAATATAAAATGCGAAATTATAGGTACCAGTCGCTCTACCCAGAAAGCTATCCATTGCAGCAGGCGAAATATAGACTGCTATGTAATAAATAATATTCAATACAGCATAAATTAAAATAATTGCCTTAGTAATTAAAAATGCATTTCGGTTCTCTGCATTTAAAACTTTACCAATTAGCATTATGGATATAATGCTAATAAAAAGACTTTTTATAAAAATGCCATTGATAAAACTTATTAATAGATATAAAACTTCCACAGTTTAAAAATAATTATAAAATCTAAAAAATAAAAGTCGAACCAGCTGTAACCAGTTCGACCTTATTTTTAAACCTCACAGACTGCTATTAAGTAAAAATAGAAAATACGTTTAATTTAATAACATTGGAGCTCCCCCTTTAGGGGTTGGGGCTATTACCAAGCCTTATCCCCCACCAGCGGTACAAACCTGAAGGTGTCCAGAACTACTTTTTCGTAATCATGTTCGCCAACTTTAAGGATGGTTACCATTTGCTGGGAGTTTTCATCTCCTACGGGGATCACTAAAATACCGCCTATTTTGAGTTGCTGCAACAATACATCGGGCACGGTGGGTGCGCCTGCGGTAACAATTATTTTATCATACGGCGCATGTTCGGGTATACCCTTTGAACCATCGCCAAAAAAAAAGTGAGGTTTGTAGCCTAAACGGGTAAGGCCGTCAACCGTGCGTTCGTACAGTGCCTGCTGGCGTTCAATGGTATAAACCTTTGCGCCCAATTTTAATAATATACACGTTTGGTAGCCGCTTCCGGTACCAATCTCCAGCACTTTATCGCCTTTGCTGATATGCAATAACTGGCTTTGGTAGGCAACCGTATAGGGTTGCGATATGGTTTGCCCCTCACCTATCGGAAAGGCGATATCCTTGTAAGCCTGGTTCCAGAAGGTTTCATCAAAAAAGTAATGCCGCGGTACTTCCCATATCGCGTTAAGTACATTTTCATCATCAATGCCCTTCTTTTTTAAAAGTTCTACCAACCGCTTACGCGCACCTTTTTCACGATAGTTATCAATACTCTTATAGGCCATTTGAGCCAAAGTTAACTAAAAAGTACCGTGTTACCACGTTATTACCCGGCTATACAGGCCTTGTATAATTTATCTGTTTGTGTAGCATAACGTTAAAATTAAACGTATGGGCTATACAAACAAGGCATGAAAACAACTTTAAAATCAAACACCATTTTTATGGTACTGGCTGTTGCCATAACAACCGTTGTAACCGCCTGTAAAAAGGACAAGAATGAAAAGCAGGCGGAGGGTTTACTGATCAACACCGGTTCGCCGGCGGCGGATGGTTGCGGCTGGCTGATAGAGATTGACAAAGTAATGTACAGCCCCGATAATCTGCCTGCCAGCTTTATGCAGGATAGTTTAAAAGTAAAAGTGTATTACAACAACCTGGAAAGCAGGTTTAGCTGCGGCATGATCGCCAACACCGGCTTCCCGCAGATCCATCTAAAAAACATCAGCAAAAAGTAGGCTTAATAAGGGTCAACATCCGGCTGAACGATACTGCCCTTGCTTAATTTGGTGGTTTGAAATTGCGTGATCACCTCGCGGATAACGGCTTTGGCCTTATTGATAGATATACCGTCCTTTTCAAACTTGAGCATAATGCTTTTGATATAATAATTACGGATGCGGCTTACCAGCGGAGCCTCCGGGCCTATTACCCTATCGCCAAACTGCTTGCGCAGCTCATTAGCCAGGTAAACCGACTGGTTGTACAACGCATCCGGATCCTTATGCTTAATATCCAGGTTGATAATGCGGTAATACGGCGGATATTTAAAGCTGCGCCGCTCTTCCATTTCGGTAAAGTACAGGTCGTGGTAATCATTCTCGATAACCTGCCGTATCACACGGTGCCCGGTATCATAGGTTTGTATCACCACCTTACCACGTTTGCCCCTTCGCCCTGCCCTGCCGCTCACCTGCGATAGTAACTGGTAGCTGCGTTCATTGGCTCTATAATCAGGAAATTTAAGCAGGCTATCCGCATTGATGATACCGATAACGGTTACCCCGGCAAAATCAAGCCCCTTGGCTACCATTTGCGTACCCACCAGCACATCTATCTTTTTTTCTTCGAGATTATTCAGGATGTTTTGCAGCGCGTTGCGCGAGCGTGTGGTATCCATATCCATCCGGGCGAGGCGGGCTTCGGGCAGTAACAAGCTTAACTCATCCTCTATCTTTTCGGTACCAAAACCCTTGTACTCCAGGTGCGTTGAACCGCAGGCCGGGCAAACAGACGGCGAATCTTCTTTATAACCGCAGTAATGGCAATGCAGTTTACCGCTGCTTTTATGGTAGGTAAGGCTTACATCGCAATTAATGCACTTGGGCGTATGCGCGCAGGTACGGCACATCAGCAAGGGCGCGTAACCCCTGCGGTTTTGAAACAGGATCACCTGTTCCTTATCCGCAATGGCCTGCCGCATGTCCTTCATCAGCACGCTGGTGAAGTGCGATTGTATGGTTTTTTGCTTGGTCTCTTCGGCTATGCTCACTACTTCTATATCCGGCAGTTCAACCCCGCCATAACGCTGCACCAGCTCGGTTAACCCGTATTTATGTACACGGGCGTTAAAATAACTCTCGAACGATGGTGTAGCCGAACCCAGCAGCACCTTAGCCTTATACATAGCCGAAAGATAAATGGCCACGTCGCGGGCGTTGTAGCGAGGTGCCGGGTCAAATTGCTTGTAGGATGTTTCGTGCTCCTCGTCAACAATGATCAACCCCAGATCATCAAACGGCAAAAAAACGGATGAACGTGCGCCTAAAATTACCCGGTAATCGCCGTTCAACACTTTTTGCCAAACTTCGGCGCGCTCGTTATCATTAAATTTAGAGTGATATACGCCTATATTATTGCCAAAATAAGCGCGTAAACGCTCGATGATGTGCGTGGTCAGGGCAATCTCAGGCAACAGGTAAAGCACTTGCCTGCCACTGTTGATCATCTCCTCAATCAGCCGCACATAAATTTGTGTTTTGCCCGATGAAGTAACCCCGTAAAGCAATACGGTGTCCTTATCCTCAAACTGCCGCTGTATATCGGCAAGGGCAGTTTGCTGCTGTTCGCTCAGGTCAAATATCCCGGTATCGTTTTCCTTTTCGTAATGCAGGCGGCTAACGTTCTTCTCCTCGGCAAAAAATATTTCTTTTTCTATCAGTGCCTTTATAACCGCAGGCCCCGCCCCGCTTTCCTCAACAATATCATTTTTTGATACCGCCTTTTGATGACGGGCCAGTTTTATATACGTCAGCAGCGCATCGGCCTGTTTAGGTGCACGCTCTAAAATACTGAACAACTCGCGCAGGTTATCCTGGTTATGATAAACAGGGTTTAGTGTGATGAAAGTACGCTTGCGGGGTTTATACCGGTCGCTCACCTCTTCGGATATATTGATGATGTTTTTTTCAAACATCCCCTTCAATATCGGCAACACCGTTTTTTGGCCCAACAGCTTGGCAATGTCGCTCACCGTAAGTTCCGGCTGCAGGTCGAGTGATTCGGCTATTAAAAATTCTTTATCATGCAGTTGGGCACGGTCAATAGGATATTCCTTGTTCAGTACGATCTTGGTTTCACTGGCCAGCTTTAGTGCCGCAGGCAGGGCGGCGTTCATTACC
This sequence comes from Mucilaginibacter sp. FW306-07-L, assembly GCF_058782065.1. Classification (NCBI taxonomy): domain Bacteria; kingdom Pseudomonadati; phylum Bacteroidota; class Sphingobacteriia; order Sphingobacteriales; family Sphingobacteriaceae; genus Mucilaginibacter; species Mucilaginibacter sp. FW306-07-L. The sequence goes on from NZ_JBYSXI010000002.1 coordinate 166,303, forward strand.
TCGCCTACGTTACACATGTAATACTCGGCTATCCATTGCCAAAGCTGTAACTGGTATGGCGTAACTATGGGCTGCTCATCCAGCACCTCTAACAGGTACTTAGCCTCATACTTCTCCGGTGCCTGCAAACCTATCCCGGCAACAATAGCCGTATACAGCTTGCTTTTACCAAATTGCACCACCACCCGCTTGCCTATGGCAACGGCATCATTCATTTCAAAAGGCACGCGGTAAGTATAGTTTTTGGCTATCGCCAGCGGCAAAATAACTTCAACAAAAAGCGTTTTCCTATCGGATGTATTTGATGATGCGAACTCGAGCATGTAATAATATTAACGGTAACGCAAGGCGGCCAGTGCCAGGCATACCCAACCGGCAATAAATAATAACCCCCCAACCGGTGTAATGGGGCCAAGTACGCTCAACCAGCTCCAGCCCAGCAACTCGCGGCACGAGAGCAGATATAGTGAGCCTGAAAAAAATATGATACCCGTTGTAAATAAATAATAGGCAGCGGCAATTAATTTGTTTTTAAAGCGTGTAAATGTAGAGAGAAACAACAAAGCGAACACATGGTAAAAATTATACTGTACGCCGGTTTGCCAAACCTCAAGCTGGCGCTCGGCAATTAACGCACGCAGGCCGTGCGCGCCAAAGGCACCAAGTATAACAGCAACCGCCCCAAATACTGCGGCTGTAAAAATGATTTGTTTATTCATTGACAGATAAAAAAACTAAGTTAGCTTAATTTTGGCAAGTAAACGTTTACCGCAGTGCCATAATTTACATAACTTGCACGTGCAAACATATAAATGAAACGGATAATTTTTATTACGGTTATTTTGCTTGTTGCCTGCGGCTATATTACGGTGGCTTATTTTAAAAACCTGAATCCGCCGGGCCAGCATACCAGCCAGGTAATGCGCAGCATACCGGCCAATGCCGCAATGGTATTTGAGTTTCCGAACGATAAAAGCTTTTACGATATATTTAAAAGCAACAAACTGCTTACCGCGCTATCCGGCAAGGAAAACCTTGACGAACTGGACACCCTGCGCAAGGTACTGACGACCACTAACGATACTGGCGCGTTGTTTGCCAATCAGCATGTTTTTATATCCGTACACCCATCAGATACCGGTACCACCCTACTGCTAACAGCTGTTGCGCCAAAGGGTTTTAAAGCCGCTAATTTAGAGTTACTGAAAAGTAACCGGCAATTACTGGTATCACCCTACAGTTTAAATAAGCACAAGGGTTACGCTATTTATATAAAGCCGATAAAAAAACGCTTTTTTATAATAACCAAGGGCCGTGGCATTTACTCGGGCAGTTTTTCAAAAGAGCTGATACAGGCAGCGGCCGGTTTCGAGGCCGATAAAACTAATTACGCTGTTGCCCCTTCCCAGCAAAACAGCAACGCCCTGGCTAATTTGTACGTTAATTACCAGCAGTTCAACCCATTGCTAAAAAGCTATTTTACAAGCACGAATAACTTACCCGCCGAAGTTTATGGACTGGCATCAACCGCTATATTAAGCCTGAATTATAAAAGCGACGCGCTGATGTTTAACGGTACATCAACCCTGATACCGGGCGGCAGGCACGGTTACCTTAATGTTTTTATTAACCAGAAACCGGTTGATAACCATTTAAAAGGCATATTACCCTCAACCACGGCTTATTATAACAGCTTTGCCCTGTCAAACCCGCAGCAATTTTTTACCGACCTGGATAAGTGGCAGCAAAATACCGGCATCAGCAAAAAAGAAAACAGCTTATACAATACCATAAAAACTGAAACAGGTGTGAACATACGCCAGGCTTTTAATAAACTAGCCGGGAATGAGTTTGCCGTACTTACCACCCGCTTTCAGGAAAAGGTGGCCATAGTGGCTTTAAAGGATGGATCAAAACTATTACCGCATTTTTTAAACATCAGCACAGGTATGAGCGAGAACAGCGGCCGCCTGAATTATGACCGGGTGATGTATTATTTGCTGGGCGATGCCTTTGGCGGTTTCCGCAAACCATACTTTATGATTATTGATAATTACCTGATACTGGCTACCACCTACCAGGAGATTCAAAGTTATTATGAAAGCTACATCAACCGCAAATTTTTGGTAAAAGCGGATGGTTATACCAACTTTGATAACCTGATGACGCAACGCAGCAATATATGTTATTTTGTAAACAGCAAAAACGCACGGTACGTTTTCAGGCGCAGTATGCGTAAGGAAACCTACCGTGCATTTAATGACGATAAATCGGGTTGGCAGGATGTGTACGGTGCATCGTACCAGTTAACGGCTGCGGGCAACAGCTTTTACACCAATTTTTGCATAGGTGCCAACCCCGAAAAGGCCGATGTGGAGCCTCTTGTTGCAAACTAACCAAGTATTTAATATTTTTAACAACCATAACGGCAGATAAGCGTTTAACTGGCAGCAATACCGCAAGCAAAACGCGCACACATACGGGGTTAAAATCCAAGCTTTTATATGAAGAAACTTCTACTACTGTTACTACTGTCGGCCCCTTTGTTTGCAGCAGCGCAGCAGTTTTCACAATACAATACCGGTACACTTTTTGATTCGTTCGAAAACCCATCGCAGCGATCTTTTATTCGTGACTCCAGTTACAACATGGCATCCAACTTTTTGATACCCAATTTTGGAGGCTATGCTTTTTTAACCGGTAACGCCCAACGCTCCATACAAACCCGCTTGTTTGACGAACGTTATGATAACTCCAAACTGGAAGTAGGCAACGGCAGATTAAACCATGTGGCAGGCAATACCGGCGTTTACCTGCTGATGTTTAAATGGTATGCCGATATGAGGGGTGATAAGGAGATGGGCCTTTCCTTTAAAACAAAAGGCGAAGCGCAAGGCACCATTACCGATGAAACCATAGCGCTGTTTAACGGTTCGGCAAACTTTCAAAACCGCGCGTATGATGATGTGCTGAATAGCAGCGGGCGTTATCAAACCTATCACCAGTTAGGTTTCTCGTACCGCGAAAAGCTAAGCAAACGGGCGGCATTTGGCTTTAAGGTAAACTTTTTGATGGGTTTACAGTACCAGGAGGTTGTCATGAACCGGTCAAGCATCGCGTTTGATAAACCGGCCGACCAGGCTTCTATCTCTCTGGATGGCCTGTATTATGCCAGCAAAAACGCGGGCCAGTTTAAAGCCAGTACTTTTAAGCCAAACTTCCGCAATCCGGGTGCTTCGGTATCCATTGGCGGCTCTTATAAAACAGAAGAAGGTTATATATTACAGGGCAACGTGAAAGACCTCGGTTTTATACATTGGAGCGGAAAATCAAATACTTACCGGGTATTAGGCTCAACCACGCTTACCGATCTTTCTAAGCCCTGGCGCGAAGACAGTGTAAAAACACAGCTATCAAACCTGCTGAAATCGGGCTATTTGTATACCGGCTCGTTTACCACAGCTACTGATGGTATTGCCGAGGCCAGCATCGCCAAAAAGTTCTTTTTTAATTACGACCGTACCTTTGGCCTGTTGCCAACATTGATCGTTCAGAAAAACCTGTTTTATTCCGGCCTTACCGGCGCACTGGTCAATCATTTGCAATACAATAACTTTACGGCCACTACTACTTTTTCTTATAACGATCTGCGCTTATTCAACTTTGGCGGGCAGTTAATGTATAAATCTCCAAATGCTGAATTCTATATCGGCTCGGAAAGGCTGTTACCTACCGGGCGTATAATTTTACAGCGTACGGGTTACAATACGCCTTATACGGGTGCTGATTTCTTTTTAGGCTTCTCGCTTAAATTTGGCAGGCCGATTGAGAGTCCGCTCAATGCCAGCTATATACCTATGGGCGAAGAAAAGGGCTTCTTCGCCCGGTTCTTTGATAAAATATTCGGGAAGCGTAAAGGCGGCGGCGAATTATAACGCCTTTTTACCGACAATAAAATCTTTAAGGTAAAAGGGCTCATAATAAGCCACATCCTCAAACTGCCCGGCATTGAACTTTTGCAGAGCGGTTTTGGTAAGATAGGCCGCTGAGTTAATAAATTCAGGCACGATCACCGCGTTGTTATGCGTTAACACATCCTGAAACTTAGGAGCCCCGTCACCAAAAAATATTATCCTATTATTCGCCAGTTCTGTGGTGTAACTGTCCGTATCTATGATCTCTGCCGATGTTTCCTTCAGACGGTTGCCTTGCGCATCAAATATAGCGGTATAAACCTCCATCCGGCGGGCATCGACCATGGGGCATAACAGGGTTTCGGAAGTAATTTCAACCAAGCCTGAGCTGATAAAACCATGCGTCATGGCCTCTAACGTTTCAACAGCTATCAACGGCTTATCCAATGCGAAACATAAACCTTTAGCGGTGGAAATACCAATGCGTAAACCGGTATAGGAGCCTGGCCCGGCACTAACCGCTACCGCATCAAGCGCACTATAATCAATGCCCGCGTTATTAAGCAGTTCATCAACATACAGGGTAATAACCTCGGCATGTATGTTACGCTGGTTTATGGTTTTTACCGCCGTTACCTCGCCGTTTACAGCTATGGCTACTGAACAGGCTGTGGTAGCAGTTTCAATCTGGAGTATGGTATTCATAAAAAACAAATCAATCAGGTACCGGATCGTGCCCGTGGCCGCCCCAGGGATTGCACCGTGCAATGCGCTTCAAAGTTAACCATCCGCCTTTAAAAGCACCATGCTTTTTTACAGCCTCTACCCCATATTGCGAGCATGAGGGCGTATACCGGCAGGCGGCACCCAATAAAGGCGACAGTAAATACTGGTATAAACGAATAAGCAGGATAAAAAAAGCGCCGATAACGCTTTTAAACAAATTTACCAGCCATTTCATTTAAGTACCTCTCCGCTTAACTGTGCAAGCAACTTAACCATCTTTTTTTCAATAAACGTATATTCGGCAATTTCCTTACCTATATAGGTTAATGAAAGTATGATCTGTTTGCCGGATAGCTGGCTGTAAAGAAGCTGCTGCTTGTGCAGGCGGTATGCCTCGCGCGAGCGGCGTTTAAGCATGTTACGGTCTACCGCCCTTTTAAAACGCTTTTTAGGTACCGAGAAAAGTATTTGTACAGGCGCAACCGGTTGCTCATCAGTAGGTAATGGCATCCATGATACCTTGAAGGGGTAACATAAAAAAGAAGAACCGTTATGGTACAAACCGACAATAAGCCGTTTATTACATAACCGTTCTTCTTTTTTAAAAGTATACATAGTTGTAGTTGCAGCGGTTTAACCAAATAAATAATAAACGGCTAAGCCCCGGATAACCGCAACTGGTGTAAGCGGAATTAAGCTTTGTGACGACGCTCGTCAGACACGCTTAATCTTTTTCTGCCTTTAGCTCTTCTTGAAGCTAAAACCCTTCTGCCGTTAGCAGTTGACATACGCTCACGGAAACCGTGTTTATTTCTTCTTTTTCTTTGAGATGGCTGAAACGTTCTTTTCATCGCTGTATATTGTTATTCGTCGTTATATCGTTTTTAAAACAAGAGCGCAAATGTAGTGCTTTTTTTGTTTTTATCAAACACTCTGCCGACTAATAATTGTAGTATACTTAGGTATTTATCAACATATACCGTATTATGCTGATTTGCTGGCCAAAATATCGCGTATCTCTGCCAATAAAACTTCTTCTTTGCTTGGCGCAGATGGCGCTGAGGGGGCAGCCTCCTCTTTCTTTTTAAGGGAATTGATGCCTTTAACCACAATAAAAATACAAAAAGCAACAATCAGAAACTGAATTATGGTATTGATGAAGTTACCATACAGTATAGAAACTTCGGCTGTTTTTGTAAGCGGATCAGCCGCCTTGAGCAGGATCTTCTTATCAGAAAAATCAACTCCGCCGGTTACGTAACCTATTGGCGGCATAATTACATCGTTAACCAGCGAGGTTACAATTTTGCCAAAAGCGGCACCAATAATAACACCTACTGCAAGGTCAACCACGTTGCCACGCATGGCAAATTCTTTAAATTCCTTTGCAAAGCCCATATTTCAAATAATTTAAGTTTTAACTAAGGTAAAAAATAATATCATGTTAAAACAAATGTATTCGTTTTAACCTTTTACATCATTACCCGGTCAATAATGTAACTTTTTATAAAGTTATGCCTAATTGATGTAATTTTGGCCTTACTGATTATGTTAAAACAAAACCTTCAACAAAAGCTATTACAAAAGCTCTCGCCGCAGCAAATACAATTTATAAAGTTGTTGCAGGTGCCTACTGTTTCATTAGATACCCGTATTAAAGAGGAACTGGAAGATAACCCGGCACTTGAAGATTTTAGCCTGACACTGAGTGAACCTGAAGAACAATACCCTGACCGCGACCCGGACGACGACTTTAGCAGTTCGGACCACGAAGGCGGTGAGGCTGATGAGTTTAATATAGATGATTATTTGCAGGACGACAGCGTAAACGATTACGGATCGCGCTATGACCAGAATGGGGATGATGAGGAAGATAAGAAGGAGATGCCTATCGCCATTCAAAGCTCGTTTATTGAAAACCTGCAGGCACAACTGGACCTGCTCCTGCTGTCAGACAAGGATTTTTTAATAGGAAAGCAGATCATCGGCAGCCTTGATGATGATGGCTACCTGCGCAGGCCTATCATGTCGCTTACCGACGACCTGGCCTTCTCGGCAAACGTGATGGCCGAGGACGAAGAGGTTGAGGACATGCTGAAGGTAATACAAAGCTTTGACCCCCCGGGCGTAGCCGCGCGTACCTTGCAGGAGTGCCTGCTGATACAATTGCGAAAAAAAGACGCGAATGATCCTATCGTAAAAAAGGCTATCCTGGTTGTTGAAAACTACCTTGCCGAGTTTACACGCAAGCATTACGATAAACTGGAGCGTTCGCTAAACATGAACTCGAACGAGTTGCGGGCCGTTGTAAATGAGATACTGAAACTTAACCCCAAACCGGGCGACTCGAGCGAGGTGAATACCAAGCAGATGCAGGTAATACCTGATTTTCACATCAGCAATAATGATGGGGTGCTGATACTTACGCTGAATGCTAAAAACGCGCCTGAACTAAAGGTAAGCCGATCTTACCAGGAGATGTTTCAGCATTATGACAAGGCATCCCAAAAGGATAAAAAAATGAAAGAGGCGGTGCAGTTTGTTAAGCAAAAGCTCGACTCGGCCAAATGGTTTATTGATGCCATTAAGCAGCGCCAGCAAACCCTGCTTAAAACCATGAATGCCATAATGCAATACCAGTACGACTTTTTTTTAACGGGTGATGATAAAAACCTGCGCCCCATGATATTGAAAGATATCGCGGATAAGATCGGCATGGATATTTCAACCGTATCGCGGGTGGCTAACTCAAAATATGTACAAACCGAGCATGGCACCTTTTTGCTAAAATCGTTCTTCTCTGAGGCGATACAAACCGAAAGCGGCGAAGAAGTATCAAACAAAGAGGTTAAAAAAATATTGGAAGAACACATTGGCCGGGAAGATAAACGCCACCCGCTGGCCGATGAAAAGCTGACCGATATACTTAAAGAGGCCGGTTACAACATTGCACGACGTACCGTAGCCAAATACCGCGAGCAGATGAACATACCCGTAGCCCGGTTGCGTAAGGAGTTGTAATACTATTTAAGCAGGGTAAGGTAACCGCTGTAAGGCCTGGTACCATCTTTCAGATCGAGTGTATAGTAGTAAGTGCCTGCCGGTAACTGGTTGCCATTGATGGTGCCATTCCACGGTGTTGGGTATCCTTTGGAGGCAAATACCTTAACGCCGTTGCGGTTAACTACCGTGAGCACACAATCCGGAAAGCTTTTTAACAGGTCGATATTCCAGGTATCGTTTATACCATCACCATTAGGTGTAAAGGTATTGGGTATGGTTAGTTCCTGGTGAACTTTTACATTAACGGTTTTGGTAATACTGCAAGTTGCCGAGGTTACGGTAAGCCTGTAGCTCATATCGCCATTAAGTGTAATGCGGGGATTCAGCACGTCATCCCTGTCCAGACCGATGGATGGCATCCATTTGTAGGTTAAGTTATCGCCTGAGGCTTGCAAATTAGCCTGCATCGGGCGATTGTAAAATACATTCACCGCATCAGGTACAGTAACTACAGGCAATTTACTAACCACTACCTCAAAAGTTTTGATAGCCGGGCACCCATTTACGGATTGAAAGGTATAGGTGAGGCTGTGCGTACCGGCACCCGCACCGGCCGGGTTAAACGTACCTGCCGCTGTAATACCGGCTCCTGTGAATGTACCTGTGCCGTTTAGTCCGTTAAAATCTGCTGTAAACTGCACCGGCGCGGCATCTTCACATACGGCAAACCCCGCGGATGAGGAGATAGTTATTTGCGGCTGGGCGTAAAGGGTTATATCCGTTATGTACTCCTCCCGGCAATCCTGCCCCGAATAAGTTACCATTTTAACACGTACCGTTTTAGTAGCAGGTGCCGAAAATGCCTCATATAAGTAGGTTACCCTATCATTGGCAGGCATATTATCTTTTGTATAAGTTACCTTTTCATTGGGCTTATTCAGCACATCAAAATACCATTCTACCTTTAATATTTCGCCGCTGTTAAGGGTGGCTTTATTGATAAACGCTACTGGTTCAATTACGCAGAGATTGTTACGGTTATCTACATCGATACCGCCGCCAAAAGTATTGCCGTTTACTATTATTTCGTCCTCGTGGCTCAACATGCAGCCATTATCGTTCATAGCCGTAAGCGTAACTTTGTAACGCCCCGGTACGGCATATCTATGTTCGCCGTTTTTAGCGGCACTGCTATTATTTGTACCCGATGCAGGATCGCCGAAATTCCATAAATAGGTAATTTGCCCGGCTGTACCATCGGCCAGCAAGGTGGTATTTTCAAACTTTGCTATATCGGCAATACAAACCTCGGGCACGGTAAAAGCCGGTATCGGCGATGTATTGATGATTAAGTTGCGGGTAACAGCATCACTATAACAGCCTGTCAACTTTGAACGCACCCACAGCGTTACTTTATACACCCCACCCCTGCTGTATTGATGAGCGAGCTTATTATCAACAAATGAAACCAAGGGCGCTCCGTCGCCGAAATCAACCTGCCACTCGGCAATATCATTCAATGTTGGCGATGTACCTGTTAACCGAACTGTTTGCCCTGCCGAGCATAATAACGCGGGATAGGTAAAATCGGCTACAGGTAAAGGCAATACCGTAACGGGTTTTGTAAGCTCGTCACTGCAACCGTTTTCGTTAGTCACCATCAGCCTTACCTTAAAGGTACCGGGCGTGGTATATAAATGCGTGGGCGACTGAACATCAGAAGTACTGCCATCACCAAAATCCCAGTACCAGGTTTTTATGGCATTGCCGGGAGCCTTGCTGCTATCCGCAAAAAGCATCTCGTTTTTAAGGCATACGTTTGGTGCCTTAAAATCAGCCTTAGGCGGATCGGATATATTAAATGAAAACTCCACTTCGCGGGTTGAGCCGCAATCATCATCCAGGGCGGGGTTTACCAGGGCTTTAACTACATAATCACCCGGCTTATACTGCACAACATCAGTAAAACGGTAATTATAAACTGTATTGCCGTTAACATTGGCTATAGTAAAAGCCGGGTTATTTTGATTTACCTCGGTACTATCATGCAAAATCCACTTGATGGCATTGGTTGGATAGGGTAATGTTAGCTGTAAACCATAATCAACTTTTGAGCAGCCCGCCAAACGCGTATCAGTACCTGCTGGCGAGGTCAGTACTATCCGCTCATTTAAATTTTCAACATTGGCACCCGCCGCATAACCGTAGGATTCAAACTGCCCGAAACCATAGGCCGTGGCATTGAAGCCGCTTGCTGCCGACAGATTATGCACCCCGCTAAATACACCTATCTGCGCGTAGGAATAAGCGGTATTGGCGGGTACCGTAGTAAAACTCGTGTAAGGCTGACCATCCAGCTTAAATGTAGGCACATAAGCAGTTTTTATAACAACATTGATGGTATTGGCTTGTATATTATAGTTTCTTGCGGAGTACAGTATAACCTTGTCAAGCGTTTGCTCAAGCGGGTTCAGGTAGATCATCTCCGGGTCGCCAAGCCGCTCGTTATTGGGTATGCAATTTTCGGTTTGTGTTTGTGTAACCGCGTATTGCACCACCTGTATGGGTTTATCGGCACTAATCACATTAGTTCGGGATGATGAAAATTCAATGTAATTAACGCCTGTCGGCGGCGGGTTCATGAGCGTGCCGTTAAGGGTTATAGCCGTGTTCCGCTCACTAAGTACCACCCTGAAAATATCATATGCCCTGCCTTTAAGCGGTACGGTAATATAACTTTTACCCCATGTTGCTGTTGGGTAAACCTGCTGAATTACGTTGTCTGATGAATAATTTGTCCGTTCGCACCCTATAGCCAATTTGGTACTGCCTGCAAATACGGCTATTTTTTTACACCCCTCGTTGTTAGTACTTATCGAACGTATGCGGGTACCGGTCAGGTCCGTTTCTGATTGGCCCTGGTAAACCTCGCCCTTTTTAAGTTTTTTTGAAAAGGGCACACGGGCGGCGTTACCATCCCTGAGTGTCTGGCTGGGCGTAATTTCTACGGTTGTATTATCCTCGGTTGCAATAACGGCGAATTGCGAATAGCTTACACTTTCATCCTGATCCTTATCTAACGAATTGGATTTTTGGGTGTAATTAATGGTATAGTAATCCTTACCAAGCGTGTTAACAGGCAACACCAGCGTAGCCCCTGATACCGATAAGGCGAAGATATGCGCGTAAACCGCTACAGGCTTTTTAGCCTCCACATATATCCCCTTTAGTTTTGTACCCGTGCCTATTAACTGTGCATAAGCCGGTATCTCTACCTCAGCTACCCCGTTGGCGGGCACGGTAAAGTTTGTACTGAAGCCACCGTCGGCAATGCTTACCTTGCCTGACGTCCCAACGTCGGAAGCGATATACAATACCATCCGGCTATCCCTCGCTCGCGTACTCGTAGCGGATATATGCTCGGTGTAGGCCACCCAGAATTTGGTGCCCCTGCTGGTAGTATAGCTCTGCGCACCGGCTAACTGGGTGCAGGCTATCAGCAGGCACAACAAGAAAGTGTAATGAAGAAAACGCACGTAAGTTTATTAACCGGTTATAATTGCTTGGTTAATAAATATAGTGAATATTACGTTTACAGAAAAAATTTATTCGGATTAGGTACCAGGTTCAGGAATGATTCAAAGTTTTCCTCGTAGTGCGATTGATCTAAGGTATAATAGAACGCGCCCTTTTTGGAGGATTGCTTGTCCTTTTCGCTCAGTTTGATAAGCAAACCTGTTGAAAGCAGCTTACGGCTGAAGTTGCGGTCGTCAAACTTGGTTTGATAAACACCCTCATACAAAGCCTGCAACTGGGGGATGGTAAACTTTTCGGGCAGTAGCTGGAACAATATGGGATGCAGTGCCGCCTTATACATTAACTGCCTGCGGGCCAGCTTCACCATTTCGGTATGGTCGAATATCAGTTCTGGCATTTCCTCGGGTAAAAACCACTCGGCATGGTGCTCATCGTTCAGTTGCTTTTCGTACTCGTTGATGTCGATCAGCGCGTAGTAGGCAATTGACAAGGCACGTTCGCCGGGGTCACGGTCGGGCTTGCCGAATACGCGCAACTGATCCATGTAAACATTTTTGAGGCCGGTACGCTGCTCAAGCACACGGTTAGCGGCATCATCGGGCGATTCGCCGGGCTGCATAAAACCGCCCATTAAACTCCATTTACCTTTTTCGGGATCGAGGTTACGCTGAACCAGCAGCAGCTTGATGTTCCATCCGTCGAAACCGAAAATGATACAATCGGCAGCTACCAAAACCGGAGTTTCACCCGTATACTTATGCATGAATTATGAACTGTAGGTTAATAAAGGTGTAATTATAAATATTTACATCAACTGTAACAAATACAATTATTAAGCACCCTTAACATTCTTGTTCAGCTTTGGATACAGAAACCCGAAAAGGCCGATAACCGTGTAACATATTATAGGCAGATAGTAAGCTTTTGCAACATCGGTATTGGCAATTAAACCCATAATTGGCGGGAACAGCGCACCACCAACAACACCCATTACAATGAATGAAGAAGCCTGCTCAGTATGCTTACCCAGATCCTTCAGCCCAAGGCTAAATATGGTTGGGAACATGATGCTGAAGAAGAAATTGATTAGTATCAATGCCACGTATGATGCCCAGCCGTAACCCTGCGCGGCTACCACACACATTACAATAGCGCCGGTTGCAAATATGGCCAGCAGCTTATTTGGAGCAATGTAACTCATTAACAAGGTACCGATGAACCGGCCAGCCATGAGCATCACCATACTTAACGACAAAAAATAACCGGCTTTTTCAGAATCAAAACCCATCACCTCTTCGCCGTAGTTTATAAAGAATGCCCAGGTACCACCCTGTGCCGCAACATTGAACAACTGCGCTATTACCGCGAAAACATAATGCTTTCTTTTTGACAACCAGCTTAACTCCTGCCAAAAACCTTCCTTTACATTTTCGTTCGCGTCTATCGCGTAGGTATCTGTAGCTATAACATGAGGATCATTCAACACAGGTACCTTTACAAAAGAAAAGATAATACCTATCAGTGCTATAACAGCGCCAATTACTACATATAAAACCTTTACCGATGTTAAATCTACCGAACCGGCATCCACTCCCCTCAATATAAAGTAACTACCTATTGATGGGCCTAATATGGCGCCAACACCGTTAAAAGATTGCGCGAAGTTTATACGCTGGTCACTCGTACGCTGATCGCCCAGGGCGGCAACAAACGGGTGAGCAACAGTTTCCAATGTAGCCAGGCCGCAGGCTAAAACAAATAAGGCCACCCTAAAAAACGTAAAGGATACGGCACCTGCAGCAGGTACAAATAAAAACGCCCCTAAAGCGTATAAAAATAACCCCAGCAATACCCCATTTTTATACCCGAATTTTTTCATGAAGATACCTGCCGGTATACCCATAATAAAATAGGCACCGAATATAGAAACCTGCACATAGGCCGATTGTGATTTGCTCAAACTTAGTACAGTTTGAAAATGCTTGTTCAGTACATCGCCCATGGTGATGGCTATACCCCACAGCATAAATAATGAGGTTACAAAAGCAAAAACAACAAGATATTTTTTGTCGGTTAGTTTGGGTTTTTGATCCATAAAAAAGGTAACGGTTATAATTGGGTTTGCGCTAATGTATGTATTTTTTAGTACCGATTTATGTTGTACTTTATTTGTTACTGATAAACCGTGCATAAACAAGCAAGGCGTGAAAGTATGTACTTTCACGCCTTGCTGAAATGAATTATCCTACTATTTGCAGATTATTGTACCACCACCGGGAAGGATGAGATACGTAACCTTGCTCCGCCCATAGGCACCAATGTAAGATTGGTTTGCGGCTGCTCGGTTTTAACCGGGCTTTGCGGCAATACACCGCATAAACCATACTGATCTATCTGCCAGCCCGGTATTTGCTTACCGCTTGCCTTTAGCATAAGGGGGGCGGATTTGTTGGTGAACGGATTATTATCCGCGGGCCAAGTGCCTTTTACTACCGTGAATGATTGCTCCGGCTTTTGACTGTTCAGCAACAACCCATAGTTCCAGGGTGATGCGGGGTAGATCTCCCAGCTTGGCCATTTCACCGGATCGGCATTCTCCTGCCATTGCGAATCGCCAATGGCGGTTTGCTTGCTGTCCTTTTTCTCGTAACGCTCATCTATTTTAAGCGAGTAAGTAAGCGGCCCATAATTTACGCTGGCGCTGTTCTTATTTTTAGCCCATTGCCTAACCGCTATCTTCATAGGCAGTTGCAGGCTTATCTTGTCGCCGTTTTTCCAGGTGTTATCCAACTTAATGTATTCGCCGCCCTGCGCGGTAACCTTTACTACCTTGCCGTTAACCTTTACTACAGGAGCGCTGCACCAGGCAGGTACACGCAAATAAACCGGGAAAGCGTTTTTATCAAAGGTGATCACTTTCATGTCGATCACATCATTGAAAGGGTACTGCGTTGTGGTGATGATCTTGGTTAAGCCACCCGTACCTACCTTGGCGGTAACTTCGCCAGGAGCGTAAAGCAGCGCCGCGACACCATTATCAGGCGTAGCCATCCAGCTATTCTCGTTATAATACACCCACCCCGCCGAGTGGTTATGTTGGCAGCAACGGCTGCTGAAAGGGTTCATGGCCAAAAACGGACCGGTGTTGTCAATACCAGGCGAATGGTTCTTGCTATCGCTTACGACCATGTTTGGCGCGGTAAGGTATCGCAAGGCCTTATAATCCGACGTAAATGCCGCCGGGAAGGTATTGAAGGCTACGTCCTCACAGTTATCGGCCCAAAAGGTATCGCCGGTAAATTGCAGCAGGTATTGGTCTGATGTCATTTGCTCTACCAGTCCGCAGGTTTCAACGGCCTGGCGCGGGTCATCATAACCTTTACGGGCATTTTCGTCCGCACCGAACATACCGCCGGGCACCTGCCCATAAATATCACGTGTCAGTTTAAATACATCATAAGTAGCCTGCAGGTCGGCAGGGTTATTACTTTGCAGGTAATAAGTAGCCGGCTCGCGAAAGCATTGCGCTATGTTCACGTTATGCCAGTTGGGCAGGTTGCCCTTTTGCCGCCAGTCGGATGTGTTTTTATCCAGCTTGGTAGCCAGGTCAAGCAAAAACTTATTGCCGGTACGGTTATACAGCCAGTAAACGCTCAGCATGTTATCGCCGCCGCGGCTTTTCTCCCAGTAATCCTCTAAAAATTTATCATCCGGAATGCTTAGCTGCCATTTGAAGTACTTGGTCATTACATCAAGCACACGCGGATCTTTTGAATAATCGTAATATGATTGCAGGCACCAAAGCATCGGCATGTTCGTCCACAAGTCGCGCTTGCCGGGACCTTTTTCTACATCCGGACCAAAATCACCATTATCGCGCTGGTTGGTAAGCACCGCCTCTATCCAGAATTTGGTTTCTTTCAGCATCTTCGGGTCTTTAAGCACATAGGCCATATCGCCGTATCCTTTTAACCAGTACGGCAGTTCTTCCCAACCGTACTTGCCCTTGCCATCCTTGCTTAACCAGGCATTATCCTTTTTTGACAACCATATACTGATCTCGCCGAGGTTACCCGTCAGGCCATCGCGCTGCAACTCGAGTTGCTTTAACAGCCAGCCGCCGGGTTTAATGGCCGTTACCGGCAGCTTTACAAAGTATTGCTGCCGTAACGGGGCCTTGTTTGATGTGTAGTAACTATTAACCTTGCTGTTATCAACCTGCTTAATGGCCGTTGCGGTTTGCGCCATCAGGCTGCCCCCCTGCAATGCCAGCAGTGCTAAAAGCCAGGTTCTTCTCAATTCAGGTAAACACATAACCGGTTTATTTTTTTGATTTCATCTTATCGTAAAGCATCTTCATGTAGTAACCGCTTACCACACTACGTGCCTGAAAACCTACCATTTTGCCATCGGTAGTTTCGTGCCAGTCGTTCAACGGAACGCGTGATGGGGTTTCCATAGCGAATTTCCATATCGGGTTTACCAATGCTTCAAAATCCTTTTGATTGTTGGCCAGGGTTGCTGTCCATAATATCCAGTCAGATTTTGTGTAGGTTTTACGGCTATCTAACGGTAAACCGAACTCGTTTTGTTTGGTAAGATAGAATTTAATTTCCTTGTTATACACTTCCTGCGGAAACAGGTTCAGGCCTAATACCTTATCCCAAACAATGTTATATTTCTGGCTCCAGGTGCCTTTATTTTCAAAGGTAAGGGTGTAGTGGTCGCCATCACCGGCAAGCTCCATCCATTTGCTTACCATGCCTTTAGCTATTCCGCGGTATTTATCGGCAGTTTTAGTATCACCTAAACGCTGGGCCATATCGGCATAGCAGGCAATACCTACAATAGCTTTTGCTGATAAGTTGGCATTACGCGCCAGGTGACCTGCAAAGTCATCCGTACATAGTTGTGTTTTAGGATCAAAACCATCCTGAACAAGATAATTAACCCATTTGCTTAATACATCCCAATGTTTTTTAGCATAAGCCGCGTTACCATCTGCTTTTACAATAGCATCCGTAAGGATGATCATGTTGCCTGATTCTTCAACCGGCATATCCTCACCATAGGTTTGGCCGTTAGCCAGCGGATAGGTACCCAAATCGTGCGCTGCCCAATCTTTAGGGAATTTGCCGCTTTCGCTGTAGTAGAATATCCCGTTCATCATACCTTTAAGTAAACCGGTATTGTAAATGAGGTACATTGGCGCTGATGGATAGGTAATATCAACGGTGTTGATTGATCCGTTACTGAAGTTCTCTTTTGATAACCAAAGCAGATCGCCCTGCGGGCTTTTTACCAGGTTATGCGCCGCGATGCTTTGTCGGTAAGCCAGCACACAAAGGTCGGCATACTTTGCACCACCTGATTTCTTAGTGTCGGCATATAAACTTTTATCGAACGCCTGGCATTTACTGATCACCGATTTATACTGATCGGCAGCTAAAGCCAACTGGCCTTCAATGGTTTGCTTGCCTGAATTGTTCCACCAGGGGCGCAGGTTTTGTTTGAAGTACTGGATAGCATATACCTCATCATAACCCAGCTCAACATATTTTTCGACAGCGGTTGCACCTACTGTACCAAATGGGATAACCGTATTAAGCGCCAGCGAACGGCCTTGCTGTGCTGTTGATGTACGGCTGCCACTAACAAATGCGGTAGCTGCTTCGCTTTCGGCAGTGATAAATTGTGATACGTTCTCCGCCTTAGGGGCTGCAACATACATGTATCCCCAGTCGATACGTAAATCGTCGCCACTTTTCTTCAACACCGGCTGCGCGGTGGTACCGGCTTTCAGGATGGATAGTTTTGGCGTAGCGTATTTGGTAGCTTTAACCTCCTGCACCGGCGTATTAACTGCTACATCTGTTGACGCGCTGAACAACACTTTAACCGCATGGCTCTTGCCATCATTAGCTTTGGCTTTGTAGGCTATATAGCTTACCGGCCTTGCAATCAGATTCAGATCGCTCATTAATAGCGGCGAGGTAAAGGTAACATCCAAGTTAACACCGCCTGCTGTAAAATTATAAATGGTTTGGGTAGCGTTAACGGCAACCGCGTTTTGCTTAGCTACGGCCAGTTTATCGCTGCTGTTATCTTTTACCTTTTCAACCAAGCCTGCATCAAGGTAACGGCCACCGGCGGTATTGGCTACGTGGATGGCCAGCACGTTTTCGCCGTCTTTAAGTTTGCCTTTAACGTTATTGCTCAGCTTGATCATTTTAAAATCATTAGTCCAGCCTTCGCGGTCAAATATCTTATCACCATTTAAATATACCTCAACATTATCATCGTGGTTTATCTTCAGATACAGCTCATTCAGATCAGTTTTGGTATAGCTGAATGTACGGCGCACCCACAGGTCATGACTTTTCCAACTGGTTTTCACCTGGTCGTTATCACCAAATGGTGCTGCGCCTGTTTTCCATGAAACATCGTTAAAGTTCGCGCTGTTCCAATCATCGGCAGGCTTGGTTTCAGTATATTTTACGCTGTAACCTTTTTCATCAGATGCCGGCAATATGGTTTTGTACTTATCAGCAGCCTGGCCTAAAAAGCGGTAAAACTTACCATCAACGCTGATAACGCCTAATAATGATTGCGTTGCGCCGGTCCAATGGTTGGTTGATGATTCAGTCAGCTTATCGGTGTTTGACCAGATACTGAAATACGGATTGTGTGTTACTAAGGGGTACGAAGGTGCCTTTCTGTCCTGGGCATGTGCCACACCCGCCGATAAAAGGCAGGCGAGCGCAATAGAACGAAAACTAATTTTTTTCATTGCTTGTAAAGTATAGAATTAATTTAATTTGGTTTAACTGTAAGCCGTAAAGTTATAATAAATGTCTAACTGACAAAAATAAATAAAAAAGAGGATGAGCTTTCGCCTATCCTCTTCTTAGATGTGTTAGATGTAAATGGTTTAATTGGCCGGTTCAATACGTGCAACCCAACCGCCATCAGCTTCCATCTTAATATCAATAGCTTCACCGGCTTTAATAGTTTTAACCACCTGTTTAAAATCCATCGCCTGAAAATCGGCATTGATGCCATCCTTAATCAGTGTGATGTTGTAGGTAACGCCCGGCTTTAAAAAGCTGGTGTTGATGGTTAGCTCGTGCGGTTTACTGTTGCCCATAGCGCCTATAAACCAGTTGCCGCCTTTGCGGCGGGCAGTAACCACATATTCGCCTAATGAAGCATCAAGCACCTTCGTTTCATCCCAGGTAACAGGTACGCTGGTGATAAACTTGATGGCTTCGGGCTCGCGGTAGTAGTTATACGGGTTATCTGCCAGCATTTGCAGGCCACTTTCAAACACTATATACATCGCTAACTGATGCGCGCGTGTACCAATACTCATGGTATTTACCCAGGTTGGTTTATAATCTTTTTTATGGGCTGAGCGCATGGCACCCGGCGTGTAATCCATCGGACCAACAGCATTACGCAGAAAAGGCAGGTACAAATTATTGTCCGGCGTAGCTAAACCGCCGCCGATGTTTTGCTCCATACCGATAACACCCTCGTACGACAATACGTTAGGATACGCATACTCCAAACCGGCAGGCTTGAACGCGCCGTGAAAATCAACCAATATCTGGTGCTTGGCGGCTTCTTTAGCAACGCGGGTATAATAGTTAACCATCCACTGGTCGCTGCGATCCATAAAGTCGATCTTCATGCCGGCGATGCCCCACTTTTTCAGGGTTTCAAATATGTCGAAATGGTTTTCAACCGATAGCCAGGTAAACCAAAGAATGATCTTCACGTTCTTTTTTTTACCATAATCAATCAACTCGTGCAGGTTAATGGTTGGGTTAGGCTCAAAAGGGTTCTCGGTAGTTTTGGCCCAGCCTTCGTCCATAATAATATATGGGATGCCATATTTTGAAGCAAAATCGATATAGTATTTATAAGTATCCTGGTTATAGCCTGACTTAAAATCGACACCATATACATACGCATTGTGCCACCACTCCCAAGTTACCTGGCCGGGTTTTATCCACTTGGTATCTTTTAACTGGTTTTGGGTTGAAAGGCGTGCCACCATCTGGTTCGCAACTAACTCCTTATCCTGATCGGTGATCACCACAAAGCGCCAGGGAAAGTTGCGCTTGCCCGCGGTTTTAGCAATGTAAGGCGCTTCTTTCTCAATCTTCAAACTACGGTCGCCATCCGGACCAAAGGCCAGCGGCGCTTTAGGGAAAATGGCATCAACACTTTTATCACCGGTTGATTTTACGAAAAGACAAGGGTAATCATACAGATCAGCCTCAGATAGCAGCACCTTGTACTTTTTATTGTCGAACAAAATAGGCAGCACGCTCATTTTACCCTTATTTACATCGGCTAAAGGTTTACGCTGATATAATATCTCGTATGAAGTTTTAAAGCCCCCGGTTTCCAGGTACGATGCCTCCACGTTATCCGCGAAGTTCAGATGAACATCCTCGTTATTGATAGCGATAGAATCCTTTTTATTGGTAACAAAACGATACGCCACCCCATCATTATAAGCACGGAACTCCACGCTGTAATCGCCCTTTAAATCAAGCCTTAACTGGTTATAATTATTAGGCACCGAACTGTTTTTTAAGGATACCACCGGGTGTAAAACCGTATTGACTGTAGTAACCGCTTTTTTAATCAGCTTTGGTTTTTCGCCAAGCTTTTGCTTGCCCAGGTCAAGTTGCAGGTACGAGTTGCTCAACAAGGCATCGCCGTTGACGCTAACTGAGTAATTGATCCGGTCTTTAAGATCAACCGTCAGCTTGATCTTGTTATCGGGCGAGGTCAGATCAATGGTTTGCGCCATCAGCCTCACACCTGCCGAGAGCAGTAACGTGGTGAGTAGAATTTGTTTCTTCATGTGCTTATATTAAGTGATGTATTTAGTATCGGTGGACCGTTATTTAATTACTTCCCATTTTTTAATAATGAACCGTTTGTTTTTAAAGCTGCCTTTACGTTCCGCTTTTCCCTTTGCACCCTCATAGTTCAGGCTGATGTTGTTGTAATTGCCTTTATCGTAATTAAAGGTAACGCCGTCATCTTCAAATAAGCTACCTGTGGCTTTTTCGCCGTATACATAGCAGGTTATTTCAAATTTGGTATTGGGCGCTACATATTCAACCGGTTTAGCCATCGGCAAAACGGTGCCCTCTTTTATAAAGATGGGCAAATCAGTAAACGAGGTATTGATGGTGTATTCCCTACCGCCTTCCATTTTTTTACCGGTATTATAATCATACCAGATACCGGCAGGCAGGTAAACCTTGCGTTCGTTTTGCTTCTCGGTAAGCGGGGCGGCTAAAATGCCCTGCCCTATCATATACTCATCGGGTATGTTATACACCTTTTCATCATCCGGATAATCCATCACCAAAGCTCTGAACGGTGGGATGCCTTTAAAATGATAATCGGAAAAGGCATTATACAGATATGGCACCAAACTCATGCGGAAGTTCAGCAGCTTGCGCACATCGGCCTCTACCTCTTTGGCATTGGCCATCAGCTCGTTGTTGTTATTTTGCTTGATGTTGATTTGTAACCAGGGCGGGTTTTGCAGGTACCAGGAGTTATACAACGCCTGTGCTGATAATACGGCCGTTTGACTGCGACGCATCAGATCTTTCACGGTGTTTGACTCCCGCACCTCAGGCGACCAGATCAGCCCGGAAAAACCGGAGTTGACCACCATATCAATGTATTCGTTATGATCGTAAGTATCGCTGTATAAAGCTGCCGGATATGATGACGCGAACGAGCTTGAAGCCCTCACATCAAGATAAGTACGAATGTTGTTTTGCTTGTAGATATTGTAAATAGCCTTTTGATACAGCACACCAAATACCTGGTGCATTTGCTCGCCATCCAGCCCCGAAGGGAAACGGCTATGCTCGGGGAAACTCCAGGTGGCATCGCCCATGGTAATGTTGGAGTTATCGCACTCGTCCATCTTAAAACCGGATATACCCTGTTTTACAAAGGTGTTTTGATGGTAATCGGCAAATAATTTAGTAGCCTGCTTATCAGCAAAGTCAGGTACCAAACCGTTCCATACCAAATAATTGCCTGATTTATTTTTTAACTGCGTATACAGCGGCGATTTAGGATTAACAAAGGCGTGCTCCCATAAATTGATATGAAAACCCTGCCGTTTCATGCTATCGATCAGGTTTTGCGGATGAGGGAAAAACTCGTTGTTCCAAACGTACGAGCATGAGTACGATGCCGTTTGCCAGCGGGGTTCAAGCCCCAGCACATCGCAGGGAATATGATTATCCCGAAAATACGTGGCCATTTTTTTAACCTGATCCTGCTTAAAATCAGCCTTAACGCGGTATTTTACGCCTAAGCCCCAAATGGCAGGCAAGGCACCGCCGCCCGAAAAAAGGTTATAACGCTGCATAACGCTCAGCATATCCGGCCCTTCAAAAATGTAGATCTCAATGCCTTTGGCTCCCGGTACATCAGCCGATACATAGCCTGCCGAACCGCCTTTGTTAGCATACAACTCATTTACCGAATTGCCGCCATTGCTTTGCGTGGTTGTCTTTACCTCGTTAATATTTTTAGCGGTAGTGCCGCAATAAAAAGTAGTGTAGCGGGCGGTGTTTACCAGTATGCCATACCCTTTGTTTGATACGTAAAAGGTTGTCGGCGCATGTGTATAGCCTAAATTGGTGGACGGATTATCATTAACGATTGGCTTTTTACGTAAGCCGCGCTGGTTAAATGAGCCTATCTGCAAGCCGAAGCCATAAAGTTGTTCCTTATCATCCAATGGCACTTCAACCAGTACGCCCCTTTCGTTGATGTTGATACCAATATTATTGATATCAAACGGTAGCTTACCGGCTGGTAGCTTTTGCATGGCAGCTAACTGCGGTTTTTCATCGCAAAAACTATAGGGTGTTAACGGGTCTGTTTGTCCTATGGTTATCTTTTTCACCCCCGGCGCAACCTCAATTATTTGCCTTTGCTGCGCAAAAACGGCGAATGCAGAAATGTGGGATAAAACAATGAGACAAAGAAACTCGCGTAAGCGGAAATTAAGAGACATGTTTAATTAGCATTGGTTAGCTGTTAAACATACAGATAAAAAACTTTTAGATAAAAATTATTGAAAAAACGTTTTTGCAAATCGCCTGATTGTTACAGGATGTTATGACCTGAATTGCGGAAGTGAGTGATCTTGATCTGGAACATCTCGGCCATTTTGCCTGCCCGCCATTTGGCTTCGGTGGCTTTATCGCCGGTAAAAAGTTCGTCAACGGTATCATTAAAGATGCCGAGCCAGGTTTCAAAATGTTCGCGCTCAACTGGTAGTTGAGCATGTGGCGGAAACGGGCGGCCAAAATAAGTGTACTCCTCTAACAATATGGTTTGCCAAAAGCTGTACATTTTTTCCAGATGCTGCGGCCATCGGTCCTGAATGCGCTCATTAAAAACAGGGCCGATTAAGGGGTTTTGCTGCACCTTGCCATAAAAGGTATCCACCAGATTTTTTATATCGCCCAGGTTAAATATATCCTTATCTGCTGCCATCATCAGCAAAGTTAAATAATGTTTTTGCACGCAACGTTACACTGGTGTAATAAACGTTTGTAAAAGCGCTAATTATTAATGCCATATACTAAACAAAATGGCAGGTATTATGCTTATCACAGTAACTTTTTACTTCAATCATGAAAGAACTTCCGATCACCGTTAAACGGTCAATCGAGTTGCTTGGGCTGGCGCTGTTAGGTGCGCTGTTCATCATCGGTCAAAACCTTATTATGCCCTTGCTGATGGCATTTTTTATCAGCCTGATGCTGTTGCCCGTGCTCCGGTTTTTCCGGCGGTTAAAGGTGCCCGAAGTGATAGCCATATTTTTACCTATCCTATTACTATTTATTTTTCTTGGCCTGATTGTATGGTTCTTCTCCGCGCAGATCGGGTCGCTGGTTGCTGATTTTCCGCAGATTGAAAAAAATGTGGCCAAGCACCTCAGCTCTCTCAGCTTATGGATAGCGCAAAAGTTTGACTATTCTGCCAAAGAACAATTGAAATTTATTGACGAGCAAAGCAACAAACTGCTTGGTTCTTTAGGTAATATTTTAGGCGGCGCGGCTGGTTCGGTAGGTAACATATTGTTATTTTTTGGCTTGTTGCCTATTTACATCTACCTGATATTGCTTTACAAAAACCTGCTGGTACGCTTTGTATTTATGTGGTTTGAACCTGAGCAGCATACCAAAGTAGAAGAAGGCATGCGCGCTACCGAGAGCATCATTAAAAGCTACCTGATAGGTCTGCTGATACAGATCACTTATATCACCGTGCTATTAGGGTTGATATTGTTTTTATTCGGTATAAAACATGCGCTGCTGATCGGGGTAATATTCGCTTTTTTAAACCTCATCCCCTACCTGGGAGCCTTGATCGGCAATGTATTGGGTGTGCTGATCACGCTGGCCTCCTCACAGGAAATACTGCCTATTTTTATCGTGTTAGGTGCAATAGCCGTAGTTCAGTTTTTGGATAACAATATACTGATGCCACGCATTGTAGGCTCAAAAGTAAAGATAAATGCCCTGGCAGCTATCGTCGGGGTAATTTTGGCGGGCACAATGGGTGGCATATCTGCAATGTTTTTGGCGCTGCCGATCATAGCGGTATTAAAGATCATGTTCGACAGATCGGAACAGTTTAAACAATGGGGCGTGCTACTTGGCGACGAAAGGCCGAATCTTAGTCCGATGAATTTCCCGGTTTTTCGCAAAAAGAAGAATGTTTCAGATAAGCCGACGACCATTTAGTCATTGGTCAATAGTCATTAGTCATTGGAAAATAATTAATCCAATGACTAATGACAGCGAAGCGAATGACCAATGACAGCGACTAATGACAGCGAAGCGAATGACCAATGACAGCGAAGCGAATGATCAATGACAACGCAGTGAATGACTAAACCATCCTTTTAGCAACCGCGTCCCAGTTTACTACGTTCCACCAGGCGTTGATGTAGTCGGGGCGTTTGTTTTGGTATTTGAGGTAGTAGGCATGTTCCCAAACATCAAGGCCTAAAAGCGGGGTACCTTTAATCTCTGAGTTATCAAATAAAGGATTGTCCTGGTTTGCGGTTGAACCTATTTTCAATTTAGCACCATCCTTAACCAGCCATGCCCAGCCGGAGCCGAAGCGTTTGGTAGCGGCATCAGCAAATTCAGTTTTAAACTTATCGAACGAGCCGAATGAGGCATTGATCGCATCAGCAACCTTACCTGTTGGCGCGGCCGACGTTGATGGCGCTTTCAGGGTCTCCCAAAAAAAGTTATGGTTCCAGGCCCCACCGGCGTTGTTACGTGCCTTAGCAGATAATTTGGAAGCATTGGCAAAAAATTCCTTTTCGGTTGTATATGGTATTTTTTCGCTTACTATTAGCTCATTGATCGTTTTTATGTACGAAGCATGGTGCTTGGTGTAATGTATCTCATTGGTAAGCGCGTCAATGCTCGGCTCAAGGTCGGCATATTTAAAAGGCAGCGGCACTTGTTTAAAAGCAAAAGCGGCTGGTTTCGGCTCACCTGCTATAGCATTAGTAATAAATGAGTTACCTACGGTTACCGCGGCAGTGGCAGCAAGCGAGGTTTGTATAAATTTACGACGGCTGTTGTTTTCCATGATGTATGAATTATGATTTAAACAATGCTAACTTAACAATTTATATTAAGCGTATGTTTAACTGCATGTTACTAATTAAGGCTTATTGCAATGTTGTTACATATTACCATGACCAGCACAAACAGACATTTGCATTTAATAGTTTGAATTACGTAAGTTTGCACTATGATAGCCGCAACAGAATCATTAGAAGATTTTTATCAGCAAAAGTTTAACTGGCTACCCGATAACCTGAGCCAGGACATAGGGCATTTTAATGTTTTTCGACTGGAGGATTGCCATGGGCCAAACAAAACACCGGTAAAATATAGCCGTCGGGATTATTATAAGATCACCCTGTACACAGGCAAAAGCCGCTATCATTATGCCGATAAAAGTGTAGATGTTGACGGCATGGCACTCATGTTCTTCAACCCAAATGTGCCTTATACCTTTGAATTACTGTCTGAAGATATGGAGGGTTACTTCTGCATATTTAAGGAAGGTTTTTTTACCGAGCGCCTGCGTACCAATATCTACGATCTGTTTATGTTTACACCCGGTGGCAAACCATTGTATACCCTTAACAGTGAGCAGTATCAGGAGCTATCCACTATTTTTGAAAAGATGCTTAAAGAGATCAGCTCCGACTATCGCTTTAAGTATGATCTGCTTAACAGTTACACCAACGAGGTGATTCACTACGCGTTAAAGCTGCAACCTACCGAAACATTATATAGTCATCCAGATGCCAACTCGCGCATCACATCCATATTCACCGAATTGCTGGAGCGGCAATTCCCTATCGAGTCTACCTCACAGCGCTTTACCCTACGCTCTGCCAATGATTTTGCCGACAAGCTATCGGTACACGTTAACCACCTCAACCGGGCCATCCGCCAAACTACGGGGCGCACTACCAGCAGTCATATATTTGAGCGGCTGGCTAACGAAGCCCGCGTGCTGCTTAAACACACCAACTGGAACATTTCCGAAATCAGCTATACCCTCGGCTTTGATGAGCCCGCGCATTTTAACAACTTCTTTAAAAAACAAACCCAGCTTACGCCATCAGCCTATCGCAATGTGTGAATTTTGCAATTTTTGGTTTGATTAACGCTATCGCCCCCCTTTAATACCATATTACCTTTGTACTGTTAATAAAAATAACAGCACAATGGAAAACAAACAAATATGGTTTATAACCGGGGCCTCAAAAGGTTTAGGCCTTTCACTTGTAAAGAACCTTTTAAATGCGGGCCATGCTGTAGCCGCAACATCGCGCAAGCTGGCCGAACTGGTTACCGCAGTTGGCATTCACGATAATTTTTTACCGCTACAGGCCGATGTTAAGCATGAAACAGCCATTGCGACAGCCCTAAAAAGCACAGTTGAAAAATTTGGCCGCGTAGATGTAATCGTTAACAATGCCGGTTATGGCATAGGCGGCAGCATTGAAGAGTTAAGCGATGAGGAAACCCGTGCAAACTTCGACATTAATGTATTCGGCACGCTGAATGTAATCCGCCAGGCCATGCCTTATTTGCGTGCACAGCGGTCAGGGCATATCATCAATATATCATCCATAGCAGGTATAACCGCCAATACCGGCTGGGCTATTTATGCCGCCACAAAATATGCCATTGTAGGGCTAACAGAATCATTAGCCGCTGACATTAAAGAGTTTGATATTAAGGCTACCGTAGTAGCGCCGGGTGGCTTCCGCACCAATTTCCTGGAGCCTGATTCTATCTACATCGGCCAAAACCCGATAGCCGACTATACCGCGGTGCGTGCCACACACGAAAGGTATTTGAAAATGAGCGGTGCCCAAGCCGGCGATCCCGACAAGGCAGCCACCGCCATGATCGAGCTGGCAGCCATGGAAAACCCGCCACTCTACCTGTTGCTGGGCAGCGATGCTTACGCCCGCGCTAACGAAAAGGTTGAAAGAATGAACGCCGAGTTTAAAGAACACGAAACGTTAACCAAATCAACCGACTATTAAGTAATCACTAAATAAACTATAAAAAATGAACAAGCAAAAAACATGGTTTGTAACCGGGGCTTCAAAAGGTTTGGGGCTATCACTGGTAAAACAATTACTGGCGGCAGGTTACAATGTAGCTGCTACCTCACGCAACGCTGCCGAGCTTAACCAGGCAGTAGGCAACCCTAATGATGAATTTTTGCCGCTTGAAATGAACATCAAAAGCGAGCAAAGCGTAGCCGAAGCTATCAATGTAGCTGTAAAGCACTTTGGTAAAATTGATGTTGTGGTAAACAACGCCGGTTACGGTATGCTGGGCAGTTTAGAAGAATTGAGCGAAAACGAGGCTTATGATAACTTCGCGGTAAATGTATTTGGTTCGCTGAATGTGATCCGCAAAGCAATGCCGCATCTGCGTACGCAGGGTTCAGGCCATATATTCAACATTGCCTCTATCGGTGGCTTTACCGGCGACTTCCCCGGCTTTGGTATTTACTGCGCTACCAAGTTCGCGGTGCATGGCTTTACCGAATCGCTGGCTGCCGAAATTAAAGAGTTTGGCGTACATGCTACGGTAGTATCTCCGGGTTATTTTCGTACCGACTTTTTAACCGCGGGCTCAATGGCTGTTCCTGAAAATCCGATAGCTGAATATAAAAGCGTTCGTGATTCACAAAACTTTCACGAGAACGACATGAACGGCAACCAGGGTGGCGATCCTGAAAAAGCGGCCCTTGGTATGATCAAGGTAAGCGAAGCAGAAAATCCGCCGGTACATTTGTTTTTAGGTGAGGATGCTTACAACATGGCTTACAAAAAAATGGAGAATGTAAAAAAAGAGCTGGAAGCCTGGAAAGAAGTTACCGTATCAACCGGTTTTGATGCCTGATCTAAATAATCAAATTAACATGGATAATAAGTATGCAGGCATGTGGGTAACCAAAGATGGCTATATACGCCATGAACTATTACCCAACGGCCGTTATGACGAAGCCCGCGGCGACCGCGAAAGCGCTTACCAGGGCAACTACACCATTGAAGGCGACCATATTGAGTATGTAGACGATACCGGTTTTACCGCCGACGGCGACTTCAGGAACGGAATATTGTATCATGCAGGTATGGTTTTGTACCGGCACGATTGATACCTCACCCCAACCCCTCTCCAAAGGAGAGGGGCTTTTTTGTTTGAACTCTTTTTTTCTGCCGTTTCGAAGCGTTAGCGAGAAATCTGCAAGCGTTCATCGCCGGGTGACAGATTCCTCCTCGTACCTCGTTCGGAATAACAATCTTGTACGCACAATCTGTAAATAACACTTAATATCCGCATTAGAATGCCCGGAGAAATCTCTTCGGAATAAGCTTATGGATAAGTTGCTCGGAGATTGGCCCCTCGTACTTGCGGGTTTTATTCGTTTTTTCTATTTGTCATTTCGAAGCGTTAGCGAGAAATCTGTACGCGTTCATAGCCGGACGACAGATTCCTCCTCGTACCTCGTTCGAAATGACACTTTTTTTACATAAAAAGATAGGCTTTACACCATTTCCAATATCTCCCTGATACTGGTTATACTTTCAAACTTCTCATTATCAATAACGCCCTCAATCTGCTCATGCGCCCAGGTAATATGGTAAGGCACGTGAATGGCCGAGCCGCCGATGTTGAGCACCGGCATAATGTCCGATTTCAGGGAATTACCGATCATCAGTAACTCATCAGGCTGAATATCCAGGTGCTTTACCAGTTTAAGGTAATTGGCATCATCCTTTTCAGACATGATCTCGATATGATGAAAGTAATGGCTCAGTCCTGATTTTTTGAGTTTACGTTCCTGATCCAGCAGGTCGCCTTTGGTTGCAACCACTAAGCGGTAGCGCCCTTTAAGCGCGCTCAATACATCTTCCACACCATCCAGCAGTTCAATAGGCTCATCAAGCAAGCCTTTGCCCAGGTTGATAATCTGCCCGATAATTTGAGCAGGGATGGTATTATTGGTAACCTCAAGGGCCGTTTCGATCATGGAGAGGATAAAACCCTTTACACCGTAACCGTATAATTTAAGGTTGCCTATTTCGGTTTTCAGCAGCTCACGTTCAAGCGAGTGCTGCTGCAAATACTCATTAAGCAGTATATAAAACGCCTCTTCGGTACGCCTGAAATAGGGTTCATTCACCCAAAGGGTATCATCGGCATCAAACGCGATAACTTGTATACTCATAGCGCGTTAAAAATAGTGCTTTGTATAGCAACTATCCTATTTTTATTGAGGCTGATAGATAAATTTCTCCCGTGATCTATTTACCATTCTTCATAAAATCAAACGCGCCTTTACGCAGGTTGATGCCATACTCCAAGTAAGCCTTTAAGCAAGCTAAAAAATTAGCCCAGCCCTCGGTATTATTTTTCAGCCATTGTAGTGAAGGTTCCTGTTCTGCTGAACTCTTCTCGGTAACGGTAAGTTTGGTAGCACTATCGCCCTGTGGGGTTAATAGCATCTCCACTAAAAATGGCGTGCCTTCAACATCCCAGGTAAGGGCTATTCGTTTATCAGCTTCGATCTCCTTTACATTCACCGGGTATTCACCCTCAAATTCAGGGAAGCTCCACATCACCTGCTTGCCTTGTTCTAAACGGGCACTGCCTTTCGAGATAAAGTAATTCGACATTTTTTCGGGATCGATAATCGCCTCGAACACCTCAGCGGCGGGTTTGCTGATCTGTATATTGGTTTTGATCTCAAAATCGGCTGTATTCATAATGGTAGTTTTTCTTATTAGTATCAAACTTAGCACCAAAAATTAAACCTTACGTTATAATTTACAGCGGGTTATTATAGTAGGCTATAATTGCTTAAAATTGCAAACCGCTACCTGCATTAATTTATATGACGCGTATTTGTTTAGTTGAAGACGAAGAAAAGGTTTCATCCTTTATAAAAAAAGGATTGGAAGAGCATAACTACAGCGTTGATGTTGCCGCCGATGGTGTGGCCGGGCTTACCATGATGCTGCAAAAACAGTACGACCTTTTTATTCTGGATATGATGCTGCCCCTGCTTAGCGGCATGGAGCTTTGCCGGCAGATACGTCAAAAACAACAGGATGCCCCTATACTGATACTAAGCGCCCTTGGTACTATTGACGATAAGGTGAACGGCCTGCACGCCGGTGCTGACGATTACCTGGTAAAACCCTTTCACTTTAAGGAGTTGCTGGCCCGTATTGAGGCCCTGATGCGCCGCAGGCAACCTGCTGATGCGGCAGGCAGCCACTACCTTAATTTTAGCGATCTGAAACTGAACATCTGGAATAAAACCGCTGAGCGTGCGGGTAAACAGATAGCCCTGACCGCCAAGGAGTACGCCCTGCTTGAGCTTTTTATCCGCAATGCCAACAAGCTGTTATCACGTGAGTACATCACCGAAAAGGTTTGGGGGATCAATTTTGATACGCAAACCAACATGGTTGACGTATACGTGAACTACCTGCGCAACAAAATTCAAAAAGGGTTTGATAAAAAGCTGATACATACCGTTATTGGCATGGGCTACATTTTAAAGGAGCAATAACAGCCCATGAAGATCAAAACCCGCCTGTCGTTATACTTTACGCTCATTAGTTCGGGGGCTTTGCTGCTGGTACTGGTGGCGCTGTACCTGGCGGTGTATTCATTCTCCCGCGAGGACTTTTATGACCGCCTTACCGACCGCGCCAACGTAGCCTCGCAACTTTATTTAAAGGCCGACGAGATCAATGCCGACTCGCTGGTGCAGGTACAGCAACAGTACCTTGACAAGCTGAACGGCGAGGTAATAAAAGTGTATGATGATGATAACCGGTCGGCATTTAATACCCACAATAATATTTTTTGGACGGATACCATTATTGAACAGGTACGTAAGGATAAGTACCTCAAATACCAGGATGGCAGCCGCCAGGTGGTAGGTAAACTCTATCATGATAACCAGGGCGATTTTGTGATACTGGTATCAGCCGTTGACCGAAGTTTCGCGCGCCGCGTTACCATGCTGAGCCAGGCGGCTGTGGTGCTGTTTATCGTATTTACAGCGGTATTGTTTTTTGCCGGGCAGATATTCGCTAACCGCGCCCTCGCCCCAATTAAAAAGGTGATCACCCAAATGGGGCAGATACGCTCAAGCAACCTGCACATGCGGGTAGAGGGTGCTAAAAACAAAGATGAGATCGATGAACTGATCAGCAACTTTAACAGCCTGCTGGAGCGGCTTGAAAACGCATTTGAGCTACAGCAAACCTTTGTAGCCAATGCCTCGCACGAGTTGCGCACCCCGCTTACCAGTATTATGGGCGAGGTAGAAGTAGCCTTAACCAAGATACGTAATACCGATGAATATGAGCGCATCCTGGCATCCATATCTGCTGATGCGTTGCGCCTGCAGGAAACCATCACCAGCCTGATGGAGCTGGCCCAGGTAGATATGAATTATACCCAGGCCAAAATATCACCAATCAGGGTTGATGAATTACTTTGGGAATTGCACGAAAGCTGGACAGAAAAGAAAGGCCCCGGCAAAGTGCATCTTACTTTAGGCAATATGCCCGATGATGATACCGAACTTGAAATTCAGGGCAACAAGCCCCTGCTCTACATCGCTCTGAATAATATTATTGATAACGCCTTTAAATACTCAGGCGGTGAGCACGTGAGTATTAAGTTTGAAGCCTTGCCAACCCGGGTGAGTATAGCCATCACCGATCAGGGGCCGGGCATAGCGGAGGCTGACCGCCAGAAAATTCTTCGCCCCTTTTACCGCGCGGGTAATGTTAAAAAACTGCCCGGCAGCGGGCTCGGCCTTTACATTACCGATAAAATAATCCAGTTGTGCCACGGCAGCATACAAATTCTGCCTGCCGCTGAAAAAGGGAGTACATTTATAGTTCAATTCGCTAAAAATGGCGCGTTATAAATTCTAATGGCATTTTAATGCAGGTTTAATTCGCTTCCAATTCGGCCATTATAGTTTTGATCTATCGAAAGATCAGAACAAAAAATGGCACCTTATAAAAATTTATTCAAACTACTGCTGCCCGTACTGGCAATATGCAGCGCCCCGAAGGCCTACAGTCAGACAGACACCCTTAAGCTGAACTTTAAGGACAGTGAAAAACTTTTTTTACAAAACAACCTCACCTTACTGGCCCAAAAGTATAATGTAGATGCCTCAAAGGCGCTCATTAAACAGGCCGGTTTGTGGGATAACCCGGTATTAAGCACCGATCAGAACATTACCGATAAGTCGGGCAAGTTTTTTGATCACAGTAAAAACAACGGGCAGATATTTTTACAACTCAGCCAGGTGTTTACCACTGCCGGTAAGCGTGGCAAACAGGTACAGGTAGCCAAGGATGATGCCAGCATACAACAAGCCGAATTTGACGACCTGCTGCGCAACCTGCGCTACAACCTGCTGCTTGATTTTGCACAGGCATCAAACCTGATTGAACAGGGCAAGGTTTACCAAACCGAAATAGCATCGGCACAGAACCTGGTGAATGCCATTCAAAAATCGTACGAGGCGGGTAATAATTCCCTTAAAGATGTGGTGCGTTTAAAGGCGTTGCTTTTTAGTTTGCAGAATGATTTGGTGGAGAATAACCGCCAGCTTACCCAACTGCAAAGCGAACTTAAAACGTTGCTTGGCGTACCCGCTGATAAGTTTGTAGCGCCCGTTATTAATTTTAAAATAACAGATACACCGCTTAACGCCGCAGAGCTTGCCGAAAAGGCAAAAACCCTGCGTGGCGATTACCTGGCCGGCCAGTTTACCCTACAACAAAACAATGATAATGTAGCGCTGCAAAAAGCCTTAGCCAAACCCGACGTTACCGTTGGCGTGGCCTATGACCAGAACAGCAGCTACGCGCCGCAATATGTAGGCTTACAGATCAGCGTTCCGCTACCCCTTTTTAACCGCAATCAGGGCAATATTAAAGCAGCCAAACTCAGCGCGCAGGGCCAGCAGTTTATAGTACAGAACAATGCGTTGCAACTACAAAACGATGTGTATTCGGCTGTAAACCAATACCGCCTCAGCAACCAGTTGCTTGGCCAAAGCGAAACTGATTTTTACGACCGTTATGACCAGTTGTACACCAGTATGCTCAAGAGCTTTAAGCAAAGGCAGATCAGCCTGCCCGAGTTTGTGGATTTTTTTGACTCGTACAAAGACACCAAGCTCAAAATATTACAGCAACAATTTAACCTCAATAAAGCCATTGCCGATCTGAATTTCGCGGTGGGCACCACAGTAGTTGATCCTCTATAAACAACATAAAAACACAATGAAAAAGCAATTTGCATATGGCGCCATCGCCCTGGTTTTGGCACTCAGCGCCTGCGAGCAGCATAAAACCGGCACCATGGAAACCAAAAAGGTTTGCGTAAGTGATTCCATGGCACGCATGATCAAAATAGACACCGTTAAGGTATCGCAGGTTAAGGATGAGCTTTCGCTTACCGGCGAGGTATCATTTGATGAAAATAAAGTAGTAAAGGTATTCCCCTTTGCAGGCGGGCAGGTTACGGATGTTAAGGTATCATTAGGTGATAAAGTAACTAAGGGACAAGTGCTTGCCGTACTGCGCAGCGCCGATGTGGCCGGTAATTATACCGATCAGCAATCAACCCGCGCCGATGTGGCCATCAGCAAACGCCAGTTACAACAGGCCGAATACCTGTACAAAAACGGCATATCAAGCGAGCGTGACTATACCGAAGCTAAAGAGAATTATGCCAAAGCCCTGGCCGCTAATGATAAGGTAAAACAGCAGATAGCCATTAACGGCGGCGGCAATACTAGCGCGAACGGTACATTGGTTATCCGCGCCCCGCGGGAGGGGTATGTAGTTGAAAAGAACATATCGGCAGGCAACTTTATCAGGCCTGATAATAATGAGAGCTTGTTCACCATATCAGACATGAAGGATGTTTGGATAAACGCCAACGTTTTTGAAAGCGATATTGCCAAAGTAAAACAGGGTTACACGGCCAAAGTAACCACAATTGCCTATCCCGACAAGGTATTTACCGGTAAGATAGACCTGGTGAACTCCGTGCTCGACCCGGACAGCAAGGTGATGAACGTACGCATCTCGCTACCCAACACTGATCTGCTGTTAAAGCCCGAAATGTTTACCAATGTAATTATTACCAATAACGAAGCGGCCAAGGCTGTCGCGCTCCCCGCATCGGCTATCATATTTGATAACAGTAAAAACTTTGTGGTAGTATATAATAATAAATGCAACATGGAGGTACGCCAGGTAAACCCTGTAAAAACGGTTGATACCATAACCTATGTGGCGGGTGGCATAAAAGCAGGCGAAAGGGTAATAACCAAAAACCAGTTGATGCTTTATAACGCGCTTACTGAAGAATAAGGTAATAGCCAACAAATAACATAATTACTACGGGTTTATCCCCCTTTAATACTATATACAATGAATAACTTCATTAAAGGCATTATATATTTTTCGTTACGGCACCGCGCGTTTGTGTTTTTTTTAACAGCGGTACTTGCCGTAGTAGGTATATGGAGCTACACTAATACCCCTATTGAAACCTTTCCGGATGTTACCAATACCCAGATCATCATTATAGCGCAATGGCCCGGCCGCAGTGCCGAGGAAGTTGAAAAAATGGTAACCATACCCATGGAAACCGTTTTAAACTCGGTGCAAAAAAAGGCTAACCTGCGTACAACATCGGCTTTTGGCTTATCGTATGTGCGTATAATATTTGATGATGATGTAGATGATGCCTTTGCACGCCAGCAGGTACTAAGCCGTTTAAGCAATGCCGAACTGCCCGACGGAGTAAAACCCGAGGTTGAACCACCTTATGGCCCAACCGGCGAAATTTACCGCTACACCCTGAAAAGCCGCACCAAATCGCTGCATGAGCTTACCGCCATACAAGATTGGGTGCTTGACCGCCAGTTTAAGGCCATACCCGGCGTAGCTGATGTGAACAGCTTTGGCGGCGAAGAAAAAGCTTATGAAGTGAGCGTTAACCCATCGCTGCTGCAAAAGTATGGCCTTACCTCGCTGGATGTTTATAACGCGATAAACCGCAGCAACATCAATGTAGGCGGCGATGTGATAGAGAAAAATAACCAGGCGTTTGTTGTACGGGGTATCGGGCTGATCAACAACATCAGCGAGATGGAAAACATCATTATTAAAAACGTAAACAATGTACCCATTTTAACCCGCAACGTTGCCGATATTAAGGAGAGCGGCCTGCCACGCCTTGGCCAGGTAAGCCGCGACCGACAGAAGGATGTTATTGAGGGCATTATTGTGATGCGTAAAGGCGAAAACCCGGCCGAAGTATTACAGCGCATACGCGATAAAGTGACTGACCTGAACGCTAACGTTTTACCAAGCGACGTAAAGATCGATACTTTTTATGACCGTACCAACCTGATGGACTTTTGTACAGAAACGGTTATACACAATTTGCTGGAGGGCATTGTACTGGTAACTGTAATTGTATTTTTATTTATGGCCGATTGGCGTACCACGCTTACCGTAGCCATAATTATTCCGCTGGCACTGTTGTTCGCGTTTATTTGTATGCGCATAAAGGGCATGACGGCCAATCTGCTCTCCATGGGCGCGGTTGATTTTGGTATTATTATAGATGGCGCGGTGGTAATGGTTGAAGGTATATTTGTTGCCCTTGACCATAAGGCGAAGGAAGTTGGCATGCAAAAGTTTAACGGGCTTGCCAAACTGGGCCTGTTTAAAAACGTAGGTGCCGAAATGGGTAAGGCCATCTTCTTCTCCAAACTCATCATCATTACCTGCCTTATACCAATTTTTGCCTTTCAAAAAGTTGAGGGTAAAATGTTTTCGCCGCTGGCTTATACCTTGGGCTTTGCCTTATTAGGGGCTTTACTTTTTACGCTTACCCTTGTGCCTGCCTTATCCAGCATATTGCTTAAAAAGAATGTGCGTGAAAAGCATAATCCGGTAGTGTTATTTTTTGAGCGGGGCATACGCAAGCTATTCAGCTTTACCTATCGTAATCAAAAACTGAGCCTTGCCGCGGCGCTTATTTTTATGCTGCTCACTTTTGTATCGGCTAAATTTTTAGGTACAGAGTTTTTACCCGACCTTAATGAAGGCGCGCTATGGGTTGAAGCGGAATTGCCTATGAGCGTATCGCTTAACCAGGCTGAGGAGATTAACCAGAAAATGATGCAGATACTGGAAAAATTCCCCGAAGTTAAGCAGACACTTGCACAGGTTGGCCGCACAAATGATGGTACTGACCCCAAAGGTTTTTTTAACGTACAGATACAGGTTGACCTGAAAAATAAAAAAGACTGGCCAAAAGGACTGACAGAAGAAGCTCTGATTGACCACATGGACCAGGAGCTCCGCAAGTTGCCGGGCATCGTATTTAATTACTCGCAACCAATACGTGATAATGTTGACGAGGCCGTTGCCGGTGTTAACGCCAGTATGGCTGTTAAAATATTCGGGCCGGATTTCAATGAGCTTGATGCCAAAGCCGACCAGGTAATGAATATTTTAAAAAACGTAAAAGGTGTTGATGACCTGGGCGTACTGCGCAACCTTGGCCAGCCCGAATTCAGGATAGAGCTTGACCAGCGCAAGATGGCACTGTACGGCGTATCCACCGCCGATGCCAACTCTGTGATCGAGATGGCGATAGGCGGTAAAGCGGCAACCCAATTGTATGAGGGCGAGCGCAAATTTGATATAAGGGTACGTTACCAGAAACAGTATCGGGATACACAGGATAAAATTCAAAACCTGATGGTGCCAACGCTTAACGGCTCCAAAATATCTATTAAAGAAATATCCAACATCAGGGAAATAACCGGCCCGGCATTTATTTTTCGCGATAACAACACCCGTTACATCGCTGTAAAATTTTCTGTCCGCGGGCGCGATTTGGGCAGTACTATAGCCGAAGCGCAGCAAAAAGTAAATGCTGATGTAAAACTACAGCATGGCTACTCATTTACCTGGAATGGTGAATTTGAGAACCAGATACGTGCATCGAATACGCTTGCCCGTGTAGTTCCTGTTTGTTTGCTGGTTATATTTTTGATATTGTACATCACATTCGGCAATGCTAAAGATGCCCTGCTGGTTATTTTGAACGTACCATTCGCTTTAATTGGCGGTATACTGGCGCTGCATATTACCGATATTAACTTTAGTATATCGGCAGGTATTGGCTTTATCGCCTTGTTTGGTGTATGTATACAGAATGGAGTTATCCTCATATCGGTTTTCCGCAAAAACCTACAGGCGGGTATGCACCTTGATCAGGCACTACTTGATGGCGTAATATCAAGGGTACGCCCCGTGGTAATGACCGCCCTGATGGCAGCCATTGGCCTGATGCCCGCGGCCATATCAACCGGCATCGGTTCTGAAACGCAAAAGCCACTGGCCATTGTAGTAATTGGCGGCCTGGTTACCTCAACCATACTTACCCTGCTGATACTGCCTGTTATTTATGCCATAGTGTACAGGCTGATTCACCGCCGGGAGAACAGGAAGTTGTTAAAGAAGATAGGTGCTATTAGTTAATTAATAATGAGTTATCCCTAAGTGTCATTTCGATGAGGTACGAAGAGAAATCTGTCGCTTTGCTATGAACGCGGACAGATCTCTCGCTACCGCGCGAGATGACACTTTCACAATAATAAAAAAATACAAAAAGGCACTAAAAGTACCTTTAAGATTTACCCACCCTAATTAACAATTAAGCCTGGGTTCTGCAATTAAGCGGAACACCAGGCTTCTTTTTTAATTAACCCCTTAACTAAAAAAAGCTCTTTAAAAATCCCAGCGAACAAAAGCCTCAATGGCTTCGTACTCGGCAAGGCCAAGTTCATCGTACACACGGGCTGTTTCGGCAGTGCGCTGTTCGGCACGTACCCAAAACTCGCGTGCATCATCACCCGGAAATACCGGCAGATCCTTTTGCGACTGGTGTTTATATATAGCCAAACGTTTACGCATTACCTCCTGCGGAGAAAGCGGAACGGCCATTTGTATTTCATGTATCTCAAACTCGTGCCATGCACCGCGGTACAACCACAGCCAGCAATCATCAACCCAGGCTTCTGTGCCTTTAAGGCGTTTTAAAGCGGCCAGTATTACATCAAAGCAAACTTTGTGCGTGCCATGCGGGTCAGCAAAGTCACCGGCGGCAAACACCTGGTGTGGTTTTACTTTTTGCAGCAGCTCTACGGTTTGCTGTATGTCATCCTCAAAACTTACCTTGTTGCTGGTTTTCTGCCTGTCGTAAAACGGCAGATTCTGGAAGTGGATATTTTCGTCAGGCAAACCGGCAAATCGGGCTCCGGCAATAGCCTCGCCTTTGCGGATCAACCCTTTAACCTCACGTATGGCTAACTGATCGGGCTGGTTTGGCAGCTTTTTGCTGGCAAACTCGCGGCTTACCCGATAAGTATTTTCAAGTACGCTGGTATCAAGCCCCTGCGCTTTGTTAAAATCAATGGCAAATTCCATAAAACGCAGCACATCATCATCCCAAACGGCGGTATTGCCCGATGTTTGGTAGGCTACGTGTACCTCATGCCCCTGGTCGGCCAGGCGGATGAAAGTACCCCCCATCGAGATCACATCATCATCAGGATGCGGAGAGAATATGATAGAGCGCTTTTTAGCCGGGTCCTTACGTTCAGGCCGCTGGCTGTCGTCAGCATTTGGCTTACCACCCGGCCAGCCGGTAATGGTATGCTGCAGCTTGTTAAATATATCAATGTTGATATTGTAAACCGGCCCTTTTTCGGTAGCCAGTTGCGCCATACCATTATTGTTGTAATCTTCTTCAGTAAGTTTTAATATTGGCTTACCGGTTATTTTTGAAAGCCAGACAACGGCCTTTTTTATCAGTTGTATGTCCCAAACACAATCGCGCACCAACCATGGCGTATCAAAACGGGTCAGCTCCGCAGCGGCATCCTGATCGAGGATGAACTCTACTTTGTCTGACAGTTGCAGGTAAGTAGCCGGCACTTCGGCTGATACCGAACCTTCAACCGCTTTTTTAATAATGCTGGCCTTTTTAAGGTTCCAGGCCATCAAAATTATCTCGCGGGCCTTGAATATGGTGCCCACCCCCATAGTGATGGCTTTAGTTGGCACATTCTCCTTACCGCCAAAATCACGCGAAGCATCGCGGCGTGTCAGATCATCCAGGGTTACCAGGCGGGTACCGGAGTTTGGTGCCGAGCCCGGCTCGTTAAAACCGATGTGACCGGTACGGCCTATACCCAGTATTTGCAGATCGAGCCCGCCGTATGAGTTTATTTTTTGTTCGTAGTTGATGCAAAACTGTGCTACTTCATCTTCGGCCAAAGTACCGTCAGGTATATTGATGTTAGCCGGATCAATATCGATATGATCGAACAGTTGTTGCTTCATAAAAGTAACATAGCTCTGTTCGGCATCAGGCTGCATCGGGAAGTATTCATCCAGATTAAAGGTCACCACATTGCTAAAACTCAATCCTTCCTCTTTGTGCAGGCGTATCAGTTCTTTATAAACCTTAACGGGGGTTGCACCTGTTGCCAAACCTAAAACTGTGGTTTCTTTACGACTTTGTTTGTCGCGTATCAGTGCGGCTATGCGTGCGGCAACACTATTTGAGGCGGCTGTTGAATCAGAAAATACCGTAACCGGGAGTTTTTCGTAACGGGTTTCTTCAAGCAGATTGAGTCGTGACATATATGGGGTTGTTGTTGGTTACTGTGCAAATTAAACAAACTTACTTATATTTTTTAAATATAAAATAAAACTTATTAAATTTTTTACAAAGTACCAAGCGGTGATATTTTATTTAAACGCAGCAGAATTTACTATGTTTCAATAATTATAAAGTTAAGGCGGAAGCCTTTGTACTTACATCACGTACCTTGTTAAAGCTTTCCATCACCAATATGGCCGCGCCAATCAGTTCGGCATCAAACCCTATCTCTGATATAAAAAGTTCGGTGCCTTGGGCAAGCCTTGGTATACAGTATTTGTTAAGTGCTTGCTGGATGGGTGCCAGCAGCAATTTGCCCACCTTAACTCCCCTGCCGCTTAATACAATAGCTTTAGGGTTGAGTATGTGTATCAATATGGAAAGCGCACGCCCTATTTTATAAGCCGCGTTTGATAGTAATTCAATCGCGTACTGGTCGCCTTTATTAGCGGCATCCATCAGGGCACTACCTACTGTGAGGTTT
The DNA here is from genome assembly GCF_058782065.1 of Mucilaginibacter sp. FW306-07-L. Classification (NCBI taxonomy): domain Bacteria; kingdom Pseudomonadati; phylum Bacteroidota; class Sphingobacteriia; order Sphingobacteriales; family Sphingobacteriaceae; genus Mucilaginibacter; species Mucilaginibacter sp. FW306-07-L. The sequence continues at coordinate 206,421 of NZ_JBYSXI010000002.1, forward strand.
GAATGATCGTCGGTAATATATTGTTGCAGGCTTGATTTCTGGCCGCTTTCAACCCCCTCTATCGCTTTTTGAGCTACCGCCATCAGCGAAGCTTCTGCTTCCAGGCAGCCTTGCTTGCCACAGGCGCATAATGCCCCCTCTTCGGCAATGGGTATATGGCTAAACTCACCGGCAAAACCATTTTCACCACGAAATATCTGCCCGTTAATGATCATGCCCAGGCCTATTCCCCAGCCTATGTTGATCACCATTACATCCTTTATTGATTTAGCTATACCGAATTTAAGTTCAGACAGTGCGATCAAACTGGAGTCGTTATCAATATAAACGGGGAGTTCAACCGCGTCCGAAAGGTATTCGGTAAGCGTTTTTTTGCCCGCATCAAGGTAAGTGTAATTAATGCCCTCGTTTACGTTCACAAAACCCGGCATGCCTATACCTACGCCTATCACCTTCTCCTTATCAACGCCCGATTGTTCGATGTGCTTGTTGATCAGGTCTACAAGCGAATCGAGCGCCTGGGTATTATCCTGTAATTTAAGGCTGATGATCTCGATGGGGGAAACAAAATTATTAAGCAGGTCAACTATACCGATGCGGGTTGAAAGCTGATCCATAGCCACGGTAACAATATACAACCTGTCATGCCGTACCGAGTACATTAGCGGCCTGCGCCCACCGCTTGATGGGGCATATCCCTGTTCAACCACAAAACCGGCCTCAATAAGATGGTTAACCGCTTTGGTAACCAGCGGAATACTTTTATCAATACGGGCGCTAAGCTCAGCGCTTGATAATTGTTCACCATAATACAATTGCTGTATTATTTCGGCATAAAGCTTAGCGGTTTTTTTGTTAGCGTTAAACATATGGGCTTAAATACTCAATACTTAGCTATTATTCTGCCTGGTTCACAATTACCGGCAAAACATCAGCTATTAACTATAAATATATATATGACGCTAATATACGTACAGCCGTTACAATATTTATTAAAGCCATTCAAATATTATAAAACATAAAAAATCTTTTTAAAATTATTTTAAAGTTTATGCAGCTTTTTATTAGTTTTGGTTTATTGCCTACCATAAACTAAGTTGTTTCCCTTCACCTCAGAGATTGTGTAGCATGATACGTAGCTTTAGCCGGCATCACTGCTATGGCAAAGGCATTTGCAAAATTAAACTAATCATTAAATGAAACTTATTGCAGACAGTGGCTCTACAAAAACCGACTGGTGCCTGTTGGGCGACAACAACTCGATCACTTATTTTGATACGGAAGGCTTTAACCCTTACTATGTTGATAGCGATTATGTACACAACACCATATTATCAAAACTGCCTGCAACTGTTGATAGCCATAAGGTAAGCGAAATATATTTTTACGGCGCAGGGTGCAGTGGCGATAAAAACTACATTATTGAAACTGCGCTAAGCCGCATATTCTCTCATGCGCATATCGAAGTACAGCACGATCTGCTGGCTGCGGCAAGGGCTGTACTGGGTAACGATACCGGCTTTGTGGCCATATTGGGTACGGGAGCAAACAGTTGTATTTACAATGGCAAAACCATCACCCATCAAATAGATTCGCTGGGTTTTATGCTGGGCGATGAAGGTAGCGGCGCGTATATTGGCAAGCAACTGCTGGTAAGCTACGGCCGCGGCCAGTTACCCGAAGATCTGCGCATAGCCTTTTGGAACGAATACGGGCTTACACCTGATGATATTGTGGAACATGCCCACTCCAAACCCTTACCTAACCGGTTTTGCGCGAGTTTTGTACGCTTTATGGCACCGCGCATGGAACATCCTTACATCGCCGGGATCATCAGAAAAGCATTTACGGATTGCTTTGAAAATATGATCTCATTATACCCTGATTTTAAACTATACTCGCTAAATTGTGTCGGATCAATAGGCTATATGTTTTCGGCGATACTGACCGATGTGGCTAAAGGCTATGGTATGCGTACCGGTAACATTATTAAGGCACCTATCGAAGGCTTGATAAATTACCATTCCAAAGCGACCGTTCAGCCGCCGGGCGGCGTGAATGAAGCTTCGGCATAAGGCAAAACTGGCTTTTACTTTTTTATCGGCAGGTTTTTTGCGCCTGTAGCATATATTTAAAAATCATGGGGCTTGCCCCTAAACATCTATTTATGAGAAAAACGGCTTTAGTATTTTTTTTGGCGACGATAATGGCTGCTACGGCAATGGCTCAAACCAAAACCCCGTTCAATGCCGCTGATGTAAGGCTTACCTGGCAAATTGTGGAGAACCCGTATGCCAACACCACACAAGCCAGGGCAAAGGTTACTTTGGTTAATAAAGGTGATAAACCCGTACCTGCAAAAGGCTGGAAAATATACTTTAACGCTACCACCACCCGCAGCGGCGGACTGGATAAAAACCTGCTGGTTGACCGTGTTAATGGCGACCTTTTCATTTTATATCCGGGCAGTGGTTTCAGGAGCGTTGCCGCCGGCGATTCCATCTCATCAAGCGTACTACAGAGCCATGTAAAGGATGTGACAGATTTCCCCAAAGGCTTCTATATCGTATTTGATACTGATCCGGAAAAAGGCTATCCCCTGCTTACCGATATAAGCAACCAGGTAAATATTGATAAGAGTGAAAAAGCACTGGCCGAAAAGATCTATCGCCAAAACCAGGTAATTACCGATATACCCGCGGCTAATTTATCGCCGGTATTGCCTACCCCGGTTACGTATAAGCGTACCGCCGGTAATTTTAAGCTAACCCCACAGGTTAAGATCATCAACGACCCGGCTTTTATTAAAGAAGCCACTTATTTTAAGGACGAACTGGCCAAAGTATTTGGCAGCAAGCCACAAACCGGCTTTACCGAAAAATACAATGTTATTGTATTGCAAAAAGGCGGCAACAACGGCCCCGAAGGTTACCAGCTACAGGTAGCTCCCGGCCGTATCACCATTACGGCTACCAATGGTTCGGGTATATTTTACGGCTTGCAATCGCTAAAAAACTTGCTGCCGGCTACGGCATGGGCAGGTACGCAAAAGAATTTTGATATCCCCTGCATCAGCATAACCGATGCGCCGCGCTTTGAGCACCGCGCCTTTCTGTTTGATATGGCCCGTAACTTTCAGCCCAAAGCACAGGTTTTGAAGGTGATCGATCTGCTATCGTTATATAAATTCAATGTACTGCACCTGCACCTTACGGATGATGAAGGCTGGCGCATTGAAATACCCGGCCTGCCCGAGCTTACGCAAACCGGCGCAACCCGCAGCCATAGCAGTAATGAGTTAAATAGCATTAACCCGGCTTACGGTTCAGGCCCTGATACTACCAACCAGGCAGGCAGCGGCTACTACAGCAGGCAGGAGTTTTTAGATATACTGCGTTATGCTAATGACCGCCACATTAAAGTAATACCCGAGATCGAGACACCTGGCCATGCACGCGCCGTCATTAAGGCCATGAACGCCCGTTACGAGCGCCTGAATAAGTTGGGCAAAAAAGCCGAAGCTGAACAGTATTTGCTGCGCGACCTGAACGACAGATCAAGCTACCGTTCGGTACAGGGTTTTAGTGATAATGTGATCAATGCCGGGCTACCGTCAGTATATACTTTTTTAGAAAAGGTATCTGATGAATTGATAGCCATGTACAAAGAAGCGGGTGCCCCGCTGCAAACCATTCACTTTGGAGGTGATGAAGTACCCGGCGGCGTTTGGGAAAAATCGCCGGTTATTGACGACCTGATGAAAAAGGATTCGAGCATTAAAAATACATCTGACGTATGGTTTTACTATTTTGGCAAGCTAAACACCATACTGAAAAGTAAGGGCCTTTACCTATCGGGCTGGGAAGAGATCGGCCTGACCAGTGGTGTAGTTAACGGCCGCAAACGTTTGGTGATCGACCCCCGCTTCGCTAACGAGAACTTTCATACCGATGTTTGGAATAACCTTGCCGGTAATGAGGATTTAGCCTACAAGCTGGCTAACGCGGGCTATAAAGTTGTTTTAACCAATGTTACCAACCTGTACCTCGACCTGGCTTATAACACCAGCTTTTATGAGCGTGGCCAGTATTGGGGCGGCTATGTGGATGTAAACAAACCATTTTCGCTGATACCTTACAATTATTATAAAAACCAGAAAGAGAATGAGCAGGGCCAGCCGCTTAAAGCCGGCTACTTTGATGGCAAGGAGCAATTAACTGATGCCGGCCGTAAAAATATTGTAGGTATACAAGCGCCGCTCTGGGCCGAGGTGATCACCTCTCCCGAAAAACAAGAATACCTGTTATTGCCTAAATTATTAGGCGTAGCCGAACGTGCCTGGGCTGTAGATCCGCAATGGGCTACCGAGCCTGAGATCGCTAAAAGCGAAGCCTTATACAACCAGGCTTGGGCAGCATTTGCCAATAAAATAGCCAAAACTGAATTGCCTAAGCTCGACCATTACGCGGGTGGGTTTGCCTATCGCATACCAACACCTGGTTTTATTATTGAGAACGGACTGGTTAAAGCCAACGTGCAGCTACCCGGCTTTACCATCCGTTACACTACCGATGGTACCGAGCCTGATGTAAACAGCAGCCTATTTACCGACAGTGTGACCTATTCCCCGCTACTTAACCTCAGGGTATTCAACGCCGATGGCCGTGGCGGACGCACGGTTAAAGTGATACAGTGAGGTGGTGAGTGGTGAGTAGAGGGTTTAGTAGCCAGAGATTGGTGAATAGTAATAGAAGATTGAGATGAGTTTTAAATTTTAGAAATTAGGATTTAGAGTTAAGAGCTTAGAATTTACACCAAAGGCGCTGTTTTGATAAACAGCGCCTTTGGTGTTATTTGGCTTTTATATCAGTGATGTACTGGTTTTTTGTGCCCCAGGTTTTATCGGGCTGGCTGCTCAATGTCAGGTTGAGCGTTCCGCCTTTGCGGAGCTCGGCGTAGGTTAACCAGTTACGTTCAAGTGGTTTGCCGTTCAACGTGGCCGAGGTGATGTAAATGTTTTTCCCGGTAAAATTCGTGGTCGTGATATTGAATTTCTTTCCATCCGGAAAATTGAATTTTACACCTGAAAACAATGGCGCGTTCAGGTAAAACACCGGTTCGCCAACGCAGGCGGGCATAATACCGCAGGCCGTAAACACATACCAAGCGGACATTGCGCCGCCATCATCATCCATAGTACGTACATAAGTATCAGGTTGGTTGCGGTATATGCGGTTCACAAACGGATCAATACCCCGGCTGTTATCATTAAAATAATACTGCACCACGGTATCAGCCGCGTATTTATGGGCCATCTGCTGCGATTTCCAGGGCTGCAAGGTCATGTTGTACATAAACGGCGCTTGTATGTCGGGCTCGTTGGCATGGTTGTATAAGTCGTTGGCAAAAAAGTAATCCAACTGTTCGACATATTTCTGCTCCCCCCCAACCATGTTAATTAAACCCTTAACATCAAACGGAACAAACCAGCGGTATTGCCATATAGTACCCTGGTATAGCCCGCGTGCCTGCATACGGTCGACATCGCGTTTGGTAACGTCCTTAAAGTCCTTTTCCCAGTATTCCTTATACTTCAGGGCGATCTCACGGAATTTAGCGCTCTCCGCTTTACGGCCGGCAATCTCCATCAAGTGCGATAGCGCCCAGGCATCATAGCTCGACTCCAACGCTTTATCCGGCTTGGCAAAATCCAAGCTGTTGCCCTCGGCTATCAGCGAATCGGCAATGCCTTTAACATCAAACTTAAAGCCTTTACGCCAGGCATCAAGCAATACCACCATGGCATGTTCAGTGCGTACGGTATTGGATGGCTCGTGCTGTGTGGCGTAATCCTTTTTGCCGTATTTATACATGGATGCGATGGACGTAACCATATCAGCATATTTATCCGGATAAAGTAAGGACATCAGCGGCAACTGCGTACGGTAATTATCCCATATCGACCAGCCGTTATACACCGTTCTATTGGTTTTTTGCAGCGAGCCATCAGTACCCCTATATGCGCCATCCGCTTCTGAAATTATGTATGGTGACTGTACCGTACGATACAGCAGCGAGTAAAACAGCTTTTGTGTTTCGGCATCGCCGCTTACCTCAACCGCGCCAAGAGTTTTGTTCCAGTCGGCATGACTGGCGGTTTGCAAAGCATCGGTACCATTGGTTTTGGATGATGCCTGTGCGTGAGCCACATCAACTGATGATATGCCGACATTCAGCATCACCGTTCTATCAGCCCCTGCAACCCGCGCGATCAGTTGATGATCGGCACCCTCTTCAAACTTTACCGGTGCGCTAAAAATAATGTAATAATATAATCGGTACACACCCGCGCCACAGGTAGTATGCGCATCAACCCAACCGCTTAAACTGTTATTAACGGCAGTATGCTCCTCGGCCACAAAGCCATTGGCTAATGTGTGGCTCAGGTTGATGTAAAAGCCATGCTTGCCCCCGGCCGGAAAAGTATAAGCCTCGGTACCAGAGTTTTTATTTACCGCGATGTTTACGCTGATGCCATTCTCAAAGCCGATACGGTAAAAGCCCGGACCGGCAGCTTCTGATGATTTAAGCAGTTCGGTATCATCCGCATTATCGCCAGTGAAAGGTTTAACGAGGATACTGCCACCGCTGCCCATACAGCCCACACCCTCAAAACGGTTATGGGTAAAGCCAAGCACCTTTTTAGCGTTATGCTCATAACCCGCATGCAGGTTAGGGTAAGTTTGCGGCGCGATGCTCAACATCCCGAATGGATACGATGCCGCGGGCGATAACTGCCCGTGATCTCCCGATGTACCCAGAAACACATTTACTGAATTTGCAGGATCTGAGTTAGCGCTCCCGTACTGCGCGCTTGCTGTAGCGATAAAAAATTGCGACAAAGCATAGGCAGCCCAAAGGACATAGTTAATTTTTTTCATTGCAGCTTATGATAATTGACGGTCAGCTAAAAGCATTTATTAAGCAATGATAGCCATGCCTTTTTTAGTAAGCAATAGAAATGCCCATATTTAACCTAAAGATTTTGTTACCAGGCGCAAAATCAGTGTTCTAATCTATCTTATCAATACCATCGTTCGTATTAATAGGCTCGTTTTGCAGGGCATCATTAATTTTCAGGTGGATGTTGTGCACGATACTGTCCATTTCCTTAATACTGGCATCCAGCATGGGTAGTATCTCTTCTTTATCCTCGTCCTTTTCGGCTATGTCAATTAAATTCATGAGCCCAAGCATGGTGGCCACCGGCCTGCGCATCTGGTGCGAACTCATCCAGGCCAGTTCGCGTAAAAAGTTATTCTGCCGTTGTATTTCAAACTCTTTCTCCTTACGCGAAGTGATGTTCTGCAATACGGCTATGTACCCATTGTAGCTGTTATCATCATCGTAAAAAGGGGCAAACTCCGCCGAAACCCAAACCACCTGCTTATCAACCGTGTACATGATCAGATCGGTTGTAAAAGGCTCACGCTGCTGTACTAGTTTACCCAGTTCTTCGTGCATTGTTTCATCCTCACCGGGTCTGCCCAGTACCTCCCGTGGCTTTTTACCCCGGATATGGCTAAGCTGATAACCTGTTATGTGCTCAAAGGCATTGTTAACCCAGGCAATTTTATCATCACGGTCAGTAACCAGTATCATGTTATTTACCCGGGTTATAATATCGGCAAGGCGCTTATTTTCCTGAGTTGACCGTTTAAGGGCATCAATATCCCGCATGGCACCTATCAACCTTACAGGCTCGTGCTGCTCGTTAAATACAAAATAGCCCTGATCCATAATGTACTTATACTCGCCGTTACCGCAATAAATACGATATTCACACTCCCAGTTAGGTTTTCGCAGATTTTTTACCCTTTCCTGGCTTGATACCACTTCTTCCACATCAGCAGGGTGGATCAGCCCGCGCCACCAGGCCAGGTTATACCGGATCTCATCAAACGGAATATTTACCAGGTGGGTTAAACTGGTATTGTAAATAATAGTGTCGTTTAATATATCCAGGTCATAAATCACATCTTTTGTGGCCTGGGCTACAAGCTCGTAACGCTCAACCGCTTCTTTTAATTTGATGTCTTTAAGCCTGTCTTCAGTTATATCCGAAAAGTAAACCGAAACGCCATCGTTTGTAGGGAAGGCTGCCATGCGTATCCATTTGTTCAGCACTTCTGAGTAATCATCGTGTTTAACGATCACCCTTTCGCGTAACGCTCTTCCGTAATACTCATAAAAGCGGTTTCGCTCTTTCGGGAAGATCTTAAAAATACTTTCGCCCAAAACCGAATCCGTTGGTTGCCTGGTCATCTGCCTGAAGGCCTCATTGATGCGCAACACACGCATATCATCATTTAATGCAAAAAACGCATCGGATATGCTGTTCAGCGTATCTTCAAAATTGTATTGATACTTATTGCGCTCCATTTCGAGCAGCTTTAGCTCGGTAATATCCTGTGCCGATCCTACAACTTTCACTTCCGGCTCTGTTGTTTCGAGCCGTGCCAACTGGCGCACATAACGTATGCTGCCATCAAGGGCGTTTATGCGGTGGGTAACATCAAATGGTTTTCCCTGGGTCACCAGTTCCTGCAAAGCTTTAAGCATCATCGGCCTGTCCTCTGTAAATATGTGGCTTACATAAATTTCAAAAGCAGGGCGGGTATCGGCCTTGTTTAAACTGAATATCTCATAAAACTCGTCAGACCAGATGAGCTTACTCGTTACGGGGTAAAACTCCCAACCGGCTACTTTAGCCATCAATTGGGTTTCGCTCAGTTTTTTCTTTTCGGCTTGCAGGTCGCTGTTAAATTTATCCAGCGATTGCTGGTAACGTATCTGCTCGGTCATGTCACGCATCATGGCCAGCATGTGCGGCTTTCCGTTAAACTGTATTTTATGTAAAGATTGGTTCACATAAAATAATGACCCATCTGTTTTAATATGTTGCAAATCAGCTTCAGCTAAGGCATTAGCCTGTCGTTCGGGTAGCTTTTCCCGGTCATCATTAAAAATAAGGTCGGTTATTTTTTTCTTTAAAAAAGCCTCATGCGGATAGCCGTAAACCGTTATGGCTGCTTTGTTCACCGAAACTATGCGGCCTGTTTCGGCATCGTAGATACACATGGGTGTATGGTTGGTTTCATACATGTCCCGGTATTGGCTTTCACTCCTTTTGAGCGCCTTATCATCAGCACGTATTAAAATATATAAAAATAAGCCTGTACAGATAATAAATACATACCCCTTAACGGTACTCACCGTTAAAATGAACCTGCTGTTAGTATCATTTAATAAATAAACAAGTAAACGGTCGCTAAAGGTGATCCATAACAGGCTTATTACCACAAAAATCAGGGCTATTTTTACAGCACCATGCCTCATACACAATATCAATAAATACGCTTATGCATGGGTGTACGCATTAGCGTGCTATAGGTTACAAAATTGGTTAGCTAAATGCAGCTTGAAGTTGTAGTTTATCTAATAGTTACAAAGTTGAGCGGATTTTGCTTTTACAAGTAATAAATATTTTACTACCTTTTACCAACCATTTAAATACCTGTACTGATATGAAAATAAAATTGACTCTCATCGCATTCGTCATGTGCTCGTCGGCTCTGTTTGCACAGGATAAGCCGGCCGCTGAAGATTTTAAGGATGACTGGGCTGACCTGCGCCATTACGCTGCTGAAAATAGTGCTTTACCCCCGCCCGCCGCTAACGAAAAACGAGTGGTGTTTTTGGGCAGCTCCATATTTGAATTCTGGAAAACACGGATGCCCGAATACTTTGCCCGTAATAAAAACTACATCGACCGCGGCATAAGCGGACAGATATCACCGCAGTTACTCATACGTTTCAGGCAGGATGTGATCGACCTAAAACCAAAAGCCGTAATTATACTTGCGGGCAGTAATGACCTGGCCGGCTCAACCGGGCATGTAACTATTGAAACAATCATGAACAACATACGCTCCATGGTGGAGCTGGCAAAAACGCATAATATAAAGCCGATACTTTGCGCCTATTTGCCCGTTAACGAATACCCATGGCGTAAGGGTTACCCCGCTGCCGAGCCAATTATAAATTTGAACAAAGCCATTAAGCTGTATGCACAGCAAAACAAACTTGTAATATTAGATTATTTTACCCCACTGGTTAATGACAAAAACGGGCAAAAAGCGGAGTTAACGCTTGATGGCGTTCATCCCAATCATAAAGGTTATGAAATTATGGCGAAGGTTACCGACGAGGCCATTAAAAAAGCTCTGAACTAACTTTGTAAAAGTCAGTTTATTTTTAGTTATCTTTTGAAATTAAAAGCATTAACTTCATACAACCTAATTAAATTATGACGTTGAGGGAAATCGAGGTTATTGTTGATGCACAGCCCGTACCGTGTTTGCTTATTAATACAAACCGGCAATATGCTATAAAATTTGCTAATAAGGCATTTTTAGATATTGTTAATATTGCTCAAGAGGCATTAACAGGCTTGCCTTACGCTGATTTCGCGACACGGTATTTTGCATCCGGATCAGCCGGCACATTGCAAAACGCGCTGGAGGCCGCTGGTAATACGTTACAACCCCATCCCGAAAAGTTAATAACTACCCTAAATACCGGCAACACGATACTGGCTGTTGATACTTACCCAATGTTAAACGCGGCCGGCGAAATAGTATGCCTGGCGCAAAACTTTACGCCGCAGCCGCTAAATGTTATCAAAAAACTGGAGTGGCAAAAAAGCTTTGACTTGTTTAACTATAGTCCACTACCCACCTGGGCTTATGATACACAATCACTTAAATTTTTGGCGGCTAACCAGGCGGCACAAAACACCTTTGGTTACACGCTTGACGAATACCTTACACTTACTGTTAAAGATCTATGGTATACCGAGGATGCAGAGCTATTGCAGCAGGCTTTGGATAACATTGTACTCAAAGGGTTACCAAACAGCCAGGCAATGCGCCTGGTTAACAAGCATGGCCAACTACTCAATACACACGTTACATCAGCCCCTTTACCATCATGGGGGCCGCATACGCGTATTTTTATGGCCAATGATGTTACAGAACAAGTAAGATCAACACAAAGTGCCGAACTATTACATAAACTTGAACGTCTTGAAAGAAGCATACTCGAGTTAAGTTCACAACCCGGTACACCAATTTTAGAGGTGCTTAACAGTTACAATACAGGCATTGAATCTATTTTCCCGGAGATGACCTGCTCGGTAATGAGTGTGCATGATAACAAAGTTTATAACTGGGCTACATCTACCCTGCCGCAAAATTATGTAGACGGCATTGAGGCTTCACCAATAGGTAATAATGCCGGCTCATGCGGAACAAGCGCTTACTTAAAAAAGCCGGTGATAGCCGGTGATATCGCTACTAATATACACTGGGTAAAGTATAGGGATATCGCGCTTGCCAATAACCTGCTTGCCTGCTGGTCATACCCTATACTCAACAGTGCAAATGAGGCTATAGCTACATTTGGCCTTTATTATAATAAAGTACGATTACCAGAAGAGCACGAAGTAAAGATAATTGAACGTGCCGCGGCCTTGCTCAAAGTAATTATTGAGAACAGGCAATACGCCGCCACCCTACAGGATACCATGCATTTAATGACGCTGGGGCAGGAACTGGCACGTTTTGGCAACTGGGCCTGGGATGTTAGGGAAAATAAAGTAAGCTGGTCAGAAACCTTGTATAAAATATACGGGCTTAATAAGGATGAATTTAAGGCCACGTTTGAAGGTTACCAGGAACTCCTGCACGCCGAGGATAGGGAGCGTGTTTATAATATCATATCCGGCGTACTTGCCAACAAGCAGGATGTTACGTTTGAAGAACGTATTATAAGGCCAAACGGCGAGATAAGGTACCTCAGATCATGGGGATCGCTTAAAAGTGACAGTAACGGCGCGCCACTTAAAATGATTGGTGCCTGCCTTGATATTACCGAAAGCAAACTGGTGCATCAGGATCTGGAAGCGTTAAAGAACCGTTATAGCGATCTTTTTCAGCTAAGCCCGCACCCTATGTTTGTTTACGATGTAAATACCCTGGAATATCTGGACGTAAATGATGCCGCCATTGAAATATATGGCTACAGCAAAGAGGAGTTCAGGGCCATGACTTTGTTTGAGATAAGGCCGCAGGAAGATATCCCTTTATTTAGGGATATGCTAAATAAAGACATCAAAGAGGGCGTACAACATACCGGACTCTCCAGGCATGTAAAACGCAACGGCGAAATAATAACGGTGATGACGCGCGGCAATTCTATTAATTACGATGGCAAGGCCGCCCGGATAGCCATAGCTATTGATTATACGGATAAACTGAAAGCGGAGGATGCGCTGAAAGCGAGTGAGCGCCGTTTCAGGGCGTTGATACAGGAAGGGTCTGACCTGATATGCATTACTGATAAGGAGGGAGTATGCAAATACGTAAGTCCTAATGCCGCCTTTGTAGCAGGCATTGATGCTGATGAATTGACCGGTAACAAAATTGGCAATTATTTACTCGCGGCTGATGCTGAGCTACTGGCTGCTGAACTGTCAAAAATTAAAGTGCACCAGCGTGTAGAACTGCCGCCTTTTTTATTTAATAACAATAAAAGCGAAAGCCGCTGGCTGCAAACTGTTATCACTGACCTGCGTGACGACCCGGCTGTAGATGGTATTGTGCTTAACTCGCGCGATGTTACACAACGTGTGCAGCAGGACAGTGTTATTAAAGAACACCTGGAACGGTTCAACAGTGTATCTAAAGCAACCAGTGACGCGATCTGGGATTTGGACATTGTTAGCGGCGAGATCACCTGGAACCATGGCATCATCGGCATATTCGGGCATAAGGAACTGAAGAATGATTACCAGTGGTGGTATAACCATGTACACCCGGATGATATTGAAAAAGCTACAGCCGTTGTTAACCGCAGCATCATCAACCGTTTTTCGAGGTGGACGAGCGAATACCGTTTTCGCTGTGCCGATAATAGCTATAAAACCGTTTTAGACCGTGCTTTTTTAATATTTGATGATGATGGTAGCCCGGTGCGGATGATCGGCGCTATACAGGATATTACAGAGAGGACGAATTACATTCACGCCATTGAAAAGCACAACGCCATGTTACAGGAAATAGCCTGGACACAATCGCATGTAGTACGGGCTCCGCTTGCCCGTATACTCGGCCTGCTTGACCTGTTGAACAATGGCCATTGCGACAATGACAGAAAACTAATGCTGGAATACCTTACCATCTCGGCAAATGAGTTGGATGAGGTTATTCATAATATCATTATCAAAAGCCAGCCCCAGCCTATACATTCAAAAAGCAATTAATCATCCGTATTTAGCAAATTACTATTCACAAAAAAGCGCGGCCTGTAAACAGACCACGCTTAATATAGGGGGATATTTATTTTAAATCGTTAAGTATCGGTTTGGCTAAACTGGTAATTTCGGTTTGATCGGGTTTGATCATTTCAAAAACCACCACTTCGTTTTTGCCTTGTTTTAGCCATTCAGCAGGTACATATATAGTTTGCTGTGGGCCAATGCTCCAGTAACGGCCAAGGTTATGCCCGTTGATCCATACCACGCCTTTACCCCACTTGCGCATATCCAGATAAGTATCCTGTGCTTTGCTTAACTCAAACTCCGCGTATTTTAATACCGGCTGATCTTTAACAACATCGTTACCGCTTATTTTTTCGGTTTCAACCTTATCAAATGGTAGCTGGAACATTTTCCAGCCATAAACCGGTGCACCATTAAGCATTACGGCTTCGGTTATACCTTTTTTGTTTTTTAGCAGGTATGGGCCAAAGTTAATACGCCCCATGTTTTCAACCAGTAAATCAAGCGTTACGTCACCTGCGGGCAGGCTTACCTGCATACTGTCCTGATTTAAGCGACGGTCAAGTGTACCCACTTTTTTGCCGTTGATGAATACTACGCCATAATCACGCAAGTCCTTAATTTTAAGCAGGCCGCTTTTGCCGCCTTTTATGGTAGTACGGTAAAGCACGTAACCATAAGCCTGGTTCATATCCTCAAAAGTAAGGGGCGATTTGCTTTCTTTAGGCGTTCCTAATACATTAAACACACTAATCTGCTTTTGAACTTTGATAGCAGGCATTGCACCGGATGGCTTAGCCGCTGGCACATCAGGTATCTGCTGCCCGGCAGGCAGGTTTTTTTGAATTACGGCCCTAAACTGCATAAACTTATCGGTAGCGTTACCGGCCTCATCAAGCGGGGCATCATAATCATAGCTGCTGATCTGCGGCTCGTAAGGCGTAGTATCTTTATAGTTAGCCCCGTTCATAAAACCACGTGTTGTACCGCCATGAAACATATACATGTTGATGGATATGCCACCCTTCAAGGCTGAATCTAAACGATTTACATAATCTTTAGCCGGTACGGTATGGTGCGGCGTGCCCCACCAGTCAAACCAGGCCGGATACCACTCGGCAACAAAATACGGGCCTTTGCCTTTATTGTATTTGTTAACCAGCTCTTTAACCTGTTTTGGGTTATCAATACCGTTTACGCCGGGCAGCAAGCCGGGTAAATGTCCAGCCTCAAGCGCCGGCACCGGGTCGCAGGTTGAAAGTATGCCGTCAAAACCCGCTTCACGAAACATTTGCTCGTTAATTTTAAGGTACTCCTTATCGCTGCCGTATGAGCCATACTCATTTTCAACCTGTACCATTAAAATGTTACCGCCATGGTTTATTTGTAACGGCGCAAGTTGCTTGCCTATCTCATTGATATACTCGCGGTATTCTTTTAAATATTGTTTTTCTTTACTGCGCACTTCAAGGCCCTTTTCAGTTTGCAGCCAGTAAGGGTACCCGCCAAACTCCCATTCGGCGCATACGTAAGGGCTTGGGCGTAATACTACCCACAAGCCTTCCTGTTGGGCAATACGCACAAATTCGGCTACATCATTATTGCCGGTAAAATCGTACTGATCTTTATTAGGTTCGTGCAGGTTCCAGAATACATAAGTGCCAATGGTATTCAGGCCCATAGCCTTAGCCATTTTCATACGTGAACGCCAGGCTTCGCGCGGTACACGCGGGTAATGCATCTCGCCGGATATGATCTGGAATGGCTTACCATCAAGCACAAAAGTGCTATCGCCCAGCGCGAAAGTATGGAGCTGCTTTTTTTCAGACGAGCATCCGCCAAGCAGCGAGGCGGCAAGCAGGCAAATAATTAATGAGCAGGAAAATTGCTTCATAATGTTAATTTGAGAATGATAAATATTTAATTGGTTTTTTTTGCATTGATTAACATCGGCTGAATGCTTATAAACAAAGGGCCGGAGCATGCCCCGGCCCTCATCCAACCAATCACTTACTAATACCCATCGTTTTGATCCAATTTACCGCCCGAAGCCTGAATTTCAGATCTCGGTATTGGCAACCAATAATGTTTGGTTTCAAAGTGGCGTCCATCAAGAGCAACTTTAGGCGTGTAAGTAAATCCCGTAGCGGTTTTGGTGATAATTACACCGGCCGCAGGTTTATTTTCAGTAACATTAGCTATCATCCAGCGCCTCACATCATAAAAGCGATGTTCCTCAAATGCCAACTCAACGCGGCGTTCACGGCGAATTGCCTCACGCATATCGTCTTTACCACTGGCAATAACATCAGGCATATTTACACCCGCACGTTTGCGGATCATGTTTACCGCCTGCCTTGCCGACATGGTGGCACCTGTTGGTACCGCATCCGGCCCGCCAACCTCGTTAGCAGCCTCAGCAAAGTTTAACAACACTTCGGCGTAACGTATATAAATCCACGGCTGAAAGCCCGCGTTACCCCAAGGATTTTGCAGCGGATAAGCGTCATTCATGAATTTTTTGAGATAGTAACCTGTTTTAGTGGTATTCCAGTTGCTATCACCATCACGGCTATCCTTACCTCCCGGAATAAAGGTTTCAATATTACGTTCACGATAGGCACCACCGTTATATGATATAGTTGCATAAAAACGCGGGTCGCGATTAGCGTAAGGGTTATCCTCATCATAGCCTGATGTGTTATCAGTAATAGGTTTACCATTAGCCATCTCATAATCATCAACCAGGTTTTGTAATGGTGTATTACCAGCCCAGCCACCATAACCATTAGGGCCGTTAGCTATTTCTAAATGCACGTGGTTGGCATTTTTGGTATACAGGCGTTGAAAGATAACTTCATCCGTTTGATCAACCAAAAACATATTGGCATACCCCCCATTATAGATATTATACTTGTTAAGTGCTATAACCTCTTGTGCCGCTTTTGCAGCATCAGCCCAGGTACCAGCATTATATAGCGGGCTTGCTGCATAAAGGGCAAGACGAGCTTTAAGTGCAAGAGCCGCACCCTTTGTAGCCCTGCCAGGCAACCATTGATCGCCATTGTTAACCGGTAATTCAGCCGCGGCCGAGTCAAGCTGTGCAATGGCATAATCCATACCTGCTTTAATTGTAGCCCTTTCAAATAGTGTCGGGTCCTGTAAATTATCGGTCAGGTTTAATATGCGGTTACCCATAAGTACTACTTTACCGTAATTACGCAGCAAATCATGGTACCGGTATGCACGTATAAATTTAAGCTCACCATCCAGGCGCTTTTTGTGGCCCGCACTCATGGTTATACGGCTTAAAACACTAAGCGCGTAATTACATTCCCTTATGCTACGGTAGCTACGTGCCCAAAATGTACCCACGCTGCCCAGGTTTTCGGGAGCAAGCTGCCCGCGTTGTATCAACCAGCTACCATCATCATTATTGTAGATAGATTCGTCAGTGAATGAACTCATCATACTATATTCAAAGGCACGGCCAAAGCCAGGATTGGTACCTTCTCCTTCTTTATCCTGCAATTTAGCCCCTATATATCTATTGGTTACATAGGCTTCAAAAACTGCCGTATCCGTTTCAACATTCTCGGTTAATATTATATTTGTTGGTTTAATATCTAAATAATCTTTTTTGCAGGCCGCCAGCGCTACAGTACATAACGCAAAGTAAAACGGCTTTATATATCTCGATTTCATAACTTATTTACTTTGTAGTTAGAATTTAACACTTGCACCTATGTTTATAATACGCTGCTGCGGATAAAACTGCCCGCTGCCGCTTGAGCCTTCCGGATCATAATCTTTCACCTTAGTTATAGTGAATAAATTGAATCCGCTCGCATATAATCTCAGATTTGAAATACTAAGCTTAGACAAGAATGACGCCTGCACATTGTAACCTAACTCCACATTTTTTAGGCGCAGGAATGATGCATTGTTTAACCAAAAAGTATTATTAAACTGGCCGCCGCTAATAGCGTTTGAGGCACGCTCTGTTACACGTGGGTAGGTACCGTTAGTGTTAGTTGGGCTAAACCTGTTATCAGCCCAGGTACTGTAAAAGTTACCTACGCTACCTGCTTCAGGCAATACGTATTGGCTAACCTGTGCCTGACCTGAAAATAATAACGACAGATCAAAGTTTTTGTATGATGCATTCATGGTAAAACCATAAGTGATTTGTGGAATATTACCGTATTTAGTACGTGTTTGATCGTCAGCAGTAATTTTACCGTCTTTATTATAATCCTCGTAAATCAAATCGCCCACCTTGGCACCGGTTACATGAGGATTTGCATCCAGATCAGCCTGTGTACGGAATATCCCTATTGAATTATACAGCAGGTAAGTATTTAAAGGCAATCCGGTTTGACGTTGGTAATCAAGCGTACCGCTTGCCTCGTCAATAAATATGATCTTACTTTTAGCATAAGTAAAGTTACCTGATATACCCCAGTTAAAATCTTTATTATTGGAGTTGTAACCTAAAGTACCTTCAAAACCGGTGCTGTTTACTTTACCAATATTCTCTGAAGGTACCAGCGGATCGCTGCCATAAGGGTTTACAATACCAGATGAACCCGGAAGCGATGCATTACGCTGTGTTAAAATAGACGAACGCTTTTGCTGGAAGTATATAGCTTCAATAGTGAAATTGTTAAAAACCGTAGCATTGATACCTATATCAAGCTTACGTGCCACCTCCCAAGTAATATTGGGGTTAGCCAATTTTACTAGGTTTACACCCGGTTGTATGGTTGCAGTGGTAGAATTTGCAGGTATGGCAACAAAGCCATTGTTTACCAATACATAATTATCATAGAACTGGAAACCATTAACATTATCATTACCTAATGAACCGTAAGATGCACGTATCTTCAGATCGTTTATCGCTTTTACATTATCCTGGAACCATCCCTCCTTAGATATGCGCCATGCGGCAGATGCTGAAGGAAAGTAACCCCAACGTTTTCCTTCCGGAAATATAGATGAACCATCAACACGTAACTGGCCTTCAAATAAATACTTTTCATCATAATTGTAGGCCAAACGGCTGATCACACTTTGACGGGTATAATTAGTGCTGTAACCTGAGTTCAGGTAATCAGTAGCAGCCACACCACCTTGTGATAACTCCGGCAACTGTGTTGAAAGGAAGTTAAAACGTTGCGCATCAAAATATTCCAGATGGTTTTTGCTTTGCTCGTATCCTACAAAAGCATTAATATCATGCTTGCCAAACTTGCGCGCATAGTTCAATTTGATGTTTGAAGTAATAAGCGACTGATTGGTTTGACTTTCTGACAAGGTAGCTTTTGAGTTATTTCCTCCCGTTACTACGGGTGAATAAATATTAGTACCGCTATCGTAAGTATACAAGTTGTAAGGTTTTGAATAGCTTTTATTAAAGGCAGCTGAATTATCAACTGAGAAAAAACCATCTAAAGATAAACCCTCTACACCAGGTAATAGAAAACTACCCCTCAAGATACCGTTAAATACCTGAGTTGTATTATTAACTGTGCCACCGGCATCGGTAACCTGTACTGCAGGATTATTAAATTCAATACCGGTTGTAGGTAACCCGTTTGGATAAAAGGCCGCAATTGTAGGTTTAGCGCGGTATACAGAGCGAAATACATCACCAGCACCTGTTTGCGGGAACATCCTGTTCTCCTGCCTGCCCGCTAATGATAGGCCTACTTTTAGGCGGCTTGACACATTGGCATCAATGTTTGAACGGAAGTTATATTGCTTATATTTGGTAACCCCATCTTTGTATAAACCATCCTGATAGATAGTACCCAATGAGGTGTAGTATTTTACATTTTCACTACCACCACTTACCGATAAGTTTTGCTGATTTTGTAAGGCAACCTTTTTCAAAGTTTGATCTATCCAGTCAGTATTAGGATACAATAACGGATCAGACCCATCTCTGAATTTTTGCAGTTGCTCCTCAGAAAAAGATTGATTTAAGCCACCTGCCGGGTTTGAATCATAATTGATCTCATTCATGATCTGTGCATAAGTAGCTGCATCAGCCATTTTTGGCAACCTGGTAGGTGAGCTAAAGCCTTGATTAAAGCTATAGTTTATGGTTGGCTTACCTGTTTTACCTTTTTTAGTGGTTACTAAAATTACACCGTTAGCTGCACGATTACCGTAAATAGCCGCAGATGCATCTTTTAGTACCGATACGCTCTCCACATCATTCGGGTCTAAACGCTCCAAACCACCTATCTGGCCTGGTATACCATCAACAACCACCAACACATTGTTGCTGCCTGTTGTTGCCAAACCACGAATATTGATGTTTGAACCATCGTAACCCGGCTCACCGCTGCGGTTATTAATTACCACACCCGAAAAACGGCCGGCCAATGAGTTTGATAAGTTGGGCTGCGGGCTCTTTACCAGATCCGAGCCTTTAACCTGCGATATGGAACCGGTTAAAGTTGCCTTTTTTTGCGTACCGTAACCTACTACCACTACCTCGTTCAATGCTTTGTTATCTGCTGCTAATTGAATATTCACCTTGCCGCTTCCACCAATAGGTTTTTCAATGGTTTGGAAGCCGATGAATGAAAATACCAGCACATCGCTCTCGCTGTTGGCCTGTATGGTGTACTTGCCATCTGCGTCGGTAACTACACCAACCGTGGTGCCTTTAACCATAACGCTTACGCCCGGCAGCGGTGCTCCCTTTTCATCAGTTACCACACCGCTAACGGGAAACTTGTTCATCACCGCGCTAACCTTGTGTAAAGGGTTAACTACAGCCGCATGTACCGGCCTTACCGCCATTACCGCCAGCGAAAAGAATGCTGCGGCCAATACGGCTTTTGACGATAAACATGGAGGCGACAATTCTTTTTGTAGATTTTTTCTCATGCTCATAAATGGTTATTAAAAATTACTAATTGGTAAAATATCCGCGATAGTAGGCACCAGTGAGGCAATGGCCTGCACTAAACAATGTGCTGTAAAATCAAAGCGGTTACTTCAGGTTTATGGAGCTAATTTGAGGGTAAAAAGGTGTACGCCAAAGGGGGCAATAGGCAAAAAACAGGGGGTAAACTGATAATTTACCCCCTGCTGTATTTATTAAAATTCTATCTTATGTATTAACAATCAAACACTTACCTGTATTTCATCAAATCGGGATTAACAACCAGTTTGTTTGAGAAATTTTTGCGATACTTTTTAATATACTGCGATGGGTTCATGTTAAACAGCTTGTTAAACTGCTCCCGAAAGTACTTCGGATCATTAATACCAACCAGGTACGAGGTTTCCAGAATGGTGTTATCGGTATTGATGAATATCTCGGCAGCCTTACGCAAGCGAATAAACCTGATAAAGCTGTTTGACGACTGCCCCGAGACCGACTTTATTTTTTTATACAGATTAGATCGCGACATGCCGATCTCATCAGCCAGTACCTGTATATTAAAGTCAGGGTCGGTAATATGCTTATCAACCACGCTGATACAGTTATCCAGAAACTCCTTGTACTCGGCGGATATGCGCAGGTTGTTGGAATTAAGCGTTACCTCGTTGTAAAAATACTTTTGCAGGTTGTTTTTACTTTTCAGGATGCTGGCTACCCGTGCTTTTAATATTTCCTTTTCAAATGGCTTGCTGATATAATCGTCGGCACCTCCCTCAATGCCTTTCAGCTTAATTTCGTGCGATGAACTGGCCGTAAGCAGTATAATAGGTATGTGCGATATGGATACATCCTCCTTCATTACGCTGCAAAGCTCAATACCGCTCATGCCCTGCATCATTACATCGCTCACCACCAGATCCGGCAGGTATTCTTTAACCAACCGCAAGCCATCCTCCCCGTTATCCGCTTCGTAAATACGGTACTCCAGTTTAAATATCTGTTTTAGGTATTCGCGCACATCATCGTTATCATCAATCAGCAACAACGCCTTTACATCTGATGCCAGTTTATCATCAAACAGCAACTCCTCGGCAGCCTCCACTTTGGCGTTGGCGGTTATTTCGTCCTCAATCAGTTCCTTTAAAAACTCTGAGCGTGTATCAACGTCTTCAATAATCTCACAATCAGTTAACTGCTCCTTGCCTTTTGGCAATACAATAGTAAATGTTGTACCCTTGTTTACCTTACTTTGGTAGGTAATGGTGCCTTTGTGCTTTTCAATAAAGGTTCGCACTAAATACAAGCCTATACCAAAGCCGCCTTTTAACGAATTGTTGATGCCCGGCTCCTGGTAAAAGCGGTCGTAAAGTTTTTCGCCGGTTGTTTCGGGTATGCCGCAACCGGTATCGGCAATGCCGATCAGCACTTCATCACTCTGATCTTTAATAGCAAAACTCACCCTACCCCCTTCCGGCGTAAATTTTATAGCGTTTGACAGTAGGTTGAACAACACGATCTCCAATTTTTCGCGATCGGCATACAGTTCAACGTTATCGGTATTAGCATCAAAATCAAACTGAATTTTTTTGGAGCGTGCCTGGTGGCTGAAACACAAAAACACCTCTTTACTCAGGTTTACGGCATTTAAACGGGCTACTTTCAGGCTGTCGGCTTTCAGGTCGGCCTTGCGGAAGAGCAATAGCTGATCAACCAAACCCAGTAAGCGCCTGGCATTGCGGTATACCACGTTAAGGTTGGTAGTGTCCACATTCTTGTCATCACGATATAAGAGCTCCTTTACCGGGTTGATGATAAGCGTTAAAGGGGTACGAAACTCATGCGAAACGTTGGTAAAGAACGACAGCTTTTTCTCGTTCAATTCCTTCTCCTTCTCATTTTCTATATGCGATATCCGGATCTCGTATTCCAGCCTGGCCTGTCTTTCACGGTATAATATATAGGCATAAATTATACCCACCGCAGCCAAACCGTATAAGGTGTAAGCCCACCAGGTAAGGTACCAGGGTGGTAAAATGGTAATAATTAACTGGCTGCCTTTTTTATTCCAAACGCCATCGTTATTGGAGCCGATTACCAAAAGTTTATAGGTACCGGGGTTAAGGTTGGTATAAGTGGCTTTACGTTGCCTGCCCACATAGTTCCATTTTTTATCAAAGCCGGATAGCTTGTACGCATATTCATTTTTTTCGGGATGCGTAAAACTCAGTCCCACAAAATCAACCGAAAATACGCTTTGCCTGTAGTTCAGCGTTACCTCGCGCGCCAGGTTAAGATTCTCTTTTAGCGGAGCATCGGCACCTGGAATCACCGTTTTGTTGAATACCTGAAAATCTGAAAAATAGACCGGCGGCACATGCTTATTGTACCGTATTTTAAGCGGATCAAAAAATATCACGCCATCAGTACCGGCAAGGTATATACCGGTGCGGCGGTCATTAAACATAACGCTGTTCACAAACAAGCCATCGGCCTCATCAAAATTCCTGACCACCTTTTTCACAGGGTCTAACACCGATGCGCCTTTTTCGGTAAGTACCCATATATTGCCCGCCTTATCTGTAGTTATATCATTGAACACATTGCTGGCAAAGCCATTACTGCGGGAGTATACCTCAAAAGTGCCTTTCTTTTTGTTGAGCTTATTTAAACCGTCGGGCGTACATACCCACAAGTTTCCGCCCGAATCAGCCAATATGGTTTTAACAATATTGTTGCTGATGTTGCCTTTTACATTGTTGTTAGTAGTATATGAATAAAACCTGTGCGTCCGCCTGTCAAACCGGTTAAGGCCGCCGCCGTAGGTACCAATCCATACGGTATTATCGCCATCCTTAAACAAGGTGTACAGGTGGTTATTGCTGATGGAATATTTATCGTTTTTGTTGTTAAAATAGTGTGTAAACTTACCGGTATGGCTGTTATAAATTTTAAGGCCCGCATCGGTAGCCAGCCAGTATTCGCCGGGATCAACCTCGATAATGTCGCGGTAAACATCCTCATTAAACAAACTGCCAATGGCCGAATGGTGTTCGTGGTGGATGAATTTGTTAGCTTGCTGATCGTAACGGTCAAACCCATTTTCGGTTAGTACCCATACATCACCTTTGGTATCACGGTAAAGCTTAATGATATCATCGCTGTGCAAAGCGCCATTAGCTTGTGAACTGAGGTATATTTGATTTTTACCGGTGCGGTAATCATACTTAAACAGCCCGCTGCTGGTTCCTATCCACAAACACGAATCGCTAACCAGCATGGCTTTTACCGGGCGCCCGCCAAGGCCCAGTTTAAACAAACTAAATTTATATTGTCCGCGATCAATTTTGGTTAGCCCACTGTTTGAGCATATCCAGATAATGCCATTCCGATCAGTATAACTACTCCCATTTGAAAAATTAGTGACATCAGGCAGTACCTGCCAGGTTTTATTAGCGGTGTTAAACCAGTAATAATGCTCGGTACCACCTATCAGCAAACTGTTTTTACCGGCCGCCATAATACTGAATACCGATGGATTATTGCCCGAGGTAGATGCGTAATGCGTAAACTTTTTAGTCAGCGGATCAAAACTAAAAAGCCCTTTCCAATAGGTACCTATCCATATACGACCTTCATCATCATAACATAACGACCATACATCGTTCGGATTTTTATCGCCGGGCGTATAGGGCTGGTTATAACTGGTAAACCGGCGGGTTTTAACATCAAACTTGTTCAGCCCGCTGCTCCAGTTGCCAAGCCATAGGTTACCCTGTTTATCCTCAACAATTGCGTTAACTGATTTACCCTTCATGGCCGTTGCCGACGAGGCATCAGGCTGATAAACTATAAATTTACGGGTACCTTCTACATACTGGTTAAAACCATCATCAGTACCTACCCAAACCTTGCCCCTGCTATCAGTAAGCAGGCTCCATATTTTATTATTGCTGATGGATTGCGGTATTTTATCGTCATGGTAAAACCTGACGAATTTTTCGGTAAGCGGATCGAACAGGTTGAGCCCATCCATGGTACCTATCCACAGGCGGCCTTTGCTATCCTCTACAATAGCATTTACGTAATTGCTGGTAATGGTGGTGCTATCACCCGGTATGGTAACAAAGGTTTTAAAGGTGTAACCATCAAACTTACAAAGCCCATTTTCTGAGCCTACCCATAAAAAGCCGCGCCTGTCGGTAAACGCACAGGTAGTGGTTTTTGATGGCAGGCCATCATTGGTAGTATACGTTTTTAACGCATAATTGCCAGGCGAATTCACCCGGTTTAACGATGTACGCCAAACCTGTGCACTTGCTGCATTGCACAACATAAATAGTTGCGCAAGGCATAAAAAACTCTTCAATAATCCCCTCATTGCGCTCGGCATTTACCTTAACAGGCTAATATTCATAGGTGCTGATAAGCTTAGCATCAGCCGCCGGTATATAATTGTTACAGTAAATTTATAAAAATATGCTGATATGTTCATCGCAAACACATCGATAATAAGCTTGATGCCGTTTTGTAACCCTTGCTTAATTAAAAACTATGGTGGTTACCGACCGTGGCTTTAACGCCACGCCGCCTTTTAACGGCTGTATGGCTGATGCCTTTAAATTATCATCAGCCGCGGCTGATGTAGTGTAAGTTTGGTAGTTTTTGATACCCTTTAAGTTATTAAAATTCATTTTTAAAGCCGTAGGCTGTTCGGTATAGTTGATGGCCACAACAACCAGTTTATTTTTACCGCCGGTATAGGCGGATACCATCACATCCTGTGCTTGCTGGTACAGACCCAGTCCATCAGCACGGCCTACCTCTACCCTTTTCATCTCCGGGCGAATAAAGCGGCTGTAGTTGCCCATAGCCCACAGGTTTTTGGTAATGGCAAACTCACCATTAGTATATTCATTATTAGGTTGCAGGGCGATGAGGTAGTAGCGGGTATCAAAATCGGCATTGCCCGGCTCGTACGAATTCCATAAATGCCACGCGGCGGCGTTGCCTACCGCCAGGTCATAATGCATTATTTTAGCCAAAAACAACGCGCAATCAATAGCGCTGCGTTTGCCCTTGGTACCTTCCCTAAAACCATCGGCCAGCATGGAGTATTCTGACTGCCAAAATTCCAAGCCATATTTTTTAGCACTGTCGGCTACATTTTTGCGCACATTTACTATGCTGCTGTCGCCGCTATCAGTAAAATAGCTGTGCCCGGCAACTACAGGCGGCACATATTTCAGGTTACGGATATTCAATTTGGACGTATCGGCATATAACTGCTGTATTTGCCTTGACGATGCCGTTTTACCGCCATATAAATAAGTAAGCATACCGGCTTCGGTAGTGAGTATTTTAGTGGATAGTTTATTCTTATCCAGTTCGGCGTTGAGTGATTTGATCACACGGTGTATCTCCGTATTCGTCCACGGGCTTCCCTCCTGGCTGGCCTTGCCTGGCGGGTTTGACCAATCCCACTGCGGCTCATTTACCGGGCTAATGTAACTGAAATGCAAACCCTCCTTATCAAAGTGTTTAATAATCTCGGTCAAAAAAGCGGTATAAGCATCATACTTATCCTCTTTCAGGTTTGATATGTAATCTTTTTCCGTTTTAAATCCACGTCCATTTTTGGTGAACTGCACCGGTGGGGTATTTGAAAAAGCGATCAGGTTTTCAACACCGTAGCTTTTAGCCTTGCGCAAAAACCATTGGTAACCTGCCTGCTTGTTCCAGTCGTATTTGCCATCGGGCGATAAAAAGCTCTCCACCCGTTTCCTGAAATCCACTATACCGCTGCTATCACCCTGCTCGGTAGTACCACCGCCGATGTTAAAACGCCATGCCGACAGGCCAATGCCCTTCGGGTTACCCTGCGCATCAAAATCACGGCTGAATAATAGTTCCGCTATTTTTTCGCGCTTGGCTGATGGCCAGTTTTTGCCTATTCCTTCAGAGAACCAGCAGCCTGAAGCGCCGATGTTATGTACGGTTTGAGCAGTATTTTTTCCATCAATGGTTATGGTAAGCTGTTTTTGTGCCGTTTGTGCCCGCGTGTTAAACGTGGCACCGCATACAAAAATAGCGGCAAGGGTAAGCGTATGGATCTTCATAGTCAGGAACAAATTATTTATAGATCAGCATGTAGGTTATTGCTTTTTTACGTTTACCGGTTTTATGCCGGTATGGGTAGGCACTACCTGCTTTATGGTACCATCGGCATTGAAATACATACGGTCGATGCATACTTCACGATTATAGCCCGCGGCCTCGCCCATGGTAATGCCTTTAGGGTAGTTAAAGCGGTGGTAAACTATGTACCATTCATCTGTACCCGGAATTTGCAGCACCGAGTTATGGCCGGTACCATAAATGCCCTTCGCTTCGTCTTTTTTCAGGATGATCCTATTGCCAGGGATGGTGATCTCGCCCAGCGGAGCATCTGACGTGCCATAGGCCACACGATAGTCAGGGCTGCGGGTATCATCTTCAGACCACATGAAGTAATATTTACCCTCCCGATAGAATACATAAGTACCTTCACGGTAGTCACTGCCGGGTTTTAATATTTTGGTGGTACCCGGTTTTAGCGATGTCATATCGTCAGCCAGTTCCGCACCGGCCATATAGCCGTTACCCCAGTACAAGTAGCTTTTGCCGGTTTTAGGATCAGTAAATACATCAGGGTCAATTTGCTGGCCGCCGGTTATTCCATCAGGAAAAGCATCGATCAGCGGCTTGCCCGAATCAACAAACGGACCTGCCGGATCATCAGCCACCGCGACACCTATTTTTTGCGCCGCCGTGAAATAGTAAAAATATTTATAAGCCCCGTTTATCTTTTTTTCAACGATGCAGGGAGCCCAGGCATTCCGTTTGGCCCATTTTACATCCTTTTGCAGGTCGATTATCACACCCTCATCTTTCCAGTTCACCATGTCCGGCGATGAAAAGGTTTTGAAATACTTGCCCGACCAGCCCGTAAAACCATCGCTTGTTGGGTACAGGTAAAACCTGCCCGTTTTTTCGGCGTACAATATATCCGGGTCGGCATAGTAACCGGCCAGTACCGGGTTATGGTTTTCAACCGCGCTTACTTTATAGGTTACAGGGGATTTACCCTTGATGTTAACGGTAAATGTTTGCGGCCCTTTAGACAGGTCGGCCGACTTTGGCGTAACCGTTACCCCGGGAAAAGTTGCAAATTGCGGATTGAACGCTTTTAATGCTGTACCGGGCTTTACCGCCAGTTCCAGCGTTTTGGCATCAGCATCTAATTTGGTATTGATCGTTTTTAATGCCGGGTTAGCTGCGGAGCCCAAAACCTCATCAGCACTTAACCACTTGGCAGCCAGCTTTGATGCCTCGGCAGCCGTGATAGGCATCACCGTGCCGTGGCGCGGGTGAAAGTTCATGCTTACGTCGGCATCAATTACCTTGAACGTTTTAAAATCGGTACTTTTAGTAAACTGGTAACGGCCGCTTGCGTAAACATCATACATTAATATATAGCCGCTGCCATCATTCAGTTTAAATACGCCCGAACCTTCAACCGGTTCTTTGGTTTGCTGCACATCCCTGCTCTGCAATTTATAACCTTCAGTAAGTTTGGTAGAGGTGGCTATATTGATGCCCAGGTTTGAGCCTTCTGTTTTGTAAAACAAATAAAACACACCATCCTTTTTCACAATCTCGCCATCAATGCATGAGCCCTTATCCGCGCTAAAATATAATTGCTTAGGTTCGCTTTCCAGGTCGGTAAAGGTGGCATTGGCATAAGCGTAATAAATAATATCCCGCCCTCGCTGGCCGTGTTTCATTGACCAGTAGATCATATACTTGCCTTTCGCGGCATCATATATGGTTTGCGGCGCCCAAACACGCATCAAACTATCATTACCCTTAAAGCGCTTTTGAATATTAACAACAGATGAAGACCAGTTGATCAGATCAGTTGATTTGAGTAGTACCATGGCACGGTTTGAGTCCCACCCTTTGGCAGATACCATATCGGTAGCCACCATATAAAATGTTTTGCCATCGGCACCACGCATTATATGCGGATCGCGTACACCGCCTGTTTCGCTGATATTTTTTGACTTGATAACAGGTTCATCGTGGTTTAAAGCACGGTAATGGTAACCGTCAGTACTTAAAGCGAAATGGATGGCTTCCTCATTTTTTTGGTTACCTGTAAAGTACGCGAATAGATAAGCGTTGTAAGATTTTGGTGCCTTTTTGCTTTGGCTGATGCCCGGAACATAACAAGCAACTAATAAAATAAGTGTTAAAAATACAATTTTAAGTTTAGACGTGTTATACACCATCACATTCAGGAATTTGGTTATACTATTTGAAAGTTTGAAGTTAGTACTTTCGTTTAAGTTTCAAATCCTAAAAGATAAAAATAATTCTGTACGCAGGTTTAATGGTGACGATTAAACACTTATTAAGAATATTCATTAAGGATTTATTAGGCTACCTGCTCGTTATAAGCGTAAAGTTTCATAACGGGTACATGGCCATCAGGGTTTGCAGAGAGTGAAGCGAACCGCTGTTTGGCCATAGCCAAATCAACATCAAATTGTTGAATGTTGGATCGCAATTCGGCAAGGCCAGTTTGGTAACGATTTAAATTAGCACGGTAAGTATCGGCTTGCTCCCTTAACCGGTTAAGGGTTTCCTGAAATTGCTTGTTGTTCACCTCACATTGTTTAACAAATGTGAGTAAGCAAAATTTATTCCAAATTGTGCTATGTTACTATTTATTGTGTTTGCGGTAATGTTTGGTGAGTTCTACCTTGGTATTATGGTTATCATTAGCGGCATCAATAGAGTGTGTGCATAAAATATCGTCCTCTTTTTCGGCCAGATCAGACAGTTGTTCGTAAAATCTGTGCAGTTTATTCAATTCTTCCTCGTTCAAATCCTCAATATCAACCATGCGGTTGCTGGCTCCCTGATGAGAGGCGATCAGTTCGTTCAGTTTCAGGTGGATCGCCTTTGAATCCTTATTCTGCGATTTCTGGATCAGGAACACCATCAAAAAGGTAATAATGGTTGTACCCGTGTTAATTACCAACTGCCAGGTATCTGAATAGCCAAATATAGGCCCCGTTATACCCCAAACTATGATGATTGAAAACGCGATAATAAACGCGGCAGAACTGCCCGTAGCGTTGGTAGCCCAGTTGGCAAAACGTTCAAACAGATTTTTATTCTTTTTAGGCATAAACTAAAGTAGCGCAAATTAATGGTATAAACTAAAAAGGAGCGCCGGGGTTTAACCCGCGCTCCTCTATATATCAAATTATCAGGTAATAATTACAATTTGCTGTTCGCGTCGATGCAATTCAGATCACCAAAGGCAACGGTTAACCTTTTAACAAAGTTCTCCTCAGCTTTACGTAACCAAACACGCGGATCGTAGTATTTTTTGTTAGGAGAATCTTCACCTTCCGGGTTACCAATCTGGTCTTGCAGGTAGGCTTCTTTTGATTGATAGAAATCCTTAATACCTTCCCAGAAAGCCCATTGCATATCGGTATCGATATTCATTTTGATGGCACCGTATGAGATAGCCTCACGAATTTCTTCCTGGCTTGAACCTGAACCACCGTGGAACACGAAGTTGATCGGTTTTTCAGCAGCGATGTTATGTTTTTGTTTCAGGAATTCCTGTGAGTTGTGCAATATAACCGGCTGCAATTTTACGTTACCCGGTTTGTAAACACCATGTACGTTACCAAAAGCTGCGGCAACTGTAAAGCGATGGCTTACTTTTGATAGTTCTTCGTAAGCGTAGGCAACCTCTTCAGGCTGGGTATATAAACGGGCACTGTCCACATCGCTGTTATCAACACCGTCTTCTTCACCACCGGTTACACCAAGCTCAATTTCAACCGTCATGCCCATTTTGGCCATACGCGCTAAGTATTTTGCTGATATTTCGATGTTCTCTTCAATCGGCTCTTCAGAAAGATCGAGCATGTGCGATGAGAATAAGGGTTTACCTGTTTCGGCAAAGAATTTTTCGCCGTGCTCTAACAAACCGTCTATCCAAGGTAACAGTTTTTTAGCAGCATGGTCGGTATGCAGAATAACCGCGATTCCATAGTGCTCGGCAAGCAGGTGTACGTGCTTAGCTGCCGATACGGCACCTAAAATACAAGCCTCAAGTTTTGAATTATCTAACGATTTACCGGCGTAAAATTGCGCGCCACCGTTTGAAAGCTGAATAATAACAGGTGAATTTACCGCTTTAGCTGTTTCCATAACAGCGTTAACAGTGTTTGTACCTATAACGTTTACCGCAGGTAAAGCAAACTGGTGCTTTTTAGCTGCCTCAAATAGCTCCTGCACCTGATCGCCGTGCAGAACGCCTTTATAATCTTTTAAACTCATTAATTATTTAACGTTTGGTTTGGGCTCCGAAGATATAAAATTTAACTTGTTATATGATGTAAACGGCTTAATTATATGCGGTTTTTTATAAACATAGTGTAATTTATACACATACATCATACCCGTACTTAAAAACTCAATTTATTAGAAACAATTAAGTGAACTATTTTTTTTGTTTCTTTGCATCACATTGACAGACACAGAAAACGATATGGCGTGGTTTAAACGAGAAATTAAGGGGATAATTACGACTACTCAGGAAAAGAAAGAGGCACCGGATGGTATCTGGAATAAATGCCCTGAATGTAAAAAACCCCTTCATTATTCGGAGCAGGTTGAGAACCAGTATGTTTGCCACTATTGCGGCTATCATCTGCGTATCGGCTCAAAAGAATATTTTTCAATTTTATTTGATAACAACGAATTTACCGAACTATTTGGCAACCTTCGCTCGGGCGATCCGTTGCACTTTGAGGATACTAAAAAGTATACCGACCGTATAAAGGAAACTACCAAAAAAACCGGCTTAACAGATGCTATCCGTTCTGGCCATGGTAAGATTGATGGTCAGGACCTGGTGATCGCCTGTATGGATTTTAACTTCATTGGTGGTTCCATGGGTTCGGTGGTAGGCGAAAAAATAGCCCGTTCTATCGACTATTGCATACAACATAAAATGCCTTTCCTGCTCATCTCAAAATCAGGCGGCGCACGTATGATGGAAGCGGCCTTTTCATTAATGCAAATGGCTAAAACATCCGCCAAGCTGGCGTTGTTAAGCCAGGCTAAATTGCCGTTCATCTCCCTGCTTACTGATCCGACCACAGGTGGTGTTACCGCATCTTATGCGATGCTTGGCGATATCAACATTGCCGAGCCAGGCTCACTGATCGGTTTTGCAGGCCCGAGGGTTATTAAGGAAACCATTAAGAAGGATTTGCCAAAAGGCTTCCAGACAGCGGAATTTGTTCAGGAACACGGCTTCCTCGACTTTATTGTTGACCGCCGCGAAATGAAAGAAAAACTGGCATCATTCATTAAAATGCTTGCCCCGGCAGCTTAATTGCCGACGATAATATTTAACAAAAAGGCTGCCTCAATAAATGGGGCAGCCTTTTTATTTGGTCTACACTTGACCCTTAAGAGGCCGGATCGAACTCCACGATCCATTCAATGCCATATTTATCCCGGAACATGCCGGCATAAGTACCCCATGGACTTTCGTCAATCGGTCCTTCTACATCGCCGCCTGCTGATAAGCCGTTAAATATCTTTTCTGCTTCTTCATGGCTTTCGGAGCTTACATATATTTTCGACCGGTTTTCATTTTCGTTTACCTGCCCCATAAATGCCGGAACATCATTAGCAATCAATACGTTGTTTTTGCCAAGCGGCAGGCCAATGTACATGATCTTGTTTGCCTCGTCTTCAGGTACCTGAAATTCCGGGCTTGATAAGTCCTTAAACCGGGTGACTTTTGTAAACTCGCCCCCAAAAACAGATTGGTAAAAATTGAATGCTTCTTCGGCATTGCCGTTAAAGTTGATCCAGGGATTAATTGCTCTCATGGTGTTTATTTTAAAAATTGGTTAGTATTAAGTTTGTTTTAAGATGAATAATTGGCCAACAATTCCTCCAGGTTTTTCAAAGTCATGGTGAAACCGATCTTGAAGCCTTCCAGCAATTTTTCCAAACGCTCGAAAGATTCGTTAAAGATGACAATATCAACCCTCGTAATGCCATCTTGCTCGCTGAAATTATAATCCCAGTCCGAACCGGGCAGCTCCCTATTCTCATCCTTATCCGCAAAGGCATTGTACATCTTAAAATTGGTTTTCGGGCTGATAGAAGTAAACTCCTGTACCGCCCAACGCTCCTGCCCATCCGGACTTATCATGGCGTAAAACCTGCGCCCGCCTACTTTAAAATCCATATACTTGGTTTTGGCGCGCATGGGTGCAGGTGCTCCCCATTGGTCAAGCAGTTCGGGTTTAGTAAAGGCATCCCATACTAAATCAAGCCCGGCATTAAATTCCCGGGTGATGTATACTGTTTTAGCTGCTTTGTCAACGTTAAAATCAAAAAGCAAATCGTTGTTGTTCATTATTTTTCTTCTTTAATGATTGATAATAGTTTGTCGAGCTGATTGAATTGCGTTTGCCAGCTTTGCCTGAATTGCGCTAACCAATGATCAAATTCCTGCATTTTTTTAGCGTTAAAGTGATAGTAGATCTCCCTACCCTGATGTTCGGGTTTAATTAAATCACATTCCTGTAACACCTTAATATGCTTTGATACTGCCTGCCGGGTCATATCAAACTTTTCGGCCATCAAATTTGGCGTTAACGCCTGCACCGCAAGCAGGGTTAAAATGGCCCTGCGGGTCGGATCAGCTATGGCTTGAAATATATCCTGCTTCATTTTAATAATTTGCAACCTTTCGGTTGCTAATATAAACGCAACTTTTTAGTTGCGCAAATTTATTTGCAATTATTTTCAGGCATATAATTAATTGACTTGCAAGGTCGACTCGTGGCTACTCCATTGCTTCATCCAGCAAATAAAGTATCGACTCATAATCCTGCCCTACCGCATGCGACATGGCCATTTCACAGGTTTTGGTGGATGAGTAATAACCGTCGTACGGCTTGTGTTGCACCTCTAATGCTTCGGGCAGGGTGGCCGAGGCGGTCAATTCAGGCACCAGGAAACCCCGGTCGCCGGCCATACCGCAGCAACCGGCGTGTACCGGTACATCAACATACGCCGCATAGTGTTGGGCTAAAGCCGTGAATTTGCCATGGGTATTCATTTTTTGCAATGAGCAAACCGGGTGCAATACCACCGTGCCTTTTTTGTTGATATTTTGCTGCTTAGGCATTACCACATCGTGCAGGTAATCCACGCAATCCATAATATTCATGCGGTCAAACTTATGCTGATTAGCTTCACTTAAATGGTGGCGCATATTTTTGATGGCGTAGGCGCATGAGCTTACATCGATCACTATCCTGATCTTGCCCTCGTTGCTGGCCTCCCACATCCGTTCAATAAACACATTGGCCATATATTTATTAGCATCGGCATAACCCTTTGAGGAGAAGATCTGGCTGCAGCAACTGCCAAATACATTGCCGGATATGCTTACTTTAATGCCTGCTTTTTGCGATACGCTCATAAAAGTATCCATCACGCTTTTTTTGCCCTTAACCCCGCTGCCCAGCATGCGCGATATGCAGCTTGGGTAATAGATTACCTCTGCATCCTGCGGCTGTTTGCCCCGGCTTTGTTTTATCAGGCTTAAATTGGGTGGGGTGGCTAATTGCTCCGTCCATAAAGGCATGGCGGGAATGACGCGTTTAAACGCTGTGGTTATGTTGGTCATGGCCCTGGCGCCAAATACTTTATTCACCATGCTGCCTGCCGCCAGGGCAAAGCGGGCCGCGCCCATAGCAATACCAAAATTACGGGCTACGGCAAGCGCAACCTTGTTAGCCAGCGGCGAATGGCTTTCGCGGCGCAGGCGCTTTATTAGCTCGCCGGTATTGATATCAACCGGGCAGGCGGTGGCGCAAAGACCATCAACCGCGCAGGTATCCATCCCATCATACTGGTACTGATCGAGCAGTATTTTATGATTGGCCGCGTCACCGCTTAGTTCCATTTTTTTTAGTTCGCGGCGGATAACTATGCGGCGGCGTGGCGTGGTGGTAATATTACGGCTGGGGCATTTATGCTCGCAATAACCACATTCTATACATTTGTCCACCTCGTGCTCTACCGTAGGCAGGGGTTTTATATTTTTAATGTGGACGTTTTTATCCGCATTGATGATAACACCCGGATTAAGCAGGTTAGCCGGGTCAACCGCCTCTTTGATCTGCTTCATAATGGCGTAAATCTCGTTGCCCCATTCGGTTTGTACAAAGGGTGCCATGTTACGGCCGGTGCCATGTTCGGCTTTCAGCGCGCCATCGTATTTGTTCACCACCATGTTTACAACCTCCTGCATAAAGCTATCGTAACGGATAACCTCATCAGGCGAGTTAAACTCAGGCGTGATCAGGAAATGGATGTTACCATCCCGTGCATGGCCGAAAATGATGGCATTGCTATATTCATACTTTTTAAACAGTGATTGCAGATCCAATATCGCATCACCCAGTTTAGGCACCGGGAATGCCACATCCTCCAAAATAACGGTTGAACCACTCGCCCGCACCGCCCCCACCGATGGAAATAACCCTTTGCGTATCTTCCAGTAATATTCCAGTTCCTGTGGGTTCGAGGTAAAAACGGGGGGATGTAACAAAGCCAATGTTTCTACCTGCTGCAAAAAATCATTTACCTTTTGTTCGATGTCAGCATACGTATCTTCCTGAAATTCCACCAGTAGGCACGATGCCTGTTCGGGCAAACCTTTTATTACCGTAGGTAAATTGGGCATGTGCTCAATAGCATGTAACGATGCCCTATCCATTAGTTCGATGGCTCTTGCGCCAGCGTCAGTAAGTGGGACAATGGCCTGGCAAGCCGTATAAATGTCCGGAAAGTACAGCAGCGCTGCCGACTTAAAAGGGTATTCGGGCACCGTGTTCATCACCGTTTCGGCAATAAAAGCCAGCGTACCCTCCGCACCTATCAGCAGATGGGCCAATATATCCAGCGGGTGCTCATGGTCTATCAGCGCGTTAACGGCGTAACCAACGGTGTTTTTTATCTGGTACTTGCCACGGATCTTGTTATACAGATCAGCATCGGCCAGCAGTTTTTCACGGGTATTTTTAAGCAGTTGATACAGTTCGGCACAATCCTGCTCAAAGCGGCTGTAATCGGCCTCGTTTTCGGTATTGAACACTTTACCATCAGGCAGTATAAAGCGGATGTGCTTTACCGTGTGATAGGAGTTTTGTTTTACCCCGCAGCACATACCGCTGGAATTATTGGAGAGGATTCCGCCCATCATGGCGGAGTTAATGCTGGCCGGGTCGGGACCTATCTTTTTTTTATGCTTGCGCAGATAGCTGTTCACCATACCGCCGGTGATGCCGGGCTGTACACGCACTTCATCGCCATTATTTTCAATGGTGATCTTATCCCAATGCTGACTCAGATCAACCAAAATACCATCTGTAATAGACTGCCCCGACAAACTGGTACCGCCGGTACGAAAAACCAGTGGAATACCATGGGCTTTAGAGAATTTAAACAGCGCGATCACCTCATCCTCGTTAACCGGCTGCACTACCGCCTGTGGCGTAAGCGTGTAAAAACCCGCATCGGAGGCGTAGGAAACCAGATCGATCAGTCTGGTTTTGATACGTGAGGCAGGCAAAATTGCTTCGAGCTTTTTTTGTATATCAACTAACACTTGCATTACCTACTAAGGTGAGATATATTTTTTGCAAATACTCCATCCTCCTTAATTTTGGAATCATTCCAATATATTTATATTAATTATAAATTAAATGAGAAATTCATATATTAAGGCTTACATATTATTAAAACACTGTTAATCCTCATTTACAGTGTAATAACACCTATTAATCTTTACAACTTTTATGTTTAATAACTTAATGCTCTTGTTAATGTCAACGATAAGCTTACCTTTACATTAATTATTTATATTTTTAATATAATTCAGACAATCTCCCATCTCAATTGCCTGTATTCTAAATCGACAGCACAGGTATGAAAAACAGCGTTTTATTGATTGAGAACGATCAGTCCATTGCCGAGATCATCGATTATATTTTAACTGACGCCGGTTATCAGGTTATACAGGCTACTACACCGCATAATGTTGAGGCCATTAAAAGCTTGCGCCCCGGCGTAGTTTTACTGGATTATTCACTCAATGGCCATATTACAGGCGATTCCATCTGCTCGGAGTTGAAGGCTGACCCTGAAACAGCGGGCATACCGGTGATCATTGTTTCGGCAATGACGGGGATTGAGGCCATGGCACGGTCATGCAAGGCGGACGATGTATTACCAAAACCCTTTGATATCAGCGATCTGGAAAACTTAGTAAGCAAATGGTTTAACACCAACCGCCTGGCTTGCTAATCGCCCTGATGTCACTCTCCTACTGAAAACAAATTCTTTATCTAAGCTGACTGCTATTTAACGGCTGCATTATTTAAACCATAGTACCTGTTACGGGTTTAGTATATTAGCACGTATTCACCCCCTCACTATGAAAGTATACCAGCAACATATACGCCTCGCCGCCCGTCGCCGTGGCTTTCATCTTATAACCAATGATGTTTTGCAGGCACTGCCGCAATTAAGCGATATCAAAACCGGCATGCTGCAGGTATTCATCCAGCATACCTCGGCATCGCTCACCATAAATGAAAATGCCGACCCTACCGTGCGCATGGATTTTGAGATGTTCTTTAATAAGGCCGTACCCGAAAATGACCCGGATTACGAGCACGACTATGAAGGATCAGACGATATGCCCGCTCACCTGAAAGCCGCTATGCTGGGCAGCTCAGTAACCATACCCATTACCAACGGCAGGCCTGCTTTAGGTACCTGGCAAGGCATTTACTTGTGCGAGCACCGCGACCATGGCGGCAACCGCAACATAGTAGTTACCGCGTGGGGGCTGTAAAACTTACAATAGGCTAACTATATTACATTGCCTGCTGCATACATTTGTTGTATGAAAGTAGACATTTGGTCGGATATTGTTTGTCCGTTTTGCTATATAGGCAAGCGCCGCTTTGAAAATGCCCTTGCCGGTTTTGATGATAACGTGGAGATTGTTTGGCATAGCTACCAGCTTGACCCTGATGCCAAATACGAGGAAGGACAAACGGTAGACCAATACCTGGCTAACCGCAAAGGCTTCCCGCTGGAAAAGGCTAAGGAAATGAATGCCTATGTAACCGCGCAGGCGGCTGAGTTAGGTTTGGATTATAATTTTGATAGCGCCAAAATAGCCAACACGCTCGACGCGCACCGCTTGCTGCATTTAGCGGCAAAGCATCATAAACAGAATGAAGTTAAGGAAGACTTGTTAGCCGCTTACTTTACCGAGGGCAAAAACATAAGTGATATTGACACCCTGGTTAGCATAGGCCAAAGCCACGGACTTGATACTGACGAAATACGCCGGGCATTAAGCAGTGATACTTACAAACAGGATGTTGAGGAAGATATTTACCACGCCCGCCAGATAGGTGTGCAGGGGGTGCCCTTTTTCGTATTTAATGATAAGTACGCCGTATCAGGCGCGCAGCCTACGGAGCTTTTTAAACAGGTACTTGATAAGGTAAAAAGTGAAAATCAGCCGCAATTACTGAATACTGATGGTGATTCGTGCGGGCCGGATAGTAACTGCTAAGGGTTAAACAGTTAATACAAAAAGCAAAGGGGCAGGTTGATCAACCTGCCCCTTTATTTTTATTCATAAATATCTTTTACTGTTCCTGGTAAACTACTGAAAGATAACGCTCTTCAACCGTACGGTAAAATAACGCCATTAAGGCTAATACCGCGCATATAAAAAAGGTAACAATATGGTAGTCGGCGTTATACACATATAAGGCACTGCCTATAACCAGCAACCTCAAAAACTCTACTATAAAAACCCACTTTTTCTGTTCCATTATAGCGCCGCAGTTAATCAGCGTAAGCACGGTGAAGGTAGTAAACAGGAATTTTTCCGTTGCGCCCAATTCAAACTCAAATAATATGAAGAAGAACAGCGTAACCAGCATAAATATTACCTGCCAAACTACATAGTTGTTCAGCCTTTGCTGCATAGGCTCCTCATGTACCTTGATACCGAATATACGCTCGGCATTTTCACGCGCCGCTGGATCGATCAGATTAGGGCTGCCGAATATCATGCGGAGCTTGCCTTTAAACGTTTTTTCGCGCTTGACCATTATCCACAATTCAATAAAAAAGTGAAAATGCTGCCACATAAAGCTGTAGGTATTCAACTGATGGGTTAAGCCGTAAACCGGCTTTTCATCTTCCTTTTTAAAGGTACCGAACAATTTATCCCAGATGATGAGCACATCACCATAGTTTTTATCCAGGTATTCATCATTACAGGCGTGATGTACACGGTGGTGCGAAGGGGTAACCAAAAAATATTCTAAAAAGCCCAATTTGCCTATTACCTGTGTATGCACAAAGAAAGGGTAAAGGCCGTGGATCAACAGCATTACGATGATCATTTCGGCAGGGAAACCCAAGATGGGCAACACGCTCCAAAAACCGGTGCGTACAATGGCCTGCAACAGCGTAATACGCGCCGATAC
The DNA here is from genome assembly GCF_058782065.1 of Mucilaginibacter sp. FW306-07-L. Classification (NCBI taxonomy): domain Bacteria; kingdom Pseudomonadati; phylum Bacteroidota; class Sphingobacteriia; order Sphingobacteriales; family Sphingobacteriaceae; genus Mucilaginibacter; species Mucilaginibacter sp. FW306-07-L. Next base: position 245,419 of record NZ_JBYSXI010000002.1, read on the forward strand.
GGTGTAATTAAAATCCTCGCTTTGGTGGTGTACCACGTGTACGGCCCAAAGCACATTCATTTCATGTGCCAGCCTGTGGTACCAGTACCAAATAAAATCGGTACCTAAAAAAAGCAATATCCACATGGCTATGGTAGGCTTGATGTGGAATATGCCGTAAGTTTTTTGCAGATAGTCATACACGCCGTAAAATACCGCCGCGGCAAGCACATCGGTAAGGCGTTCAAGTATACCAATACTAACGTTGGCTATCGTCCGGTGAAGATCAAACAGCTTTAGTTTTTTTTGTTTTGCGACGAAATACTCCAGCAGCATAAATACTACAAAGAGCGGTACAGCAAAAGCGAGGATGTTATATTTCATTGCTCGTTTTTATTGTTTATTCAATTATATTAAAACGAAAAAACACTCAAAGATAATCTTAATTGCTAAACTAATGCAAAATTTGTGCCCCAACAGGTTAAACTCATGTTTAAAATCCATCAGTCGGGTTAATAAAAATTAAGTGTAGTTAGGTGGCAGCTTAATATAAAGGCATATACTTAAAACAAAATTCGCACCGTTTAAGTACCATTACATAAATTTGTTACATGGGAAAATTTGAGGTGCCTGATAAAGTGCTGTATGTATGCACCGGCAGCAAGTGCGGAAAACGTGGCGGTAAGGATACTTACAAAATGGCATCGAGCTTTGTAAAGCACAACCGGGATAAGATAGATATTGAGGTGATACGTATAGAATGTACAGACCGGTGCAAATTTGCACCGGTCTGTAACATGCAGCCTGAAAATATCTGGCTGAAAGAATATTCTGAGAAAGAGGTGCTACGCATGTTAGCCAACCTCATGCAGCAGCAGGATTAAGCCTCGCTGCTGTAGCTGATCTTAGGGATATGGCGGTCAATCTCCCAACGGCCTGTACCTTCTTCGCCAATAACTTCAAACAGTTCAAGGGCGCGGCGGGCTTTATATTCCTCTTCGCGTTGTTCCTTAAAGAACCAGTTTAAAAACTCAAGGGTTACAAAATCCTGCTCGCGATAGCAGCGGCTGGCAATAGCTTTGATAGATTCGGTAACGCTTACCTCCTGCTCTAACGCATCTTCAAATACTTCGCGGAATGAGTTGTATTCGATTTTGATATTAGTTACTTCCGGAGAAATAGCAGTGCCGCCCATATCCAACACATATTTGAAGAATTTAAGCTGATGTTCTCTTTCCTCTTCAGATTGTTTGTAAAAATAGTCGGCTGAGTTATCAAAACCATTACGGTCACACCATGAAGCCATGGCTAAGTATATTGACGCTGATTGCGCTTCTTTTTTAATTTGCTGATTTAAAACCTCTTCTATCTCGGTTGACAAAAGTGATTTTATGCGAATGATATCTTTCATGATCTAATTGTTTTAACCATTTATAACACTGCAAAGATAGTGCTACAGCAAGCCAAACAATTAAATATTAATAATATAGAAGCAATCTAAGTATAGTTAAACGCCTACGCGGTAAAGGCGGTTAAAGATGATGTTGTTAAGGTCCAACATTACAAAAGTACCTTGCAGTAATTCTTTAAAGTGGATGATCTGGGTAAGGGTTAACACATAGGTATCATCGCAGGCGCAAATAAAGATGATCTCCATATCCGGCGATTGGGCATCCATCAATTTTTGCTCGATATCAATGCTGTTGATAGCCTTGTTGAGTTTGAGCAGGCAACGATAATCAAAACGGGCAAGCTTACCGGCAAAATCAATATACCAGCAGCTCTCGCTGTCTGATTGATAGATAGCGCCATGCGCCGTAGTAAAAACCTCTGTATAGGTTATGTTATCAACTACCTCTTTAACCTGCATTCCCTTTTTTATATAGAAGTGTATAAAACAAAAGTAGTATTATTTAGATTAAATCCAAATACAAAGCCGTAAAATGTTGATATGTTTTTTTTGCCTTGATAGCAGTAGCTAAAGCAGCTTAAAAACCTTTTGACAATAAATAGGTTAACAGGTAAGTTTTAAATGGTTAAACAACTTACAAACTAAAACACATTACCGTGCAAAAACATTCCGGATACTATACGTTAAGATGCCTGATACTGCTAATAACCATTTACCTATGCTTTTGCCAGCGCTCTTTGGCACAGGTACAGGCCACTACCGATTCGCTTAAAACCGACTCGCTGCAAGGCGATACTATCAAGAAACCCAGGCTTGAATACGCCGGGCAATATGACATCAGCGACCTGATACAGGATGTGATCCACCCCAGCAAAAAGCCTGATTCATTAAAGAAAAAATCGGGCATCACGCTGATGCCGAACGTGGCCTCAAACCCAAGCATCGGTTTTCAGATCGGTGTTAAGGCGGTTGCAGGGCGCGTGCTGGGCAGCGAGCCGGGTACCTTAATGTCCGTCGCGGCAACATCGGCATCCATCACTACCAAAGGCATTATCTATTTTTATTTGAGCCATAATGTGTTCACCCCGGGCAACCACTGGAATTTACAAGGCAGTTTGGTAGCCGCCAAAACGCTGACACCCGATTTCGGTATAGGCATCGGCGAGGCCGCTAACGGCAGTGAAGCCGACAGGATATTATCAAACCCTGACCGTAAGGGCTACGTACTGCACTCCTATTTTTATAACCTACGCGAAAAAATATATAAGCAGGTAAGCAACAACCTGTTTTTAGGAGCCGGTTTATCCTTTGATATCAGGCGAAGCATTGAAGACCGCAACAACCCCGTTGGCGAAAAACTGACGCCTTATTATATTTATAACCAGCGCAATGGCTTTAACAATGCCAATTACAGCTCGAACGGTTTGCTGTTTAACGCGCAGTATACTACGCGTGATAACCAGAACAGGGCTTATAAAGGTATTTATGCAGATGCCGGTATCCGTGTAAACCAAACCTGGATAGGCAGCACCAAAAACGCTACACAGTTAACCACCGATTTCCGGAAATACTGGAGCCTGTCAAAACGTAACCCGGAGCATGTCATCGCCTTTTGGAACTGGACATCATTTGTTATTGGCGGTGCCCTGCCCTACCTGGAATTACCCGGCACCGGGCGCGACCCAAGTTTTCGCAGCGGGCGCGGCTATACGGTTACCTACTTTAAAGGTACACAGTATGCTTACTCGGAGATGGAATACCGCTTCCCGATCACCCGGAACAAGTTTATCAGCGGCGTAACCTTTTTTAACGTGCAAACCGCTAATGATGGCTTGGGCACAAAAATAGGGCAGGTATGGCAGCCGGGCGGCGGCGCGGGTTTACGTGTATTGTTCAACAAGGCCACACGTACCAACCTTTGTATTGATTACGCCTTCGGTAAATACGGTGCCAAAGGGTTATTCCTGGGCTTGAACGAGGCTTTTTAAAGTTTACCGAGCTTAATATTAAAAATATCCTTTAAGGCGCGCTTGGCAGCATTATAACCGCACATTCCATGCACGCCACCACCCGGAGGGGTTGATGATGAGCAGATGTACATTCCCTTTGCTGATGTTTTGTATGGCGACCAGCGCAATGCCGGGCGGGTATACAATTGCCCGATATCGATTATACCACCATTAATATCGCCGCCAATGTAATTGGGGTTATGCTCCTGCATCTGGGCAGTGTTAAAGGTATGCTTTGCCAATATCCGGTCCTTAAAACCGGGCGCGAAGCGTTCGATCTGGTTCTCGATAATTGCGGTCATGTCTTTGGTCGATCCGTTAGGTACATGGCAATATGCCCAAACCGTGTGTTTACCTTCCGGGGCGCGGGTAGCATCATAAAGGCTTTGCTGTGCCAACAATACATAAGGTTTTTCGCAATGTATGCCTGCGGCGGATGCTTTTTCGGAGATCTCGATCTCTTCAAGCTTACCCCCGATATGCACGGTACCTGCCTTGCGGCATCCTTCGGCGGTAAAGGGTATCGGGCCATCAAGCGCCCAGTCAATCTTAAAAACACCATCGCCATAGCGGTAGCGCTCCAACTGCCATTTATAAATAGATGAAAATTTATGCCCGGCAATTTGCAGCAGTTGTTTTGGCGTAACATCAAAAAATACGGCACGCGCTGATGGCAATTGTGCGAGCGAAGTAATGTAGGTGTTAACTGCTATCTCTCCCCCTAAGGATACAAAATAACCTGCCAGCGCGTCGGCAATGCTTTGCGAGCCGCCTTTGGGTATAACCCAGCCGCCGATATGCCCGTTAGCCAGCAGCACCATGCCTATGGCTGATGTTGCCAGGTTACTAAGCGGTTGTATGGAGTGAGCCGCCATCCCCGCGAAGAGCCCCTTGGCTTGTACGGTTTTGAACTGCTTGGCCAGCATAGTAGCCGGTTGCAACGCCGATAAGCCGAAATGCGCCAAGGCAAAAGGCTTGGATGGAATATGCAGTGGACCCAAAATATCAGCAGCCATACCCGGCCAGTTCTTTACAACCGGACCGATCAGTTTACGATAGGTATCAGCATCGGCACCAAGTAACGAAGCGGTTTCATCAACCGAACGTTTTAACACAGCCGCCGTGCCATCATCAAAAGGGTGCGCGGCATCCACCTCAGGCGCTATGTATTCCAACCCATGCTGATGAAGCGGTAACTTAGCAAAAAAAGGCGAACCGGCCGCCAGCGGATGAATTGCCGAACAGATATCATGCTTAAAACCGGGCAGGGTTAGCTCAGCACTGCGCAGGCCGCCGCCGATGGTGCTTTTACCTTCAACCACCAACACTCGTAGCCCCTGTTGCTGCAACAATATAGCTGCCGCGAGCCCGTTTGGCCCTGAGCCTACCACAACGGCATCATAATCTTTTTTATCAGCTATCATACGCTTAATTTTCAGGTTAAATATGCAAAATAAAGGGGGATAAACATATAGTTTACCCCCCTGGCACTTTAACCTACTTTAAACTAATTATATAAACTCTTTTTTATTGATTGATAAGGCAGATGCATATACCGCCGATATAACATCACTCGCGTAAAATACATTCGCTGTATGGTTGTACACATGGCGGTATACTACCTTACGGCCGGCATCGGTAACAAAAACAGACGGCGACAGATTGTACTGGGCATTTTCATTGCCCGGTGCTGGTAACTGCTCCCGGTAAAGCCCAAGATACCGGGCTAAATCCTGCTGGCTGTCCACATAAAAACTTAACGTAAAACTATTGAGCCATGCTATCTGCTCCAGGTGCGGCACGCTTTCGGGTATCACTACCAGCAGGTTACCGCCGTTGGCTTTTATTTCGGTCTGTATGGCGTTGAGCGACCGCAGCAGGTTTAAACCGGAATCATCCTGGCCACCGGAGTAAAAGGCAACTACCAGCGGCCTATTGTTAAACTTTTTAAGATCGATGTAACCATGCGTTATGGCTCCGTTATAGTATTCAAACCAGCGATCGGCATTGGCTGATAAACCCAGGTCAGTGTAGTTGCCCGACAAGGCATTTTCAGAAACGGATAGGTTATTGATAGACAGGTGGGGCTGGTTAGGTGCCACATCCTCATAAAGCGCGTGCGTATTCATTCAGAAGTTATTGTTGTAAAAATAAGATCAATTTGATTTTTAATTATCCGATAGATCAAAGGCAACAACAACACATACCATTACTTGGTTGGCACAGGAGCGAAATTTTTTTAACAGGTGTTAATTTCAATGTTTTCATGGTATGATGATACAAATGTATATTAAATCCATATACATTACATACTATTTATAAAAATGTATGCAGTTTTTTATAAAATATCTGACGATCAATAATTTAATTTTTATACCGATATGGATTTTGAGAAAACATTCATCACAATCACGCCCCCTACGATCATGACCATACCGATGATAGCGGGTACATCCAGCGATTGCTTAAAAATAAATACCGATACCAGCGCGGTGAGCACAATACCCAATCCACCCCAAATGGCATAAGCTACTCCTAACGGAATGCTTTTAAGCGAGATAGAAAAAAAGTATAAGCAGCACAGGTAGCACACCACTGCCATGATGCCGGGCAAAAGCCTGGTAAACTGATGCGACGCCTGAAGCAGGCTTGAACCGATAACTTCAAAAACGATAGCCAGGCCAAGGAAAAGATATTTCATAGATAAACGGGTTTTAAGCAAAAGTATAATGATTATATAAACGGTAACAGCAACTATTAGTTGGAGGCTTTAATAATATAGTTTCTATATTTGTTAAGCCACAATTTAAGCTATTATGACGATCACTGTTTTGGCATTTGGTGTTGCTAAGGATATTTTTAACGCGCCATCCATACAACTGGAATTAATGAACGATGCCACCGTTATGAGCCTGAAATATACTTTGGAGCAGCAATACCCCCGGTTAAAGCAACTATCATCCTACCTTATCGCCGTAAATAACGAGTACGCCCTGCCGGAAGATTATATTCACCAACGTGATGAAGTGGCCATTATCCCACCTGTAAGCGGCGGGTAATGATGAGCGACTCCCATATCAACATACTAATTACTGATGAGCCGCTGGATATTACCGGTTGCAGCCAATGGGTAATGACGCCCGAAAGCGGTGGCATTGACGTTTTTATTGGTACCGTACGCAATGCAACCAAAGGCAAAACCGTTTTACGCCTGGAGTTTGAGGCTTACAAAACCATGGCCATGCGAGAGATGGAGAAGATTGCTGCCGCGGCCTTTGAGCAATGGCCGTTGCAAAAAGTGTTGATACAACACCGCACAGGCAGTTTACAGGTTGGCGAAATACCGGTTATCATCGCCGTATCTGCCGCGCACCGGGATGCTGCCTTTACCGCCTGCCGTTATATCATCGATACCCTGAAACAAACCGTACCCATATGGAAGAAGGAATTTTTTGAGGATGGCGAAGTATGGGTGGCCGCGCATCCATAAAGCATTACTTATCCGTTTTCGTCGAGCCACTCGTTCAGGCCGCCTTTTAAGGATACCGCTTTACTATCGGGCAATGCACGGGTGGCTATCTTAACCGCTTCGGCGCTGCGCTTGCCGGATGAACAGTAAAACACATTGGTTTTGTTGGGATCAACCTCGTGCAGATTATTTTCAAGCTCACTAAGCGGAATATGCTTGCCGCCGATATGATGCGCAAGGCGTTCTTCTTCAGTACGTACGTCAATCAGTTGTACATCATCAGCCTGAATGCGCTTTTTAAGTTCGGTTTGGTCAATATCCGGTACTTGTTCTGCCGCGACCGGCAAAGTGGTGATGTTTATTTTGGTAAGCGTGCCTATTTTTACCACCCGGCTTTGCAGCGTTTGGGCATCAAACACCAGGAGCTTGCCGGCGAGTGATTCACCGGTTTGAGCGATGTATTTGAGCACTTCGTTAGCTTGCAGGCAACCAATTATACCCGCCAGGGTAGGTATTACCCCCCCCTGCGTACAGTTTGGTATCTGTGCGGCATTTACCTTTGGATATAAATCGCGGTAGTTTGGCGTGCGGCCACCGTTTTGATGCGCTACATTCCACACCGCAACCTGCCCTTCAAACTGGTAAATAGCACCATAAACCAACGGTTTTCCGCTGATAACGGCGGCATCGTTCAACAAGTAGCGGGTTTCAAAGTTATCGGTACAATCAACTATTACATCGTACTTTGCCATGATCCCGAGCACATTAGCGGCAGTTATACGCTGCTCATACGGCACAAATTCAACCGCCGGGTTTTGCTGCCTGAGTTTGCGGCAGGCCACGGCAGCCTTATTACTGCCCGTATCATCCGGGCCATACAATACCTGCCGGTGCAGGTTACCCTCGCTAACCGTATCAAAATCGGCAATACCTATAGTACCCACTCCTGCCGAAGTAAGGTACAAAGCTGTTGGGCAGCCTAAGCCGCCCATACCCACAATTAAAACACTGGCTTGCTGCAAACGCTGCTGCGCCGCCTCGCCAAAGCCGGGTAGGGCTATCTGGCAATGGTATCTTGCCCAATCATTAGTCATGGTGTTGCTGTTTTTTGGTGGAGTAATTGTTTAATGCGGTCATGCTCGTCCGGTGTGTTCACGTTGGTCAGCGCATCCGGGTTGGCCGGCGGTATAAGTGAGGTATCGCTGTTAATCAGCACCTTGCGCGCACAGCTATAGCCCTGCGCCAAAAACGCCAGCAATTGCGGATAGCTTTTAGGCTCCCAAATAGTAATAAGCGGCTCGGGCAAACCATCAAACCCACTGGTGTAAGCCGTAGCTATTGCCGCGGGGTTGCGTAAAGCGACTAAATGTTGTATGGTCGTTTCATCGAGTAAAGGCAGATCGGTCGCTACTACCAGCCAGGCAGCATCAGGTTCACGGCGAAAGGCCGAAAGGATTGCCCCGTACGGGCCAAGATCGGTAAAGGTATCCGGCAATACAGCATAACCTGCATCCACCTCATCCTGCTGCTCTGCACGGCAGGATATATATACCTCGTTACAAAACCCGCGCAGCATATCGGCAACGTGGTAACGCTGCTCCTTATCGTGCCATTTTACGGCTGTTTTATCAAAACCCATGCGCTGGCTTTTGCCGCCGGCAAGTACCAGCCCGTTGATCTTTGGGATTTGCAATAGTAGTTTTTGCTTAAAAAACGCGATTATACCTTCAAGGTCGTCAATTTTAAGCATGGGCAGGTTTTGCCATCCGGGTATGGCCTCCTGTACAAAATCAAATACTTCGGAGGTATTTTCACTTACCAGGATCAGTTCTACGTTGGTAAGGTTGGCCAAACGCTTTTGCAGCGATGCCTTTTTGTTTTCGTCAAGTATCAGCACCTGTGCTTTGGCCTGTTGATGGTTACCGTTAACCAACACAACATCAGCCTGCGAAAAATGCTGCCTTAATTGAAAAGGCGACAAAGGCGCGGCATAACTTAACTGCGAATACTGCAACTGATCGGTGTATTCCAATACAGCTCCCGCTCCTAAGCGACCGGGAGCGTTAGTCATATCATCAGCATGTGTGGTATCAACATAAGCACCCTTATAGTCGGGAGCCAGCGCTTTGATCAAATCATCGGCCAGCCGCTTAATTATGGTGCAGGGCGCGCCTAAAATAGCCCACTCGTTACGCCCGAAATTACCCAGCGACGGCCTCGCCAGTTTAGTATGTTTATTATGCCCGTTTAAAGTCATTCTTCCCTCCTGTTTTTTCAACAAGCCGCGTTTCTTTTATCACGATGTTATGGCTCATGGCCTTGCACATATCATAAATAGTCAGTGCCGCTATGGATGCACCCACCAATGCCTCCATCTCTACCCCGGTACGCGCGGTTAGGGCAGCGGTACACTCCACCACCACCTCGCGCTCCGCGTTAAAGCTGATGATTACCGAGCAATTATCCAAACCCAGCGGGTGGCAAAGCGGTATCAGCTCACCGGTTTTTTTGGCAGCCATTATACCTGCTATAATAGCAGTTTGAAATACCGGCCCTTTTTTGCTCCGCAGTTCATCTCCCTCCAGTAAAGTTAAAACTTCATCGGGCAATAAAACAATACTTTGTGCCACGGCCTTGCGGGCGGTTACCTGCTTAGTGCCCACATCAACCATGGCGGGATTGCCCTTACTGTCTATATGCGTTAAGTCCATGTTTATAAGGGATTTATGAGGTGTACACGATAAACTTTACCTTTTTTAAACAACACTTTATCAGCTGGTAACTCCATAAAAGCATTGGCATCGGCAAGGTTGGCAAAATCGCCGGAGCCGTTGCCTGCTACCGGCTCGGCCACCAGTTGCGCCTGTTGGTTTACAAATAATTTAACCTGCAAAAAGTATTTTAGCTCGGGTTTAAATTCCAGGTCGTTATTCAGCATGGCGTAAACCGGCGCGGGTTGCGGCTGATCTAAAGTTGCATACAGCCAGGGTATAAAATAACGGTGCATACACAGGTATACCGCCACCGGGTTACCCGGAAAAGCGAATACCGTCACGCCGTTGCCATGCTTACCAAACCAAAACGGTTTGCCCGGCCGCTGCGCTACTTTATGGAACAGTTGCTCAACACCTAATTCATTGATTACCTGCGGCAGATAATCAAACTTACCAGCCGAAACACCGCCCGCCAGTATAATGGCATCGTAATACTGAAAGCATTGCGATAACTGTTTCCGCATAACTTCCGGATCATCGGGCAGGTGCAGTACTGATGCCTCGTAACCAAGGGTTTTAAGGATAGCCTGCGCGGTATAATTGTTTGACCGCCGTATCTGGAAAGGGGTTGGGTGTTTATGCACTTCGATCACTTCATCGCCTGTGGAAATAACCACAATGCGTGGCACTTTTTTAACCCGCACCTCCGCCTCGCCTACCGAGGCGATCAGGCTGAGCACTGCCGGGGTAATTAACTGACCGGATACAGCCAGCACATCGCCCTCCTTACGGTCGGCACCCTTGAGGTGCAGGCCTTGTCCCTTTTCAATTGTTGCCAGGTTGATGATCGCCTCGCCCTCGCCGATGGTTATATCTTCGTAACGTATCACGGTATCCAATGACTCCGGCATGGCAGCCCCGGTCATGATCTCTATACATTCTTCGTCACTATCAACCTCAACAGGTGCTGACCCGGCCGCCTGTACCGCCTTTATTTTAAATATGCGGATGCCCCGCTCAAAGGCACTGTATTTAATGGCGATGCCATCAACCATTACCCGATTATAAGGGGGCATATCACGGTCGGCTCGGATGGTTTCCGCCAGCACGCGGCCTGCCGAGGTATCAAATAGGGTGATCTCGGCACCGAGGTCGCTCTTGTTTTTGATTATTATCTGTTCAGCCTGTTCAACTGTTATCATAGTAAAATTTTATCCGCCAATGGCAGCCATTGATTGGTGCATGCTCGCGATTGATCTTACCCGGCGCTCCGCCTCATGGCCATCAATAACGCGGTTGTTCAGCGCTTGTAAAAGCGCCTGTTTTATTTGTTCATCGCTATCGCCCATACGCAACTGATCGCGCAGGTTAAGCACGCCGTCATCATACAAACAGGTTTTTAATATACCTGTCGGCGTTATCCTGATGCGGTTGCAGGTACCGCAAAAAGTGCGCGAGTAAGCGGCTATTACGCCTACGTTACCTTTATGGCGGGGTATATTATAATTATATGCTGTTGAATACGGTTCATCTACCGCTTTTTTTAGTTGCGGATAGCTTTGCCTGATCTCGTCCATAATCCGCACATGATCCCACGCTATGCCGCTAAACTGGTGTCCATCGCCGTTAAAGGGCATTTCCTCAATAAAGCGAACGCTTACGGGCAGCTCACGGGTCAGCTCAACCAGGGGTAATATATCCTGCGTATTTTTGCCTTCCATTACCACGGTATTAATTTTTACGTCGATGCCGTGTTTTAGCAATTCTTCCAGCGTATGCATTACCGCCGCAAATTCATCCCGGCGGGTAATGGCGAAGAAACGCGCCGCATCCAGCGTATCCAAACTCAAATTTACCGAGCGGATACCCAAGCGCTTTAACTCGCTTACATAAGGAGCAGTAAGCACACCGTTGGTGGTAATTGTCAGTTCATCAAGTCCGTTAAGCGCGGATAGCGAAGCTAATAACTGCATCAGGTCCCGCCTTACAAAGGGTTCGCCGCCGGTAATGCGGATCTTGCTCACCCCCATGCCTACCAGCATACCGCTTATACGGAGCAACTCTTCGTAACTGAGTAGCTCGGTACGCGATAACCAGTTAAGGCCATCCTCGGGCATACAGTAAAAACAGCGCAGGTTGCACCTGTCCGTCACCGCAAGGCGCAAGTAATTTATTGGCCGACCATGGTTATCTGTTAGCAAACGCGTTTGTTTTATTTGTAAAAGTAACGATTTAACAGGGGCTATGATACAAAAAAAGTCCTGCCGGTTGCGCGGCAGGACTTTACTATGATATGCGAATGCTTATTTTTTGACGGTAAACTTATAGATGGTATGGGTTTTATAAGTTTCGCCGGGTTTTAATACCGTTGTAGGGAACGATGGCTGATTTGGCGAATCAGGATAGTGTTGTGTTTCCAGCGCGAATGAGGTGCGGAAATCATCCATCTTACCATACTTCATTTCGTTTTTTGACTGCATAAAGTTACCGCTGTAAAATTGCAGACCCGGCTCCTCGGTATAAATATCCATAGTGATGCCGCTCTTATCGCCGGTTATAGTGGCGATTGATTTGCTGATGTCATGCTTGTTCAGCACAAAGTTATGATCGTAACCCTTGCCGTTTTTTAGCTGCTCGTTGGCATTGGTATCAATACGGGCACCAATTTCGGTAGGTTTGCTAAAATCAAACGGTGTACCGGCTACCTTATCAATACGGCCAAACGGAATTAAACCGGCATCAACCGGAATATAAGTATCGGCATCAACCTGTAAAACGTGTTTCAGGATGTCGCCGCTGCCGCAACCGTTAAGGTTAAAAAAGCCGTGGCTGGTTAGGTTACAAACCGTAGTTTTATCAGTAGTCGCTTCGTACTTAATATCTAAACTGTTATCATCAGTAAACTGGTAAGTGACCTTCACCTTCAGGTTACCCGGAAAATTCTCCTCCCCATCTTTAGACAGGTAGGTAAGCACCAGGGTTGATGAATCAGGCTGTTCGCCATCCCAAACCACATACTGAAAACCTTTTTTACCACCATGCAGCGTGTTAGCACCGTTGTTGGTAAACAGGGTGTACTCCTTGCCTTCCAGCTTAAATTTACCTTTGGCTATGCGGTTACCATAACGACCGATCAGCGCGCCATAATAAGGCTCGGTTGATTTTACAAACCCTTCGGCACTCCCGGGGCCAACAATAACGTCGGTCAGTTTGCCATCCTTATCCGGCACTTGCAGGCTAACCAAACGGCCGCCATAGTTGGTGATGCCTGCCTGGGCACCGCTTTTATTTTTAAGGGTAAATAGCTGAACTTTTTTACCATCAATGGTGGTATCAAACGCGGCGGCTTGCGGTGCGGCGGTAGCGGTTGTGCTATCGGTCATAGTTTCGGATGTATTTTTTTTTGCTTGCTGATTACAGGCCGACAAATATATTGCACAAACCGGTAATGCCATTGCGATTGAACGCAAAAAGTGTTTTTTCATAAAGTTTATTTGATTGGTTTATTTTCCGTTTAATTTTTTGATCAGGTCAACCTCGGCCTGTTTGTATGGCGTACCATCTTTCCTGAACACATCATGAAACCATAACGGCGGCTCGCTGCCATCAGGTATTACTTTCTCCCACGAGAAGATGGTATTTGTTTTACCCGACACAAAGCCCCAGTTTATAGCGGCTACATTTTGCTCTTTCAGCATCGGCATTACCGTTTCAAAGGTGCTGTTACGGGTGCGGGCCATGTACTCGGTACATATCAGCGGGCGGGCATGAAACTTTAACACCTTAACCATGGCCGTATGCGGCTCAACCGCGTCGTAATTATGGTAAGTAATTACATCCGAATTATTGGCCTGAAACGCGTTCAGATCATACAGATCCCAACGCCATACACCGGCGCTGATCGGTTGCGCCGGGTTTACCGCCCTCGCCCATTTAAATACCTCTACCAGCAACTCCATAGATTGATTGCCTTTGTCTTTATTACCCGGCTCGTTATATAGATCCCATAGTAATATGCGCTTATCATTTTTAAAGGTGGTGAGTACATCGGTAACATACTTTTTAAGATAGGCGAAGTCCTCCGGGTTTTTCACGATGAAACCGGGGTCCTGCAACCAGCCGGAATTATGCACGCCCACCTTTGGCTCGGGCTGTTTGCCCGGCTTGGCACCGGTGTTCCAGCAATCATCAAAAAACACAAACATGATCTTGATGTGATGCTTATCGGCCAAACCTAAAAACTGGTCGATGCGTTTTTTGAAGCCGGGGGCATCAGCCTTCCAAGCCTGGCTGTGCAAAAAAACCCGCATCAGGTTGAAGCCAATGCCTTCGGCCCAGCCAAATTCCTTGTCAATAGCAGCCGGGTCAAATGTTTCGGCCTGCCACATTTCCATTTGGTTGATGGCATAGGCGGGTATATAGTTGGCACCGCTCATCCAGGGGTGTTGGGCATACCAGTTATTGGCTTTTTCCATCGTCCACAGGCCGGGAATTACCGGCGGTGTGTAGGCTGGCTTTTTGGTGGCATCCTGCGCGTTGGCTATTGAGGCAAAACACAGCATTGCCGCGGCTAAAATACTTTTGATCTTCATTATAAGTAGTTTAATTGGTTTTTATTTAATTCCGGATGGTTTGGTTAACGGCTTATCCGTGCTCAGCGGTACGCCAAAATTAGGTGAGCCATCCTTGTTCCAGGTAAACTTTTGTGCACGCGGCGAGCGTTTGTTGCCGCAACCATCGCCGGGGTTTGAATTGGCGTGAAATAAGATCCAGTCCTCTTTACCATCCTGCGATTTAAAAAAGGAGTTATGCCCCGGCGCGTAAACGCCGGTTTCGGGTGATTGCTTGAATACCGGCTCAGGCGATTTTGTCCATGATTTTGGGTCGAGCAGGTTAGCGTTTGCCTTTGCACGCAGCATACCGAGAGCGTAATTATCCGTCCAGCAGGCGCTGGCCGAGTAGATCAGGAAAATATCCTTTCCATGCATCAATATCTGCGGCCCTTCGTTAACATCCAGGTGTTTGCCGCCGGGCAGGTCGCCATCCTTTTCCCAGGCATATTTTGGTGTAGATATCATCACCCGTTCACTGCTTATGGTCCAGGGGTTGCTCATTTTGGCGATGTAGATGTTTTGGCTGACGTTCACATCACCCTCCCATCCCGACCAGATCATGTACAGTTGCCCTTTATTTTCAAATACCGAACCATCAATAGCCCACTTGCCGGTAGCATCCTTTACCTGGCCTTTAAAAGTCCATTCGCCTTGCATGGGGTCAGCCGACGCATTTTCTACTACATACATGCGGTGATGATCGTTATTGCCATCATCAGCCGTAAAATACATATACCATTTACCGCGGATGAAATGCAACTCAGGCGCCCATATCTCTTTGGAGTACATGGTTCCCGGAGGCGGTGTCCAGATGGTTTTCCGTTCGGCTGATTTAAGATCGGTAATGTCTTTTGTTTTCCAGATGGCTAAGTGGTTGCCGGTGGTATGGGTGTAATAGTAATATCCGTCTTTATACGTATTCCACGGATCGGGCCCACCCGGCAGCAGCGGGTTGGTAAATGTGGCTGTTTGCTGGGCAAAACCCGCGTAAAATGCAAGGCAAAGCCCTAAACATAAAAGCGCTTTCTTCATTTGATAATTTAATTGGTAAAGGCAAATATAATTTTCTCGGCCAATTAAAAATGTAAAAGCAACATTTATTTTCTAAAAGCCGAAGCCGCTATCCTCCACAACGGCACTCTGGCAAATGTAAGTAGGCACAATGCCGGTAGATTGAATATTTGATTCCGCATCGCCGGGCAGCGTATTGCCGGATAGCACCAGCACAGTATCTAAGCCAAACTTATTGCCGCCCATAATATCGGTAAACAAGGTATCGCCTACCATCACAATATCCTTTTTGCTGATGGGGCGACGCTCACGTATCATATCATAAGCAAACATGAACATCTGCGAATCGGGCTTACCAAAGCGGATAAACTCCTTGCCCACTACGCTCTCCACCATGTTGGCAATGCCACCAATGGCTACGGCAATATCATTAGCGGTAACCGGGTAGGCATAATCGGTATTGGCAACAATGGCCGGTATGGTGCGCTTGCGCAGCAGGTTAATGGTTTTGTTAATGTCCTCAAACCAGTTAAAGCCTTCATCATCCATAAAAACAAGGGCGTTAACTTTATCAATATTAGCACTGTTAACCGCCGATACCGGCAGCGTAAGCCGCCCCTCATTATCAATATAATGTGCCGACTCCGGGGTACCTAAAAACGCTACAATGCCATCCTTAACTTTAAGATCAAGGTACTCCTTGGTAAGCATACCCGATGAGATAATACGCTCGGGATCGATAACCGTCAACCCCTTTTTGTGGTAAGATTCGGCCAGTTCCGCCGGGCTACGTGAGGCATCGTTGGTAACTATGTAGTACTCCTTGCCCTGCCGGGTCAGGTATTCAAACGTTTTTTCGATACCGGGAACCAGGCCCTCATAGTTCTTTAAAACGCCAAAGGCATCAAAAAATATAATTTCGTAACGGTCAATTATCGATTTAAAGTTATCTATACGCTGCATTAAGTTAGCTTTAAGGCATCAATTATCTTTTCGGCATTAAAATCCCTGTCAACTGATGGCAGGTAGATGTCAAATGCCTCGGCCTGTAACTTTTTGGCATACTGCTCGTGGAAAAAGTACTTGCCATCCTTAATTACATAATTAAGAATAAAAAAGCGGTAAACCTCCTTTAAAAAGCGAATTTCATCCGCCTTGAGCGGATTAACCTTATGATATTCCTTCAGAAAGAGGATAAAACGGTCTTCCATCATGGTATCGATCACGTAGCTGAACACGGTGCGGTCGCCAATGGTGGATACTACCCTGCTGAAAAAGTAAAAATCGAGTATGCGGTAACTCATCCTGAACCAGTCATAATCCCACCGCGAATATAGCTCCAGGTCGGGCGTTACCGAAAAGTTGCCGATGTTCCAGTCAATAAATACCGGGATGATCTCGAACGAGTTGAGGTTATATTTTGAGCGGTTTTTCAGGAACAGTTCGCAATGGTATTTTACATAGTCGGCCTGCATACGGCTGCCAAAATGCTTTTCGTTTTTGGCGATCTGCTCTAACAGGATATTGATATCCGTACGCAGTGTTTTTGATGATTTAGGCAGTACATTCGTCACCCGCGAACAGGCCTTATGAAACTTGCCCACCTGCTGCCCCAATTTCATGATATGCTCCTCTTCCAGTTGGCGGGGCAGGCGCGTCATGATGCGGGTTGGGTTATAAAACACCACCCAAACATCCTTTTTGCCTTGTTTATAACGATAAGTGTAAACCCGGTTATTTTTTAATAATGATTTGGAAAGCAGTGTTTCAAACGGGTAAAGCAGGTTGTTTGACAGGGCATGGATCAACCGGTGATCTTCCTTAAAATGCTCGTACTTACCAAAGTAGGATAACTTGGCAATGATAATATCGTCATCATCAAACGTAATGCGGTAAACGTGATTGGTTGACACCTTCGCGCTGATGTCCTCAATCGTTTTTATGGTTTTCGACGCATCGTATCCATCCCACGCGGCCTTTATAATAACTGAATAGTCCATTTAGAATTTATAATTGCCGCAAAGATTGGGAATTATTTTGAGTTTTACTCACCCCCCAACTCTCTGCTGCACAAAGAGGGGTATTTTTATTTAAAGCAGAAATCAACAGCATAAATCCGAAATCAACCTTCCGAAATCCGCAATCGATCAGATCCCCTCAAAATAGCGTTTCAGTTCCCAGTCGGTTACGGCTTTGGCGTGCTGGCGGTGCTCCCAGATGCGGGTATTGGTAAAATGATCAACAAAGCCTTCCCCAAACAGCTCTTTGGCTACTGATGAGTTTTGCATGGCGATGGCGGCATCGTATAAGTTACTATGCAAGCGCCCGTTGCGCAGATCCTGGTAACCATTACCCTCAGTCGCCGGGATATTCAGGTCCAATTTATGCTTAATACCATACAACCCCGAAGACAGCGAGGCGGCTATAGCCAGGTACGGGTTGGTATCAGAGCCGGGGATGCGCATTTCTGACCGGGTATATTTTTCACTATCGTTCAATATACGTATGGCCGTTGTGCGGTTATCAAATCCCCAGGTAATGGTAGTTGGTGCCCAGGCCCCTTCAACCAGGCGCTTATAGCTGTTAATGGTTGGCGCATACATCGGTAACAGGTGCGGCAAACAATACAACTGCCCGGCCAGGTAATGCTTGAGCAGGTCACTCATGTTATGTTCATCGGCGGCATCATAAAACAAGTTGCCTTTTTTATCCTTATCCCACAAGCTTTGATGTACGTGCCCGCTGCAACCCGGCAAATCCGCATTCCATTTGGCCATAAAAGTGACGGTTATGCCGTGCTCTGAAGCGATCTCCTTTACCGCAGTTTTAAACAGTACGGCCTTATCAGCAGCGGCAAGCGTTTCATCGTGTACAATGGCAGCTTCGTATACACCCGGACCGGTTTCGGTATGCAGGCCCTCAATCGGGATGTCAAATTGTGTCAGCAGATCAAAAAGATCATTATAAAAAGCACTTTGCTGCGAGGTACGTAGTATCGAATAACCAAACATACCCGGCGTTAACGGCTGCAGGTGCTTGTACTCCTTTTGCTCCAGGCTATGCGGTGTTTCTAAAAAGTTGAACCACTCAAACTCCTGTGCAAACTCGGCATGGTAACCCATATCATCGCATTGCCTAACAATACGTTTTAACAAACTACGCGGGCATGCTGCCAGGTCGTTTCCATCAGCCTTGCTGAAATCAGCTAAAAAGAAAGGGATACCATCCTGCCAGGGGATGTTACGTTTGGTTGTGAGATCTATCCGGCAATCCTTATCCGGGTAACCGCTTTGCCAGCTGGTAACTTTTACATTATCATAAGCGGCATCGGTTATATCCCAGCCAAAAACCACATCGCAAAAGCCATAACCATCCTGCAAGCCATCTAAAAACTTTTGCGTACTGATGGTTTTTCCACGTAAAACGCCATCAATATCAGCAAAGGCGAATTTTATTTTTTTGATGTTATTGTCTTTTAAGTAGGCGAGCAGTTGGTCTGTAGTCATGAATGCAAAGGTATAGCCAAAAGTGAAATTAGTAAAGTTTTTGTAAAGCCCGTTAAATACCGGTATTTTGCTGCATAATGAACGATAATGCCTGCCTGCTTTTTGTTTACGGCACCCTGCTGATAAAGCATAACGAGTTTGCGGCATACCTGCAAAGGCATTGCACTTTTATTAGTAAAGCCCGTGTTACGGGCACATTGTATGATGTAGGTGAATATCCGGGCGCTATCATCGATGATTCGGATGGATATATTTACGGCAGCGTTTACCATATTGATAAGGCTGACGAGGTGTTGCCTTTATTGGATGAGTATGAAGGCCTCTCCCCTAACGACCCGCAACCGCATGAATACCTCCGACTATTAACGCCAATTGAAACCGATGAAGGATTACTTTCCTGCTGGATGTATGTTTACAATTGGCCGGTTGATGTGTTGAAGGTTATTCGTGGCGGGGATTATTTGGATTATAAGTCTAATTCTTCGTTGTAGGCTATACGCATAAACTGTATTACTTCATCATTAACATCCCCGGTATTTAACATCCTGAAGTGATGATTATACTGTTCGTCACCCGGCACCTGTGCTATCTTTTGGAAACATAAATTATCACTATAAGCCCGCCTGAACGGAAAAACAACATGTACAAAGTTCTTACCCAGTTGCGTAACCCAGGCTATGCGTTTTTTACCGTTGCTAATACCAATCATGGTTTTGGCAGGATGTAATTCAACCTGCCCTATCTCATTAAATTTGGCTACCAGATGATGAAATAACGCAATAGTATAATCTGATTTCCCGGCGAGAAAGCTCTCAAGTTCATGATTGGTTGGCATGTTTAAATATAGTGAAACTTAATCCGGGCATTTAGTTATCTGTCCTGATTTTTTTCGAGTGATCAAAAAAACAAGATTTAGCATCAGCGATATTAATGGTTTGTTGTTTCAATTTGAATATACCACGCAATGACGCATTTTTGGTTTGTTTCAGCCTGTCATATCAAGCGATAGCGAGATATCTGCCTGCGTTCTTTACCAAGCGACAGATTTCTCCTCGTTCCTCGTTCGAAATGACGCATTTTTCTACGTTATTGCGAGGTACGAAGCAATAACGTGTTTTTTGATTTGTTATCAGCCTGTCAT
>NZ_JBYSXI010000002.1:265371-1093979 GCF_058782065.1 Mucilaginibacter sp. FW306-07-L
ATCGAGCGATAGCGAGATATCTGCCTGCGTTCTTTACCAAGCGACAGATTTCTCCTCGTTCCTCGTTCGAAATGACATTTTTCTACGTTATTGCGAGGTACGAAGCAATAACGTGTTTTTTGATTTGTTATCAGCCTGTCATATCGAGCGATAGCGAGATATCTGCCTGCGTTCTTTACCAAGCGACAGATTTCTCCTCGTTCCTCGTTCGAAATGACAACCTTTTGATTTTCAAAGTCCTCCCCCTCGGGAGATTATTCGCTATCGTTATTTTAGCGGTGCTCATGAGGGCTTCGCCGTTTAGGAGGGGTAAAAAAAATCCCCCGGCTTTTTTCAAACCGGGGGACAATTATTTATAAAAAAGCTACAGATTAAACTTTAGCTGATTTTACAGTTTTGATGATAACAGCAGCTACTTTATATGGATCGGCAGCCGAGTTAGGACGACGATCTTCCAGATAACCACTCCAGTTGTGATCAACAGCGTAAAGCGGGATGCGGATCGAAGCACCACGGTCAGACACGCCATAGCTAAAATCATGGATCGAAGCTGTTTCGTGTTTACCGGTTAAGCGCTGATCGTTATCGGCACCATAAACCGCGATACACTCGGCCACTGCCGGACGGAACGACTCGCAAACTGCCTCGAATTTCTCTTTGCTGTTAGCGGTACGTAATAATGTATTTGAGAAGTTAGCGTGCATACCTGAACCGTTCCAGTCAAGCTGGCCAAGCGGCTTGCAATGCCAGTTAATTGATACTCCGTATTTCTCGCCAATTCTTTCTAACAAATAACGGGCTACCCAGATCTGGTCACCGGCTTCTTTAGCGCCTTTAGCGAAGATCTGGAACTCCCATTGGCCTGCAGCAACTTCGGCGTTGATACCTTCAACGTTCAAACCTGCTTCTAAACAAGCGTCTAAGTGCTCTTCAACAATTTCGCGGCCAAAAGCGTTGTTAGCACCTACTGAACAATAGTACGGGCCTTGCGGACCTGGATAACCACCAGCCGGGAAACCAAGCGGTTTGTTGGTTGCAGGGTCCCACAGGAAGTACTCCTGCTCAAAACCGAACCAAAAATCGTTGTCATCATCCTGAATCAAAGCACGGCCGTTTGATTCGTGTGGCTGGCCTTTTGAATCAAGTACTTCGCACATTACCAGGTAACCGTCTTTACGTTGCGGATCAGGAATAACAAATACCGGCTTCAAGATACAGTCTGACGAGCCGCCTGGTGCCTGCTCGGTTGACGAACCATCAAAGCTCCAGTTCGGAAGATCCTCTAATTTACCGCTAAAATCTTTTTCAATTTTTGTTTTGCTGCGCAGGCTTTGTGTTGGTTTGTAGCCGTCAAGCCAGATGTACTCAAGTTTTGCCATTGTTTTATTTATTTCTTTTTAAAAATAGTTGGGGTTCAATAATAGTTTGGTGTAAATCGCAACTAATTATTGAGGCGAATTTAATTTATTTTTATAGAATACATAATAATATTACAAAAAATTTAACTTTTTTTTGAAAATAACGTATAAATCCAACTTAAATTAATAAATAGTTACAATTAAATACCAAAGTTAACCGTTACAATAAATTACCGTAACAAATTCCCCCTTCATATTAGTACAATTATATTTAAAGTAATTACATCAGCTAATATTTGCACAGATGTGGTTAAATGCTGTAAATATCATTTAAATATAAAAATTTATGTAAACGTGTAGTTACGTTTTATGATAAAGCGCATGTTGTTGTATTTTTTTATTAAAATTGCCTGATTTAAAAATAAAGCTGCCCTTAAAACAGCAACTCATTAATTATTGAGGTACCTTTTTTAAATCAAAACCGTTTTGGTTTTATTCAGTTAATATTTTTTGGGTGCCCGCTATATTAAAAAGGGCTTTTGCAGAGAGAATGAACAATACTAACCGTGTTGCAGGCAGCTATGCCGATGTTATTTTAATTGGCGCAGGTATTATGAGCGCTACCTTAGGTGTAATGCTTAAAGAGCTCCAGCCCGATCTTACCATTGAGCTGTTTGAAAGGCTTGATGTTACAGCCGCCGAAAGTTCTGACGCGATGAATAACGCCGGCACCGGCCACTCCGCTTTTTGCGAACTTAACTACACCCCTCAAAAGCCGGATGGCTCCATTGAAATTAAAAAGGCCATACAAATTGCCGAGCAGTTTGAGATCAGTAAGGAGTTTTGGGCGTATCTGGTTGAAACCGGTTACATCTCCTCACCAAAAGAATTTATCACCAAAGTACCCCACATGAGCTTTGTTTGGGGTGCAGATAATGTAGATTACCTTAAAAAAAGGCAGCAGGCGCTGGTAAAGCACCACTTTTTTAAGGATATGCTTTACTCGGATGATGCGCAGCAGTTAAAACAGTGGATCCCGCTGATTATGGATGGCCGCCAACCCGGCGAAAAGGTATCAGCCACTTATATGGGCATAGGTACTGATGTTAATTTTGGCGCGCTTACCCGTACCCTGCTTAATAAATTAAATGCGCAACCCGGCGTTAACCTGAGCGTTAACCACGAGGTTGAGGATATTAAACGCAATAAAAACAATAACAACTGGCAGGTAAAAGTTACCGACAAAAACACCGGCACTACCCGCACACTCGAAGCAAAGTTTGTATTTGTAGGCGCTGGTGGCGGCGCATTGCCCCTGCTGCAAAAATCGGGCATACCGGAGAGCAAGGGCTTTGGAGGTTTCCCGGTGAGCGGGCAATGGCTGGTTTGTACTAACCCGGCGGTTGTTGCCCAGCATAACGCCAAGGTTTACGGCAAAGCTTCGGTAGGTTCGCCGCCTATGTCGGTACCGCACCTGGATACCCGTATGGTAAACGGCAAACGTGAATTACTATTCGGGCCTTATGCCGGTTTTTCAACCCGCTTTTTAAAGAAAGGCTCACTGCTTGATCTGTTTAAATCTATCAAGCTACATAATATAAAACCGCTGCTTTCAGTAGGCCTGCACGAGATGGCGCTGACCAAATACCTAATCAGCCAGGTAATGCAATCACCGGCCGACAGGCTCAAAGCCTTGCAGGATTATTACCCGCAAGCGCAGCAAAACGACTGGAAGCTGGAAATGGCCGGCCAGCGCGTACAGATCGTTAAAAAGGATGATAAACTGGGCGGCAAACTGGAGTTCGGTACAGAAGTGGTTACCTCTGCCGATGGCAGCATTTCGGCACTGTTGGGCGCCTCACCGGGCGCGTCAACCTCGGTACCTATTATGATACAACTGATAGAGCGCTGCTTTAAAGACAAAGCCCAATCAGCCGCATGGCAGGCCAAGCTAAAACAAATGATACCATCCTACGGTAAATCCCTCTCAAACGACGAACAGTTAGCCGATGCCACCCGTGAGCGTACGGGGAATGTGTTAGGGATATTGTAAATAATTACAGCTTTAATTTTAGGGCGCTTGGTGTAAACTTAGCGCCTTTGTTTAATAACATAGGCAAGCCACTAACGTGCAACATTGATAGTTAATACCATTCCCGCTTTTTTTATATTTTTGCAGCGCCTACAAACAGGGGCTTAATAAATGGATATATCAGTAGTTGTACCTTTATATGATGAAGTTGAATCGTTACCTGAGCTTACCTCGTGGATAGCCCGCGTAATGGACGAGCATAAATTCAGCTATGAGGTGATACTGGTTGATGATGGCAGCAAGGATGGATCGTGGGATATGATCTGCCGCCTAAAGCTGAACAATCCGCATTTAAGGGGTGTTAAATTCAGGCGTAACTATGGTAAATCCGCCGCTTTAAATGTAGGTTTTGAAGCAGCACAAGGCAACGTGGTGATCACCATGGATGCTGATTTGCAAGATAGCCCCGATGAGATCCCCGAACTGTACCGCCGTATTGTTGAAGAAAAATACGATCTTATTTCGGGCTGGAAAGCCAAACGCTATGATCCGCCCAGCAAAACCATTCCTACCAAATTGTTTAATTCGGCTACCCGCAGCATGTCGGGCATACATAACCTGCACGATTTTAACTGCGGCCTCAAAGCCTACCGCAAAACCGTAGTTAAAAACATTGAGGTTTACGGCGAAATGCACCGCTACATACCCGTATTGGCTAAATGGGCGGGCTTTACCAAAATAGGCGAACAGGTGGTTGAGCACCGCGCCCGCAAATATGGCAAAACCAAATTCGGCCTCAGCAGGTTTGTTAATGGGTTTCTTGACCTGCTCTCGATATTTTTTGTAGGCAAGTTTGGCAAACGCCCAATGCACTTTTTTGGCACGATGGGTGTGCTGAGCTTTTTAACAGGTTTAACCATGGCTTTGTGGATCATATTTGAAAAGCTTTACCACATTGCCCGTAATGAGCATTATCGTGATACAACGGCTAATCCGCTTTTTTACATTGCGCTGGTAGCTATCATAGTAGGTTCGCAACTGTTTTTAACCGGCTTTGTGGCCGAACTGGTTGCCCGCAGCTCAACCGAACGCAACAATTACCAGGTTGAGGAAACGGTTTAGGTTTTGAATGGTGATTTGCAAATGTGCAGGTTAAAAATGCCCATATATGCGATTAATATTATCAAAAAAAAAAACAATCAACTTAGGTTACAAATAGTTTATCAAATACATCTGCACATTTGCCAATCCGCAGATTTGCACATTAAATAAGCATGCACTATACCATCATTATACCTTTATATAACCGCCCGCAGGAGATTAAAGAACTGCTGGAAACACTCACGCTACAAACGTATAAACAGTTTGATGTGATGGTTATTGAGGATGGCTCAAAGGATGATGCTGCCGGTATTGTAGCTGGTTTTGCAGATAAGCTCGACCTTAGCTATTACGTTAAACCCAACGAAGGTCAGGGCTTTACCCGCAACTTCGGTTTTGAGCGCGCCAAAGGCGATTACTTCATCATATTTGATTCGGACTGTCTGATCCCGGCCAATTACCTGGAAACGGTTAATAACTTCCTTAATACAAACTGGCTGGATATGTATGGCGGGCCCGACGCGGCGCACAGTTCCTTCACCCCTATTCAAAAGGCCATTAGTTATTCGATGACATCCCCTTTTACCACCGGGGGCATCCGTGGCAACAAAAAAAACATGGGCGGACAGTTTCACCCGCGCAGCTTTAACATGGGCTTATCGCGCAAGGTGTGGGAAAGGGTTGGCGGCTTCATCATCACCCGCCTGGGCGAGGATATTGAGTACAGCATCCGGGTGCACACCGCCGGCTTCAGTATCGGGTTGATACCTGATGCCATTGTTTACCATAAGCGGCGCACCAACTTTACGCAGTTTTACAAGCAGTTGCACTTTTTTGGCAGGGCGCGTATCAATATTTATAAGTTTTTTCCGCAGCAGTTAAAAATGGTTCACTTTTTTCCGGCATTTTTTACGCTTGGGCTGGGCTTTACGCTCATAGCCAATTTACTGCTGTTACCAATAGCGGCCCTGTGCAATGTTTTGTTAGCTGTTTATATATTGTTGATATTTTTTCATGCCTTAACCGTAAATAAATCCTTAAAAATTGCATTTTTGAGCATAATAACATCCTTCATCCAGTTAGTGGCTTATGGCTTCGGCTTTATGCAGGATTACTGGAAACGTGTTATCATGAAAAACGCTTAACATCTGTATATGTACCATCCGTTTTCTATTATAGAAACTTTAAAAACTTCATGGCACATTTTAAAGGGTAACTTTGTAACCATCATCGTTTATTCGGCTATTACCTTTTTATTGTTAGGTGTACTTTCCGTGGCTCTGGCCTTTACCTTTTCGCCGGATGATTTTACGTCGACCATGATATTCTCCTTTATTATGCTGTTTATTCAGGCCTATTCTACGCTGGGTTTGTATAAACTGATATTTACGGTGATAGATAGCGAATACTATGAGTTTGAGTTCTCGCAGATCATCCCGACCATAAAAATGGTGTTAAGTTATTTGGCAGTAGTGTTTTTGCTGGCCTTTATTATTACCAACTATAACATCGGCGTTAATATGCTCGAACCTTATGAGGACTTGCAAATCCTGGTGATGGTATTCAGTACCATAGTTGGGCTTTACCTAGCTTTCCGCATCATGTTTTTCAACACCTTTATTGTTGACGACCATTCGGGCCCCCTTGAATCATTAAAGCAAAGTTTTATGCTTACCAAGGGCTATCTGCTTAAAATTATAAGCATACTGGGTATAATTTTGTTGCTTATCGCGCTCCCTATTGCCCTGTCAAACTTTTACCCTATTATATCAATAGCAATATTGTTTACCTATCCCTTTGTAAATATTGTGCTGGCTGTTACCTATCGCAAACTGGTTTACAGCCACATGGATCTGGACGATAACGTTGCCGAAACCGACTAATTATGGGTTTAAAAGCCACTCTTAGTAAAATATTCGCAGCCTACGCTAACCGGCAGCTTAATAAACAACGCCGCAACGCCGTAGCCCTGCAACAAAAAATTTTTTTAAAGCTCATCGAACAAGCTAAGGATACCGAATTTGGCAAGGCGCATAATTTTGCCCGGATACGCACCTATGCCGATTTTAAGCAGCAGGTACCCGTACGCGATTATGAAGAACTGCGCCCTTATATTGAACGCATTGTAGCCGGCGAGGCTAATATAACCTGGCCGGGTAAGCCAATGTATCTTACCAAAACATCGGGCACTACATCAGGCGTAAAATACATTCCGCTGTCAAAGGAGAGCATGCCTGGGCATATTAAAGCCGCCCGTAACGCCCTGCTCAGCTATATTCACGAAACCGGCCGTGCCGAATTTGTGGATGGCAAAATGATATTTTTACAAGGCAGCCCGGAGCTGGCCGAAAAAAATGGTGTGCCGGTTGGCCGCCTGTCGGGCATTGTGGCGCACCATGTACCGGGCTACCTGCAAAAAAACCGCTTGCCAAGCTACCAGGTGAATTGTATTGACGATTGGGAGCAAAAGGTGGATGCCATTGTGGAAGAAACCGGCCAGGCTGATATGCGCCTGATATCGGGTATTCCACCCTGGTGCCAGATGTATTTCGACCGGCTCTCGGCCAAACATGGCGGTAAAAAGATCAAGGATATTTTTCCGAACTTTAAGCTATATGTATACGGCGGTGTTAACTACGAGCCCTACCGTGCCCGTATGGAAGAAAGCATAGGCTTCGCGATTGATACTATTGAAACCTACCCGGCCTCAGAGGGTTTCATCGCTTTCCAGGATTCGCAAAAAGAACGTGGGTTGCTGTTACAGGTTGACCTGGGCATGTTCTACGAGTTTATTCCTGCGGATGAATACTTTAACGATAACCAAACGCGCATCAGTTTAGCGGATGTGGAACTGGATAAAAACTACGCGCTGATATTGAACACCAATGCCGGCCTTTGGGGTTACAGTATTGGTGATACGGTTAAGTTTATCTCCAAAGATCCGTATAAAATTGTGGTGAGCGGGCGTATCAAACATTACATCTCCGCCTTTGGCGAGCATGTGATTGGCGAGGAAGTGGAGCACGCGCTGATGAGCGTTGCGAGGGAAGAAGGACTTGATGTAGTAGAATTTACCGTAGCACCGCAGGTTACGCCCAAAGCAGGGCAACTCCCTTACCATGAGTGGTTTGTGGAGTTCGGCAAGGAGCCCGCTGACCTGAAAGCGTTTGCCTTAAAAGTAGACAAGGCTCTGCAAAAGAAAAATATTTACTATTTTGACCTCATTGAGGGTAACATTTTGCAGCCATTGATAGTCAATAGTGTAAAAAAGGATACTTTTATAAATTATATGCGGTCGCAGGGTAAACTGGGTGGCCAAAATAAAGTGCCGCGCCTAGCAAACGACAGGAAGATAGCGGACGAATTGAAACAGTATATTAATTAATAACGCCATTGAAGTGCATATCTTCAACGGCGACAGATGATGCTTGATAATATATCTCCAATAAAAAATATAGCCATTTTAGGCTCAACAGGCAGCATTGGCACGCAGGCGCTTGAGGTGGTTGATGAAAACCCTGACCTGTTTCAGGTTGTGCTGCTTACTGCCAATAACAATGCCGACCTGCTGATACAGCAGGCGCTTGAGTTTTACCCGATGCATGTTGCCATTTGCGACGAAAGCAAATACGCCCAGGTAAAGGAAGCACTGGCAAAAACCGAGATACAAGTACACGCCGGGCACAAGGCCATTGTTGAACTGGTTACCCTGCCCGATGTTCACATGGTGCTTACCGCCATGGTGGGCTTTGCAGGGCTTGAGCCAACTATTGCCGCCATAAAGGCAGGCAAGGATATAGCGTTAGCGAATAAAGAAACTTTGGTGGTTGCCGGTGAACTGATCACCGAATTAGCCAGGGAGCACCATGTAAAAATACTGCCGGTAGATTCTGAGCATTCGGCCATATTTCAATGCCTGGTTGGCGAGGAGCAAAACCCGGTCGAAAAAATTATCCTGACCGCGTCTGGCGGGCCATTCCGTGGCAGGGATGCCTCTTATCTGGCTAATGTTACCCGTGAGGATGCCCTAAAACATCCCAACTGGGTAATGGGTGCCAAGATCACCATTGATTCGGCATCGCTGATGAATAAAGGCCTGGAAGTGGTTGAGGCCAAATGGCTTTTTGATCTGCAACCCTCGCAAATTGAGGTGATCGTGCATCCGCAATCTATTATTCACTCTATGGTTCAGTTTCAGGATGGATCGTTAAAGGCGCAAATGGGCCTGCCTGATATGAAACTGCCCATACAGTACGCATTAGGTTACCCGGAACGGATACCTAATAATTTCAAGCGTTTCAGCTTTACCGACTACCCATCGCTTACCTTTGAACAACCTGACATAAAGACATTCCGTAATCTTGGTTTGGTATTTGATGCGTTGGAGGCAGGCGGTAACATGCCCTGTATAGTTAACGCGGCCAATGAGGTAGCCGTAGCGGCATTTTTAAACAGGCAAACCAGCTTTTTAGCCATGAGCGATGTTATTGAGGCCTGTATGCAAAAAGTAGATTTTACCGAAACGCCTACGCTGCACAACTACCTCGAAACTGACAGGCAAACACGCTTGTTAGCACAAAATTTAATACAAACTTTGCCGTTAAAGGCTTATACAATTTGATACAAATTAATAAATGAACGTAATAGTAATGATAGGCCAGTTACTGCTTGGCCTTTCAATCCTGGTAATTTTACACGAGTTTGGGCACTTTATAGCCGCCCGTGCATTCGGTATCAAGGTTGAAAAATTTTACCTGTTTTTTGATGCATGGAATTTCAGCCTGTTTAAATTTAAATATAAAGGTGTTGAATACGGCATAGGCTGGCTGCCTTTGGGCGGCTATGTTAAAATTGCTGGTATGATAGATGAATCAATGGATACCGAGCAGATGGCAGGCGAACCGCAGCCCTGGGAGTTCCGTTCAAAACCGGCATGGCAGCGATTGATCGTTATGCTGGGCGGTATCATCGTCAATATTATTGTGGGTATCTTCATTTTTTGGATGCTTACCGTTAAATACGGCGAAACCTATATACCTAACAGCGAAATTAAATACGGCATTGTACCGGGCACCATCGGCGAAAAGATTGGCCTGCGGGCAGGCGATAAGATCTACGCCATAAATGGTAAACCGGTTGACCGTTTTGATGATGTGATCAGCTCAAAAGTATTGATAGATAACGCTACTCTGAATGTTTTGCGGGGCGATAAAAAGCTGAACGTTACCATCCCAAGCAACATCCTGAATGATGTATCTGACCTGGGTATTGAACAATTCATCAGCCGTTACCCGCGTACTAAAATATGGGTTGACAGCCTTGCACCCAACAGCGGCGCTAAAAAAGCAGGCCTTATGCATGGCGATGTGATAACCGCTATAAACGGTAAGCCCGTAACCTATCTGGATGAATTACAAAAGGAGCTTAAACAACATAAAAACAGGCAGGTTGCCTTAACGGTTAACCGCGGCAGCCAGGCAGTAACTTTAAATTCACAGGTAACTAAAGAGGGTACCATCGGTTTCCAAAACAAGTTTGATATCCCGGAAAAGACCATTGATTATGGCTTTTTCGCTTCGCTGCCTATAGGTGCGGAGCGGGCTATTACTTCCTTTAAGGATAATGCCAAGGGCTTAGGCAAGCTGTTCACCGGTGATGTTAACCCACGTAAGGCGGTATCAAGCCCGATAGGCATCGCTACGTTGTATGGCGGCGTTTGGGACTGGGCCCGTTTTTGGAGCCTTACCGGCCTCCTGTCAATGGTACTGGCATTGATGAACCTGTTGCCTATCCCGGCGCTGGATGGTGGCCATGCGCTGTTCCTGATCATCGAGATGATTAAAGGCAAGCCATTGAGCGATAAATTCCTGGAGCGCGCGCAACTGGTAGGTTTTGTGATGCTGATCTCGCTGATGCTGTTCGCCTTCGGTAATGATATATTTAAACATATACTGCCTAAGTAACAGGCTGTATAACCTATTATAAAAAGCGCTGATAGAGTAATACTATCAGCGCTTTTTGTTTAGTCCATACCGCCATGGCAAGTACAAATTAATCCCATAGCGGATTGTATTATGGATATCCTAAAGAGATTGCTTCGTACCTCGCAATGACGTGTTTTTTAGTGCCCTCTTCTTTAGGGGGAGGGTGGATCAGCTTAATCAAGTGAGAGATTTCTCCTCGTACCTCGTTCGAAATGACAGGATTTTATTTTTCTGTCATTGCGAGCGATAGTGAGAAATCTATTGCAGGGTAATCAAACCCTTACTGTTATCGTCATTGCGAGGTACGAAGCAATTCCCGAGCGAAAGGTTTTATAGTTATATCCTCAAGAGAGTACTTCGTAATGACGTGGTTTTAGCTCCCGCTCTTTAGGTGAGAGCCGGGGGCGAAGTTAATTCCATAAAAAAAGCGCCCGATTGAGCGCTTTATATTTATTGTTTTTTTGAAGTTATACTGTTGGATCAGTTTTATCAGTTACAATCGCCGCGTCATCAAAATCATAAGGAGAACGTTCTTTTTTGAGAATGGCCGCACCTACAACACTTATAATAGCACCAATTACCGCGGTACCTATAGCAGCGAAGAAAGCGCCTATTATTTGTCCGTACTTCCGGGTAATGTTCATGGCTGTTTCTATCTGGTCATCAGTCATACCCTTTGCAACCATATCACTCTCAGCTTTATCAAGTGACCTTGCAAATACTTCAGGTGCTAAAATTTTAGTGTAAAGAAATACAAACACAGCACCTAATAAACCAGCAAATACAGCAAAACGGAAACCCACGCTAAACGCTTTTCCGAATGTGATAAAACCACCTTGTACATCGCGATACTCTTTTTGCGTTAAAAAGATAAAAACGATTAACAATACCATGTTTAAATAACGCAGTGGTGAATCCTGTTCCAATCCCATCATATCAAAACCGTATGTAAGGATAATCGAAAACACGATGTAAATAAGTGCCCACTTGGTGGCTACCGCAGTAGGTGATTTTACTTGATCTGCCATAATTGAATTTATTTTTAGGTTTATTTAAAGTTAATCAATATTTCATAAACAGGCACATCAAACTCCGCATCCACAGCGTTTTTGGCCACGGCCGCTTTCACGCTGTCTGCCGGTTCAGTATCCTGAAAGTAAGCCATCATCGGGTAAAACAGCTCTTTCAGCTCTGAATCAGCCGGAAGGTTGGTTGCCACCTTATTTATTTCCTCCAAAGGCGCTTCAATCAGTATCTGGTTGGCGATTATCGGCTCATAAATACGGTGCTCATCCTGAAACTCGTCCTCATCAACCAGTAAAAATTCCTTCAGGTAATCTTCCAGTCCCGGTTCTATTTCTTCGTCGGCACACTCGTTCAGGTACAATAGTACGTTTAGCAATTCGGTACCACGGTCAAGGGTTTCGTCCTCTATCTTGGCCCATTCCGGGCTATCAAGGTAATCCTCATCCAGTTTCTTAACATCCGCGCTAAAAAAGTTGATCAGCAGCAGGTCAAAGAAAACCTCACGCAACGGGTCAAACTGCGGGTTGTCGTCAAATACGCCATCTAACAGGTCAACCTTAGCTAAAAAATCCTTGTCAGATGAAAATACCGACTCAAAATCGCCCGAAAGCGTAGTGGCATCAAAGCCACCATATTGCTTAAATGCATTTAAAGCCGCTGTAATGGCCGACTGTATTTTAGGATCTATCATAATTGCTTATTTTGATTTATAAACTTGCTTATTGTTACAGGTTAATAACACCTTACCTTTTAATGTTTGCCCGATAAACGGCGAATTGGCCGATTTAGAATAGTTGTTGTCACGCTTGTACGCCCACTCTCCTTCGGTATCAAACAACACCAGGTTGGCGGCCTCACCTTCGGCAAACGCCGGTAAGGCTACCGATAATATTTTACGCGGATTAATGGCCAGCTTTTCAACGATCACCTCGGCAGATAAACCTGCCTGCACCGCTAACGAAAACGCTGTTTGTAAACCGATGATACCGAATTCGGCTATCTCAAACTCCACATCCTTAAACTCAATTTCATGCGGGGTATGCTGCGATACTATGGCATCAATGGTACCGTCGGCCAGGCCTTCCAGCAGGGCATCAATATCTTTTTGGGTGCGCAGCGGTGGTTTTACCTTGTACAGGCTATCAAAGCCTAACAGTACCTCATCGGTAAGTACCAGGTGATGCGCGGCAACATCGCAGGTTACGTTAAGCCCTTTTGCTTTGGCTTCGCGGATCAATTTTACCGAGCTGCCGGCAGATATGGTGCTGAAGTGTATGCTCGAATCGGTATACTCGGCCAGGTAAATATCACGGGCGATCATCAGCTCTTCGGCAAGCGGTGGTATGCCTTTCATGCCCAGCAATGTGCTGATATGACCTTCGTTTACTTTAGCCTTGCCCGCTATGGCGGCATCCTCGGGGTAAGAGAATACTTTGGCGCCAAAACCATGGGCATAGAGCATAGCGCGCTCCATCAGGCCGGCATCCTGCACGGGGCGGGTGGCATCAGTAAAGGCCTTTGCGCCGCTCCGGTACATATCATACATCTCGGCAAGGTCCTTACCTTCCCTTTTGTGCGATATGGTACCCAAAGGATACAGATCAACCAGGTTACCTTTAGCACGATTGATCAGGTATTCAACCTCTGTTTTGGAATGTACAGGGGGCTGTGTGGCCGGCATCAGTGCCAATGCGGTAAAACCACCGGCGGCGGCAGCGGCCGTTCCGGTAGTGATATCCTCCTTAGTTTCAAGACCAAGCTCACCTATGTTACAGTTAAGATCAAAAAAACCGGGGGCGATAACGGCACCATTGGCATCAATAACTTCGGCCGAATCATGAGTAATGGTATCGGCTATTTGTTTGATAATGCCATCGGCGATTAAAATATCGACGGTTTTTTTATGAAAAGCGGATTCGGGATGTAAAACGAGGGCAGATTTGATAAGCAAATTCATCAGTGTTGCTTTATTGTAGTTTGGGTTGATTACACCTGGCTCGCGGCAACTTTGCTACCGGTTTTATAAAACCTGATAAGCACAATTTCGGCCGCCAGAAATATCAACGCCAAAATTATACAAAGTTTCCATAATTGCGTACCATAATTTACCTCATTAATTGCCGTGGCTAATGGCTTATTTATGCCGATTACCTTACCATCACCAACTGGCAGCATTTTTTGCAGTTCGGCAGATGTAAAATAACTAAGGTCCGACTCGCGCCTGTTATCATTAAACGCCAGCACAGCGGCAGTGCTATCGCCCTTTTTTAGATTGTATAATCCGGGCTGCTGCAACTGGTCGGCCACGTAAAGACGGGTAACGCCATCCTGCTGCCTGATGTCGGGAATTATATCATAACCATCCCGACTTAATTTGAGCACCTCTTTTTCTGACGGACGAAGCGGTACCGTTTCAACTGATTCGCCGCTACCCAGTATGTTGAACAAAGGCAAATTATGCCCGCTCAGCAACGCTATACGGTATAGCACCGGCACAAACAAGCCGTGGCGCTGCAGGTTGCTAAAGTCATCATTTAATGGCACGGCGGCTACATATACCATACCGCCACCATTGCGGTAACCCGCCCAAAAGGCATCCCCGCCGGGTAATGTCATAATACTCTCGCCCTGCCCCGCCGCTGTTAACTCAAACCGTTTTTTTACAGATGGTAGATCAGGGTTTTGCGGCATGGCATCAAATACCTCTTTAAACAAGGGGTTTTGCAGGTTTAGCCGGGATATTTTGGTGTCAGCCGTTATTAATCGTTGCGGCCAGGCGGCAGCTAATGGTTGCAATAACGCCTTATAACTCTCCACATCAGCATCACCCGGCGGGAAAACAGCCAGCGTATTGCCTTTTTTCACATATTCGCCCAGTTCCCTTGCCAGGCCTGCCGAGATGATTTTTACATCGGTAAGTATTACCAGCCCATATTTATTAAGCCCGGCATAATCAACATTACCCTCGGGCACACGGTCAGCCTTAAAAAATTTATCGGCCCCGAATACGGCTTTAATAAATGGATTTTCGGTACCGTTATCAATAACCAGCACCGGCATCCGCGGGCTTACATTAAAGGCCAGGTAAAAACTGTTATCAAAAGTTATGGGGTTATCCTGCAATTGCAGTTCGCCATGCTGCCAGCCTGCTTTAAGGCCCGAAAAGGTAAGCGTATCGGTAAGCGTAGCGCGTGGGGCAATGGTAAAACTGGCCAGCGCTTTTTGCTGTTTGTTGATGAATAACTTTAAAGGGATGCCAGCGGCTTCCTGATCGGCATAATTATGGAGTTTCACCACCAGCTTTTCTTCGTCGCCCGGTTTGTGTACGGCACTCAGCAACCACACCGAATCAACCGCTACGTTGGGCAGCTTATTGGCTTTTAACGGTACCAGGTTTATGCTGATGTTTTTATCAGCCGCTATCTTTTTATTATCTGTTGAATTACGCTGAAAATCAGACACGATATAAACATCGCCGGTACCGGGCGCATTGCTTTTTAACAATTGCTGCTGGCGCGATAGCACCTGGTTGATACTGCGGTTTTGCCCGGTGGTTTTTACCTCATCAACCGCATCCATAAACTCATCGCGACTAAGCAGGCGCTGGTGATTGCCTTCAAAATCTTGGGTAAGTAGCTGGAAACGGTCGTTTATGCCATATTGAGCAGCTATTTCCTTCGCCTTTTGCTTTGCCTGATCGAGCAGGTTCCCCTCGCTGTTAAGGGTTTGCATGGAGTATGAATTATCGATGAAGATGCTCACATTACGCTGCTGCCCGGCAACCGTCTCATCCTGCTTGCTGATGTAAGGTTTCGCGAATGCCAGCACCAAGAATGACAAGGCCAACAGCCTGGCGGCTAATATCAACCGCTCTTTAAGGTTACGGCGTGATGCCTGCTGCTCCTGCAATTGCTTTAAAAACTGCACATTGCTAAACTGCACCTTTTGGTAGCGCCTAAAATTGTACAGGTGCACAGTTACCGGTATGGCAAGCGAGGCTAAGGCAAACAAAAACGCGGGATATAAAAAGTGCATACGTTATTTACAAATGTGCAAAATGCGACCAAGCAAAACAATTGTTCAGCCAGCCTTATTTATTATTAATAAACGTATTTTGTATGGATTGGCATATAGGCTGTTCGGGTTTTCATTACAAAGGCTGGCGCGGCAAATTCTATCCCGAAAAGCTGGCCATGCGCAAATGGTTTGAGTTTTATTGTCAGCATTTCTCTACCCTTGAGCTTAATGTTACTTTTTACCGTTTCCCGGAGTTAAAAACGTTAAAGAAATGGTATGATGATAGTCCGCCGGAGTTTCGTTTTTCTGTAAAGGCGCCGCGAGCCATTACTCATTTTAAGCAGTTCCATAATTCGGCTGATATGCTGAGCAGTTTTTACGATACCATTAATGATGGCTTGCAGGACAAGCTCGGCCCTGTGCTTTTCCAGATGCCGCCGCGATTTACCTATAATGATGACAAGCTGGAACGCATCATTAACAACCTTAACCCTGCCTTTAACAACGTATTTGAACCCCGGCACCAAAGCTGGTGGCGGGACGATATTATCAGTGCATTAGGTAAACATAACATTAGTTTTTGTGGTATGAGCCACCCCGATCTGCCTGACACTGTTGTACAAAATACCCCGCTGGTTTACTACCGGTTTCATGGTGTGCCGCTGCTCTACAAATCACCTTACTCAACCGCTGATTTGCAAAGGGTAGTAACCGCAATCAACGAAAATAAAAAAACCAGCCAAGGCTGGTTCTACTTTAATAATGATATCGATGTTGAAGCCGTTTACAATGCCAAAGAAATGATCAGGCTTACCGGCGATTAACCACGGTGCCGGCGGCGTTTTCTCCGATGTGATGAGGAACGTTTCTTTTTAGAGGACCTGCTCACTGATGATGACCTTTTTTCTTGCTGCACGGGCTGGCTTACCGCCGCTACCGGTTGTGTTTTATCGGTCGAATCCTTGCTTAGCTGTTCAACGGTAAAGCTATTGCCGCGCAAACCGTACTCAAATACCCGCTTAGCTCCTGTTGGCTTCGCGCCTGTGCTGTCACTCTCGTAAATAGGGAACTCGCGGATGAACTTACCCTCTTTAATATAAAAATTATCCTTACCCTGATAACCTCTTCGCTGCTTTTTGGTCAGCTTCGGGAAGTCGAGCTTGCGGGCATCGTTGCCGTTAAATTCATACGGGTAAATGCTTACATAATTGGTGGTATCCTTAGCGTTGGCTTGCACCAGTAATTCGGGGTTGCCATCCGAATCCATATCGGCATTATAAACATCCACTATAGCTCCTTCCAGGTCGCCGGTTGTGGTAGTATACTTCATGCCCGATGAATCAGAATGCAGGATAAGTAATGACCCTACATCCTTTGACCCTCTGCCCCAACTGTACACATCAAAATCATTACCCGGCGCTACCTCTATATGTTTATAATACCTGAAAGGTGCCGTCAATGCAGGTTTTTGCTGCTTTTTGGCCGTTGTTGCCGCCTTTTTATCGTTGCCGCCACAGCCCCAAAGCAATGCGAGGCAGGGCAGCATGGCCACATAAGTTTTTATGCCCATGGCTTATCAATAGTTTTAAAATCAGTTAAACAATGATTCGGGCGAAAGCTCGCCTTTTGGCTTACTCGGAATGGTTAGGTACACCCTGAGTATAGCCGATGGATTAATATTAAAATACTTAACGGTTAACTTATGAAACCCCTTTTGCAAAGCCACTGATCCGCCCTGCTCATACAGGTTATGGCGGCCATCGTTATCAACCACCGGCTGATCGTCTATAAGCAGTACCGAGCCATCGTCAGACACGGTAGCGAAACCATATACACCATCGGTATCAATATTGATATAGCCGCTATAGATCACGCCAAAGTTGGTATTCTCCCTTTTAAACGGCAGCGGACTAAATGTTTTGGTGCTGCCCGTATCAGCCAAACCGCCGCTTTCAATACGGCCGGTGTTGCCGAACGCGCCTGTATACAACTGGTATTTTACGCCTTTTGCATTACCACTAAATTGCACTGCTGGCAACGGCCCTACATTATACACCGTAGTTTTGGTAACACGGCTGCGCTTGCCTGATGGCGAAATCACCATGGTTTGCAATTCGCGGTATTGGCCTGTGGGTATGTTATATGTGATGGGAGTGGTATACAAAATATCTTTATCTGATACCTCGTAACCATCAATATTGTAATACACTTTGGCACCCTCTACCGGAGATTTAAGGCTTACCGTAAGCTGCGGCGCAAACATGATGGTATCAACAGCGCCAATAGCCGGTGGAACGCGGTAATTGTATTTCAGTTCATCTAACCGGGCTAAATGATGTGGCAGGCGCTGCTGCGAAAAATTGGTAAAGTTTTTATTTGCCAATTGCGACCAAGCTACTTCTGACAGGGCGATCAGCCTGGGCAGCATCATGTATTCCAGCTTGTTTTCAGTCCCAATGTACTCCGTCCATAAGTTGGCCTGTACGCCGATGATGTATTTTTGCTGCTCGGGCGTAAGCGCGCCGGGCGTTGGGTTATAGCTGTATGTTTTGGCAAGCGGCGCGTAACCGCCAATGCCGAATGGTTCACGGTAAAGCTTATCCTGCGCATGATCGAGGTAGAGACCATTGGTGCCCGGTGTCATGATCACGTTATGCTTTTGCTGTGCCGCCTCAATACCGCCCGACTCGCCCCTCCAACTCATAACCGTAGCGTTTGGCGCAAGGCCGCCTTCTAATATCTCATCCCAACCGATAATGCTGCGGCCTTTGGCGTTCACAAATTTTTCCATGCGCTGTATAAAGTAGCTTTGCAGGCCATGCTCGTCCTTCAGTTTAAGGTCGCGAATCAGTTTTTGGCAAAAGGCTGATTTCTTCCATGCCTCCTTGGGCACTTCGTCTCCCCCAACATGAATATACTTGCTCGGGAAAAGTTCGATCACCTCCGTCAGCACATCCTGCAAAAAGGAAAACGTCTTCTCGCTCGGGCAAAAAACATTCTCAAATACACCCCATGTTTCGGCAACTTTGTAAACCTGGCTTGGATCGCAGCTTAATTCGGGATAAGCGGCAAGCGCAGCCATGGCATGGCCGGGCATTTCAATTTCGGGCACTACGTTAATGTAACGATCGGCGGCGTATTTAACTACCTCGCGGATCTGTTCCTGCGTGTAAAAGCCGCCATGTGGGGTATTATCAAACTGTTGCGGCGTACGGTCGTGGTAATTGCCAATAACCGTTTGCGCCCTGCGGCTGCCCACCTGGGTTAGCTTAGGATATTTTTTGATCTCGATGCGCCAGCCCTGATCATCCGTTAAATGCCAGTGAAAATTATTGAGTTTGTAATAAGCCATCAGGTCGATGTACTTTTTAACCGCTTCCACCGTAAAAAAGTGGCGGCATACATCCAGCATAAAGCCCCGGTAACCAAAGCGCGGATAATCATCAACCACTACCGATGGCAGCTTAATCGCCCCCGCCCTGTCATCAGGGAATAACTGGATGAATGATTGAATGCCATAAAACAACCCGGCGCCTTTACCTGCAATAGTCACCTTTTCGGGTGTGATGGTTAAACGGTAGCCATCGGCGGGCATATTTTCGGTACCCACAGTGGTAAGCACAATGCTATTACTTACATTTTTGCCCAAGTTGTGGTGCACAGGTATAGCCAGGTTAGCCTGCGTTTTTAAAAAATCAGCTAAAAACTGAACGGCTTTGTTATTCACGGTATCTGCCAACAGCGTAGTTTGTTTACTCAACACAAACTCTCCGGCAGTTTTACGTACTGATACCGGGGCAGGTATAATATTCAGTTCGATATTAGTGTTTTGAGCGGATAGCGGGTTTGTAAAAACGCAAAAAACCAGGGGTAGCAGTAAACCAATTTTTTTATACATCAATTTAAAAACGAATAGTTTATACAATTATGATGTGGTGAATATAGCAGATTTTGCCAATTTTATAATCCTGTTACTCAATTATTACAAAAGCGGTATAGCTAAAAGGAAATTCGGGTTAAAATATTACCATATAAGCAAAAGGCCACATTCAAATTAATGAACATGGCCTTTAAATATTTTTACTTATGTGATTTTAAGCGGTAACCACGTGCTCTTTAGCAGCCAGGTAACGCTCGGCATCGATAGCTGCCATACAGCCTGAACCTGCGGCAGTGATAGCCTGGCGGTAAATATGATCCTGCGCATCGCCACAGGCAAATACACCCTCGATATTGGTTTCAGATGAATCGGGTTTGGTGATGATGTAACCCGTTTCATCCATATTGATCCAACCACGGAAGATCTCCGTATTCGGGTGGTGGCCGATGGCTACAAAGAAACCGGTAACATCCAGATCCCTTTCTTCATTGGTTTGGTTATTGATCACCCTAACTGCGTTCACTACTTGCCCGTCGCCCAATATCTCTTTGGTTTCAGAATTATATAATATTTCGATATTCGGCGTGTTCAGCACACGATGAACCATGGCCTTTGAAGCACGGAACTCATCACGGCGAACGATCATGTATACCTTGCGGCAAAGCTTGGCCAGGTAAGTTGCTTCTTCGGCAGCGGTATCACCGGCGCCAACTATAGCCACATCCTGTCCGCGGAAAAAGAAACCATCGCAAACAGCACAAGCCGATACGCCAAAGCCGTTATATTTTTGCTCCGACTCCAAACCCAGCCATTTAGCCGAAGCGCCGGTTGAAATGATCACCGTGTCGGCCAGAATGGTCTTGCTTTCGTCAACCACCACCTTATGCGGCAGGCTCGAAAAATCAACCGAGCTTACATAGCCAAAGCGGATATCAGTACCCAAACGTGATGCCTGCTTCTCAAAGTTCTGCATCATCTCAGGGCCTAAAATACCCTCGGGGTAGCCGGGATAGTTCTCCACCTCAGTAGTTTGGGTAAGCTGGCCACCGGCAAGCATACCTGTATAGAGCACCGGTTTCAGATCAGCACGGGCTGCATATATAGCGGCAGTATACCCCGCCGGACCAGACCCTATAATAAGGCACTTTACGTGTTCAAGTTGTTC
Source organism: Mucilaginibacter sp. FW306-07-L (assembly GCF_058782065.1). Lineage (NCBI taxonomy): Bacteria > Pseudomonadati > Bacteroidota > Sphingobacteriia > Sphingobacteriales > Sphingobacteriaceae > Mucilaginibacter > Mucilaginibacter sp. FW306-07-L. The sequence continues at coordinate 285,935 of NZ_JBYSXI010000002.1, forward strand.
AGACATCAATTAAAATTGAATTTATATACAAATGTACAATTAAAGGCTGACCGGGTCAATATGGTATGGTCAACAGAGTGCAATTAGCTGGAGTCAATTATTTACTCAATGATAAATAGCACGTAATTTTTTATAAAATAATCTAAACCAGCGCTATTGTATTTTGTTAGACCTTAGAATCATCTATAATTAAAACAAGGAAAGACATGAAAGATCAATCAAAATTAGTTGCTGCTTTATTAATAGGCGCAGCAGCAGGTGCGGCAGCAGCCTTATTGCTGGCCCCGGATAGTGGTAAAGCAACACGTGATGAAATTGCTGACTACTTTGGCGATTTACTTGAATCAACAAAAGAGAAAGCAAGCAAAGCAGCATCAACTGTAAAAGATTACAGCAGTGATATTGTTGACCGTGCTAAATCAAAATTCCAGAATGTAAGCGAAACTGTATCTGACTATACTGATACCCTTGCTGACACCGCTAAAGCTAAAGGCAGCGAGTATGCCGGCGAAGCTAAAGGTGCCGTAAAAGATACCGCCAACAACTGGAACAACGCTGTACAAAACTCATAACGTTAATTATATATAAACAGAAAAACCCTGACCATAACGGCCGGGGTTTTTCTGTTTTAAGCCTATATGATTTGATTACAGCTTAAAGGTGTTATCTTTTACGGTAGCATCCATAAATATACCGCCATCAAGCGTTACGCTTTGTACAGCTTTGGTGGTTTTTAAAGCTATCGAGGTTTGTTTTTGGTCGGCTTTCCAAACAACAGGTGTTTGATGCAGGCTTTCGGTACTGCCATCGGCATAAGTTACCTTTACATCAAACGGCACCGCGAAACCACCTACATTTTGCACAGCCACGTTGTAGCCGCCCGTAGTTTTATTTACGCCTTGTACCGCCAAATCGATATAATAATTGGTAAAATACCAGTTGTTAAAAAACCAGTTCAGATCCTGGCCCGACACGTTGCTCATGGAATTAAAATAATCCCACGGAATAGGGTGTTTGCCATTCCAGCGATCCATGTAGCCATGCAACGCTTTTTTAAACAGCTCATCGCCCAGCATATCCTTCAACGCTAAATGACTTAGTGCCGGTTTGCCGTAGGCATTGTTACCGTAACCCAGGCGCAACTCGCTCGACGGGGTGATGATCGGCAGATCCTGAAAGGTTGATTTATTGTTGATCCAGCCTGCCACACGGAATTGCTTAAACAGGCTTTCAGCCTTTTGCTTACCGAACTCGGCGGTGCCTATCAGCAATTCAAAGGTGGTTGCCCAACCTTCATCCATAAAAGCATAGCGGCTTTCATTGATCCCCATGTAAAAAGGCATATAGGTATGGGCAACCTCATGATCCTGCACAAACTGGGTAAAATCAAAGCTATCAGTATGGCTGTCGTTACACATCATCGGGTATTCCATATCAGCAAAACCCATTACCGATGTCATTTTAGGGAACGGGTAAGGTACGCCCGGCCAGTTTTGTGATAACCAGCTCAAAGTATGACGGCCAAACTGTACCACCTTATGAAAATCAGCAGCCGAATCGGCAAAGGCGGCCTGCATACTGGCACGGCGCTTGGTTTTCGGGTCAACGATCACGCTGGCGGCATCCCACACATAATTATCGCTGACAGCCAGGGCCACATCGCTGATGTTGGTGCAGGTCCAGGTCCAGGTATTCAGGTCGTTTTGCGCGGTAACTTTCTTTTTGGCGATATCATCAGCGGTAGCGACATGGATGGTTGAGTCGCTGGTGAATGATTTTTGCAGGCGCTTGTAATACTCCGGCTGCAATACCTGTTTGGCATTTTGCAGGGTACCGGTAGCCCAAACTATAAAATTTTTAGGTGCCTTTATATTGAGGGTATAGTCGTTAAAATCGTTATAAAACTCCTGCGCGTCTAAAAACTCCAGGGTATCCCAGCCATTGTAATCATCGTATACAGCTACGCGCGGGTAAAAATACGCCAAAAACATGGTCGACGGGTTCAGCATCCCCTCCCTGCCGCTTTGTACCGATGCCTGGAAATGCCAGTCGATATCGAGCTTTAAGGAGTCGCCGGGGTTAAGCGGTTTGGCCAGCCTTACGCCACGGTTAGCACCCGATGGTTCGTTGTTCCATTTTTGGGTATTACCGTTTATCTGCATCTTATCTATCTGGATGCCTTCGGTCAGGTAATCTTTTTCCGTAGCCGAAAAACGTGCGGCACCCGGGCGGTGTGTGTTGAGTATGAATTTAAAATTCAGCAAACGCAGCGTATCCGGGCTGTTGTTGATGTAGGTGATCTGCTCGGTACCGTTAACATTGCGTGTTGCAGGGTCAACCGTTACGGTAATGTTGTAACGGCCACGGTTTTGCCAGTAATTTTTTCCGGGTTTCCCATCCGGCGAGCGGGTTTGTTTGGCAAAGGCCGCCTTAATATCGCGCGGCATGTAAAGACTTTGCGCCTGGGTTTGATAAACCGCAGCGCCCAAAAGCGTAGTAATAAGTAATTTTTTAAGCATAATTATGAGGTCAGCAAAATTTAATGCAAGGTAGCTATTTGCTTTAAAGCTGTAGTAATTAAGCTCATTATTTCAACCTGAATTAACTCAGCACGTTATTTATCACGAAATTATCTGCACACCAGTAAATGACGGCAGGATGTTGCTTATTGCCCCTGATGACGTAACTTTGAGGCATGAAGCATAAGTTAGGCGATTTTGTACGGTTTATTGATGAAAAGCTGGAAGGTTATATTACCCGCATTATTGATGAGCAGATGATAGGTGTTACCGGTGATGACGGTTTTGAGATACCGGTTATGGCCAGCAAAGTTACATCAGTACACGGGCACAATACTGCCGGCAATACTGACTACTCAAAAGCTGCCGACACTGCCGTACCCGCCGGTGAATTTACCGCGCGTGGCCTATACCTGGCTGCCGTGCCCGACGCGCGCGCCGGTTCAGTTGTACATTTCCATTTGATCAATACTACTTCATTTCAGTTGCTGGCATCGCTTTATACCGAACGTGATAAAAAATTCAAGGGTGAGTACGCGGCTATTTTGCAGCCCAGGTCAAGTGTGCAGGTTTACTCGGCACAACTTGCCGATTTGCAGGTATGGCCTAAACTAAGTTTTAGTATTATTTACCATACCGCCCAAAACATGCAGCCCCCTGCCCCATTGGTATATTCTGAAAAATTTAAGGCGAAGGATTTTGCCGGCGCTAAACAAAAGCTGCCGCTAACAGGCGCGCAAGGCTGGCTGTTCAGGCTGGATGAGGATGAACTGGTAATTGATGCCGGTAAGCTAAAGGAAAGCTTTTTTAAAACCGCCGAAGAAAAGACCGACGTTGTAGGCAAACCCGACCATGAGGTTGACCTGCATATTGAAAAACTGCGAGACGATTACCAGTTTTTAGGCAGTGCCGAGATCCTTAAAATACAACTCGACCACTTTAACAAAAAGCTGGATGCCGCCATTGTGCACCAACTGCCCGAAATAGTGTTTATACATGGTGCAGGCAACGGCATATTAAGGCATGAACTGCATAAAGCGCTCGGCCGAAACAACAAGGTACAAACTTTTATGGATGCCCGTAAAGAAAAATTTGGCTACGGCGCTACCAAGGCCATCTTAAAATAAAGGTTAACCCAGGCGGGCCGCCTCTTTAAAATCGTTATTTAAAACGTTATCGCCGGTGTATACTTTAAGGCCGAGGCAAAAGGTAGTGCCTTTGCCCGGCTCACTGCTAAACCATATTTTACCGCCTTGCAACTCGGTAAATTCCTTACAAAGCAGCAGGCCGAGGCCCACGCCTTTTTCGTTACCCGTGCCATAGGTTGATCGCCCACGTATAGAAAATACTTCGCCTTGCTGCTCGGTTGATATACCGATGCCGTTATCAATAATACTGATGCAGCATTCCTGCCCGTTATAATCTGACCGAATTTCCACAACACCGCCCCTATTACTGAATTTAATGGCGTTATTGATGAGGTTACGAACAATGAGCTGCAACATATCAGGGTCGGCAATTACGGCCGCGTTATCATCCAGGTTATTGAGCAGGGTTATGCCTTTATGCTGCGCTTCCTTTTGCTGTATCTGCAACGTGGTTTGCAGCAGATCGGCAAGTTTAACAGTAGCCAGGTTAACATTCACACCCTCCATTTGCGATTTGGTCCACATCAACAAGTTCGACAGCATTTTTTGCGTGTTACCGGTGGTATTAAGCAGTTCCTTTTTGATGGACATGCGCTCACTTTCATCCAGGTTTAACTCGGATAATATTTCGAGGTAATTCTGGATGGAGCTTAAAGGCGCGCGAAGGTCATGCGCCAGGATAGAGAAAAGCTTGTTTTTAGTCGTGTTCGATTGTTCCAGTTCAGCCGCTTTTTGCTCAACCTGCAAGCGTTCAAAATTATAACCGCGCCTGATATAGGTAGTAACTATTGAAATTATTACCGCTATTACCAGGTACGAATACATCAGGTCAATAAACCGGGTTTCCCTATCGGGATAGTTAAGCGGCGCTATACTGCTGTCAAAATATTCTATCGCCGCTAAACTAAGTACAATGATGATGTTGACCACTATCCAAAACCGGTATTGCTTTTTGGGTACTACCGAAATGTTGAAGAAGCAGGCCAGCAAAAATATGAGCATGGTAGGCCCCTGCGTGCCGGAGTTATTAACAAAGTTTAATATGAGCAGAACATTGCTTAAAATATTATATATGATAATACTTAAACCGAAACGGTTGCTAAATCTTGATAAATAATAAGCTACTGATATTAATAAGATACCCCCAACCATCAGGAGGGCAAGGCCGGGCATATCTAATATATAGTTAACAAATACGTTAACAAAAAGCGCGAATACCGTAACCGTACAAATGGTATGAAAAATACGCTGCTCCAATATAAAAGCCGTACGCTCACCTATCAATCGCTCAATTAAGGCCGACAATTTATCTGGCATTATACAGTAAATAGTAAATTTTTATCAGGGATTAATTTGTGAAGATAATCGCCTTTGGGATAATCATATATAAAAATATCACTTTTTAATTATTGTGCATGATTTTTTATACTCAATTAATATAATTACTATTTACTTACAATCGACATTTTAAGTAAGCTTAGCCAGGTATTGGCCGTACTCATCCTCAAAGATCACCTCAGCCTGCCAGCCTTCTTCGGCGGCAATTTTAAGCATGGTTTTTTCATCTACATAAAGCCAGCTAAACCAGTCTGTACGCTGCCCGCCGTAAGCATATTGGTACCCTATCTCGCCATAATAACCTTCGGCCGGCAAGCCATTACTATATAAATAGCTCACGTCGGACGAGTCGAACAGCAACTGCCCGCCTTCATGCAGCAAGGTACGGGCATGGCGTAAGAACCGGCGCAGGCCATCCAGGTTACCGGCAAGGCCAATACCATTCATTAATAATAAAAGCGTATCAAATTTTTTCTCAGCATAACTAAATATATCGGCCTGTACCGCATTCTTTACACCACGTGCGGCCATTACTTCAACCGCTAACGGCGATATATCCAGCGCGGTTACCTCTTTACCCCATTGCTGCAAAACCAGGGCATGGCTACCGGCACCGGCACCCACGTCAAGCACCGTGCCTTCGCAGTGGTTCAATGCGCACCATTCCAGGTCGGGCATATCATCCTCTCCCCTAAAGTAGGTCCGCACCGGCATTTCTTCCCTCGGGCCGTAGCGGTTATAGATCCAAAGTTTATCGGTTTTATTACCGTTATGATAATCATGAATTGCCTGCCCTAAAATGTCGCTCATATGTAGCCACAAAGTAAATAATTTATATTTGATGCAGGATGATGAGCAATACCACTTCGTACATTTTACTGGCAGCATTGCTTATGGCAGGTGTTGCCTTTGCTACGTTAAAGCGTAAGCTCACACCTTTAGCTGCCGTTACCGGCGTGGTTACTGCCCTGCTGCTGTTTGCCGCCACCGGTTTTACAGGTGTAATGCTGATGACCGCTTTTTTTATTACTGGCACAGCGGCAACATCACACAAAAAGGCGTTAAAGCGTTCTGTTGAAAGCGAGGCGGACAGCGGCCCGCGCGATGCCCGGCAAGTGTTGGCCAATAGCGGTGTAGCGGCCTTGTTAGCATTGGCCGTTATACTGCTGCCCCAATACAAACATGAATTTACGCTGATGATAGCGGCTGCATTTGCCGCGGCCTCCGGCGATACGGCATCAAGCGAGTTGGGTACAGTGTATGGTAAAAGTTTTTATAATATCATCACTTTTAAGAGGGATACCCGCGGGCTTGATGGCGTGATCAGCCTGGAAGGTACTGTATGCGGACTGGCTGCCAGCTTTGTAATAGCCGGTATCTACGCCATATTTTCTGGCTGGGGATGGCCGGTTGTAGTAATAAGCCTGGGAGGATTAGCCGGCAACCTTGCCGACTCGCTTTTGGGTGCTTTGCTAGAGCGCAAACACCGCCTGGGCAATAACATGGTTAACTTTTTAGCAACATTAGCGGGCGCGGTTGCAGCCTGGTTAATGGCATAAAAAAAGCACCGGTAAAACCGGTGCTTTGTAAACGATCAATAAAATATATATACTATTATATAACTTTTACTTTTACCGCATTCAGACCTTTACGGCCGTTTTCAACCTCGAACTCTACTTTGTCGTTCTCCTGTATCTCATCGATAAGGCCGGTTGAGTGTACAAAAACTTCTGGTTCGCCATTGTCAGGCACTATAAAACCAAAACCTTTTGTTACGTTGAAAAATTTAACTGTTCCTTGTTTTTGCATTGTATTATTATTAAAGTTCAAAGGTATGTATTTTAATTGGCAATGTGCCTAATTAAGCATATTAACTCCTTTTGATCGCTGTTACCGTCCTTTTTATTCTTCAGAATATACGCTTTGAACGGTATCCCGCAGGTTATAACCCGAAGCCATTACCTGCCCGTAGGCACCGGCGGTACGCACAGCAATTATATCGCCACGGTATGATTGCGGCAGTTCCACGTCCTTACGGAAACAGTCGGTGCTTTCGCAAATAGGGCCCACTACATCATATTTCACCGCATCGATAACATTCGCTGCTGTGCGGCTTAAATTATCTATCTGGTGGTAAGCCTGGTAAAGCATAGGGCGTATCAGTTCGGTCATGCCGGCATCCAGCACCAAAAAGTTTTTACGCTGCCCGTTCTTAACATAAAGCACGCGCGATATGAGTGCCGATGATTGCGCCACCAATACCCTGCCTAATTCAAAATGTACTTCCTGGCCGGGTTTTATGTTCAAAAAATCATGAAACACCTTAAAATAGCTTTCAAAATCGGCCACGTTATTATTATCCGGACTGTGGTAATCAACACCCAGGCCACCGCCGGCATTAAGTACTTTGATGGTAAAGCCACGATCTTCAAACCACTCCTGCATTTCGTTAATACGCACACACAAGCTCTTGAAAACCTCCATGTCGGTTATTTGCGACCCTACGTGAAAGTGAATGCCAATAAATTCCAGGTTAGTGCTTCCGCGCAATTGCTCGGCAACATCATTTAGCTGCCAGGTATTAATACCGAATTTATTTTCATCCAACCCGGTAGTAATGTAGTGGTGGGTATGCGCATCAACATTGGGGTTAATGCGGATGGCTATGCGTGCTTTTTTGCCGCGTGCGGCTGCCAGCCCGTTAATTACCTCCATCTCCTGCACCGATTCTACATTGAAGCAAAAAATATCCGCATCAAGCGCGGCGTTTATCTCTTTGTCTGATTTACCTACGCCCGCAAAAACCACTTTTTGCTTATCAAAGCCGGTTTTAATAGCGGCAAGCACCTCGTTACCACTCACACAATCGGCACCAAAGCCGTATGATCGGATATTTTTTAAAAACTGCTCATCAAAATTAGCCTTCATGGCGTAATGTACATGAAAGCCATATTTAGCCGATGCCTCCCTGCATGCGGCCAATGTACGGCGTAGCACATCAAGGTCGTAATAATAAAATGGTGTTTCCAGGGTTTGGAAACGATTTATAACACTATCGTTAAACATCTATATTTCAATTTATTACCCGCTACGCGGGTAGTATGCTAATAGCCTTAAAATAAGCGACTGTGCAGGCTGCGCAGCACTTCTGTTTTTTCATCCGTTTTTACCAGTAAGGAGAGGTTGTGCTCGCTCCCTCCGTACGAGATCATCCTTAACGGGATATGCTTAACCGCCTCAAGTACACGCGCGGCATAACCATGCTTTTCGGTACCGAAATCACCTACCACGCAGATGATGGTTAGGTGCTCCTCTATCTCAACGGAACCAAAAGTATTGAGTTCTGCCTCTATATCTTTTAGATAAGTGGTATCATCAATGGTTAAAGATACGGCAACCTCTGAGGTTGTGATCATATCGATAGCAGTTTTATAACGCTCAAACACCTCGAAAACACGCCTCAAAAAACCATAAGCCAGTAACATACGGCTTGATTGTATGCGGATGGCCGTAATATCATCCTTAGCGGCTATGGATTTTATCTTGTTCTTTTCGCTCTCGTTGGTTATCAGCGTACCTTGCGCCTGCGGATCCATGGTATTCAGCAAGCGTACCGGTATTTTGTAGCGCTGCGCCGGGAACACGCTTTGCGGATGCAATATTTTAGCACCAAAGTAGGCCAGCTCGGCAGCCTCATCAAATGATAATTGGGCAATAGGTTGTGTACCCTTAACAATACGCGGATCGTTATTGTGCATACCGTCAATATCCGTCCAAATCTGTACTTCCTCACTGTGGATGCCCGCTCCTATTAGTGACGCGGTATAATCGCTGCCGCCACGGCGCAGGTTATCTATCTCGCCAAAGCTGTTACGGCAAATATATCCCTGGGTGATGAACAGGTTATTATCTGCATGCTTTTCAAGCAACGGCGTAAGGTGTGAGGTAATGTAATCAACCACCGGCTCGTTATCCTCATCAATCTTCATAAAATCAAGCGCGGGTAATAATACCGATGGTACGCCGATCTCTTTTAAATAAACATGGTATAAGGTGGTTGACAGCAGCTCGCCCTGTGCCAGTATTACCTTTTCTTCAATATTGGTAAACAAGTCGTTAGCCAGGGTATTGAGCAGGCTAAAGTGATAATCTATCACTTCCTTACCTTGTGCCAGGTATTCTTCTTCGGCAAAAAGCTCCTCTATAAATACCTCGTACTTACTTTTTAATGCAGCAATTAATGTAGCGGCCTTGGGTTTGTCGCCCGCAAGGTATGCCTTTCCAATTTCAACCAGGCTGTTTGTTGTGCCCGACACTGCGGAAAGCACTACAATTTGCCGTTGAGTAACATCAACAATATCAAGCAGCTTTTTCATCCTTTCAGGGCTGCCTACTGATGTTCCTCCGAATTTTAAAACTTTCATTTTTACGATAATTATTAACTGAACAATTGATCTTGCTGCATCAATTTCAAGCGGCGCTAAAAATAGGATTTTTAAGCGCTTATCGGCATCATAAAGTCAATAAATTGAGCTTAGCACCTGTTTGTTGAACGCTACGGCTACATGTTGTCATTACCTCTAAGTAGCATTTTTATCTTCGGGTAACATTTATCACCTGTATATCAATTACTTAAAACCATTTTAACACTAACATCAAACTTTTAATACACAGGTTGGTCTACTACATTGTAATGATGTAACAACATTTTACGTAACCAAATTATAAACTGAGGAGTTTGTGATGCTATGCTTGATAACAGCCATGTTAAAAAAGCAGTACTTTATTTTATTAACGTTTTTATGAAAATGCAAAAATCGACGTTAAGGTGTAGCTGTGGCGCGCCTTATCACTTCGAGAGCGAAACTAACCCTCTCGGATCACTGTTGTTTTTCTTACCTATCCGCCGCTTTTTTTGCGCGCATTGTTTAAAAAATTCTTATGTGTGGCTTCCAAAAAAGATGGCACGACGGTATCACCAGGTATAAGTGTGTATGGAAAAAAACTACTAAACAAAACGAGCCGCTGTTAACAGCGGCTCGTTTTGTTTATAATGCTTCCCGTTCCTTTAAAACGGTATGTATATCCGGGTTTTGATAATCTTTTTCAATCAGCCCATCGCGCATACGTACAATACGGTGCGCATGCTGGGCTATATCTTCCTCGTGCGTTACCAGTATAATGGTGTTGCCTTTGGCATGTATATCCTCAATCAATCCCATTATCTCGATAGATGTTTTGGTATCCAGGTTACCGGTTGGCTCATCGGCCAATATAATTGATGGGTTATTGATCAGCGCACGGGCCACAGCCACACGCTGGCGCTGCCCGCCCGATAGCTCATTAGGCTTATGGTCAACCCGGTGGCCAAGGCCAACATTGTCCAGCGCTTTGTGCGCGCGTGCCAGCCTGTCGGTTTTGCTGATGCCGGCGTAAACCAGCGGCAGGGCCACATTCTCTAACGATGTATTACGTGGTAATAAGTTGAATGTTTGAAATACAAAGCCGATCTCAGTATTACGCACTTCGGCCAAGTCATCATCCGTCATGTGGCTTACATTGATACCATTAAGAATGTATTCGCCTTTGGTTGGCGTATCTAAACAACCCAAAATATTCATCAAGGTTGATTTACCCGAACCCGAAGGACCCATCAAAGCCACAAACTCGCCTTTGTTAATGCTCAACGATACCGATTTTAGCGCGTGGATAACCTCGGTACCAATAACATATTTACGGCCTATATCTTTAAGAGTAATAAGTGGCTGCATGCGTTTTTATTTGGTTTGACTGTGGTTTGGGGTGAATTGTTACAGGGTTAATATTATATTCTTGACCATGATTTTCAGGATTTGAGGATTGTCTTGATTTTTTTGTCTGTGACCGTTGATTAATTTTGATTGCACTGATGACGTTGATTTTGATAATCAGTATCATGGAATCAAGGCAATCCTCAAATCCTAAAAATCATGGTTAAGAAAGAGGAATCAGCGAAATCTACGAAATCAGAATCGAATCAACGGTCAATCACCTTGGCCACCAATATGTGGCTGCCATCATGCTTGGGCGCGTTGAGCAGGGCTTGTTCGGTGGTTATTTCCTGCTTTACCACGTCTTCGCGCAATACGTTGTCTTCGGTGGTCATGTATACCAGGGACTCAACGCCGGTGGTGTCAACCTCGTTTAGCTTGGCCATAAAATCGAGTATCTGGCTCATGTCCTTCATCAGTTCCTCTTTCTCCGTGTCGGCCAGTTCAAGGCGGGCAAGGTGGGCTATTTTATCAACGGTTTCTTTATCAATGGTCATGATGGGGTATGCAATTTTTGTTGAATAATGCCGTGCACCTGGTCGCGCAGGGCATCGGTATCATCAACGGTTAAATGGGCCGTTTCAATAGGCTTATGTACAAATATATTACAAACGCCGGGTTTACTGCCATATTTAAGGCCATCGTCCCATAAAATTTGCCAGGTGTTGAGTGATGTTACCGGGATGATGGGTATTTTATGCTCAATAGCCAGCCGGAACGGGCCATTTTTAAAAGAGATCAACTCAGGCGGATAAATATCGGGTATGGTACCTTCAGGAAAAATAATCATGGTAACGCCCTTTTGCAACCGCTCGGCAGTGGCTTTAAAGGCACGGAATGACGACATTTTGCTCTCCCGGTTTACCGGGATATCAATGGTGCGAAAAAACAGCCCGGTAACCAGCCCATCCAGCAATTCATCCTTACCCATAAAACAAATATTATTTTTTATGGCGATGCTGATGGCTGTAATATCCAGGTTTGAGGTGTGGTTAGGGCAAACAATATACGTGCGGCTCCAATCTATCTTTTCTTCAAGATCAATATTATAAGTAATACCCGCAACAAGCGAACTGATGAAACCCCAAGCCCGGCGCACCTTGTTCATGCTTAAATAACGCTCGGGTTTGCGCGAAAAATAATAGAGCAACGGCCAGAAAACGAAGTAGAAAAAGCCTACACTGTACCGGTAATATCTGGCATGGGCCTTTCTCAAAAACATTTTCATCGGTGTCAAAAATATAAAAATTCTTACTTTCGCCCCTATGGAAACAGTTGTTAGTGGTATACGGTCTACCGGAAATTTGCATTTAGGCAATTATTACGGCGCAATACAGAATTTTATTAAGATGCAGCACGAATATAACTGCTATTTTTTTATTGCCGACCTGCACTCGCTAACCACACACCCTACCCCGGCTAACCTGCATAATAATGTAAAGCAGGTACTGGTTGAATACCTTGCCGCGGGTATTGACCCGGAAAAGGCTACGATCTACATACAATCTGACCTGCCCGAAATTGCCGAGCTATACCTGTACATGAACATGAACGCCTACCTGGGCGAACTGGAGCGAAGCACATCCTTTAAAGACAAGGTACGTGCGCAGCCCGATAACGTGAACGCCGGTTTGCTTACCTACCCGGTGCTGATGGCGGCGGATATCATCATTCATAAAGCTACCAAAGTACCTGTGGGTAAAGACCAGGAGCAGCACCTGGAAATGGCGCGCACCTTCGGTAACCGCTTTAACCGGCTTTATAATAATGACTACTTCCCCGAGCCTTATGCTTTTACGTATGGCAGCAACCTGGTAAAAATTCCGGGACTGGATGGCAAGGGTAAAATGGGTAAATCAGAGGGTGAGGGCAATGCCGTTTATTTGTCTGACGCGCCCGAGGTGATCCGCAAAAAGGTTATGCGTGCTGTTACCGATAGCGGCCCAACTACCGAGAACCAGGAAAAACCGCAGGAGATACAAAACCTGTTCGATTTGATGAAAGTAGTATCAACCGAAGACACTTATAAGCATTTTGACAACCTGTATAATACCATGCAGGTGCTTTACGGTGATCTTAAAAAGCAGTTGGCCGAGGACATGATTATGGCCACCGCCCCTATTCGCGACCGCATTACAGATATTGCTAACGATACCGTTTACCTTAGCCGCGTGGCCAGCCTCGGTGCCGAAAAAGCACGTGAAAGCGCCGGTAAAACCATCCGCGAGGTTCGCGAGATCATCGGTTTCAGAAAGTTCTAACATCAGCGCGGGCATCTGCGTAAACAGAAAAGTCAACACACATAATACCTTACAACTTTTTTGACAGTTAGGGGTTGTTGGTGTATATTAGGCAGTCTGTGGACGATGGTCAATAGTCCATGGTGAAAAACACACTTTATTAAATTACTACGGTCTATCGTCTATGGTCTATTGACTTACTGACTAACCGACCTAATACCAAACGAACATGCACATTGCTATTGTAGGAAACATAGGTGCCGGCAAAACTACCCTCACCGAGATGCTGGCCAAAAATTATGGCTGGGAGCCGGTTTTTGAGGCTGTTGATAATAACCCTTACCTTGAGGACTTTTACAGCGACATGAAACGCTGGAGCTTTAACCTGCAGATATACTTTTTAAACAGCCGCTATCGCCAGATACTGGAAATTCAAAAAAGCGGCCGTAACGTAATACAGGACCGTACTATTTACGAGGATGCCTTTATTTTTGCGGAGAACCTGCACGATATGGGCCTGATGACCACGCGCGATTACGAAAACTACCGCTCCATATTTGACAACATTACCTCTTATATTAAACCTCCTGATCTTTTGGTTTACCTTAAAGCATCGGTACCTACGCTGGTGAACAACATACAGCGCCGCGGCCGCGAATATGAAAGCGGCATCAGGCTGGATTACCTTTCAAAACTGAATGATAAATACCAGAAATGGATCAACGGTTATGAACAGGGCAAACTGCTGATACTGGACAAGGATAACCTCGACTTTGCCAATAACACCGAAGACATGGCTTCAATTGTGCAAAAAATTGAAAGGGAAATACACGGCTTGTTTTAGCGACAGCCCCCTAAATCCCCTGAAGGGGGACTTGAGAAATTACAGATTGAATATGTCCGATATATCAAATAGGCAAAACATCACCTCCTCTTCAGGGGAGGCCGGGAGGGGCAATATCCTTGGCATCATACCTGCCCGCTATGCATCGAGCCGATTTCCGGGTAAGCCGCTGGTTGATATCGCAGGCAAGAGCATGATACAGCGTGTATATGAGCAGGCTTCAAAATGCCCCGATCTGGCGGCGGTTGTGGTAGCTACGGATGATGAACGCATATTTGAGCATGTAACTGCGTTTGGTGGCAGCGCGATAATGACCGGCACCGACCATCAAAGCGGCACCGACCGTTGTGCCGAGGTAGCATTACAGCACCCAGAATACAAGGTAATTATTAACATTCAAGGCGATGAACCTTATATTGACCCGGAGCAGATCACCAAACTGACACACTGTTTTATTAACCTACAAACGCAGATAGCCACATTAGTTAAACAAATAAAAACCGAACAGGAGTTATTGAACACTAACTCGCCCAAAGTGGTGATCAACAAACTATCAGAAGCTATTTATTTTTCGCGTTCGCCCCTGCCACACCTGCGCGGCGAGCAGCCCGAAAACTGGCTGGAATTTCATACCTACTTTAAGCATATTGGCATCTACGGTTACCGTGCCGATGTATTGCAGCAAATAACCAAACTCCCTGTATCATCGCTGGAAACCGCCGAAAAACTCGAGCAACTCCGCTGGATAGAGAACGGCTATCGCATCCAGGTCGCCGAAACCGAGTTGGAAACGCATGCTATTGATACGCCGGAAGATTTGAAGTTGTTGAAGTTGTAGCCTCATTCGATGCTCTTTAAAAAACTCGTCATTGCGAGGTACGAAGCAATCTCTTTAGGATATACCATAAGGCCTGCCACCCGGAGATTGCTTCGTACCTCGCAATGACGTTGTTGAGAATGACGTTGTTGAGTAAAAAGCAACAACCAATCATAACCTATCAATCCGGCCTTTTAATTTTCGGGTAGCACTAAATAAGCACTGGCTTTAATAGAAAATTAAACAGCCGGCAGTTTTTGCTTCTTTTGTCTGACAAAAGAAGTTAAGTAATAAATCGTCACCCAAAGCAATTTCATAAAACACCCTCTTTTCCAAACTTTAACCACACCCAAAAGTTATTATTCCGGGTAACATCAGCGGGATATATGAAAACAAGGTTAAGGGGCATTAGCGCCATAGTATGCTTATTAGTAACACTAAGCGCCTGTAGCGACAGGGGCGGCATCGCTATTTTTAAAAAGCAATCGCCGCATGAGGCTTACGGGCAAAGGCTGAAAGATGCGGGGCTTGACCGTACCGCCATGGGCAGCCGCTGGTTACTTAATGCCGATGAGGTGATCACCAAGCCGCTTAACATTACCATCCCTTACCGGGAAACTGGTTACTTCGCGGCTGATAAGGCCGGTGGTACCGCTTTGCGCTTTACGGCCAAACGTGGTAAAAAACTCAGCATCAGCCTGACTAAAAAACCGCTTAACATTAATATTTATGCCGACCTGTTTGAACTGAACGGCACCGAAACCAAACGCGTGGCCTTTGCTGATACTACCGGCAAGGCGCTGGAATATGAAATAAAACGCGATGGCAGCTACCTGCTCAGGCTGCAACCTGAACTGCTGATCAGCGGGGAATATACCTTGACCATTACCGACGGGCCATCACTCGGTTTCCCGGTATCGGCAAGCGGCAAACCGCGCATAGGCAGCTTTTGGGGTGTAAACCGTGATGACGGCAGCCGCAAGCATGAGGGTATTGATATTTTCGCCCCCAAGGGCACACCCGCCGTAGCCGCTGCAAGCGGTACAGTTAATAATGTTACCAAAAATAACCTGGGCGGTAAAGTGGTATTTTTTCGGCCGGATGGAAAGGACTACACGCTATATTACGCTCACCTGGATAGCCAGCTTGTGCAAAACGGGCAAACCTTAAAACCCGGCGATACCATCGGCCTGGTGGGCAATACCGGTAATGCCCGTAACACGCCTTCGCACCTGCATTTCGGTATTTATACATCGGGCGGCGCCATTGATCCGCTGGCATTTGTGGACAGCAAGATCACAGAACCTGCAAAAACTACCGCCGCCTTAAATTATTTAAATGGCACCGTACGCACAGCCAACACTCAAAACAAAATATACACTTCTCCTGATGATAAAGCCGGCTCACTACTTAATCTGCCTAAAAACACGGTGCTTACTGTTGAGGCTGCTATAGGCTCGTGGTATAAAGTAAAATTGCCCGACGGTTTGGGCGGCTACATTAGCAGCAGAAGCATTACTGATGCGAACATTCTACGAAACATCATCCTGAAAAAAGCGCAACCTTTGCTCGATGCACCTGATACCGCGAACGCGCCCGGCAAACTACAATTAGCAGCAGGCGATAAAGTAGCCGTGCTTGGTGCCTATAAAAATTATTACCTGGTAAAAACGGCTGAAGAAACCGGCTGGGTAACTGTTAATCAATAAATTATAAAGCCGGATAATTTTAACATCACGCATTTTCTCAACATCAGCAAAAAACTGTTAAATATTCTTACCTTTGTATCCCGTACACAAACAATTTGACGAGCGGTTAAAACTGTCGTCAAAATTCAAAAAACAACATGACCAAGTATATTTTTGTTACGGGCGGCGTTACTTCGTCGTTAGGGAAAGGTATTATTTCCGCATCATTAGCTAAACTCTTACAGGCGCGTGGTTACCGTGTAACCATCCAAAAGTTCGACCCTTACATTAACGTCGATCCGGGAACGCTGAACCCTTATGAGCACGGCGAATGCTACGTTACCGAGGATGGTGCCGAAACTGACCTTGACCTTGGCCACTACGAGCGTTTTTTGAATACCCCTACCTCGCAATCAAACAACATTACTACAGGCCGTATCTACCAAAACGTCATCAACCGCGAACGCGAGGGTGCGTTTTTGGGTAAAACGGTACAGGTTGTTCCGCATATTACAGATGAGATCAAACGCAACTTTCGCATATTGGGTGAAAGCGGCGATTATGATATCGTGATCACCGAAATTGGCGGTACCGTGGGTGATATTGAGTCGCTGCCATTTGTTGAGGCCGTACGCCAGTTCCGTTGGGAGGTTGGCTCAAGTAACTCGCTGGTTATCCACCTTACGCTGGTGCCGTTTCTGGCTGCCGCGGGCGAGTTAAAAACCAAACCGACACAACACTCGGTTAAAATGTTGCTGGAGTATGGTATACAGCCCGATATATTGGTTTGCCGTACCGAGCATCACCTGAACCAGGATCTGCGCAAAAAGATAGCCCTGTTCTGTAACGTAAATATTAATGCCGTTATTGAGTCGATAGACGCTTCAACCATTTATGATGTGCCGTTGCTGATGCTGAAAGAGCAACTGGACAAAACGGTACTGACCAAATTTAAACTTCCGCATAAAAACGAGCCTGCTTTAGATAGCTGGAAAGACTTTTTAGGCCGACTTAAAAACCCGACATCCGAAGTACGCATTGGCCTGGTAGGTAAATACGTTGAGCTGCCGGATGCTTATAAATCCATTACCGAATCTTTTATACATGCCGGTGCTAAAAATGAATGCAAGGTTAAGGTAGAGTACATCCACTCCGAACAATTAACGCCCGGCAATGCCATTGAGCGCCTAAAAGGCCTGCATGGCGTGTTGGTTGCACCCGGCTTTGGCGAGCGTGGTTTTGAGGGCAAGATTGAAGCTATCCGCTATGTACGCGAAAATAACATTCCTTTCTTTGGGATATGCCTGGGCATGCAATGCTCTGTTGTAGAGTTTGGCCGTAACGTGCTTGGCCTCGAAAGCGCCAACAGTACCGAGATGAACCCTGACACCAAATACCCGGTGATCAGCATGATGGAGGAACAAAAGAACATTACAGCCAAAGGCGGTACCATGCGTTTGGGCGCTTACCCATGTGATCTGAAAAAAGGATCAAAGGCAGCCGCTATATATGGCAAAACCCATATCAGCGAGCGCCACCGCCACCGTTACGAGTTCAATAACGAATACCTTAAAAAGTATGAAGAAGCCGGCCTGATACCATCAGGTATCAACCCTGAAAACGGTTTGGTTGAGATAGTTGAGCTTAAAAACCACCCCTATTTTGTAGGCGCGCAGTTTCATCCTGAATTAAAATCAACAGTTGCTAATCCGCATCCACTTTTTATTAACTTTGTCGCCGCTTCGCTGGCCTACGCCCGCAAGAATTAATTATTGTTCGATTTTAAATAATGGATAGAAATACATTCACAGGATTATTCCTGATCATGCTGATATTGGTAGGCGGGTTCTACCTCATAAAACCCTCGCCCGAGGAAATAAAACGCGAAAAGGAACGCGCCGCCGCCACCGCTGCCAAGGACAACAAAAAGCAGGATACCGCTAAAAAGACCGCCGCTGTAGCTGCTGCAACCACGCCAAAACCGGTTGATTCGGCTGCTATGAAAGGCCCTTTTGGAGCCGCCATTACCGGCAAGGCACAACCCGTAATACTGCAAAATGCCGATATTAAGGTTGAACTAAGCACCCTTGGTGGTAAAATACAATCAGTTGAGCTGAAAGATTACAAAACATTTGATAAAAAAGCGCTGGTATTATTTGATGGCCAGGGTAATAATTTTGGCACTACGTTAAATGCCGCCGGCCGTGGTTTTAACACCGCCTCGCTTTATTTCGCGCCGGTACAGGCAACAGCTACCTCTGTAACCATGCGCCTGAGCTACAGCCCATCGCAATATATTGATTATACCTACTCGCTTGCTGATAAAGGCTATAAACTCGCCCTTAACATTAAAACTACCGGTATGGATGCCATACTGGGTAACAACGGTGTACTTAACCTGAACTGGGCTGCCAGCCTGCACAAACAGGAAAAAGACATGAAGCAGGAGCGCCAGTTTTCAACCGTTTACTACAAACTGCTTGATGGCGATGTAGAACACCTGAGCGTAACCGAAGATGAGCAAAAGGATGTTACCGATAAAAAGGTACAATGGGTATCATTCAAACAACACTTTTTCTCGAACGTAATTATCAGCAAAACAGGCTTTAACAAAGCGAAGGTCGGGGTGAATACGGATGTAAATACCGAAACCGATGTTAAGCAAATGAAAGCCGACCTGGCTGTTGCTAAGGATGCAAGCGGCGTTTATCCGCTGGAATTTTATTTTGGGCCAAACCGCTTCAGCACCCTTAAAGATCAGGGATATGACCTGCAGGATCAGGTTGACATGGGCTGGGGTCCGCTTAAATACATTAACCGTTTTGCGGTGCTGCCTATATTTAACGCCTTAAATCAGTTTAACTGGAATTATGGTGTAATTATATTAGCGCTTACCATTCTATTAAAGGTTGTATTGTCGCCTTTAACCTATAAATCATACCTGTCAATGGCTAAAATGCGCGTGCTTAAGCCGGAGATGGACGAAATAAAAACCAAGGTTGGCGAGGATAACCCTACCCTGCTGCAACAGGAATACCTGAAGCTTTATAAAAAAGCAGGTGTTAACCCGCTGGGTGGTTGTTTGCCGCTATTGCTGCAAATGCCGATCGTGATCGCTTTCTTCCGCTTTTTCCCGAGCTTGTTTGAGCTGCGCGGCGAGAGCTTTTTATGGATGAAAGACCTTTCGACCTATGACGCGGTGCTTTCATTCTCGCCACTGCCGTTGATCGGTTGGACGCACATCAGCTTAATGTGTTTGCTGATGACCATCTCAACCCTGATCTACACCTACTTTAACAACCAGCTATCAGGCGCTACCGGCCAGATGAAGTATATCGGTTACATTACCCCGCTTATCTTCTTCGGTATGCTAAACAGCTACCCGGCAGGTTTGAACTACTACTACTTTTTGGCCAATATGTTAACTTTCGGACAGCAATATCTTATCCGTTTGATGGTTGACGATAAAAAGATCCACGCCAAAATTCAGGAGAACAAGGCCAAGCCGGAAGATACCAAAAAGAAAAAATCAGGCTTCTCGGCACGTTTAGAAGAAATGATGCGCCAGCAACAGCAAACGCAGCAAAAAAAGAAATAATATAGTGAATGGTCAGTAGTGAATAGTGATTGACCATATCGATATTAAAGTCGCATCGTAACTGATGCGGCTTTTTTTTGTGGGTATCAGGAATGAACCGTCATTAATTTACGTGAATGAACTGTGGTTTATTTTAGTTTTGCCTTAATTAAAGGGGTTGTGATTTATCTATTGCCAGCCTGCTCTTGGCCGCAGAGGCCAGTTACTTTGTCTTAGACACAAAGTAACCAAAAGTGAAGCCGGAAAAAACCTTCAGCTGCACAGGCCATACTCCCGGCCCGGTTTTCCGGCAGGCCACCGCTTTTCTAACTCCTAACAAAAATCCATTAAGACAAACGCACAAACCACAAATAACCTTAATTTCCGGCATCAGTAATGCCCGGAGTAGCAGAAGCCTTGCCCAAGCACAACCTTTCACCGGGCAGGACGTAGCCGGCGATTTTTGCTTCTTTTGTTCGCACAAAAGAAGTTGAGGACAGTTAAAAAAAATTATAATATCACCAATCCCATTCACTAAATTATTTAGCAAATTGTTAAAAATTAGTACATTTGATTTATGTACGCTATTGTGGATATTGAAACGACGGGAGGGCATGCCAACGCCAATGGCATTACAGAGATAGCTATTTGTATTCATGATGGTGTGCACGTGGTTAAACGGTTTGATACGCTGGTTAATCCGCAGCGCGATATCCCGGTGTATATAAGGGCGCTTACCGGTATTACTAATGAGATGGTGGCCGATGCCCCGCTTTTTAAGGATGTGGCGCATGAAATATTTCAATTGCTGGAGGGCAAGATATTTGTTGCCCATAATGTAAACTTCGACTATTCTTTTGTACGCTACCATTTGGCACAGGCCGGGTATGATCTGCATTGCAATAAGCTATGCACCGTGAGGCTGGGGCGTAAAATAATGCCGGGCTTTCCGTCGTACAGTTTGGGTAAGCTATGTTCGCAATTGGGTATTGTTAATACCAGCCGCCACCGTGCCGCGGGTGATGCCGAAGCTACGGCTAAGCTGTTTACCATGCTGCTGGCTGCCGATGCGGACAAACATATTGGCAAGGCCCTTAAACAAAACTCAAAAGAGCAGGTATTACCTGCCAACCTGCCAAAGCAATATATTGACCAGTTGCCCTACATGCCCGGTGTATATTACTTTCACGACAATAAGGGCAAAGTAATTTATGTAGGCAAGGCTAAAAACTTAAAGAAACGGGTTTGCAGCCATTTTACGGGCAACAATGCCGGGCGGCAACGGCAGGATTTTATGAAGAACATACACAGCATCAGCTACCAGGTTTGTGGTACCGAACTGATTGCTTTTGTGCTGGAAGCCGTGGAGATAAAACGCCTATGGCCGCAATATAATCGCTCACTTAAACGCTTTGAGCAGGGTTACGCCTTGTATGATTATATTGACCAGCGCGGCTACGTGCGCCTGGCGGTTGACAAGCACCGCAAGCACCAGATGCCGCTATACACCTGCAACTCCATGCTGGAAGGTTATAACCTGCTTAACCAATTGATAGATACTTTTGGCCTTTGCCCTAAGCTGTGCTTTATTCAGAAAAACAATGCCGAATGCAACGGCATACATAAGGATACCTGTGCCTGCTGTGGTGGCATGACTGCCGATGATTATAACGGCCGCGTAAACCTGGCTATTGAATCGCTCAACCAGGCGCTGCCCACCTTTGCCGTGCGCGACGAAGGCCGCACCATTGACGAGCATAGTTACATACTGATTGAAAAAGGGCGTTTTTATGGCATGGGCTATATATCACACTACTTTCGTACGGATGATATCCAGCAATTAAAAAACCACCTCACCCCCTATCCGGGCAATGATTATATCCGCAACATCGTATCGGGCTACGCGGCACGTTTCCCGGAGCGAAAACTGGTATTCGCGGGTGCATAAATAATTACTAAACGCAGGCAAATAATATATCTGCCTGCGTTTAGTAAAACACTAATGTATAAAGGCATCCATAGCTACTGTAGGTTTGCCGCTGCTGTCAAACGCGCCCATGTTGTAGCCTTTCCAGCTTGCGTAGGCTTGCGGCTCCCAGTAATAAACGCCCAGTCCGCCTGATACTGATTTGGTTTTGGCGATCAGATCGGTAAGGAAGGATTTGCAGGTTGCCGCTGCTGATACATCCATACCGGCCTCACATATCATTACCTGCTTGCCATAACGGCTTACCATATCTTTCATGTTGGTTAAAACCTGGTTGTTTGTGGTTTGCCAGCCACTTGTTGAGGGATATACCGAAAAACCACACACATCCCACTTACCACCGTTAGCTTTAATGCCGTCGAATATCCAGCGTGTAGTAGTGTTGTTAAACCCGTTGGCCACATGCACGATCACCTTTGCCGATGGGAAGATCGCTTTGGTGGCATCGTACCCGCAATTGATCAGCCAGGCAAAATTTTTAAAATTAGTGGCTGATAACGATGCCCTGCCATCGGGCCATAGCATACCGTCACTGGTTTCGTTACCTACCTGCACATAGTCGGGCGTAATACCGTTAGATTTTATGGTGTTTAGCGTGTTATAGGTATAGTTGTAAACGGTTGACATCAGCGTAGTAAAATCCTGGCTCGCCCATGCCTCCGGTTTAGTTTGGTTGCCCGGATCAGCCCATGTATCGCTGTAATGAAAATCGATCATTATACTCAAGCCGGCGGCTTTAGCGCGTTTGCATTTAGCAACCACATCGGCCGTAGAGTTATAGGTATTGGATGGATTTACCCACACCCTGAATCGGATAGCATTGATTCCCTTGCTTTTGAGTACCGTAAATATATCCTGCTGGGTGCCGCTGCTGTTATAGAATTTTTTGCCCCCGGCCTCCTGCTCGGTTATCCAGCTTACATCGGCACCATAAGCAAAAGATGGTGCGGCTTCGGTTTTTAACCTGCTCTCCGTGGTAGACGTTACAGGTGAGGAGTTGTCAACATTAACTGATTTTTTACAAGCCGTAAAAAGGTATACGGCACAAAAAAGGACGAGAGTGATCTTTGTTTTCATAATTAAGTTTCAAGGTTAATAAATGGTGTTTTACCTGCTACAGCTCGTTTATTACTACAGGCATCTCATTGGTTAGCGTTGATATCAGCGGCCGCGTTCAATCAATACTACGCCAGATGGCAAGTGTATAAAGCAAGAAATAGATGGTATTGGTTTATAATTACAGCAAAGTAAATGCATGCATTGCTACAGGTGTTATCTCAAAACAGCTTTTATTTTGTTCTTTTTGCCTTAATTTCAATAACATAGGTGTTTTACCCTATAATTATTTTAAACAATTATGCAACACCGCGGGTTGTTATAGTTAAATAATTTACCATAAAAAACAAATAACAATGGATAGCATTAACGCCAATCAGCCCGAAGATAATATTGAAAACCTGGAAGGTAACGAAGCCTGGAAAAAGCTTAAACAGTTAGCCGAAAAAGCCGATAGCTGTTTTTTTTGCAGTAACATAAAAACCGGCCTGCCATTTTCAACCCGCCCTATGTCGCCACAAAAAATTGACGATAATGGCGACCTGTGGTTTTTAAGCTCAAACGACAGCCACAAAAATGCCGAGATAGCCGCCGATCCGTTTGTGCAACTGCTTTTTCAAAGTTCAGCGTATTCAGGCTTTTTAAACATTTACGGCATAGCCGAAATAAGTGAAGACAAAAGCAAGATTGATGAACTGTGGGACCCTATATTAAAAGTATGGTTTACCGAAGGTAAAAGCGATCCACGCATTAGCATTATCAAAGTATCGCCAACACAAGGCCACTATTGGGATAACAAACATGGCAACGCCATCGCCTTTGTTAAACAAATTGCCGGAGCTATTATGGGTACCACCATTGATGATTCGATAGAAGGTGATTTGAAAGCGTAAGTTGATTGCGAATTTCGGAAGTTAGATTGCGGAATTTTGCTTAATTAGACCATCAATCGTGTCATTTCGAACGATAGCGAGAAATCTTTCCGCAGTTTATATAGCGACAGATTTCTCCTCGTACCTCGATCGAAATGACAAAATGTTAGGTGATTGTTCAAATTCCGCAATCTAACTTCCGATTCCGCAATCTAAATAATTCCCGCTTTTTCCAGCTCTGCTTCCATTTGCTTTTGCAGCTTTTGGGCTTCGGCGCGGGCGGCATCGGCAAAGTCCTCACCGTTGGATGCGTAGATGATAGCGCGTGATGAATTGACGATCAGGCCGCAATCCTTGGTAATACCATATTTACACACATCTTCTAAACTACCACCCTGTGCGCCTATGCCGGGTACTAATAAAAAGTTATCGGGCGCACACTGGCGTATGGCGGTAAACTCGGTGCTTTTGGTGGCTCCTACCACAAACATCAGCCTGTCGGCACCGGCCCAGGTATTAGCTTTTTTGATAACGCTTTCAAACAGAAGGCCATCCGGTGTTTCCAGGTATTGAAAATCTTTACTGCCTGTTGATGAGGTAAGCGCCAGTATAATCACCCACTTACCATCGTATTTTAAATAAGGCGTAACGCTATCGTTACCCATATAGGGTGTTACGGTGATGGCATCAAAACCCATCCCGGTGTCGGCTTCATTAAAAAAGGCACGGGCATACCTGTCTGAAGTATTGCCGATATCGCCACGCTTGGCATCAATAATACTCAGTGTATCGTTAGGTATATATTTATAAGTATCAACCAGGCTTTGCAGGCCTTTAACACCATAGCTCTCATAAAAGGCGGCGTTGGGTTTGTAGGCAATACACAAATCTTTGGTAGCATCAATAATACGCTTGTTGAATTCAAGGATCGGGTCGGGGTACTGCTTTAAAAATTCGGGGATCTTATCTAAATCAGTATCAAGGCCTACGCATAAAAAGCTGCGCTTTTGTTTAATCTGTTCAATAAGCTGTTGTCTGGAGATCATGCAAAATAATTTAAGGGTCAAAAAAACTAAAAATTAATAAAACTGTTAGCCTTAAACACGATAAATATTTTTGATAATTTGCTATTTGAAAATATTTAAGTAACATTGCAACGTTTTCCTCTTTGAATTTTTCTTGCACTAAAGAAATAATTTAAAATCCGGGTATTTTTTATAACAGTTGTTTAAGTTACGAAAGTGCTGCGTTGCTAATGCGGGGATAACCTTCAAACAAAATAATTCTCTTGAACTATAATCCAAATCATGTCTGATAAGATTGAATTGAACGACAAGCTCGTATCTGAGTTGCGTGACATCGCAAAAAGCTTAGGTATAGGCGAGGCCGATGAACTTAGAAAAGCACAGCTTATTACACGTATAAAAGAGCAGCAGCAACTTATTGAAGTTGCCAAGGCTCAGCAAAGTATTGTTGAACAAAACTATACCGAAAAAACCGCCACGGCCGAACCGCAGGCAGCTACTGATGCCGACGATAAGCCGCGTAAAAGAACACGCAGTGTAAAAACAGCCAGCCCCCAGCCTGCCGGCAGGGCCGAAGTACGTGTTACGGATACCAACCTGTTTAATGATACCACCGAAGATGAAGCACCTGCCGCTGAAGAAACGCAGGAGGCTCCACAACAGGCTGCACCTGTCGCACCGGTACAACAACAAGCAGATGCCCCTGTCGCAAGACAGGACGCACCGGCCGAGCAACAACAGCGCCCTCAAAAATTTGAACGCCGTGTTAACCCTAACCAGCAAAAACAGCAGGAAGCCATCAACCTTGATTTTGATAATGTAATTATTAACGAGGGTGTATTGGAGATTATGCCGGATGGTTATGGTTTCCTTCGCTCATCAGATTATAACTACCTTACCTCTCCTGATGATATTTATGTATCACAGTCGCAAATAAAACTGTTTGGTTTAAAAACCGGTGATACCGTACGTGGCAGCATCCGCCCGCCAAAAGAGGGCGAAAAATACTTTCCGCTGGTACGCGTAGAGGCCATTAACGGCCGCATACCTGCCGAAGTGCGCGACCGTGTACCGTTTGATCACTTAACGCCGCTCTTTCCATCAGAAAGACTGAACCTGTTTACAGACGCGAACAATTACTCAACCCGTATAATGGACCTGTTTTCGCCGATAGGTAAAGGCCAGCGCGGTTTAATTGTAGCGCAGCCTAAAACAGGTAAAACCATGTTATTGAAGGATGTGGCCAACGCTATCGCTAAAAACCACCCCGAAGTATACCTGATCATCCTGCTGATTGATGAGCGCCCTGAAGAGGTTACCGATATGGCCCGCAGCGTACGTGCCGAGGTGGTATCATCAACCTTTGATGAACCTGCCGAAAGACACGTAAAAATTGCCAACATCGTTTTAGAGAAAGCTAAACGTATGGTTGAATGCGGCCATGACGTGGTCATACTGCTCGACTCGATAACCCGCCTTGCCCGTGCCTACAATACCGTTGCCCCGGCATCAGGTAAAATATTATCAGGTGGTGTGGATGCCAACGCGCTGCACAAACCTAAACGCTTTTTTGGCGCGGCCCGTAACATTGAGGATGGCGGCTCGTTAACCATCATCGCTACGGCGCTTACAGAAACAGGCTCGAAAATGGATGAGGTGATCTTTGAAGAATTTAAAGGTACCGGCAACATGGAGCTTCAACTGGATCGTAAGCTATCAAACAAACGTATATTCCCGGCTATTGATATTACCGCATCAAGTACCCGCCGTGATGACCTGTTGCTTGACCGCGACGCATTGCAGCGCATCTGGATATTGCGTAATCACCTGGCCGATATGAATTCGCAGGAATCAATGGAGTTTTTACAAAGCCAGATAAGAGGCACAAGAACCAACGAAGAATTCCTGATCTCAATGAACTCATAATAATTTAATAATCGCGAAGTTTATAAGTTAGCAAATAATTAACTTGTAACTTCGTGATTATTGATACCTTCATGGCTTGAAATGAAGCAACGCGTCAGAAAACACCTTCCGAATTTTATTACCTGCGCCAACCTGTTTAGCGGGTGCATAGGCATAGTATTAACATTTACCGGTGATAACCTGATTTTCGCTTCCTACGCCATATTCCTCTCTGCTATATTTGATTTTTTTGACGGCCTGGCCTCACGGGTGCTCCGCTCCTATTCGGGCATAGGTAAGGATCTGGATTCGCTTGCCGATATGGTGAGCTTTGGCGTTTTACCGTCGGTTATACTGTATGAATTTTTTCAGCAGGGCCCGCAATTGGGTGTGGTGAGTGATTATCTGCCCTTCGTAGCTTTCCTGATACCGGTATTTTCGGCATTGCGTTTAGCTAAATTTAATAACGATACCCGCCAGGCCGAAAGCTTTATTGGCCTGCCAACACCGGCAAATGCCATCCTGATCGCCTCTTTTCCGCTTATTTTACAGCAAATACCTAACGTTGGCGAAATATTATTTAACCCCTACGCCTTAACCGCGTTTGTGCTGGTAATGTGCGCCTTACTGGTGGCTGAGCTGCCTTTAATGTCGCTTAAATTTAAAAACCGCGACTTTAACAAGAATATTTATCGCTATTTACTACTGCTGCTTTCGGCAATATTGATACTATTTTTTAAATTTGCCGCTGTTCCGGTGGTTATCATATTTTATATCACCCTATCATTAATTCAATTCAAATTAGCAAATGATAAAGTTTCAGGCTGAGATCGATGTAATGCCCAAAAAAGAAATATTAGACCCTCAAGGTAAGGCCGTAACCGGCAGCATGAAAAACCTTGGGCTGGCCGAAATTCAAAATGTGCGCATTGGCAAACACATTACTTTAGAGATCGAGGCTGAAAGCGAAGCTGCTGCTACCGCCAAGGTTGACGAAGCATGCAAAAACCTGCTGGCTAACCTGATTATGGAAAGCTACTCGTTTACCCTGCACCAGGCTTAATTAAAGCCCGGCTTCTTTTTCCTTTTTTACCGTTTCAAGCTCCGCAAGGTTAACCGCCATGTTATCATGTACGGTTTTAAACTTTTGCACCACATCGGATGCGATTGGGTTGCCTGCTTTGCACTGTATCTCAATATCCTGCAACAGCGCCTGGCTGTTCAGCATACCAAAAAAGCCGAGGTTGGGTTTTAACTTATGGGCGGCGCTTGCGGCGGCAGGCCAATCAGCGGCGGTAATGGCGTTATTTATATTTTGCAGCAGATCAGGTGTTTGCTGTAAAAACATCTCGATGGATTCAACAATAAATTCATCACTTCCATCAGCAATTTCATACAGAAATGAAAGGTCAAGGTCCGGATTAACTGGCATAATTTAATTATAATTTACAAAGCTATAATTTTTTAACAATCAAGTTATCTTGCAGTTCATTTAGTAGCTGCAAAACATCTTTATTAAATACGGGATGTACAAAGCCCGGCGCAATTTCAGCAAGCGGCTCAAGCGTAAAACGCCGCTCATGCAGCCGTGGGTGCGGTATTTGCAGCGTAGGCGTATCAATCACCCTATCACCATAAAATAAAATATCAATATCAATTACCCTTGCACCCCAGCGTTCTCTGCGCTCCCGCCCCATCTCCTGCTCTATAGCTAAGAGGGTATTTAACAACATTTCAGGTGCTTCATCGCTGTAAAGCATAACAACCTGGTTAAGATAATCAGGCTCATCCGTTTTACCCCACGATTGCGTTTCGTAAACAGATGAGGCCACAGTTACCGCAACAACCTGTTTTTCAATACGTTTTATGGTTTCTGCCAAAAGGGTGCGTCTGTCGCCCAAATTACTCCCCAACAATAAAAATACCTGTGCCATTGTAACAAATTATAACCCGATAGCTCTTAGTGTTATATGCTGCGATTTATTAAGTTTGCATAGATAAAAAGATTAAGCGTATTTAATGAAACAATTCTTCAAATTCGTACTCGCCACGGTGGTTGGTATATTCGCGGCCACTATCATTATGGGGGTACTATCTGTAATTATATTTGCAGGCATCATCTCTTCCGCATCCGAAAAAGAAACACCAGTTGAAGCCAACTCCGTACTCACTCTCGACTTTAAAAAACCCATAGGCGAGCGCACACCCAACAATCCACTGGCTGATCTTAATTTTTTAGGCTTTGAAGAAAAAAACCTGGGCCTGAATGATGTATTGGCTAATATTAAGAAAGCAAAGACCGACGATAATATTAAAGGTATATTTTTAGACGAAAGCTATCTCTCATCAGGCCAGGCCACTACCGAAGAGATCCGTAACGCGCTGGTAGATTTCAAAAAATCAGGCAAGTTTATCATTGCTTACGGTGAAGTTTATACACAATCATTCTACTACCTGGCATCCGTAGCCGATAAGATTTACCTTAACCCGCAGGGCTTTTTTGAGTTTAACGGCTTTAATTCAGAAGTCACCTTTTTAAAAGGCTCGCTGGATAAGCTGGGCATTGAAGCGCAGATTATAAAAGTAGGCACCTACAAAAGCGCTGTTGAACCATTTTTTCTGACTAAAATGAGTGATGCTAACCGCTTGCAGGTTACCTCTTACCTTAACTCTATGTTTGGGCATTTTTTGGATGGCATCAGCAAAAGCCGGAAGATCAACCGCGACTCGTTGTTTGCTTACGCGGACAATATGCGCGTGCGTTACCCGGAAGACGCGGTTCGCTTAAAATTAATTGACGGCCTTAAATACAAGGATGAAGTTCTAAACGATCTGAAAAAACGCACCAAAACCGATTTAAAGGATGATTTGAATGCGGTTACCTTAAATGAATATGACGGTGCCCCTACTAATGGCGGTGCCGATAAAGATGGCGAGGACAGCGGATCATCACGCAACCGCATTGCCATGATCTATGCTTCGGGCGAAATAAACGGCGGCGATGGCGACGATAACACTATCGGCTCTGAAAAACTATCAAAAGCACTGCGCGAAGCCCGTATGGACGATAAGGTTAAGGCCGTCGTTCTGCGTGTTAACTCACCGGGTGGCAGCTCGTTAGCTTCTGATGTGATTTGGCGCGAGGTTGCCCTTACCAAAAAGGTAAAGCCTATTATGGTATCAATGGGTGATGTAGCTGCCTCGGGCGGTTACTATATCTCATGCGCTGCCGATTCTATTTTCGCGGAGCCAAATACCATTACCGGTTCTATCGGCATATTCGCGGTATTGCCCAACATGCAAAAGTTCTTTAACGATAAGCTGGGCATGACGTTCGACAACGTGAAAACCAGTAAATATGCTGATCTGGGCGATATATCACGCCCCCTAACCCCTGCCGAGCGCGCTATACTGCAAAACCAGGTAAACCATGGTTACGATGTATTTACCGGCGTTGTTGCCAAAGGCCGCAAAAAATCGCAGCGTTATATTGATAGCATTGGCCAGGGACGTGTATGGACAGGTAAGCAAGCGTTGAAGATAGGTTTGGTTGATCGCCTGGGTAATATTGATGATGCCGTTAAGGCCGCTGCTAAAAAAGCCAATGTTAAAAACTATAAAGTAATTGAATATCCGGAGCAGGATAGTCCGTTTAAAAGCTTTGGTTCGGCATTTAGCGCTGAGGTTAAAACACGCATCATCAAATCAGAACTGGGTGATGATTACCGTTATTACGATCAGATAAAACAGGTTAAAAGCATTATGCGCGTGCCGCAGGCCCGTATGCCGTTTAACGTGGTGATAAAATAAATAATAAAACAATTTATATACAAGCCGCCTTGTTACAGGGCGGCTTTTGTATTTTTACAGCCGAAATTTCTGCATGGAAAATAAACCTATTGCCCGTACCCTGCGCCTGCTGTCGCAACTGATGGAACTGCACGAAGAGAACAGCTTCAAGATCCGTTCGGTAGCTAACGCTGCCTTTAAAGTTGATAAACTGCCTTTTAAGGTTGCCGATAAAACACCTGCCGAACTGGAGGCTGTTGAGGGCATAGGCAAAAGTACGGCAAGCAAAATAACCGAGTTGCTGCAAACCGGTACCATTAAGGAGATGCAGGCACTCATTGAAAAAACGCCCGAAGGTGTGATGGAAATGATGGCCATTAAAGGCATCGGCCCTAAAAAAGTGGGTATTATATGGCGTGAGATGGGTATTGAAAATACCGGCGAACTGCTGTATGCCTGTAACGAGAACCGCCTGATAGAGCTGAAAGGCTTTGGCGCCAAAACCCAGGCCGAAATAATAAAGGCTATTGAGTTCCGCATGTCCAGCACCGGCAAATTCCTGTATGCGCAGGTTGAGCAGGAAGCGCATGAATTTATGGAGCAGATCAAGGCCATTTTTCCGGAAGCGTTGAAACACATCGCTGGCGAATTCAGGCGGTACAGCGAAATTATCAGTGAATTAAACATCGTTATAGGCACTAATGACCGTAACATAGCGCTTGCTACGCTCGAACAATCAAACCTGCTCAAATTCATAAAAATTATAGAGAACCATATCACGGGCGAGTTGGAGAACGGTCTTTTAGTAGATATTGTATGCGTTCAAAAAGGCGAGTATTTTAAAACCCTATTTCTCAACACCGGCAGCGATACACATGTTGACGCTGTGCTTGCCCGTCTGTCGGCACCGCTGGATCAGCCGGAGAGTGAGGAGATTATCTACAAAAAAGCAGGCCTGCAATGGATACAGCCGGAACTGCGTGAGGGCGACACTTATATTGAAAAGGCCGCTCATGATAATCTGCCCAAGCTAATCACCCTTAATGACTTGCAAGGCTCGCTGCACAACCACAGTACCTGGAGCGATGGCGTACACACCATTGAAGAGATGGCGGTTTATTGCCGGGATGTGATGAAACTGCAATATTTAGGCATGTGCGATCATAGCCGCAGCGCGGTATATGCCAAGGGCCTTAATATAGAAAGGGTACAGCAACAGCATGAGGAGATAGATCATATGAATAAAAAACTTGATGGCTTTTATGTATTCAAAGGCATCGAATCGGACATATTGGGCGATGGATCACTGGATTACCCGGAGGAGATATTGCAAAAGTTTGATTTTATAGTAGCATCAATACATGCCAATTTAAAAATGGATATTGATAAGGCCACCACCCGGCTTATCAAGGCTATTGAAAATCCATACACAACCATATTGGGCCACCCTACCGGCAGGTTGCTGCTTAGCCGTAACGGTTACCAGATAGATCATAAAAAAGTAATAGATGCCTGCGCTGCCAATAACGTGGTGATCGAGATCAACGCTAACCCGTTGCGGCTTGACCTTGACTGGCGCTGGCAACAATACGCGCTGGATAAAGGCGTTTGGTTATCTATAAACCCCGACGCGCACCGCAAGGAAGGCCATAACGATATGCAGTTTGGCGTATATGCCGCCCGTAAAGGTGGTTTATATAAAGAAAAATGTTTAAATGCCTTATCATTGCAGCAAATACAGGAGTTTTTTAAACAAAAACGCGCCTGAGCATATTTAAGAAACATTAATGCTGATCGATAAAATAACACAACTGCAGCAAACCGGCAGTAAACCCAATATACTGGTAGTGGGTGACCTGATGGTTGACCATTATATAACCGGCGGAGCTACGCGCTTATCTCCGGAGGCACCAGTACCTATTGTAAACCTAAAGGGAGAAAGCACTACCCTGGGTGGCGCGGGTAACGTGGTGCAAAACCTGACCTCGCTTGGTGCGGGTGTGATGGTTTGCGGGGTAATCGGCAATGATATTTACGGCGAACAGCTTACCCAAATTTTGCATGCTGATGGTGTTACCACCGATGCTTTGGTAATTGATAACAACCGTACAACCACTGTTAAAACCCGTGTTTTGGCAGGCAGCCACCAACTGCTCCGTATTGACAGGGAAGTTACCGATCATTTAACAGAGGATTTGCAACAGCAATTGCTTACCCGGCTTGAACCGTTGATCGGCCAGGCTGATATGGTGATATTGAGTGATTACAACAAAGGGCTGTTTTCGCCCGAGCTTACACAAAAGGTAATTAGTCTGGCTAAGGCCGAGGATAAGAAGGTAATTATTGACCCTAAAGGGTTGGATTATACCAAATACCGCGGCGCTTACATGATCAAACCTAATCGTAAGGAACTGGGCGAGGCCGCACGTGCCGCACATGTAAAAACACTTGACGAAGTTAAACTAGCTGCCAAAACCATATTTGTCCAAACAGAAGCGGAGTACCTGGTGGTTACCTTATCTGAAGAAGGTATGGTGATATTGAGCGAATTAACTCATAAATTGCTGCCGGTAAAGGCAACATCCGTATTTGATGTTACCGGCGCTGGGGATACGGTTTTGGCCGCTATAGCCTATTTTATGGCATCAGGTTTTGAGATTGATGAGGCCTGCGAACTGGGTAACCATGCCGCGGCCATCGTAATAAAGGAAATTGGAAGTGCTACTACCACTGTTGAACAAATAAAAGAGCATTTAATTACACGCCAATAATTATGGTGATCGAAGAACTATTAGAGCATCAGCAAACCTTGCAAAAGGTTATCAATATGCTCCAAGATGATATAAAAACAGCCTGCGAATTGACTGTTGCCGCCTTAAAAGATGGCAAAAAAGTACTGTTGGCCGGTAACGGCGGCAGCGCGGGCGATGCGCAGCATATAGCGGCCGAATTAACCGGTCGTTACGTTAAGGAGCGCGTATCTTTACCCGGGATTGCCTTAACCGTTGATACATCAGCACTTACGGCTATTGGCAACGATTACGGTTACGACCGCGTTTTTGCCCGCCAATTGGAGGGCTTAGGCCAACCGGGGGATTTGTTTATCGGCATATCAACCAGCGGTAATAGCGAGAGCATATTACAGGCTTTTGAAATAGCTAAACAAAAAGGCTTGAAAACGTTAGGTCTTTCCGGTCGTGACGGTGGAAAGATGAACGGTGCATGTGATTTGAACATCATCGTGCCATCAGATATTACCGCCCGCATTCAGGAAATGCATATATTGATAGGCCACATTATTTGCAAGGCCATTGACAACGCTTTTTAACGATATTCACTTATGCGCATCGATCTGGAAAAAACACTGATAAACAAAATATGCGGCGATATCGACGCGGCTAAAAAACTGGTTTCGGGCTGGCAAACCGAAGGGAATAAGGTGGTTTTTACCAATGGCGTGTTCGATCTGCTGCATATTGGGCACATTACCTACCTGGCTAAAGCAGCCGAAGCAGGTGACAAGCTAATATTAGGCCTCAATAGCGACAGTTCAGTAAAACGTATAAAAGGCGAAAGCAGGCCCATTAACGATCAAAACAGTCGTGCTGCTTTGTTGGCCGCCATGTTTTTTATAGATGCCATTATCATTTTTGGTGAAGATACCCCGCTTGACCTGATCAGTACATTGCTGCCTGATATATTGATAAAGGGCGCTGACTATTCGGTAGAGAACATTGTGGGTGCTAAGGAAGTGATAGCCAATGGCGGCGAAGTAAAAACCATTACCTTTGTTGAAGGCTACTCGTCAACCTCCATCATTAACCGGATAAAGGATCAAAACAAGGCCGGTTAAGTATGAAGATACTGGTGATCCGCTTTAGCTCAATGGGCGATATTATTTATACCACGCCTGTTGTACGCTGCCTCAAAAAGCAATTGCCAAATGCCGAGATCCATTTTTTAACCAAGCCTGCCTTTAAATACATCTATAACAATAACCCGTACCTGGATAAGTTACTGTTGTTAAAGGATTCCCTGAGCGATACTATCCGTGAGATAAAAGCCGAAAAGTACGATCATATTATTGATCTGCACAATAACCTGCGCACTACCATTATTAAACTGCGTACAGGCATACCGGCATCAACCTATAAAAAGCAGCGCTTACGTAAATGGCTCAGCCTTAAGTTTAAATTGGACTTAGTACCGCATAAGCATTTGGTTGACCGCTACCTGGAAACAGTGAAATTTTTAGGGATAGTGAATGATGGCGAACCTATCAATTACTACATCAACGGGCAGTATAACCTAACTGATTTACTGCCTGTATCACACCAAAACGGCTTTGTGGCCTTTATAATTGGCGCTACCCACTTTACCAAGCGGATGCCCAATTACAAGATCATCAATATTTGCAGGCAGCTTAGTCAACCCGTTATATTATTAGGCGGTAATGATGTGGCCGCCAATGGCGATGAAATAAGCGCCGCGATTGGTAGCCGCACCATCAATCTATGCGGCAAAATCACGCTCGATCAATCTGTTTTCCTGGTATCGCAGGCTAAAAGTATTATTGGTTTTGATACCGGCCTTACCCATATTGCCGAGGCCTTTAACAAACCTATCGCCTCTGTTTGGGGCGGCACCACGCCCGAACTGCTTGGCGTACAACCCTACCAGGTTGATAAAACTTTAGTAGCTGGTATTGACCTTCCCTGCCGCCCCTGCTCAAAATTCGGCTTGCCCAAATGCCCGCTGGGCCATTTTAAGTGCATGAATGATATGCCCGAAGCCCCGATAGCTGATTTTGCCAATAGTTGACCATGTTGATACGGCTTAAAAACAAAAGCCATATTTTGCAGTTAAAATCATATAAACGATCTCATGAAAAAGCTGTTACTGATACGCCATGCGCAAGCTACCCACGAAAGTGGATATACTGATTTTGAACGCCCGCTAACGCCCAAGGGTATCAGGGAAGCTACTGCCATGGCCGGGCGTGTTAAGGCAAAGGGCATTATCCCTGAGTTACTTATATCCAGCCCCGCTTTGCGCACCATGGGTACAGCCGATATTTTTACCGAACATTTATCCATACACCAGCCTCATACTGATAAGGAGATTTATGATGCCGGCACCAAAACGCTGCTCGAGGTAATTAGCCGTTTCAATGATAATGCTGATTTTATTGCTTTGGTTGGGCATAACCCCGGAATTAGTGAGGTATTATATTACTTTACCGGCTCGCCGCAGCAAATGGATACAGCGGGCGTAGCCTTAATAGAGCTTGATCTGAATAGCTGGGCCGAGGTTACCGAGGATAGCGGCAAACTGGCATTTTACGATGCGCCTTAACCCAAACGGTACACCTTACCCGGCAGAGAAGTAATATAACCCTGCATTTCCATATTTAACAGTACCATAGCGAGTTGGCTCATGGGCATGGCGGTTTTTATGGTAAGTTCATCAATAGCCAGTGTTTTATGCTGCTGTAAAATACTGACCACCAAACGTTCATCCTCCGGTAAATCAATAGGCATGGCCAGTTGCTGTTTGGGTTTAGCCTGGCTGTTTTCCCACCCTAAACTGTAAGCTATATCGGCCATACAACTTATCAGCGCGGCTTTATTGTTGCGTATCAAAAAGTTACACCCTTCTGAAAACTCATCGCCCAGCCTGCCGGGGAAAGCAAATACATCACGGTTGTAAGAGTTAGCTATCTCCGCGGTAATAAGCGCGCCTCCTTTTATGCTGGCCTCAACCACTATGGTAGCATCGGCAATACCCGCCACAATACGGTTACGCGCCGGGAATTTCTCCCTGTCCGGCCGGGTGCCGGATGGATATTCGGTCAGTATACCGCCATTCTCCAGCATCCTTTCAGCAACCGATTTGTTTTGGCTGGGGTAAAGCCTGTCGTGTCCGTGGCCTAAAACGCCTATGGTTGGTACGCCCAGTCGCAGGCATTCCTTGTGCGCGGCCACATCAATACCCAGGGCAAGCCCGCTTACTATCAGCACGTTGTATTGCTGTAGTTCTTCGATCAACTGACGGCAAAGCTGGCGGCCATAGTCCGTTGCGTTACGGGTACCTACTATGCTGATCACATGCTGCTTGTTCAGATCGGCATTGCCACGACTATACAATAGTAAAGGTGCATCGTTACAGTTTTTTAACCGCTTGGGATAGCGCGGATCGGTATATAAAAATACATCAACCTGATGCTTTTCGATAAACTTCATTTCCGCTTCGGCCTTACGCAGGGCCTCGGCAAAGTTTAATTGCGCTACCGTTTTTTCGCCTATACCAGGCACCTTCATCAAGCGTTTCTCGTTACCGGCAAACACCTTTTCGGCATCGCCAAAGTAAGCAACTATGATTTTTGAAAGCGTAGCACCAATATTTTTAAGATTGGTTAAGGCGATTTGATGAAGTAGCGACATGGTATTTAAGTAGCCCGAAGATAAATATCAGGCCAATTACATCCTAATTATTTTAGCATTTAAAATAAACTATAAAAATAGTTTGCAAACTACAATCATAGTTTATACATTTACAACTATAAAAATAGTTTGCTTTATATAATGAAAGAATTGACCAAGGCCGAAGAACAGGTGATGCAGATACTATGGCAGCTAAAGGAGAGCATAGTAAAAGATATTATTGAACAAATGCCGGAGCCGAAACCGGCTTACAACACGGTATCAACCGTAGTGCGGGTACTGGAAAGCAAAGGTTTTGTTGACCATAAGGCTTATGGCAACTCGCATGTTTATTTTCCGCTGATGAGTGAGGATGAGTATAAAAAATTCAGCCTCAATAAAATAATGAGCAATTATTTTGATAACTCTTACAAAAGCCTGGTATCCTTCATCGCCGATGAAAAAAAGCTGGGTGTTAAGGAGTTGAATGAACTGGCCGAATTGATTGACAAACTTAAAAAAGAGAAGAAATGAACTGGCTGTATTACCTGTTAGAGGCCAACCTTTACCTGGCCTTGTTTTACGCCATGTACCTGGTGGTACTGCGTAACGAAACCTATTATACCGCTAACCGCTGGTATCTTTTAATTACAAGCATACTTTCATTCGCGCTGCCCCTTATGCAGATCGGCTGGTTAAAACCTGCAGAAGCTGTTACACAGGTGAGTTTTGTAGACAGTAATTTAAGCTTTACCCCTACCGCTAACGGTACAAACTTAGCAACGGTACCCGCCTCAGTAAATGTGGTTTGGACTGATGTGGTGCTGGTAGTATATGCATTAGGCGCAGGCCTGGCAACCCTACTGTTTTTAATTAAGCTTGTTAAGCTGTACCGGTTAGTAAACCAAAGCCACCGGGTTAATTTGAAGGATTATACACTTGTAGAAATTGACGTTCAAAACACCGGCTTTTCCTTTTTTAACTACCTGTTTATAAGTAAAAATCAGGCGGATAAGCATACCATTATTACGCACGAACTGGTGCACATCAGGCAAAACCACTCGGCTGATATAATTTTTATAGAGTTGCTGAAGATCATCAACTGGTTTAACCCCCTGATACACCTGATGCAAAACAGCCTTAAAACGGTACACGAATATATTGCCGACGAACATACCGCCAACAAAGAAACGGACAGCCTAACCTATTCTTCCTTTTTGTTAAATAATGCCTATGGCTTACAGGGCCCTGCAACCGCTAATTCCTTTTTTAATAGTAACCTTTTAAAAAACCGTATAATTATGTTAAACAAACCACGTTCAGGTAGCGCAGCAAGGCTGAAATACCTGTTTATTTTACCTGCCTTAGCAGGCATGTTGGGGCTCTCTACTTTAGCTTTTAGTAAAGATTACCGGACTTTTGACTTACTGGCTAAGCAACGCATCGCTGTTACCGACGATCAATCACCTAAAAATGAAGTACACCCGGTTGATACCGGTTTCAAAATTCCACCGCCGGATGTAGTTAAAAATGATTTTACTGCTTTGACCAATTACCTGGGTAAACACATTAAATTTCCTGCATCAGAAATTAACAGGACAAAGTATGCGGGTTTAAGTATAAGTTTTGATGTGGATAAAACAGGTGCGGTAAATACTGTAAGATTGTTAGCACCTGCCAAAAATGTTTTGGGTAACGCCGCTGTAAGTGCTTTTAATACATTTCCGGGTAAGCTGAATGTTAAATCCGGCACCTATATATTGGGCGTAAACTTTGTTACCCTTGCACAAAACTATGTGCGTTTTCCGGAGCCGTCCATTACTAAAAATGCCAACTTTGTAGGTACGATTACCATTTTAGGTATGGATAAAGAGCAGAAAAAAAAGCTGAAGGAAAAATCTGTATCTGCTGTTAAAAAGCCAAATTCGTCTGTACAAATACCTGAGCCTAAAATTGAGCGGATCTCTTTTAAAAATACCGACGATTCTGACATCAAGGCTTTTAATAAATATTTGAGTCAAAACATCCACTATCCAAAAACTGATTATGATAATAAAGTAACCGGCCGTGTATTTGCGCAAGTTATAACGAATGCCGATAATAATATTACAGATGTAAGGGTACTGAGAGCGCCAAGCAAAACACTTGAAGAAGAAGTGATTAAAGCAATAAAAGCCTACAAAGGCAAGTTACCTGGCAAAAAAAGCAATAATGCTGATTATACCGTACCTGTTTCTTTTAATCTTGCCGACAGAGACGGCAAGATGTTAACTGAAAAAAGTATAATTGATAATAACACCCCTAAATCAAATCAGCAGAAGAAAAGTACGAATGTGAATACCGAAGCAGTTCATTACTCACTTAATGAGATAGCGATTATCGCGTATCTGCCTAAAAGTTAACCCTTAACATATACCACCTGCTTGGTTTCAAAAAACTCTTCATCAAAGTAGTTTTTGAGGTGATATTGCTTCACACTCAAGCCCGATTCTTTAATTTCCTCGGTTAAGTCGCCGCCTTTAAGGTATAATATTCCGTTAGGTAAACGGTTGCAGCCTTGTTTGTAGAACTTATTTTTTACCCAGGGATAAAATTCCTTTAAACGTGTTACCGCCCGCGACACCACGAAGTCGAATTCTTCTTCTATTTGTTCGGCGCGGGCGTGGGTGGCCTTCAGGTTGTTCAGGCCAAGTGCCTGGGCAACTTCGGTTACAACCTTGATCTTTTTACCGATAGAATCAACCAGGTGAAATTTTGTTTCGGGAAACATTATAGCCAGCGGAATGCCCGGAAAGCCGCCACCGGTGCCTACATCAAGTACATTTTCGCCGGATTTAAAGGGCATTACCTTGGCTATTCCTAATGAATGCAGTACGTGCCTTTCGTATAACTGATCAATATCCTTGCGAGATATAACGTTGATCTGGCTGTTCCAATGCGTATATAATTCGGGCAGTTGTTCAAACTGTGCTAACTGCTCCGGTGTAATTTCAGGAAAGTATTTTAGTAGAATTTCAGATGTCATCCCGGTTATAACGGTTAATAATATTACCTAACAAGTAGCGCGCCCTGAATAACTGCGCCTTTACCGTACCCAACGGCAGGTCGAGGTGTTGGGCTATCTCCTCGTACGATAGCTCATCAAAGTATCGCAGCGTTATCAGGTTACGATAGCGCAAAGGTAAGCCTTCAATCAGTTGCTTCAGCTCCTTGGTTTGCTGTTTTTTTATAGAAGTTTCCTCCGGGTTTAGCGTATCCGCCTTTATTTGCAATGGTTTTTCCTCTCCCTCGTCATCCATCATCCCATGGATCGACATGGTATTGAGTTTCTTTTTCCTGATAAAATCGATGCAATTATTAGTAGCTACCCTAAATAACCAGGTGCTGAAAGCGTAATCCGGCTGATATTTGTCCAGTTTTTCAAAGGCTTTGGCAAAGGTTTCAACCATCAGGTCCATGGCATCTTCCTTGTTATTTACCATCTTCAATATCATAAAGTAAATGGAATCCTTGTAGCGTACCATCAGGTCGGCATAGGCCTTCTGGTCGCCCTGCCTTGCCTTTACAACCAGGTGAAAGTCGTTCTTGGCATTCTCAGTAAAGTTGGTATTTATTTCCATTGGGTAGTCTTTATAAATGTCCCAATCAGTCCAAAAACATTTAAATATACGTAATAAATCAGGTCGAGGATTGGTAAATAAAGCAACAAGTCTGCTGCTTTTAAGTTTTTTAAGATTTTATTATAAATTAATATTTGTGTTATCAAACGCAATAAATACAAGCCCGAAACCAGCAATGGCTCCACCTTAAATACTATACATAACACCAGCGATACATAAAATAAAAAGCCGCTCATGGCATCCCAGCTCAACATGCGGCGGTGTTTGTTTTTGTACAATTTACCCACCCCCATGTGGCGCTTTTTTTGGCGGTACCAACCCTTTAACGTGGTTTTTGACTGGGTGTACATAAAGGTGTCCGGATGTATCTCAATGATAGTATTACCGGCCGTGGCGTTCTGGTTCACAAAAAGATCATCATCGCCCGGCAAAACATGCATGTGCGCCGCGAAGCCTTTATTGCTGAAAAATAAGGTTTTAGTATAAGCCAGATTGCGGCCAATACCCATATACGGATCCCCGCGCAACGCGGCAGATAAATAGCTGATAGCGGTTTTTATAGTTTCAAAACGGGTAAAGGTATTGATGATGCCGCCGGCTTTGTAATAGGGCGAGTAACCCAAAACTATCTGTGCTTTGGTATTAAAATTATTGGCCATGCGCAATACCCAATTGTCTGACGATGGTGTGCAATCCGCATCCGTAAACAGCAAATGTTCGTTTTTTGAAGCTTTAATGCCCAGGGTAAGCGCGAATTTTTTACCGGTTTTAAAGCGGGCATGCTCCGTAATAGTT
The DNA here is from genome assembly GCF_058782065.1 of Mucilaginibacter sp. FW306-07-L. Lineage (NCBI taxonomy): Bacteria > Pseudomonadati > Bacteroidota > Sphingobacteriia > Sphingobacteriales > Sphingobacteriaceae > Mucilaginibacter > Mucilaginibacter sp. FW306-07-L. The sequence goes on from NZ_JBYSXI010000002.1 coordinate 327,387, forward strand.
ACCACTTTAAGGTGCTTGCAGGTGTTTTGCAGTTCTAACAACAGCAGGTCAGAATCATCAACCGAGCAATCATTTACTACCACAACTTCAAAATCAGGATAGTTTTGTTCGAGAATAAGAGGAAGATTGTACTTTAAATTGTCGTACTCATTACGTGCGCTGATGATAATGGATATGGGGATATTTACCTGTGGCAGTTCCTCCAACGGCTTATAACCGGCAAGCCTGCTATGGTAATTTACCAGGTAATACAACTGACTGATAAAACAGATCTGAAAAAATAAGAGCAGCGCGTCGAGTAAATACGTTTCCAACCGAAAATTTTATAGCTGCAAAGTTGTTAAAAATCAACCGATATCAGGCGATATCCGCCTAAAAATAAACAAATAATTAGTGTATAGTTATTTGTTATTTTTGCACTCTCATAATGAAATTTACTTTAGCAGCACAAGATAAGTTTTCTAAAGCCCGGGCGGGCGAGATAACTACCGATCACGGCACCATACAAACCCCCATTTTTATGCCTGTAGGCACGGCGGGTACTGTAAAAGCCGTACATCAGCGCGAACTGGCTGATGATATTAAAGCACAGATCATATTAGGTAATACCTACCATTTATACCTGCGGCCGGGCCTCAATACCATTGAGCAGGCCGGCGGCTTACATAAATTTAACGGCTGGGACAAGCCCATTTTGACCGATAGCGGCGGTTACCAGGTGTATTCGCTTACGGATGTGCGCAAAATAAAGGAGGAAGGCGTTACCTTCCGCTCGCATGTGGATGGCTCAAAACATTTGTTTACGCCCGAAAATGTGATGGATATACAGCGCATTATTGGTGCTGATATTATTATGGCCTTTGATGAGTGCACACCCTACCCCTGCGATTACCGGTATGCCAAAAACTCCATTGAGATGACGCACCGCTGGCTTAAACGCTGCTGCGAACGCTTTGATACTACGGAGCCTAAGTATGGTTACAGTCAAACCCTGTTCCCTATTGTACAGGGTTCGGTATATAAAGATCTGCGGGTGCGCTCGGCCGAAGTTATCGCCTCATTTGAGCGTGAGGGCAACGCCATAGGCGGCCTTTCGGTAGGTGAACCGGCGGAAGAAATGTACGCCATGACAGAAATTGTATGCGATATATTACCGGAGCAAAAACCACGTTATTTAATGGGCGTAGGTACACCGGTTAACATACTCGAAAACATTGCCCTGGGCGTAGATATGTTTGATTGTGTGATGCCTACGCGCAACGCCCGCAATGGCATGCTTTTCACTAAAAACGGTATCATCAACATCAAGAACGAGAAATGGAAGAACGATTTTACGCCTATTGAGGCGGAGAGCGACCTGTTTGCCGATACGGCGTACAGCAAGGCCTATTTAAGGCACCTTATTCACTCGGGCGAAATGCTGGGCGCGCAGATAGCCACGCTGCACAACCTGCACTTCTATTTATGGCTGGTTGAGCAGGCCCGTGAACGCATCATCGCAGGCGATTTTTACGACTGGAAAAACAAAATGGTTAAAACCCTGGGGCAACGTTTATAAACTGTGAAGAAAATCATCAGGAAATATTTGCCGGTAATTGACCGGTATATCATTGGTAAATACTTAGGTACTTTTACGTTTACACTGATGATATTCATCGTTATTACGGTGGTGTTTGATATATCCGAGCACATTGATAACTTTCTTCAATCAGGCAGTTCGGTATATGAGATAGCGACGGATTATTACGGCGGTTTCATACCGTTTTATATGAATATGCTCTCGCCGCTGATCAACTTTTTAGCCGTAATTTTCTTTACGGCCAAGATGGCTAACCAAACGGAGATTGTACCGATACTAAGCAGCCGGGCCAGCTTTAACCGCTTTTTGCGGCCTTATTTTATATCGGCTACCATTGTGTTCATCGTATCACTTTATGCCAATGTGTACCTGATACCGTATACCAATAAACTCAAAATTACCTTTGAGAACGAGAATGGTTTTAACGGCAGCGGCGACCCTACACGCAGTGATGTACACATGCAGATAGATAAGAATACCTTTGTGTATCTGCAGAACTTTGACAAGACCATTAACACCGGCTATACATTCATTTTAGAGAAGTTTGACGGCGATAAGCTGCGCGAAAAACTGGTGGCCGACCGCATTGTTTACGACTCGTTAAAACGCAAATGGAGCATTATTAATCCCGATACGCGTTATGTTAATGGCCTGCACGAAACCAGGGTAAAAAACGGCGCGCAAAAGGATACCGTGCTGGACATGCACCCTACTGATTTCATCAAAATAGACAACGAGTATACAGCCATGCCGATGCATGAATTGAATGCCACCATTGATAAAGAAACACTACGAAGGCCCGAGGTTTTACCCTCTATTTACTACGAAAAATACCGCCGTTTTGTGTACCCGTTATCCACCTATGTGCTCACTTTAATAGGTGTGGCGCTGTCATCCCGCAAGGTGCGCGGGGGTATCGGCCTGCCTTTGGGGATAGGCATTTTTCTATGTTTCGCCTACATCGTGGTTGATAAATTCGCTACGGTTTTTGCCATTCAGGGTGGCGTTGCACCGCTTATTTCCGTGTTTATCCCGAACGCTTTATTTGGTATTTTAGGGTACTATTTACTGCTGAAAGCACCCAAGTAATCATGACCAGTAACGCCCCGGAAACGGCCCCGAAAAACGCTGTAAACCGCAACCTTTTAATACTGCATTTTACTGTTTTTATATGGGGATTTACGGGCATTCTTGGCGCGCTTATTTCGGTAGCAGCTATACCTTTGGTATGGTACCGGGTAGTTATCGCGGTAGCTTCATTGTTCCTTTATTTCAAATTCAACCGTACTGATTTTAGGGTGAGCCGGCAATCGTTTTTGTCACTCGTATTTACCGGTGCTTTAGTAGGCGGGCATTGGATATTGTTCTTCGCGGCCATCAAATTATCTACCGTTTCGGTTACGCTGGTATGCCTGTCATCCATCACTTTGTTCACTGCTGTGATAGAGCCTATGGTGAGTAAAAAGGCCATCTCAAAGCTCGAGATCATTGCCGGGCTGCTCATCATTACAGGCATATTTTTGATATTCAAGTTTGAATTTAATTACACTAAGGGCATTATAACCGCATTAGCGAGCGCGTTGCTTGCCAGCCTTTTTTCCATCATAAACTCTAAACAAGCACAAAAATTACAGGCCCCTGTGATTGCGTTTTACGAGCTGGGCGGCGCTGTTTTTTGGATTAGTTTATACCTTTTGTTTACCGGCGGCTTTAACCGGCACATGGCATTAAGCAGTGCCGATGCAGGCTATCTTTTACTCCTGGGCACGGTATGTACGTCCCTCGCCTATGTTGCCGGCGTGTCCGTAATGCGCGAGCTTTCTGCATTCAAGGTAGCACTCATCACTAACCTCGAGCCGGTCTACGGCATCATTATGGCGGCACTTTTTTTTGGTGATATGAAGAAAATGACACCCGGATTTTGGGCCGGTGCCATCATCATTTTGTCCACCATTTTTTTGTTTCCTGTAGCCCGGAAACAGATCGCTAAACGCCGCGCCAAACGCTAATTTCTTTGCCTCCTCCTATACTCCAACTCATCGGGTAGGGGATTTTCACGCCCCTTATTTAAGGCCATTTTAAAGCCTTTTAAGCCACTCTTAATTTTCATCACATTCCGGCACCTAAATTACTTTTGGCGCGTGCACAGCAAAAATTGAATTTCAAGATAGTGTATAGATTCCATTGTGCTATCTAACCATCTACAATGATTAATTAATCAACTTTATTGGAATTAAATTTTTAAAATTCACTTAAAGTATATTTCAATAATATCTTAAAATCAAGTACTTATTATAACTAATTAAAATCTAACTTCAACACGTACAATTTAAAATCAATATCAAAATACTAAATATATTAGTATTAATAAATCATGTAGTATTATATGTAAAATATAACAATGCTAATCAGTGTGTTATACGAACTTATTTAAACTATAAATTTTAGAAGTGTAAATTTAAGAAAGAGTAAGAATAGTGTATTGAACACTAAATTGAGGAATTGTCAAAAACGAGCACAGTAGTATAGCTTGTATACAGCCGCAAGGTTTTAGATGAAAAATTTCTCAGGAATATCACCGCTATTTTGATCTAATTTGTGAGACAGATCCCGTGGCAATCCTACTCCGCTATAGCATTATCTATTATAGAATAAATTGCAAACACCTTGCCAAATAGCCGTTCAATTTTTCAGCCGATCTGTTTGAGAAGATTATCATAGAGTTGTAACCATGCATCTCAAAAGAGTCTGATTTCAGACTGTCGATACAGCAATGCAAGAATCATTCGTTTTATAAAAACACATAAAATGCGGATATTGGTTATATACATAAACCAGGCATAACATGAGCATTAAAACTATCGTGGCGATCATCATCGCCGTACTACTTACCATTGTTATTATGCAAAACCGGGATGAGGTTCCCTTCACCATTTTATTCACTTCCATGTTCGCGTCAAAGCTCGTGGTAATGGCTTGCGTTGCCGTTGCCGCGTTTATTGTTGGCGTACTTGTTGGCAGGCCCAAAAAACAGCAATATGATATTGAGCAATATCATGACACCATGTATAACAAAAACAAAACCGATACACTAAGCGATGAAGATCGCGATTACATCAGCTAATTATCATGAACAAAAAGATCGCATTTATAGGCCTCGGAAATTTAGGTATCCCGATGGCAAAAAACCTGATAGTCGCCGGTTATCATTTACAGGTTTATAACCGTACGGCATCTAAAGCCGGTGAGCTGGAGCAGGCAGCCACAACCGTTTGCAGAACCCCGGCCGAGGCTGCTGAAGGAGTTGATTTTGTCATTACCATTTTGGCGGACGACGCGGTGTTGACCAAGATAGTAACCGGCACCGACGGCATTTTAAAGACCATGCAAAACGGCGCGCTGCACATCTCCATGAGCACTATTTCGCCGCAAACATCAGAGCATCTTTTGGCCATTCATAAAGAGGCCGGAACAAGCTATCTGGCCGCCCCTGTTTTTGGCCGGCCGGAGGCCGCCGCCGCGAAGAAATTATGGGTATGCGTTTCGGGCGAAATGGAGGCAAAAAAATCAGCCGAAAATATACTGAATGCCATGGGCCAGGGCATCATTGATTTTGGCGAAACCACGGGCGGTGCCAACGTGGTAAAACTGACCGGCAACTTCATGATCATGGCCGCGCTGGAAACAATGGCCGAGGCCTACACCCTGGCCGAAAAGAACGGGCTGGACCGCCAGCAGGTGGCCGACTTTTTTAGCTCCACGCTTTTTGCCTGCCCTATATTTCAGAACTACGGAAAATTCATCGCCGCTAAAAATTATGAGCCGGTAGCATTCAAGGCCAAACTGGGTTATAAGGATGCGAGGCTGGCCCTGGCATTAACGCAAAAAAGCGAAGTACCGGCACCGCTGGTATCGCTGGTAAATACGCGCCTGCTTACCCAGGTGGCCAAAGGCAAAGGCGACAGCAGCAACTGGATTGCGGCCTTTGGTGAGGGCGTGTCGGAAGATGCGGGGCTGTGACACAACCCCTCCCGCCCCTCCACTACCCCACCCAACCATCCCCAAGTGGGAGGGCTTTTTGTTCTGAATTTTAAAGCCCTCTCCGGATGGAGAGGGTTTGGGAGAGGTGATTTTGGGGAGGGTTTGGGTGGGGTCTTTATAGCTTAAAGATAAAATACCTGATTACTCTCCTCCAACGCGTGCAACTCCGGCACCTCCTCAAATATCCCAAAAACGGATGCCCCACTCCCGCTCATACTGGCGTATAATGCGCCGGCTTCGTACAAGCTTGCTTTTACGCCACGGATAACGGGGTGATTTTTAAATATCGACTCCTCAAAATCATTTTTGATATGCCGCCGCCATTGGGCTAAGGGCAATTGTACCAGCTCTTGTAATGATGCGTCTGAACGTTTTGGCCGCACACCGCGGTAGGCCTCTCCTGTTGATACGTGGGCGGGAGGCATCACCAAAACAATTTTATAGGCCGATAGATCGAGCTGAACGGGTTTAAATACGTCTCCCTTCTCGTGGGCGTATACCGGCTTGTTCTGGATAAAGAAAGCACAGTCGGCACCGAGCTGCCGGGCATAGCTTTCCATTTGCTCAATAGTTAAATTTAGGCCAAATTGCTGATCGAGCAATTTGATAAAAAAAGCGGCATCTGCCGAGCCCCCGCCGAGCCCCGCACCTATGGGGATATTTTTGTGCAAATGGATGCTGACCGGCGGCAGGTCGTAATCCTGTTTGATGAGATGGTAGCCCTTAACGCAAAGGTTATCCGCTACCCTGCCCGGGATGCCGATGCCAGATGCCTCAAACGTTAGTTCACCGGCTTCCACAATTTCCAGCGCGTCTTTTATCCCGATAGGGTAAAAAACAGTTTCGAGGTTGTGGTAACCATCGGGGCGGCGTTCGGTAATGTTGAGGCCAATGTTTATTTTTGCATTCGGAAAGTTGATCATAGAAAAAGATTAACAACGGCGGCATAGTTACTCACAACCGTAGGTTTCCAAAAATAGATTATTTTTATTTGCAGCAAACGCCATTACGGCCAACAACCCATAAAACGATGAAACAGTATTTAGACCTGATGCGCCATGTGATTGAGAACGGAACCCAGAAGCACGACCGCACAGGCACCGGCACCATCAGCGTTTTTGGCTACCAGATGCGTTTTAACCTGCAGGAGGGCTTCCCGATGGTGACCACCAAGAAGCTGCATCTGAAATCGATCATTCATGAGCTGATATGGTTTTTGCAGGGCGATACCAACATTAAATATTTAAAAGATAACGGCGTGCGCATATGGGATGAGTGGGCCGATGCCGACGGCAACCTGGGGCCGGTATACGGGCACCAGTGGCGCTCGTGGCCAACGCCGGATGGCGGGCATATTGACCAGATCAGCCAAGTTATCGATCAGATCAAGAAAAATCCTGATTCGCGCCGTATCATCGTTTCGGCATGGAATGTGGCCGAGGTAAACAAAATGGCGCTGCCGCCCTGCCATACCCTGTTCCAGTTTTATGTAGCCGATGGGAAACTATCGTGCCAGTTATACCAGCGCAGTGCCGATATATTTTTGGGCGTGCCGTTCAACATTGCGTCGTACGCGCTGCTTACCATGATGGTGGCTCAGGTGTGCGGCCTGCAACCCGGTGATTTCATTCACACCTTTGGCGATGCCCACATTTACAATAATCACCTGGAGCAGGTGAACCTGCAACTAAGCCGCGAACCCAGGCTGTTACCTACCATGCGTATAAATCCTGCTGTGACCAATATTTTTGATTTTAAATACGAAGATTTCACGCTGGAGAATTATGACCCGCATCCGCACATTAAAGGAGTAGTAGCGGTTTAATCAGTGGGCATTAGTCATTGGGCAATTGTCATTTAATTGTACAGGTTACGAACATTTAAAAAACATCTATATCAAATTATGAGTAACCGGATTGAGGATTTAGAGGTTCACCGTTTGGCGGAAGCCTTTGGCGACGAGATCTGGTTTGTAGTTGCCGGCTGGGAATATTTTGCTAAAGATACTATCGGCAAGCAGTTAGCAAGGTCGGCTGATTCTATAAGCGCAAATATTGCTGAAGGGTTTGGAAGGTATCACTACAAAGACAATAAAAATTTTTGTTATTACAGCCGAGGATCAATTATTGAAACAAAAGGCTGGCTAAATAAAGCACTAACGCGAAATTTGCTTAGAATCGACGCACATGCAACACTTATCGCCAAATTAGAACTCATACATATAAAACTTAACGCTTACATAAAAAACATTGGCATCAAATCATCGGGAAGTTAATGATTAATCATCATGCACTGACTAATGACCAATGACTAATGACTAATGACTAATGACCTCATGACCACATCCATCATAGTCGCTATAGCGCAAAATTATGCCATCGGCAAAAACAACCAGTTACTCTGGCATCTTCCTAATGATCTGAAACATTTTAAGAACACCACCAGCGGCCATACGGTTATTATGGGGCGTAAAACCTTTGATTCGGTAGGCAAGCCGCTGCCTAAACGCCGCAATATTGTTATCACCCGACAAAACATCAGCATTGAGGGCTGCGAGGTGGTAAATAACATCGCGGATGCTTTGGCTTTATGCGCCGGTGAGGATGAAGTGTTTATTGTTGGCGGGGCCGAAATTTACAAACAAGCCATGACGCTTACTGATAGGATATACCTCACCATTGTTCATCACGACTTTGATGGCGATACCTTTTTCCCGGAAATTGACTACAGTGACTGGAATGAAACCGCGCATACCGACTACGAGACAGACGAAAAACACGCCTATGCCTACTCCATTCTCACACTCGAAAAGCACTAACAACCCGCTATTTATTTTGTTTTAATTTAAAATTCCTCGCTGTAGAAATTTTATTAGATTTGCCGTCTTATTAAAAAAAGTTATAAAAGACTAAATTATAATATATTCAATAGTTATACTTCTTCACGATGCAAGGTAAAGGGATCATCAAATTTTTTGCAATAGTACTGGCTTTGCTCAGTTTCTATTATTTTTCGTTAACATGGGTTGTACAAAAGGTGGAGGGCGACGCCAAGGAATATGCCAAAGGCGATTCTGAAAAGGAAAAGGCTTATCTCGACTCGGTAGAGCAATTGCCGGTTTACCCTGTTTTAAACCACACTTATCAGTACTGCAAAAGCCACGAGCTTGCATTAGGCCTTGACCTTAAAGGCGGTATGAACGTTACCATGCAGGTATCGTTACGTGAACTGGTAAAAAAATTAGGCAACAACAATCCCGACCCTGCATTTAACCAGGCTTTAGGCAATGCCGAAAAAGCACAGGTTACCAGCCAGAAAGATTACATCACCCTTTTTGTTGAAGAATACGAAAAGCTTAACCCAAGCGGTAAACTGGCCACCATCTTCTCTACGCAAGACAATCAGGCCAACCTGAAATTCAACGCCAGCAACGATCAGGTAAAAACTTATTTGCAGGATCAGGCCAACGCGGCCGTTAAACAATCGTACACGGTATTAAATACCCGTATCGATCAGTTTGGCGTTGCGCAGCCTAACATCCAGTTACAACAAGGCACTAACCGCATTTTGATCGAACTGCCTGGGGTTAAAGATCCGGAGCGTGTACGCAAGCTGTTACAGGGTACCGCCAAACTGGAGTTCTATAAAACTTTTGATAACCAGGAAGTATACCCTATACTGGCCAATGTGGATAAGCTGCTTGGCGCGAAAAGCAAAAACGCTACCACTGCACCTGCCGATACTGCCAAAGCAGCCACTTCCGCTAAGGACACTGCCGCAAAAGGTGATGGCTCGTTATTAGGCAAGCTGGGTAAAGGTGCCGGTAAAGACAGCGCCGCTACTACCAACAAATTGAAACCTAATGCTAACCCATTACTTTCAGTACTTACTCCGGCTGTTTATCAAGGCCAGAACGGTATGCAGTTAATGCCCGGCCCTGCGGTTGGTATTGCCAAACTGCAGGATACCGCCAAGGTTAACGATATGCTGAGAAGCGCCGAAGCAAAAAGCGTAACGCCAAACAATATTAAATTTTTGTGGGATGTAAAACCACGTACGGATGCAAAAGAAAAAGCATTCACACTATACGCCATCAAATTATCAGGTGCCGAGAACGGCCCGGTATTAACCGGCGATGTGATTACAGATGCTAAGGCTGACGTTGACGAAAAAGGCCGCCCGGATGTGCAGATGATCATGAACTCAAATGGTGCCCAGGCATGGAAAAACATTACTGCAGAGGCTGCCCCGTCAAAAGCGGCTATCGCCATTGTGCTTGATGATAATGTATATTCTGCTCCTAACGTGCAAAACGAGATCTCAGGCGGTGTATCATCCATCTCAGGTAACTTTACTGCCGAGGATACTAAAGATTTAGCCAACGTGCTAAAAGCAGGCCGTTTGCCTGCCCCTGCCCGCATTGTTAACGATGCCGTTGTAGGCCCGTCATTAGGCCAGGAAGCGATCAGCTCCGGTTTATTGTCATGCGTACTGGGTTTTGTGGTAGTGCTGGTTTTCATGGTGGTTTATTACAACCGTGCAGGCAGTGTTGCCGTAGTTGCTGTGTTAATTAACGTAGTGTTCCTGATGGGTGTACTCATCAGCTTTGGCGCGGTGCTAACCCTGCCGGGTATCGCTGGTATCGTGCTGACACTGGGTATAGCGGTTGATGCCAACGTACTGGTTTACGAACGGGTACGTGAGGAGATGGCGCTGGGCAAATCATTAAAACAATCAATTGCTGATGGTTTTAAACACGCTTTATCATCAATTTTGGATGCTAACATCAGTACCTTCTTAACAGCGACAATCCTGCTTATCTTCGGTTCAGGCCCTATCAAAGGTTTCGCGAGCACGTTGATGATCGGTATCGTTACTTCGTTATTCTGTTCACTGCTTATTTCAAGGCTGATATTTGAGTGGATGCTTGAAAAAGGCTGGGACATTAAATTCTCACATGCCTGGAGCTCGCATACTTTTAAAAACGCCAACTACGCGTTTGTTAAAAACCGCTTCAAGTTTTATGCTTTCTCAGGCTTGTTCATCATTGCAGGTATCGTATCTATAGTTACACGTGGTTTTAACTATGGTGTGGATTTCCAGGGTGGCCATAACTACATTGTTCAGTTTCAGGATTCAAAAATTGATGCCGAACAAACCCGTGAGGCGGTTACCAAATACCTGGGCGTTGGTAAGGCTGAGGTAAAAACCTTTGGTGCCGATAAACTGAGCATCACTACCAATTACCTGCTTGAAGATAAATCAGAAGACGCGGATGCCAAGGTTGAAAGTGCTTTAAACAAAGGCTTAAAAGAGGTATCGCCAAACTATACTATTGTTGGCCGTACCAAGGTTGATCCAACCATCTCAAACGATTTAAAAACATCAGCCAGCTTAACCGTTGTATTCGCTATATTGGTTATCGCGGCTTATATATTGATCAGGTTTCGCAAATGGCAGTACAGCCTTGGCGCATTGGTGGCTACCGTGCACGATGCCTTGCTGGTAATGTCGTTCTTCTCGTTGTTTAAGGATGCCCTGCCATTCTCGCTGGATATTGACCAGGCTTTCATCGCGGCTATCCTGACCGTAATCGGTTATTCAATTAACGATACCGTGGTAGTGTTTGACCGTATCCGTGAATACCTTAAATTCCATAACAGCAAAGGTGAGAACACCGAAGTGGTTATCAACAACGCGATAAACAGCACGTTAAGCCGTACCATAATTACTTCGCTTACGGTACTGTTTGTATTGATCGTATTGTTTATCTTTGGCGGCGACGTAATCAGAGGGTTCTCTTTCGCCCTGCTTATCGGTATCACATTTGGTACATACTCGTCCATCTGTGTGGCAACACCGGTAATCATTGACTTTGGGAAAAAAGGTCTTAAATAAAAATAATTTTAAATTTAAGAAGCCCCAAAGAACATTTGGGGCTTTTTTGTTTTATACATACAGCAACTTTTAACATAAATATATACCCATAACACATGGATTTTGAAAATTCTAAGTTTCCATTAGTAGTAATTGTAGGCGGGGGCTTTGGCGGCATTGAGGTAGCCAAAAAGCTAAAGAACAAGCCGGTTAACGTATTAATGCTCGATAAAAATAACTACCATGGCTTTTGGCCCCTGCTTTACCAGGTTGCTATGGGTAGTTTGGAGTGCGAATCTATTGCATTCTCCATCCGTAAAAAATTCGACGATCAAAAAAACTTCCGCTTTCGTATTGCTGAGGTAAAATCAATTAATAAGGAAGCCAACTATGTTGAAACCAGCATTGGCGACATCAATTACGATTACCTGGTTATAGCTACCGGCTCAACCACCAACTTTTTTGGCAATAAGGATATTGAGCGTTATGCCATGCCGATGAAAACCATCCCGGAGGCGCTTAACATCCGTTACCTGATATTACAAAACCTGGAGGCGGCAGTATTGCAGCCATCAAAGGAAGCGCGTGAGCCTTACCTTAACTTTGTACTGGTTGGTGCAGGCCCAACTGGTGTGGAGCTTGCCGGATCGCTGGCCGAGATACGTAACCACATCCTGACCAAGGATTACCCGGAGCTGCGCAAAGAAGAAATGAAGGTTTACCTGGTTGACTTTTTGCCGAAGGTGTTAGGCCCAATGTCTGACGAGGCATCCAAAGCGGCTGAAAAAGCCTTACGCGGCATGGGTGTTGAACTGTTATTAGGCACCAAGGTTGAAAGCTACGATGGTGAGGTTATCAATTTTGAAGGCGGTAAAAGCATCAAAACCAAGAGTGTTATATGGTCTGCCGGGGTAATGGGCCAGGTGCCTGCCGGTATTGAAAAGGAAAATGTGGTACGCGGTAACCGTATTAAAACCAATGCCATAAGCCAAATTGAAGGCAGTACCAACATATTCGCCATTGGCGACGTTGCCGCCAGCATTACCGAGGCTACCCCTAACGGGCACCCGGGTGTTGCGCAGGTAGCTATGCAGCAAGGTGTGCGTGTAGCCGAAAACATCCTGAACATTATTGAAAATAAGCCAACCGAGCCATTTAAATATTTCGACAAAGGCTCAATGGCTACCATTGGCCGCAATAAGGCCGTTGCCGATATCGGCAAGATCAGAATGAGCGGATTTTTTGCCTGGATGACCTGGATGTTCATCCACCTGATCTCCTTAATGGGTGGGCGTAACCGTTGGGTGGTGTTTATTAACTGGGTTGCCAGCTACATCAGCTACAATGGCGGTAACAGGCTCATCATCCGTAAATTCATCAAAGAAAAAGCCGACGCGCAAAACAACGCCGTTACCAAGGCTGATCAATAGTAAAGTATGATAATAAAATCTTAAAGGGCTCTTGCGAAATAAAAAAGCCTTTTAAGATTTTATTACCTCCCTCCACTCAGGTAAATTTTTATTTAAACCTTCGTTTAAGCTACTTTCCAGTTTATTTATTATATTAACTTTAATCGCCGTATTCAAATTAGAATATATAGTTAATATTTGTCTTAAACAAGCTTTTGATTCATTTAATGATGCCTTTATCACATGAATCACAATATCTTCAAAAAATTCACTATTTGCAATTTCTGACACCTCATATTGTTGATTTGCAAAGTTTTCTAATTCATGCCTAAATAAACCATTGTAAAAATTTCTTGTAGCAAATTCTTTAATTAATATTTCGTCGTTAAGGGCTTTACCTGGGAAATGCTGTGCAATTAAAATTAGGACACTATCGCATTTAGAGTAATCCTTCGATTCGACCAGTTTACAAAAAGCTACCTTCAAATCGTTAAAATATTGTGGTTCTAAATCTTCGTGTGTTGCTATTTGATTGAATACATTCGAAATATCTCTCGGGTTTCGTTCTAATCGTTTAAAGATGTATTTAATTTCCTCTGCTATAATTTCTTTATATAGTTGTGACACATTATTATCGATAAGATATTTTGTATGGTTAACGCTTTCCTTTAAAATTATAACTTCGCTTTTAATCGTTTTGGCCTCATCTAATACACTTTGAGTACCCAATAAAGCCGTCTGGACTTTATTTGAGACATGAGTTATATATACACCAGCACCCAATACGATAAGTGATATTACTATTGTGCTAATTGCTAAATAATTAGATGAAGATGCGAGTTGATTTGCAATAGAACTATTCGCTACTTCAACGATCGATCTGGTAACTTCTTGTTCCCCTTGCAAAGTTTTGATTTTTTCATTCAATATACCAATGCTGTCTATTTTTGCTTTTGCATCGGCAAGACTTATTGAAAACAATAGAAAAAGTGCGATAAAGAGAGGCTTCATTAATTAGACTTTTAAAGCCTTGAATATAACAACTATTTAGTAATATTCAACACCTGCCCTATCCAATCACTATCTGTATTAAGGTACTTATCGGGCTTAATGCCTACATCCTCGTATTGCAGGTAGTCGCCATCATCCCGCATGTCGGTAAGGTATAATTTGTATTTACCGCTGGGCAGGGTTTCTGTTTTGCCGTAATTGCTGCCATAGGTTATCATTCCTTTTGTATCAGCGCCTAAGACGGTAATATTTTTTCGGCCTTTTAACTTTACGGTGAACTGCTCTGCATTACTGACCGTAGCATAATTAACAAGCACATACACCTTTCCTTTTTTGCTGTGATTGATCGCCATATCAAGGTACTTTTTAGACGATTTCCATCCGCCGCCACCGTTATTACGCAGGTCGATGATCAGGTTAGTAGCATTAACCAGCGTTTTAACACTATCGTAAAAGCGCTGCGACTCGGCTAAGGATTTATCGCTGCTCGAAAAACTCCCTAAACGCAGATACTGGACCTGAGCGTCAATATTTTTAAGCTGATAGTTGGATGTACCGGCGGGTATACTTGTATAATCTGTCTCGCCCGGAAACTTGGTCCACACATAATACAGGTTGAGGTTATTGCCAACATGCTTTATACGGTGATTGTATTCGAATATCTTATATACCGGGTTAACACATACCCCTTCAAAATTACCGGGAGATACTTCTTTAATGCTGGCCGCCAACTGCCCCCGCTGCCAAACGGGTTGCTTGGCCGACAGCACTACAGCTACCAGGCTATCATGCTTACCGGTGCGATAGATCACTGCTTTTAAAAAATCACCCAGGTAGTAAATTCCCTCAACATCATTACGGGGCTTGCCGGTCAATGCCTTTTCTAATGAATCTATATCCACATTAGTTTTAGGGAAGAATTTAAACTCGTTTGAATTTAGGTAAGTACTTACGTAAGCTCTATCAGCTATTTTCGACTGATCCACTTTGGTATCGCTCCACTGGTAAAAACCTAAATGATTATCCTTTAACGCCTGTACAAGCCGTGTGAGCAAATAAAATTCATTGAGCGATGATGTGGGCTGCTGCGCACGTAACGACTGATAAAGCGCTTCGTATCGTTTTTTGTTTTCGCCTTTAATCTGATCCTTATAGGAGGGCGTGGTTTTGAGGGCTGAGTATACCGCATCCAGATCAGCCCGGTAGGTTGATACCGTTTGTGCCGACGCGCTGTAAGCGCACAGCAAAGCCAATAAAATTGGGTAAAGGTTTTTCATAACGGTATTGACTGTAAGGCAGCCAAATGGATTAACGGGAGCAGCAATTACCTGCTGCCCTTAAATACCATTTTATAATGCTGAATGCCGGCTTCCTCAAACTCAGGCCCCTCAGCCACAAAGCCGAATTTACTGTATAAACCCACGGCCTGCACCTGCGCGTTCAGGTAAATATAGGCGGCATCTGCAGGCAGATCATCTAATACGGTTTGTACCACGGCCTGCGCCACACCTTTGCCCCGGTATTGCTTTAGCACGGCAAAGCGTTCCAACTTATAGCCATTCTCGGTTTTGCGCCAGCGCGCGGCACCGGCAGGTTCACCGTTAACGGTCGCCAAAAAATGTGTCGACTCCTCCTCATGCTCCCATTCCAATTCGGGTGGGCAATTTTGCTCGCCTACAAACACCTCACGCCTGATGGCAAACACCTTTTCCAGATCAGCAGGAGCGTCCACTTTATTTACTTTTATATCGATACTATCCATTTTTTAACAAAAATACACATTATAGTTTACCGGTAAAGGCATCCATTATTTTCATCAGCGTAACCGCTTCCTCAATAGCACAAGGGTTTGGCACTTCATCATTAAAATACCGCACAATATCCTCTATCATGGGTTGCTGTATATGCTCGGGGTGTACAAATTCCTCCGTATTATGCTGCCTGTCGCTATGCCACTTAATATAGTTGCCAAAGCAGGCGAAGGTAATGCGCCCGCGGGTACCTACGATCTCAATACTATCTATTTGCTCCTCATCGCCCACATTAAAACACCAGGAGCCGTTGAACACGATGTTATTTTTAAACAGGATGGTACCGCATACATGATCGTCGGCCGGTGTAGTGGCGGCCTGGTTAAGCGAGTAACCCGTATACTTTTTAGGCTCGCCAAAGTAATATAACATCAAATCCAACTGGTGTGGTGCCAGGTCATGAAAATATCCCCCGCCCGAAAGCTCCGGGTTAACCCGCCAGTTATCGGCCACCTGGGCTACCAGCGCCGGTTTGCGGCTTTGCCACATACGCAACTGTACGGTTCGCACTTCGCCAACCACGCCTTCATCCAGTAATTGTTTTATGCGTAAAAATAAGGGTACCCGGCGGCGGTAATGGGCTACAACCAGTTTTTTATCAGCCGCCTTTGCAGCCGCAGCCATTGCCTCCGCCTCGGCAGCGTTAAGGGTAACAGGCTTTTCCACATACACATTATAGCCTTTTTTAAGCGCCTTAAGCGCGTAAGGCAAATGTGATGCCGGCGGCGTAGCAATATAAACCGCGTTGATCTCCGTATCGTCTAAAAGCTCATCTGCATCGCTGTACCATTTGGGCACCCCATGCCTGCGCGCGTAATCCTCCGCCTTGGCCGCATCACGGCGCATAACGGCCGCCAAACGGCTGCCAGGTACCTTGTTAAACGCCGGACCGCTCTTTTTCTCCGTAACATCGCCGCAGCCTATTATACCCCAAACTATGGTTTCCATATACTCAAATATAGTTGTTGTGCTATAGTTATAGCCGCAAATGCATTAATCTTTTTCGGCCTCCAGCACTTCTTTAGCTTTAGCCAGCTTGGCACGTTCTGCATCAGGCAACGCCGGGTACTGCAGGTTCAACTTGTCAAGCGTTTCAAGCACTATAGTTGATATGGCGATGCGCGTAAACCACTTTTTATCAGCAGGCAGTACATACCAGGGGCAATCATTGGTAGCAGTTTCGGCAATGGCCTTCTCATAAGCCTTCATGTAATCGTCCCAGCGCTCGCGCTCGTAAATATCACCGTAAGCAAATTTCCAGTTCTTATCCGGCTCGTTTATGCGTTTTAAAAACCGCTCCTTCTGTTCATTTTTTGATAGATGCAGAAAAAATTTGACCACCACCGTACCGTTGGCCGTTAAGTGTTTTTCAAAATGACGGATGCTTTGGTAACGCTGCTTCCAAAAATCATCGTTAATATCCTTTACGCTGTTTATACCGGGTAGTTTTTCATTCAGTATATACTCCGGGTGAACTTTTGATACCAGCACATTTTCGTAATGCGATCGGTTATGTATACCAATGCGGCCGCGCTCGGGCAGGGCCTTGTAATGCCGCCACAGGTAATCATGGTCCAGTTCTTCAGCGCTGGGCTGTTTAAAGCTGTATACCTGGCAACCCTGCGGGTTAAGGCCCGACATGGTATGCGCTATGGCACTATCCTTCCCCGCCGCGTCCATCGCCTGGAAAATGATCAGTAATGACCGGCTGTTAGCTGCGTATAATTCGGTTTGCTTGCGCGATGTTTGCTCTATAAGATCTTTTAACACGGCTTCGGCATCGGCCTTTACATAATCGCCGGTAAAATCTGTTTGGTAATCATCCAGCGAAAATTTACCGTCGCCGGTCACCCTAAAAAGTTCAGCTAATTTTTTCATATATGGTATTTGCGTTTATATAATGACGGTTTTGTACATAAGGTTTTAAATTTTGTTGCACAACAACCATTTACGATTACCGCAATTAATTAATTTTGCTTCAAAAAAATTTTGTATTCAAAGGACGAGGCATCACAAATAAAGCAGGCATTCTGGACGGCATTTGGGCAATACATCGCTCCGCAGCTATCAGCCGATGGACTGAAGATCAACTGGATCAATTATAAAACCGGCATCAAACATTTATTTTTTAAGATGGATACCGATAACCGGTCGGCTACGATCATGATCGAGTTCGCCCACCCGGACGCGGACATCCGGGAGTTGTTTTATGAACAAATGCTGACCTTGAAACGCCTGTTTACCGAACAAATGCAGGAAGAATGGAACTGGCAGCCAAACCACACCGACCACTATGGAAAACAGACCACCCGCATCAGCACAACCATCAAAGCAAGTATTTTTAACAAGGCTGACTGGCCCGCGCTGATATCCTTTTTTAAACCCCACATCATCGCACTCGATGAATTTTGGAGTACCGCGCAGTATAGCTTTGAATTATTTAAGTAAGTACTTACGTAATTAAATACGTAAATACTTACCAAATGATCGCTTGTTATTTTTTAGCGTTCAGTTCGTCCATCAGCGCATAACGTTTAGCAGTGTTATTCGGCTGGGCTTTAGCCTCATCAGATAGCACCTGCACATTTGGTTTACCGCTTTTCACCTCGTTCCATACCGGCAGGCCTTTGCCGTTGGGGTTGCCGATTTTAATAAAGTTAGCGAAGTAATCCTGTGTTATTTGCGATGCCTTGTAGTCGGCAGGTGTCCATTTAAAAATGGTTACAAGCGGAAGGTTACCCAGCGAATATTCAATATCCGAAGCATGGGGCGCACCGATCAGCACCTGAGAATTATCAGGACGTTTTTGGGCGAACAGGTAACGGTAAATATTCTTTTTACTTGATTTGCTGTGCATGTCAACCAATTTCCAGGTACTGTAGGCGATAAACCTGTCTGATGCCAGTTGGGTAGCGGCCTGTTTTACCTCATCATCTGTACCGGCAGGGTAAGCCTCCAGTACCCTGACGGCATCATTTGGATAAAGGGCCTGCACCGCATCCTTATAATTGGCCGGTGTCGGCTCACGATTGCCCAATACGCCCTGGTAACCTACTTCGGCGGATGTCCACCCGGCAAGTAACGGCACATTCATTTGTTTACCGGCGGCAAAGGTAGCCTCAGGTTTTTCGGTTAAAAAGTAGCCATCTATAATATGCGCAAAGCGTGCGTTGCCCGATAACTCAAGCAGTTTATCGGAAGGTATTTTACGTAAGTCGGCCAATGTAGCGGCACCGGCGTTGGTAGCGAACTTTACGCCCATTTGCTCGGCCTGTTCACGCGGTGTTGGGGTAAGGTTGCCCAATATAGCCCCGCTTTGACAGATTGCGCCATTAAATAAGCCTTTGGATAGTGGCGATGCCATTTGCGCGCTCACCGACATGGAGCCCGCCGACTCGCCCGCAATGGTAACCTTTGACGGATCGCCGCCGAAAGCAGCGATATTCTTTTTAACCCACTCCAAAGCGGCATGCTGATCCAGCAAACCATAGTTACCTGAAGCGTGGTTAGGTGATTCGGCCGTTAGTTCAGGGTGTACCATAAACCCGAATACACCTAAGCGGTAATTCACTGTAATGCTCACTATGCCTTTTTTGGCCATGCTCTCACCGTCGTAACGCAGTTCGGAGCCATCGCCCGCCATAAAGCCGCCGCCGTAGAAGTAAACCAGCACGGGCAGTTTTTCATTGCCTTTTTTAGCGGGAGTCCATACGTTGAGGTACAGGCAATCTTCACTTTTACCATCACTGCGAAAAACCATATCGCTGAATATGAAACGCTGCATAGCCTGCGGACCAAATTTATCGGCCTTGCGTACGCCTGTCCAGTTCTTGGGAGCTTGCGGTGCTTTCCAGCGCAGATCGCCAACCGGGGGCTGGGCGAAAGGGATGCCTTTATAGGAGCGTATACCGCTGGCCTCAGTAACGCCTTCAAGCAATCCGTTAGCGGTTTTTACCTGCGGATTTTGAGCAAATACAGGCACCATGCCGATCATCAGCAGGAAAAGAAATATGTTTTTCATAAGGAGATTATAATTGATATACAATGCTATGCATTATACGCAAGAACTGCAAACTCAACCGTGTAACCTTTTTACGACTGCACGATCCCCGGATCCATATTTACCGGCGGGAAGCCCCCTACCCGGCCAAAATGGCGTTCATGCTCAATACCTGCCTCGGGGCCAAACGGGTGCCCGCCAAAGCCGTTACGCATCATGGCAATGGCTCGCGGCGCGATGTTGGCCGCATCGCGCGAAGCGATCAATTGCATTACCGATTGGGCTATTACCGGTATGGCTACTTCCATGCTCATGGCATCGCTCACCAGCCAGTTTACCTCGCCGGTATCTTCCACATAAGATGGTACGTTGTAGCCTTCCTTTTCATCATATAACTGCTTCATCAGCTCTACCAGCCACGAGCGTACTACCGAGCCGTGGTTCCAGGTGTGCAGTATATCGCTCACATCCAGTTTTTCACGATAACCTTCCAGCAGAGCCATGCCTTCGCCTATGGCTTGCAGCATACCAAATTCAATGCCGTTATGCACCAGTTTTACAAAATGTCCCGAGCCGGAGTTGCCGGTGTACGAATAACCGTGCGGCACGGCCAGGTCGCGCAGCAAGCCTTCTATTTGCCCAACGGCATCCTTATCGCCGCCTACCATAAAGCAGGCACCGTTACGCGCGCCGTTTATGCCGCCGCTGGTACCGCAGTCTATCAGGTGCAAGCCTTCTTCTTTCAGTTTTTCGGCACGGCGGATGCTGTCGCCCCAGTAAGAGTTACCACCATCTATGATGATATCACCTTCCTCAAGCAAAGGTTTCAGCTCGGTGATCACGCTATCAATTGCCCGGCCGGCGGGTATGTAAATAAATATTTTTCGTGGGCGATCTAACCCGGCGACAAGGGTAGCCAGTTCGTCAACTATCTGCAGATTTTCCTGTTCGGGGATGATGGGTACAAACTTATCGTAACCCAGTATATGGTAGCCTTTTTCGGCCGCCTGTAAAGCCAGGTTAGCGCCCATCTTACCTAAACCTATAATTCCGTATTTATTATTTTCCATATTATTTGGTGTAACCGGATAAGTACCCGGCCAATAGTTTACATGATGAATTGAGTACAAATTAACATATCAGCACTGATAACATTTGAGCGAATGAATGTGTTATATTAACTCATAAAAGTTTTTAACAGCATTACGCCGCCCAGGCCGATAACGGCAATGAGTGATTCCATGGCAGACCACGAGCGAAAGGTATCTTTCATACTCAGGTTAAAATACTCCTTAAACAGCCAGAAACCCGAATCGTTAACGTGCGAAAATGCAAGGCTGCCCGCGCCGATGGCCAGCACCATCAGATTTGGATTAGCATGTGTTTGGATGATGAGCGGGGCCACTATGCCTGCCGCCGTTAGGCCCGCCACCGTAGCCGAGCCCAAACTGGCACGGATGATAGCGGCAATAAGCCAGCCTAACACCAGCGGATCAAGCGGTAGCTGTTGCAGGTGATAGCCGATCTGCTTATCTACACCGCTATCAACCAATACCTGCTTAAACGCGCCGGAGCCGCCGATGATAAGCAGGATCAGCGCGACATCCTTTACCGCATCCGTATAAATAGTATTCAGTTGGCTCATGCTGCGGCCCTGGGCCGTGCCCAAAAAATAAGATGCTACGCCAAGCGTGATAAGCATTACAACGGATGGATCGCCGATCAAGGTAAGCCACTTTGCCGCATCGGCAGATAAATTGAACATGGCGGGGATTAACGCGGTACCCATCAGTAAAACAACCGGCAGCAGGGCTATACCAAAGCTCCTGAAAGCACCGGGCAGTTTATCGGCAGGAATATCTTCGGGCCTGAAGGTGGCCAGCGGGCTTGAGGGTATCTTTTTTAAGGTTTGAGCGAACACCGGTCCGGCAAGGATGATGGTAGGTATAGCGATGATGAGTCCGTATAGCAGCGTAACACCCATATTGGCATTAAACTGTACCACCAGTGCCGCCGGCGAAGGGTGCGGCGGCAGAAAACCATGCGTTACGGAGAGCGAAGCCAGCATGGGCAGACCCATAAACACCGCTGGCAGTTTATATTTATATACTACTGAGAAGATGAGCGGCACCATCAGCACAAAGCCAATGCCGTAAAACAAGGGGATGCCGATAATAAACCCGGTGGCCACCAGCGCCCATTGAATATATTTAGTACCTACCGCATTTACCATTACCGACGCTATTTTTTGTGCCGCCCCGCTAACGGCCACCAGCTTACCCAACATGGCACCCAGGCAAATAATAACCGCTAAGGAGCCCAGGGTATCGCCCAGCCCTTTTTGTATGGATGTGAGCAGCTTTGCCGCCGGTATTTGCAGCAGCAAGCCCGCAACTATTGATACGATAAGGAAAGCGATAAACGGATTGATTTTGAACCAGCTAACCAGTACAATAAGCAATACAATGCACAAAAAAACAATAAGCATGGGCAGGTTTTAATTGTATAATCAGTTTATAATTGAGCGCGGCTGCCACTAAAGTAGCATTTTAGGCAGGCAAAAAAACGGCTTTTACAAACTTGAAAAAAAACCGCACTATTTGGTTAATATAATACACAGCGAGCAGGGTAATTTAGCACACGCCTGCCAGTTTATAACCGCAAATGCCTTGTATTATATTAACCGGATATTGACAGTGCGTATTTCTTTATTATATTGGTTCACCAATTTATAATTACAGCATCAATCAATTTTTGCCTGATAAGAAATTAATATATCCGGACCTTCCCAGTATTATGTAGCATGTTAACGCATGCTGTTTAAAGTGTGGACGAGTAATTAAGCCGGATGATTTGTACTATGTTGACCTGTTAACCAAACACCTGAGTTATGAAAGCGATCCTGAAAAAAGCTACGCCAACGCCCGATCATTCCTTTAACATTCATAAGGATGTGGGCGAAGCCATGCTCAGTTCCTGGCATTATCACCCCGAAATTGAATTGCTGCTGATCAAGCGCAGCTCGGGCACCTGCCTTATTGGCGACCATGTGGGACCTTTTAAAAACGGCGATACCTTTTTGTTCGGCTCCAACCTGCCGCATACCTTCAGGCACGAAAAAAAGTATATGCAGCGCACGGATGAACGGGTTGGCGAATCGGTAGTGGTTTTGTTTCAGCAGGAGTTGTGGGGCAACCATTTACTTAGCTTGCCCGAGCTAAAGCACATTACCCGCTTATTAGAACATGCCAAACTCGGCCTGCGTATTCATGGCGAAACCCGCAAAAAAGTAGCGCGGCTTATTGATGATATGCTGAACGAGCCGCCGGGAAAACGTATTGTGCATTTATTAACCGTGCTGGAGTTGATCGCTTCGGTGCAGGAGTATTCTACCATATCAAGCAACGGCTTTAACCACGAGGCCAGTAATATTGATAAATCGCGCATCAATAAGATTTTTGAATACACCTTCAATAATTTCCAGAACAAGGTGACCATTGAAGAAGTGGCCGACCTGATCGCGATGGGTAAACACTCCTTTTGCCGTTATTTTAAATCAAAAACCAAGAAAACTTATTTTGATTTTTTGATAGAGGTACGCATTGGCCATGCCTGCCGCCTGCTGGCCGAGCAGGATTTAAACGTGGCCGAAATAGGTTATGCCTGCGGCTACAATAATATATCGCATTTTTACCACCAGTTTAAGGCGGTAACCAACAAGCACCCGCTGGAATACCGGGCCAATTATATCCATGTTGAGCATGTGGCTTAGTTTAAATCATCCGCATGCGTAAAATATTATTACTGCTTACAGCAATTATACTTTGGCTGCCCGGCCGGGCACAGCAACCCGGCTGGTGGAAACGCAATAACCTGCGGGTGATACAAACCAACCTGCCCGATTATGAAGCCGCCACCCTCAACCCCGATTCGCTGGTTACCGACCTGGTTAAATTTTCGGCCAACACACTCATCATCAACGCGGGTGGCATTATGGCTTTTTACCCCACCAAATTGTCTTATCAATATCAAAACCCTTACGTAAAACGTGATTTTTTGAAGGATGTGGTGACCAAATGCCATAAGCAGGGAATCAAGGTTATGGTAAGGTTTGATTTTAGCCGCGTACACGAGAGCATTTACAAAGCGCATCCCGACTGGTGCTATATCTCGCCTAAAGGTGAGCGCATGACTAACCCCGGCATGTATACCGTATCCATCAACGGGCCATATGTGCAGCAGTGCGCCTTTGGTATAGTTACGGAAGTGATGGATAACTACCCTATCGACGGTATATTTTTAAACATGCCCGGCTACCAAACCAACAATACCTACGAGGGCCGCTACATGGGCATCGACCAAAATGAATACGACAAAAAACGTTTCGCGGAATTTAGCAGCGGCAAGACGTTGCCGGTTGAAGAGAATAAGACTGACAGCCTGTACCAGCAATATCTCGCCTTTAAAAAATTTACGCTGGATGAATGGGGCAAACGGCTATACACGCTGGTAAAAAGCAAAAACCCGCAGGCAGCTATTTGTACCTATACCGATCAGTATGTGGACATCATCAGGCATGAAACGCAGGCCGTACCCACTTTGCCGCTGTGGCCTTACAGTGCGGCAGATAATTTAAATAACGCGGGCACTACCTTCCCGGATCACATCATCAGCAATGCCAGTATACAGCAAATCTCCTTTCAATCGCGCTACAATGCTATTGAGCCGGAGGAAATATCTATACGATTATACCAAAACATGGCGCACGGCTCGGGCCTGGATTTGAGCATGATGGGTGATACCCGCGGCTATGAGGACGAGCGGAATTATAAAGCGATAGCAAAGATCTACAGCCTGCATAAAAAATATGAGCCTTACTTTGGCCGCTATAAATCCATAGCTAAAATAGCGGTGGTAGCACCCGGTTCATGGCCTAACGGTACGCCCATGCAGGAGTATCGGGGTATACAGCAGATATTGCAGGAAGCGCATATCCCCTTTGATATTATTGAGGATAACCAATTGCAAAACCGTGGCGATAAGCTCAAAAATTATAAGGTGATCATTTTGCCTGATATCACCTTTTTGAACGATGGCGGTGTAAAGCAATTAAAAGCGGCCATAGCTAACGGCACTAACCTGATAGCCACCAACATCGCCCTAAATGATAACCCGGCTTTGATGAGCGAACTGTTTGGCGCTAAACTAAAAAGCCTTAATAACGACGCGGCGGGCAACTATTTGGTACCCGAGGACAGGGCCATCTTTAAAAACTTTAAAGGGCAAAGCATGCTGTTCATGAAGTATAACCTGGCTTTGTATGATCTTTCGGGTGCCGATAAAACAGGCTTGCCCCTGCTGGCTAAAGGCCGTACCGGTCCGCCGGAAATTATTGGCGGGCATGATGTTACCGGCGATAAAATGCTGACCATTAAACAACACGGTTCGGCAAAAGCGGTGTTGCTGCCATTCAATGTGGGACGCTTATATTACAACAACGGCTACCAGGAACATAAGCAGTTATTACTTGATGTGCTGAATAATATTTATCCTGATGCTGGAAAGCAACTGATCACCAACGCGCACCCTAAGGTAGAAACGGTGTTACAGCAATACAGCAAAAATACCCCGGCAAATAAAGGCGATAATAACGGGCTGATACTGCACCTCATCAACCTTACCGGGGTAAGTTCAACAAGTTATTTGGCGCCTCTGCCGGTGTACAACATCACCTTAAAAATAAAAAGCGGGTATAAACCCGCCCGTGTAACCGACCTGCTGAGTGGCAGGCCGGTTAAATTTACTTATGCCGATGGCTATGTGAATTTCACTGCCGACCGGCTGGATGATTATAAGCTCATTGTTATGGATAAATGATAATTATTTACTTGCCTGCTTGTTAAAGTAGTTGTTATCAGCAAACAAGTTAGCGATTACCCATATTTGTTTGCAGAATGCATCCGATTTGACGAAATTCATTTAATCTTATAAGCGCGTAAGCATTCCAACTCTCGTTATATTAGTGATCGTCCGTTTAATATTTTAAAATACATCTGCAGACTCCGGGAATCATGAAAATTGTAAACAAGTCAGATAACATTCTGTCATATCAATTAGATACAAATTTTTTTGAGAAAAGCAGAGAAGTAACGTGTGAAATTAATGGTACAGGGCATTGGCAACTTGCTGATAAGGATGCTTTTAGATATGTATATAACTTATCCTATTTCGCTAAAGATAAGGCATCTGATGACGTATTCATCGATTATAAAAGTATACATATACTAACCATAATAATTGAAGATGCCGACGAAACTGTTCTGCCCACCTTACATTTTATTAAAGATTCATATAACGCGATGTATTCTTTTATAGAGAACAATAGTTTTTCATATTCTAAGGAACTGAACATGCCTGATTTTCAAATTACCGATTCAAGGATCGAGATTATGAAAAGCACCATCGAGCAGATCAAAAACATTCGATATTCAACGACAAACCCGCCCGTATAACCGACCTGCTGA
The DNA here is from genome assembly GCF_058782065.1 of Mucilaginibacter sp. FW306-07-L. Taxonomy (NCBI): domain Bacteria; kingdom Pseudomonadati; phylum Bacteroidota; class Sphingobacteriia; order Sphingobacteriales; family Sphingobacteriaceae; genus Mucilaginibacter; species Mucilaginibacter sp. FW306-07-L. The sequence goes on from NZ_JBYSXI010000002.1 coordinate 353,639, forward strand.
GCGGCAGGCCGGTTAATTTTACTTATGCCGATGGCTATGTGAATTTCACTGCCGCCCGGCTGGATGATTATAAGATCATCGTTATGGATAAATGATAATTATTTACTTGCCTGCTTGTTAAAGTAATCGTTATCGGCAAACCAGTCGGCAAGGCGTTGCGGCCACGCTTTTAGCGATTGCAGTTTGGCGCGTTTACCCATATTAAAAGCATGATCGCCTTTTGAAAAAATATGCGCCTCAACAGGGACACCTGCTTCGCGGTATTTTTGCAGCAGGGTAACCACAGGCGGCGAGCAGCAAACATCATCATTAGCCGCTATTAAAAAAGCCGGGGGCGCATCGCGTTCAACCTTTTGCGGCACCCCTAACGGGCCGGGATAAACCAGGATAACGAAGTTAGGTTTATAATTCAGCTTGTCAATCGCGTCAGCGGGTTTAAGGGGTTGCTTGTAAGTACTAAAAGCGACCATATCCACCACCTCGCCGCCTGCCGAAAAGCCCATCATGCCGATACGCGCGGTATCAATACCCCATTGTTTGGCGTTACTGCGGATCAGGCGCATGGCACGCATGGCATCCTGTGGGGCATGTACATCTAATTGGTATACAGAGTTGGTATCTCGCGCGAGCCTGTACTTTAATACCACCGCTACAAAGCCAAGGCTGTTTAAAAATTGCGCCGCTTCCCTGCCTTCCGAATTGATGACCAGCATACGGTGCCCGCCGCCGGGGCATACCAGCACCGCGGCGCCGGTTGCCTTATCTTTAGACGGCAAATAAACCGTTATCGACGGGTTGTGGATATTGCTGATGTATTTATCGCCCTTTTCAGGTTCGGTACGGCGGCTTTCAAAACCCGGCGCGCCGTTTTTCCATAAATGAATAACAGTGGAATCAGCCTGTGCGAAAGCATCCGCGTAAAAGCCCAGCATCGCCACCAAGGCGAGCAAGGGCTTAAACAGTTGTATCTTCATATCAACATTAATTAATTATAGCTTGTGGTTCCGCAGCAGCTTCCACCTGCAGGTCTTCGGGCGGTATTTTGCCGTGCCACCAAGTAGCTAATGATGAGCCGGTAATGTTCATCAGCGGACCAAAAATAGCCGGTGCCAGTCCGATGGTTGCCAGTCCGCCCATTAACAGCGCCAGCCCCGATGCCAGTCCGCCGTTTTGCATCCCTACCTCGAGGGATATGGTACGGCAATCCTTTTCGGCAAAACCCATTAACCTGCCCAGCCAATACCCTAATGTGTAACCGGATACGTTGTGGATGAATACTGCAACAATGAGCAACAAGCCCACGTTTAATAAACTTTGATGCCCTGCCGAGGTAATTACCACGATGATGAGGCCGATACCGATCATGGAGATCAAAGGCATAATACTATCCAGCCATTTAACCTTGCCACGCACCAGGGCATGGAATATGGCACCCGCGATGATGGGCAGCAATACTACTTTGGTGGTATCCCAGGCCATATCTAAAAAATGCACCTCAACCAAACGGCCTGCCAATAAGCGCATCAGCAGGGGTGTAAACACCGGTGCCAGCAAGGTTGATACGGTAGTGATAGCGATTGACAGTGCCAGGTTAGCCCGCGCGAGGTATGACATCACATTGGATGCCAAACCGCTCGGGCAGCAGCCTACCAGTATAATACCGGCGGCAATCTCCGGCGGAAAGTTAAAGGTATTAGCCAGTATAAAGCCCACCAGCGGCATCACCGTGTAATGGCAAACTACCCCGATGATGATGGTTTTTGGCTGTTTGAGCACGGTAGCAAGCTCCTTCATACTCAACTCGCTGCCCATGCCGAACATGATGATCTGCAACAAAGGGATGATGAGCTTTGACAATTTAAAATCGCCAACCTGAACAAAATACTGCGGGTAATACATGGCCAGACTCACCGCCGCGAAGATCATGATGGTGAACGAAAAGCCCTTGAGCTTAGGGTGCTGCCTGAAGGCCAGGGCAAGGGCTATAAAAAAAAGCATCAGCAACCAGCCACCCCATTGCGGATGGCCCGTTGCTGATACCGTTATAAAACCCAATAAAATAAGAAATGAGAACGCGTAATAAACTTTAGCTGGTACCATAAGTTTTTAAGTTTTAAATTGGTTAATTAACTCCATAACCTATCCCACGATCGTTTCTCATCCCACTCTTTGGTGGGTACAAACCATGATTTATCTTTCGGGTCGAGGTGTTGTTTCAGCACATCCTCGTTAAGCTCAATACCCAGGCCCGGCGAGTCGGGCACGAGGGCGAAACCTTTATCGATCAGCGGTTTTTTATCAACCGTTTTCACGTAGCTTTCCCAGTAAGGCAAATCAATATTGTGATGCTCCAACGCCAAAAAGTTTTGCGTAGCGGCAGCGCAATGCACATTGGCCATAAAGGCTACCGGCGTACCGGCAAAGTGCATGGCCATGGCTACGCCATGTTCTTCCGCATAATCGCCTATCTTCTTGGTTTCGAGCAGCCCACCCGACGATGAAAGGTCAGGGTGGATGATATCAACCGCGTGATGGTCGACCAATTTAATGAATTCTTCTTTAAGGTATATATCTTCTCCCGTTAATGTTGGTGTTTCTATCGCGTTAGTGATCTCCTTCCACTGCTGGGTATACTCCCAGGGCACCATATCTTCCATCCAGGCCAACCGGTATGGCTCCAGCTTGCGCGCCAGCCTGATGGCGTTATTGGTATCAAAATGACCGAAATGGTCTGACGATAGCGGCACATCATACCCAACCGCGCTGCGCACCTTATCCACATACTTGGCTATTTCGTCAAGCCCTTTTTCAGTGATCTGTATCTGGGTAAAGGGGTGTTTGGTATTCCCCAGCGACATGGGTTTATCGTTCCACTGGCTGCCTTTCCAAAAACCGGAGTTAACGGTGGTTCCGTGTATATCCTTTATCAGTTCAATACCTAGGTCCATTTTTAGCCAGGTATAGCCCTTGGTAACCAGCCTATCCTTCACCTTGGCGCTGAACACGCTCATATCCTCTTCCTCGGGGGTATCGGCATACAGCCTTACGGTATCACGGTATTTACCGCCCAATAACTGGTAAGCGGGCACATTGTACGCCTTGCCTGCCAGATCCCACAGCGCCATCTCAACCGCGCAAACCCCACCCGCCTGCCTGCCATGAAAGCCGAATTGCTTAATGGCCTTGAACACCATTTCCACACTGCAGGGGTTCATGCCTAAAATGCGGCTTTTCAGCATGAGGGCGTAACGAGGGTCGGCACCATCGCGTACCTCGCCCAAACCATAAATTCCCTGGTTGGTATCAATACGAATAATGGGGCAACGGCCGACGGTGGTCATGGGTACGATATACCGCATATCGGTTATTTTTAATTCCGAAGGTGAGCTATTGCGGTTGACCTTTGAGGTTGATTGCGCCAGCGTATCCTCGGCAGATGCAAACAGCATACCGCCAAGTGCCAAACCGCCGCCCAATGCCGACTTCTTCAAAAAATCGCGTCTTGCCGAGCCCTTGCTTTCTTCGGGTTGGGTTGATGGAAGCGTTGCCTTTGCCTTTTTATCCAATTGCTTGCCGTCGGCTAACAGCCTGAGTAATTCGTTTTTCATATCATTATAGGTTTAGTAGGGTTACCAGGTACGGTTCTTCATGTAATCGTCGAGTTGTTTGCGGGTCATGGGTAGCTTGCCGGGATAGCTGTTAAGCCATTTAATGAAATCATTTTTGATCTCCTCCGTCCACTGGCTGTCAATCTGCCCCGGTGTGTATTTGCCCTCGCGCAGGCGCTGGTGGCCGTATTCGTCGCGCAGCACAATAAACTCAGCGGTAATAACAGCCTCTTCCGCCAGGGATGCGGGGATGAAAAGTGTACCTCCGCGCTTAGCCAGCACCACATCGCCGGGCAATACCGTAGCGCGGCCGATACGGACAGGCACATTGATACCCGCCAGCATTACCTGTTGCAGGTACGATGGATCAACAGCCTTGATCCAGCCGTTAAAACCCCTGATCTCGTTCAGCCCCTCCAAATCACGCACCGAGCCGTAGAATACCACGCCCCGTTTGGTTTTGGCATAAATGGAGTTGCCCAGGTTATCGCCTATCAGCGTACCATCAACTACTTTGTTAAAGCCATCGGCCACATAGATATCGCCATTCTTCAACACATCAATAGGCCACGAATTGGTTGGGCCAACACGCCCCTCGGCTTTGCCTTTGTCTTTTATTACTTTATCCACATCGGGGCGTAAGGGCATATATTGGGCGGTTACCGCACGACCAACCATTACACTGTCGGGATGCAGTATCATCCAATCGCCCTCAAACTGGTTTTGGTAGCCCTTGCCACGCAAAAAGCCCCAAACATCCTCAATGCCCACGTTTTTAAAACGCTCCATTACATCGTCAGCCACGCGGGGACGACCATCCGGCGAGCGCTCACCTTTCCAGTCTGCGGTAAGCAGCTTGATCTGATCAGGCGTTAGCGTTACCTGCTGGGCCTGTAAATGCAGCGCCGCTAAAAGTAGCGCTGCAAGTAGTATGATCCTGTTTTTCATAGGTGGTATGTATTTATTGCTTATCCCAGAATACGCGTGTAGCCAGGTTATCCGGGCCGTTATGCGATACGGCTGCCTGATAGTTGGCAGCGTTTACGGTTTGCTCGCGCAGCGGATAAGTCAACCTGCGGATAAACGCGCCCTTTACCGAGGCATCAGCCGTTGGATACGGGTTTGGCGTTAACACCGGAAACCCGCTGCGGCGAAAGTTTGCCCAGGCCTCGTTACCGTTCAGGAAAGATGATACCCAGTATTGCGTATTGATCTGCTCCAAAGCGTTTGCCGGATTAAACGGATGCGCCAGCAGGTAAGCATTCTGCGCATCGGTGCTTATGGTTGCTGTACCATCGTACTGCGCTAACTGATCCATGTGTGCTTTAACACCGGCCTCGTACAAAGTTGCTGCATTGCCGGTTGCCCAGCCGCGTTGCACGGCTTCGGCTAACAACAGGGCTGTTTGCGAGTAGGTTACATAAAATTCCGGTATATCTATCTTACCCAGCGTACGGCGGTTAACCTGCGAGTACGCATAGCCCGCGCCAAGCCGTCCCGGAAAGCCCGGCGCAGTGCTGATGGTAGATTCATTATAACCCAAAGGCATCCCCAACTGATCGGCAGGATTGGTATTTTCTGTACCTACTGTGGCCAGCGGGTTGGCAGGCTGCGCGTATTTAACCGAAATAACACGCAGGCGCGGGTCATCCGTATCCTGTAAATATTCCACAAACGGCGCGGCCAGATAAATGTTACCACGCTCAGTAGCCTGGAACCAGCTACCTGTCGGACTATTAAACGTGCTGTTGAATTGTATCAAAGCATTATCAGCGTTTGATTGCATCAGTCCGCCACTTACCGCGATGGTAACATATTGTTGTGCCTTGGCAGCATCTGTTTTGCTGTAACGCATAGCGGCGCGCAGCAGCAGGGAGTTGCCCAGTTTTTTCCATTTGGGGATGTCACCTTTATAAAACAGGTCGCCGGCCTCAATAGCTTTGCCGGCATCCAGGGCTTTGGTTGCCTCGTCAAGCTCCTTTAGTATATCGTTATAAATATCCTGCTGGTTATCATATTTAGGCAGGTTGATGCCTTCCAGGTACCCCTTCCCGGCCTCGCTGTAAGGCACGTCGCCGTAGGTATCAACCAGTATCATAAATATATAAGCCTTAAAAATGCGGGCCATATTGTACAGATTGCTGCGGGTAGGTTGATCTTTCAATTTATCCAGCACGGTAGTAAGCAGCACCACCGGCCCGGTTACTAAACCACCGGTTGTATTACTGGTACTGCGGTACAGGTAGTTAAAGGTGATGTTGGCATTCGGGTCGTAACTTACGTTATGGTTGCCGCCTTCCAACACGCCGGTGTTGGGCGTTATCAGTTGCTGAACGATCATGGGCTGATAATAATAATTTGGCAGCGCGGCACTAAACTCGGCGTTTGAAAATAAATAGGATGGATCAAGATCTGCCGGCAGCACCGGGTTCACGTTGATCTCCTCAAAATTCTTTTTACAGGCTCCAAGCGTTATCATGGATGCCAGTAAAGCGATAATATATTTCTTTTTCATGATGATTTCGGGATGGTTAGAGTTTAACATTTACGTTGATACCGTAGCTGCGCGTGGTTGGCAGCGTGTGCGATTCAATACCCTGCAGGTTATCTGACGCTGAAACACTGGCCTGCGGATCGAGGTTATCAATGTATTTTTTGATCATCAGCACGTTGTTAACCAGCAGCGATACATTGAGGCCCTTAACAAAGGTTTTCTTCATGTATTTACTGAAATCATACCCTACCGATATGGAGCGCCATCTAACAAATGCCGCGTTGTAAACAAATGGTGTAGCTATGTTGGTTGTGCGGTAGTTGGAGTAAAAGGTTTCGGCCTCAACAGCGGTGGTGTTGGGCGTACCATCGGGGTTAACCCCATCAAACACTACCCCGCCCTCGCGGCCAACCAGCGATTGCTGCGACAAGCCCTCGCGCAAAAAGTTGAGGTTTGAGTTGGACATGATCTTGGCACCGGCTTTAAAATCAACCTGGGTAAACACACGGAAGCCTTTATAGCGGAACGTGTTTGTCCAGCCGCCTACCCATTTGGGGATGGCGCTGCCGAAGGTGGTGAGCTCGCCGCGTTGTGGTAAACCGTTGATGGTAACAATACGACCCTGTTCATCGCGACGGTAATCAAACCCGCGCAGTGATGCCAAAGGCAAACCTACCTCGTGCGATACGGTACCAAAAAACTCGCCCGTACCTACGTCAACCCTGGCCTGCCCGTTAGCCAGATCCAATACTTTGGATGCATTGTACGATCCGTTAAAGGCGGTTTCCCAGTTAAAGCCGGTCTTTTTTACAGGCACTATGGTCAGTAATGCCTCAACGCCACGGTTGCGCAGCTTACCAATATTTACTTTGGTTGAATTAAAGCCCGACGCTACCGAAACATCTACATTCAATATCTCGTCGACAGTATTCTTCTCATATACCGACATATCCAGGTTCAGGCGGCTATTAAACGTCCTGATCTCTAAACCGGCTTCTTTTTCCTTCACCTTCAGCGGGCGCAAGCCGGCGTTCGGACTAATATCACTATTGATCGACCCCAGCGCGGTACCGCCAAACGGATTAGAGTTAAGCGAGTAGTATAGTAAATTGGCGTAAGGGTCAGTATCGCTACCCACTTCGGCATAGGCTACACGCAGTTTACCATAATCAATCCATGATGGCATGCGCAACGCTTCGCTGAATACAAAGCTGGCGCTTACTGATGGGTACAGGTAACTGTTGGTGTTGATGTTCAGGGTAGAGAACCAATCGTTACGGGCGGTGGCGGTTACGTACAAAAAATTTTTGTATGATACCTCGAACATACCATAAACCGAGTTAACACGCTTTTCGGCATAACTGTAATTGGGGTTTTTAACCTGCCCGTTGCTGATGGTGTACAGATCGCGCACAAAGAAATTGGTAACCGCGGTGCCCATTACATCACTTACCTGTTTCATGGCGTTGCCGCCCAGGGTCAGGTCAAAGCCAAAATCCTTTACCTTTTTATTCGCCCCGATCAGGAAATCCATATTACGCTCCCTGAAAGTGGTTACATCCTGGTAGTAATAGCCGTTAAAGCCGGTGGTTACCGCGCCAATGGAACGGGTGCCTGTAGGGCGGTTGTAGTTATACGGGCGGGTAAAGTAATCCTGCCCGATGCGTGCCTGCAAATACAACCAAGGTGTAAACTGGTAACGCATCGAGGCATTGCCGAAGATACGGTCGCGATGCACATTCTCAAACCTTTGCAAAGCCACCCAATATGGGTTGTTACGGTTAGTAAAGCGCGATAGCGGCATTTCATTACCGTTCGGGTCTTTATAATTTTTCAGCCAATCGGTATTAATGCTGTTGGCCAGGGTATAAATGGTGGTGTTGGCGTTCATATCCTGAATACCTATTTGCGGCGGGTTGTGGTTATACTCGTTAGAGTAGTTGGCGTTTAATTGCATCGTCAACTTTGGTGTAACCTTATAATTGAGGCCGAGGTTGAATATCTTTTTATGATAGTCGGAATTAGGCATAATGGCATTCGCATCGTTATTAGCGAACGATAAACGAAAGCTGCCCTTATCATTACCGCCGGAAATAGCCACCGAATTAGAAAAGCTCCGCCCCATGCGGTAAAACTGCGATATACGATCCTTGAAAGGAGAGTAAGGCTGGGTTGAGCCATCAAACTGGATGGTTGGCGCGCCGTCAAACCGTTCACCAAAGCTATGTACGCCAAAGGTTTGTGCCTCGGCAAGGGTGGTTTGGCGCTTGCCGTATTCGCCCTGACCGTATTCGTACTGAAAATCGGTATAATCCAGCGCCTGGTCGGCCTGGTAGTTGGAGTTTATTTCGATACCAATACCCATCGTTTTGCTGCCTGTTTTGGTAGTGATGATGATAGCGCCATCCTTAGCCCGGAAGCCGTACAGCGCGGCGGCGGCGGCACCTTTAAGTACCGTCATGCTTTCTATATCATCCTGGTTGATGCTCTGCAAACCGTCGCCCTGGTCAGACGAGCCGCCGGTTACATTGCCACCGCCATTACCTGCAAAACCACCCGCGGAAACCGCGGTATTATTAATGGGAATACCATTAACAACTATTAAAGGTGAGTTATTAGGCCCGAAGGACGACTGCCCCCTGATGCGTATTTTGGTTGACCCGCCCGGCCCGCCGGCAGGCGGCGTAACGTTAACACCCGCTATTTTACCTTCCAGGCTGTTACCTACGTTAACCGTACGGTTTACGGTGAGCAGATCGGTGTTTACGGTAGCGGTAGAGTAGCCCAGTTTTTTGGACTCGCGCTTGATACCGAGGGCGGTTACCACAATATCGTTTAGCTGGTTGTTGTTTTCCTCTAAAACAATGTTGAGTACATTGCCTGCGCCTACCGGTACCTCCTTAGTAGCAAAACCGATGTACGATATTTGCAAGATAGCCGAACGGTTGGGCACCTTTAGGCTGTACTTACCGTTGGCATCAGTTACCGCGCCGGTAGTGGTGTTCTTGATCCTTACGGATACGCCTGCCAGCATCTCGCCCTTGGTGGTGCTCACGGTGCCGGTGATCTGCACCGCCTCCTGCGCGTAAACTTGCAGGCAGAGGCCTATAAAAGCCGCTAACCACACCATTTTTTTGTAAAATTTCAGGTTCATATTATTCAGGTTATTATTGGTTTCAATCGATTACAGCAATAAATAGCTAATAGCGCATAGCCCCTATTTTCAAAGGGTTTAAAAACACCGTATTAAAATTTATTATCAGTTGGTTTATAATGGCCTAATTGTGCAGCCCGGGCTTACCGCCAAACAAAACGGATAAGCATGAACAAATAAAGGGAATACATTAGTTACCCAAATTCAGTATTATAGCAATTTGATGTAATATATTGCCGTGAAATATCGCCGGCTATCAACAGCCAAATACCCTGAAACAACAAAGGCACCCTTAAATAAGGATGCCTTTGCAATATCTTACGCTGAAAGTTCGTTTACAGAACCTTATAGGCCTGCCGGGCTAATAAAACCCAATGTTTCTGCTGCTTTTTCCATACCAGCAATATGCCCAGCTTAACGGTACCGGGCTTACCGCCATCCAGTATTTGCCCGTTAAGGATATGCCTTACGATGGCTGCATCCCCGGCAATAGTTACTGTTTGGTTAGTGGTGGTAATACTTGTAAAGTCTGACGCGCCGCTGGTAAGAGCTTCCATAAAGGCCGCCTTATCTTCCACCTTTCCGCTGGAGTGGCCAAAGCTTAATTCTGCCGCGGTATATTTGTTGAGCGTGGCCTTGTTGGCATCAACCATAGCTTTATAAAGGGTATCTACCGCGTCGGTTACCTGCTTTTCGGCAACGCTTTGCGCGTTTGTGGTTGCCGGTAACAGCAATACCATAAAGCTTATCAATATAAAAAAGTAATTCCTGATCTTCATTATTCTATCTCCTTTAATTCAGTTTATAAGCGGTTACCGAATTACCGAAAAAGGTAGGCACATAAATTATCCGCTTTTTAGGGTCATAGCCAATATCAGCGGTCTTGCTCTTGCCTTCATGCGTATCCAGTAATACCTGCTTTTTGCCATCGGGTGTAACATAATACAAATATCCCTCCCAGGCAGTGATCAGCAGGTCGCCGTTACCTACGGGTTCAATGCCATCGCCGCCATGCTCAAGGTCGCAAACCTTGGTCAGCTTTTTATCGGCACCGGCCTTGTAAGCGGCATCGGCGGTTAGCACATATAAGTCGGCACCTATGCTTTTTACGCCGTTAACGCCTTTCAGTCCTGTTAAATATACTTCTTGTTTATCACCTTCAAAGCGAAACACCCGCGCATTTTTAGGGTCGGACAAATACACAACACCTTTACCATCAATAGTAACATCATTCAAACCCGCATTTTCATCCACCGGCTTTTTTGTTACCGCCCCAGTTTTCAGGTTTACCGAAACCAGTTCGCTTAAATCGGCTACGTAGAGCGTGTTTTTATAGATGCCCATGCCTTTAGGCGCGTTAAGGCCGGTAACAAAAGCGGTATCAATTATTTTCCCTTCGGGTGATATTTTTGCCACGCCGCCTATGCCATCCTTAGCGTTGGAGTTGCCGCTGATGAGCGAAACATATAATACCTTACCGGCAGGCAGCACCGATTCGGGCGTAGCCAGCACAGTATCCGTTTGCCATAATTTTTGCACCGAGTGCTGGGCAAATAAACCGAATGGCATCAATAACAAAAGCAATAATGAGGTGATCTTCATAATTTGACAGATTGGTTAATGTAAAGCTACAACACCTGCGCTATAGTATTTGTTGCTAAAACCGGCAAATCATCAACAGGTTAATATAGCACACAAAGTAGTTAACTTAGAGGTAGAAGCATTGCGTTTAACAAAGCTTTACATGCCGAAGCAATCGCCTTTAAAACAAAAAACAGATATTGCCGGGCTTATGAAATACTTACTTACCGCCCTTTTTAGCTGTAGCCTGCTGGCTGCATCGGCACAAAACAGCATCGACCTGCAAGCCCACCGTGGCGGCCGCGCCCTGATGCCCGAAAACTCTATTGAAGCCATGCTGCATGCCGTTGACCTGGGCGCACGTACACTTGAACTGGATGTGGTAATTTCCAAAGACGGACAGGTGGTGGTATCTCATGATACCTACATGAATGCTGATTTTATGCTGAAACCTGACGGCAGCGAGATCAGCAAGGCCGAGCAAAAAAGCCTGCTGCTGTATACCATGCCTTACGACAGTATAAAGAAATACGATGGCGGCACCAAAGTTCATCCCGGTTTTATGGCGCAAAAAAAGATGCGCACTTACAAGCCCCTGCTAACTGAAATGATTGACGCGGTAGATAAATACACCAAAGCCAAACACCTGAAACCGGTTTACTACAACATTGAAATTAAATGCTCGCCCAAAGGTGATAATGTAGAGCACCCTGTGCCTGACGTGATCGCCGAAAAGGTAATGGCCATTGTTAAACAAAAGAATTTATTGGACCGCAGTAACATACAATCGTTTGATGAGCGCCCGCTGCAATACCTGCATGGCAAGTATCCAAAGGTTGTGCTGGCCTACCTGGTATCCAACAAAAACACCTTTCAGCAAAATATGGATAAGCTGGGTTTTAAGCCGAACATCATCAGCCCGGAATATAAACAGATTGATGCCACCTTTGTGAACGACGCGCACACCGCCGGTGTTAAGGTGATACCCTGGACGGTGAACGATGCCGAAGCCATGAAACAACTGGCCGCCATAAAGGTAGATGGTATTATATCCGACAATCCGGACATATTGGTTGAACTGTTCGGCAGTTACCAGAAGAAATAAACTGATATAAACTGGTTTCTTGGACGGTAACGAGTAATTAATTTTTAACAGTAAAAAGCGCGTTTCATCACCAAAGCTGTATATTAGGGAGATGGCTGCCTTATACATTATTGGCCTTATTTTTATCGGCTACGCCTTATGCACATTTTTTATTGTTACAACGCATGAAATAGGACATGCGCTGGCTTATCTCATTTTAACTAAACCCGAGAAAATAACGATCACAATAGGTGCTGAAAAATCTACTTCAAAAGCCTTGCGTTTTAAATTAGGGAAACTTCACTTATTATAACAAGTAAAGCATTTACACGCTGTAGTGGTTCATGTGCAAGCAGCACTCAAGAGCTTAATTACAAAAAGGAAATAATTAATTTATTGGCTGGCAACTTAACAACGTTAGCACTATCTGTCGCTTTATTATTTTTCGCATTTTATGCTGATTGGCATGGTGCTGTTAAACTGTTCAGCATGGTGCTGTTAATTTATTCTTTATATACAGCTCATTATAATTTATTATCAAATAAAGCAAGTTCTCGTACTGATGGCCACAGGATAATATCAACTGTTAAATTAAATAAATCCTATAGTAATTATGCCAAAGGTTGTGAAGCGCTTGCTAATATGGATTATAATAATGCTGTAATACAGTTTGAAACTGCTAACACAACCCATCCACACGATACCAATATTTTAAGATGCTTGCTTAGCTGCTACACTGGATTGCGCGATATTGAAAACGCATTAAAAATACATCACCAGTTGAAAAAACATCCTGATTTAACAGAACACGATCTTTTGTCATTAGGATATATAAATTCAATTATCAGGGATAGCGAAAAAGCAATTGATTATTACAATCAGGCATTATGCTATCCCGCTACTTACAGGCATGCTACATTAAATTTAGCATTTGAGATGGTTCTGTCCGGACAATATGCTTTAGCAGATGAAAAGTTATTATCCCTGTTAAACACTGATCCGGAAGATGGGGAAGCATGTGGTTACTTAGGCTACAGTAAAATCACGCAGGGCGAACTTGAAGCAGGGAAAGCGATGATTGACACATACTTTAAAAACGGAGGAGATAACCCATATATGTACAAAGCTTTGGGCATCTATTATTTTAAAGTTAACGACTATACCAAAGCAAGGGAGAATTTTGAAAAGGCTAAACAATTAGATAGCTGGGTAGATGTGGATGATTACATTGCCCAGCTATCCAATTAAAACTTATCTCCGCTCATCAAACACCTGGAACTCGGCTATTGATGGGTTTTCTTTAGATCCTTCGATCTGGATGCGCACTTTGCTGCCCCAAACGCGGTCGAAACGGTGGAGCTTTACACGTTCGGCATTATCGCCGTTGAATATTTGTTTCCAGGCGGCGCCGTCCCAGTATTGCAGTTTGTATTTGTTGATGTTGGCTTTTGATTCGAACACAACGATGGTGTTAAAGCTCCTGTCCTTCTTAAAATCAATCTCGAACCAAGGCTCTTTTACGCGAGGGTTTGATTGCCATGATGAACCATAATCATCATCATTGGCAAAATCCATAATGTTCATATCATCGCTCCAGCTTGAATTGGCAGGTGCGTTTTTGGCTATGTTGCTGGCTATGATCGGGTCTTCCAAAGGTGAAAGTTTGGTGGTTGAGCCTTCATTCTTCCACAGCTTACCAACTTCTTTCAGGCTGGCCAGGGCATTATCATCGATCAGGCCATCGCGGTTTGGCGCAACGTTCAGGATGAAGTTACAGCTTGCCTCATTCAATGGCTTGATCAGCTCGTTAACTATTTTTTGCGGCTCACGTACCGGAACAGTCGGGAAATCCTCTTTCCAGAACCAGGCACTGTTGATCGGCAAACAGGCCAGGGTTGGCATACGCTTAACATCCTTAGCCATGCGCTGACCGGCACCCATTTCGTAAGTCTTGATATCAGTATAATACAAACCATCACCCGGATATTTGGCACCGTTCAAATCCATCACTAAACATTCAGGCTGTAGTTTTTTGATCAGGTTATAGATATCCTGGAATGACACATCATCATAAGATATACGCGACCATGGTGCATCCCAGCCATCAATAATCAAGGCTTCGATCTTACCATATTTAGTTAAAAGCTCGGTCAACTGGGTTTTGATCATCTCGATATCCTCAGGCTCTATCTGGTTAGGACGAATCTTGTGGTGCGTGTCTAATATAGAATAATACAGCATCACCTTTAAGCCATTAGCGCGAAACGCATCAGCAAATTGCTTTACCACATCCTTTTTGTACGGGCTGTTCATCACACTGTAATCGGTACTCTTGGTATCCCAAATACAAAAACCGCTGTGGTGCTTGGTGGTTAGGCAACCATAGGTCATATTGGCTGATTTAGCCGCCTTTGCCCACTGGTCGGCATTCAATTTTTTAGGGTTGAACAGCGCAGGCGAAGCTTCCGGGTCAGGCCAGTCGGCATTCCAGTAGGTAGGCATGTTAAAGTGGATGAACATCCCGAAACGCAGATCGACAAACTGCTGCTGCAATTTGTTAAGATTACTGCCTGATGAACTATTGTTTGATTGCGCCCGCAAAACCACAGGCAATAACAGTACAAAAAGAAGTGAGAGAATGGATTTTACTTTTGTGTAACGCATTTTAGTGAGGTTAATAAAAAGTTCCAAATACGGCAATTTACAAGGCAAGGCATTAAGTATTTTTGGCATAGTGATAAACCCTTTTATCATAACCTACTCACACAATTACGCTGATACTCCCCTTCTACCTGAGTAGAAAGGGAAAATTGCTATTTACAAGCCCTCCCCCTCGGGGAGGGTTGGGTGGGGTCATTTCCCAAATGGCGGCCTGCCGGTTAACTGCTTGTAAAGCGGCAAATCATTACGCTCCTGCGCCGGTACATGGAAGTTTTTGCAATAGTATACCTGCAGGTGCAGTTCATCTACCCCGTTACGCATAATGGCGATATCTGGCAGTTGCTCAACCGAATCAAAGAATGGCTTTACATCGTTATCCACATTTACCTGGTGTCGCTGGCCTATCACCACGCAATCGTACCCTTTTAATTTATTCGGATCGACCAGGAAAGCCATATTTCGCGGATCATTATTAAAGCAGATTATATCCTTTTTGCCCTTCAGTGCCCAATCCACCTTGCCGGTTAACCACCAGCGTGGTGCACCTGCAAAAAGGCGGTCGTTTTTAAACCAGCCTTCTTTTTCAAAGCGTTTGTAAATATCGTCATAATCAATACCCTGTATGGTCGGGTCGTCGGTATCTCCGGCCAAGCCTACTATCCATTTAGGTCCGTAGCTTTGCCAAAAGCCCGTAACCATGTGCAGGCTCAATACCGTGATCACGATCACCGTAAAACCGGTTGAAAACCGCAGCCAGCGGCGGGTGGATCGGGCTTGTTCAGGCACACCGTTCAGCTTTTTATCAATAACGTAACCCAGCGGCATAAACAGCATCATGTAGCCCGGTGCCTGCCAATGAAAATGGTATTGCAAGTCGGCCCAAAGGGTTACTACGGTAAAGAATACGATAGGCAATACCGATGTCCAGAAAACGAAACTGTAGGCGATGGATGTATTACGCTCTTTATAGGAGCGGATAAATTGCCTGATAACCGGCACCCAAACCCAGGGCAGCAACCATAGGGCCTGCCCGCCAATGCTGCGCAAAAACCACTCGGGGTGCAGTTTAAACTCGCCGCCGTCGCCGGCGCGTGAGCCCTGGAAAACGAAGGATGCCCAGTCGTTCTTATAGTTCCACCATATAACCGGGAAGGCGATGATCAGCGTTAACAGCACCGCCAGGTATGGGCCGGGATGGCGAAGCCAGTGGCGCTGGTTTTTGTTGGCCACCACAAACATAAACACCCCCGCGAACAGGAACAGCACATGGTATTTGCTCAGCGTAGCCAAACCCATCAGCACCCCTACCCAAAGCCAGCCCATATACGCGTTGCGCGATGAGGCCTGATCCTGGTTAATATCCATTACCCGGGCAATATAGTATGCCGCCGCCATCCAGAAGAACATCAGCGGCGCATCGGGCTGAAACCAGCAGGCAATGGACACGGTAAATACCGCACTCAAATTCATGATGGCAACGGCCCAAAAACCTGCTTTGGCGTTAAACAATTTTTGCGACAGCAAAAACAAAAACCAGCTTGTACCCGCGAACAATATCACCGCCGGAAAACGGAGCGCGAACGTACTCAGGCCCAATAGTTTGATGCTTAACCAGCTCAGCCAAAAAAACAGGGGCGGCTGATCAAAGTAACTCATCTCAAGCGTTAAGGCACCACGGAAGTAGTAGGATTCGCCTATACCCAAACCCGTGTAGGCGGCAATAAGTATACGCACAACAAAGGTAATGGCTATCAGAATAAAGGTATACCGCGCGGCATTCTGTTCAGTAAGTTTTTTCATTTATGGAGGAGGAATGGTGTGATGATGTCCTGCTTTTTCAACATGCAATATTAAGCAACTATTGTTAAAATAAATGTAAAATAACCACGGTATCACCACAGGCAGTTTTACTTGTATGTTAAAAGTTTAAATTAGCGGGTGATAGTTGGCGGCTAACTTACACATCATTATAAAAGCGATACTATGGCAGCGTTCAATAACACAGCTCAAAACCGGGAGCAGCTTTTCAGCAAGCTGTATCAAAGCGCCTTCCCGGCGGTGGCGGCCTACGTCAGCAAAATGGGCGGCAGCTTTGATGAGGCGAAAGATGTTTTTCAGGATGCGCTGATTAGCTATTATGAAAAAGCACTGGTTAACAGCACAATTATCAACACTACGGAAAACGGTTACCTGTTCGGTACGGCGCGCAACCTATGGCTGCAACGCTATCGCAACAAAAGCAGGGAGTTGCCTTTGGATGCTGATACTGACTTAACCGATAATGAAGACGCAACGCAACCATCAACCAACAAACTGCTTGCCTACCTGGCCACCGCCGGCAAAAGGTGTATGGATATGCTAAAGGCATTTTACTATGATAAGCTGGATGCGGAAGAGATAGCCAAAACGTTCGATTATTCAAGCGTACGCTCAGCTACCGTACAAAAATACAAGTGCCTCGAAAAAGTGCGCGATACCGTTAAACAAAAAGCATTGCAGTATGAGGACTTCATTGAATAACATCAAACTTACCGAAGACTACCTCACCGGAGAATTGCCAAACGGTGATAAGCTGCTTTTTGAAGCGAAAATGCTGCTTGACCATGATTTGCTTACAGATGTAAAGGCACAGCAACAAGCCGTTAAGCTGATTAATCAATACAGCCGCGAGCAATTAAGGTTAGAGATCGAATCCGTACATCAAACACTTTTTAATAATAAACAACACCACACCTTCGCTAAGCGGGTGATAGATCTATTTAAGTAAACCCACTTAAACAATAAAACATGTCATTTCGAGTGATAGCGAGAAATCTGCCTGCGTTCATTGCAAAGCGACAGATTTCTCCTCGTACCTCGTCGAAATGACACGACTATATTTCTCTTAAAAACAGAAAGCATTATGAATCACACTAACGAATTCCGCAGTTATGCGGTGGGGCACCGCCATGCCCAAAAATCAGGGGTTGATGCTTACATCAATCACATTAACACCATGCAGCTCCCCATGGCCTCCACCCCTTACATTATGGAGGAACGGCAGTTTAATGTTGCGCAGATGGATGTATTCTCCCGGTTAATGATGGACCGGATCATCTTTTTAGGCTCGGCTATTGACGACCAGATCGCCAATATTATACAGGCGCAACTGCTTTTTCTGCAATCCGCCGATGCCAAACGGGATATACAATTGTACATTAACTCTCCGGGTGGCTCGGTGTATGCGGGGCTGGGTATTTATGATACCATGCACTTTATATCGCCCGATGTCGCCACGATTTGTACGGGTATGGCGGCATCCATGTCGGCCATATTATTATGCTCCGGCGCGCCGGGCAAACGTGCAGCCCTTAAACATTCAAGGGTTATGCTGCATCAGCCATCCGGCGGGGTACAGGGCACCCAGGCCGATATTGAAATAACCGCCCGAGAAATAGCCAAGATCAAAAAGGATCTGTACACAATTGTAGCTAACCACAGCGGCCAAAGCTATGAGAAGGTACATCAGGTATCAGACCGTGATTACTGGATGATAGCCCATGAGGCTAAAGAGTTTGGCGTAATTGATGAGATTTTGGGCGAAGCGAAATAAGGTTGGCATTATCCTTGTACATACCTATGCAACAAACAGATAAATACCATGAACATACTTAAATTTATTGCATTAGGTGCAGCCGTAGCTTATGGTGTAAGCTACCTAACCAAACGTGACGCCAATGGCCACTCGATAGTAGACGATGTTTTAGACAAAGCACCGGATTTAGTGAACAAAATAAAAGAATACGGCCAGGACGCTTTAGAAAAAGCGAAGGCCAAAGCGGTATAACAACCGTAATTTATAATAACAACAAAGCCTCCCGATAAGGAGGCTTTGTTGTTTAGAGGTTTTTTATTTTGCCGATACCGAAAATGGCTTATCGCCTTCAGCAGTGCCGCGAGAGGTGTTGGGTTTACTATCCATCAGCAGGTTAAAGGTACCGCCTTTCATCATATCGCCATAAGTAATATAGTTTTGTGTGTGGGCTTTACCGTTGAGTTTGGCGGATTGTATGTATACATTGGCCTGGCTGTTGTTAGTGGCATCTATCACGAATTTTTTACCATTTTCTAGCGTGATGGTAGCCTTTTTAAATACCGGGCTGCCTACTACATACTGATCTGTTCCCGGACAAACGCTGTACAAACCCAGCGCGCTCAGCACGTACCATGATGAGGTTTGGCCCTGATCTTCATCACCCGGATAACCATCCTCTGTGGCATTGTACAATTTGCTCATGATCTTGCGCAGGTGGTATTGCGATTTCCAGGGCTGGCCGCCATAGTTGTACAAATAAGCCATGTGCTGTATAGGCTGATTGCCATGCGCGTACTGCCCCATGTTGATCATGGCCATCTCCGTCATCTCGTGTATCGGGCCGCCATATGTACCTACCTTGAACTTGTTAGGTTCGGTAAACACCGAATCGAGCTTGGCCACAAACTTCTGGTCGCTGCCTATGAGGCCTGTCAACCCTTTAATATCATGAAAAACCGACCATACCCAATGCCATGGCGCACCCTCGGTGAAGGGGCCACCCCACTCTATCGGGTCAAAGTTGGCAGACCATTGGCCATCACCATCCCTGCCCTGCATAAAACCGGTTGTTGGGCTAAATACATTTTTGTAGTTATACATCTGGCGGGCAAAAATGCCCTCGTAAAACGGGTTATTGGTCATTTTAGCTAACTGGTAGCCGCAAAAATCATCATAAGCATATTCCAAAGTTTTGGCTGTTGCTTCGCGATATTTTGGATAGGGTACATAACCCAGCTCGAAGTATTCTTTCCAGCCGTCGCGGCCGTTTGCCGGTCCCCAGGGGCCTTTGTTGAACGCTTCGTGGCGGTAGGCTTCCAATGCTTTTTTAGGATCGAACGTACGGATACCCTTTGCCCAGGCATCGGCAAATAATGATATGGCATGGTTACCGATCATACTGCCCGCCTCGCCGGGGAACGACCATGATGGCAGCCAACCGCACTGATCGTAAGCGGCAAGCATGGCCTGCATGTATTGTCCGTGCATTTTAGGGTACATTAAAGCATTTAGCGGAAACTGCGCGCGAAAGGTATCCCAAAAGCCGGTATCGGTATACATATAGCCCTCGTGTACCTTGCCATCATACGGACTAAAATAATACGGCTTTCCATTCTTATCGTACTCAAAAAACTGGCGGGAGAACAGGCTGGCCCTAAAAAAGCAGGAGTAGAATGTGGCTTTTTCTTCCTCGGTACCGCCCTCAACCAAAATACGGCTCAGGTGCTTGTTCCATACCTTTTGGGCGGCCAATTTGGTAGCTTCCAGGTTTTTATCCTTGCCCAGTTCGCGCTGCAGGGTCAGGTCGGCTTGCTCCGGGCTTACATATGATGATGCCGCCTTGGCCTGTACCGAGCGCTTACCGCTTTTAAACTGTACGTAAACGCCTACCTTTTTACCTTGTATAGCCGTTTCGGATGGGTTGATCTTATCGTTCTCCTTTGTCCAGGTACCACAGGCCACTATCGGTGAATCAAAGATCACCTCGAAGTAGCTTTTAAAATTATCGGTTAAGCCGCGCCCGTTGTGTACCCAGCCGGTTATCTTTTTGTTTTTTATATCGATTTTGATGTCGCTTTCTTCAGTATAGCCATCCAGCACCAAAAAGTTATCGCCCTCACCGGTAAAGCTGAAACGCAGGTGTGCCCCACGCTCGGATGGCGAAATTTCGGTAGTGATACCGTTATCAAACTTAACCTTGTAATAGTTTGGCTTGGCTACCTCATTGGCATGGCTGAATTTTAGCGCGCGCGCATCCTCATTAACTACCAGTTTACCGGCTACCGGCATCAGCGAAAACACGCAGTAATCATTTGTCCACGAACTGCATTGGTGTGCCTGCTGAAAACCGCGGATAGTTTGCTTTTTGTACTGGTATTTCCAGCCATCGCCATTGTTACCGGTTTGGGGTGTCCAGGTGTGCATGCCAAAGGGTAAGGCCGTTGTAGGGTAAGTGTTCCCGCGGGTTAGCCTGTGTTCAGAGTTGGTGCCTTGCAACGTATTTACATACTTCACCAGGTCGGCATCCTGCGCGAATGCCGTGTTTACGGCACATATTGCTAATATGCCGGCTTTAATAAATTTCATAAAAAGTGATTGGTTAGAACCGTATAGTTTAATTCGCCCTAAAATACAGCTATCACCCTTAAAATCATCATTCCCCACGTAAAATATTGATGACGGTAAATGAAACATGAAAAGCATATTCTATAAAGTCTATAATTTTAATAGATTTATTTTGAATTGTGGATTTTGCCTGTTACTTTTGCTGCATCTGATATGAATAGTCTGTATATCATAGGTTCAATAATGCGAATGCCTCTTTGCCAAGGGGTCATGTGTTGCTGTTGTTAATTACTCCCCCGGCAATCCGCCAAACAGCATATTTAGCATTATAACACTTACTGATATTTTTTCCATGTTCTATTCTTCCCGTCTGCACGTACACCTTTTTCGCCTGGCTTCGCTTATATTAATAGCTTCGGTTGCCGTTACCCTGTTCAGCTCGTGGGGTGCCGCGGTCCACAATGCCACCTTTGCCGAAAAGGCAGGTTTAAAAGCATTAAATGCCGTAACATCAACCCATATCCTTATTGCCAAAGGGCAGCAGTTAAACTATAACACCACAGCAGGCTATTTACAAACTACGGATGGCCGGTTTGGTGCCAATATATTTTACACCGCTTACAAATTGAACAACGGCAAGGCGCAGCGCCCGGTAACTTTTGTGTTTAACGGCGGCCCAGGCTCGTCGTCCATCTGGCTTCACATGGGCGCTTTCGGGCCGGTACGCAGTGTGCCGGGCGAGGCTGGCTATCAGCCCAACCAAAACACCTGGCTCGGCTTTACCGACCTGGTATTTATTGATCCGGTTGGTACAGGCTACAGCCGCCCGGTGGATGGCACCGATGCCCGCCGGTTTTACGGCTATCATGAAGATATCAGGATAATAGGTCAATTTATTGAGCAATACCTTGCCGCCAACAACCGGCAGCAAAGCCCCGTATTTTTAACCGGCGAAAGCTATGGCGGCGCCCGAGCCGTAGGCCTGGCAGCATATTTAGCTGATGAGCAACATATAGAGGTAGCCGGACTTACCCTGATATCGCCCGCGCTGAACTACCGTTTGATCAGCTTTAAGGATAAAAACACGGCAGCCTACCCGCTGTACCTGCCAAGCTACGCACTGGCCGCGCGATACCATCAGCGCTTAAACGCGGAGTGGCAGGCGTTACCGGCTGATGAGTTGTATAAAAAAGCGGCGGCATTCGGCAACACTACTTACAAAAGCTTTTTAGCCTCCGGTGATACCATAACACAACCCATTGCCGATACCTTACGACTGATCACCGGCTTGCCTGAACACACTATCCGCCGCCTTAATGGCCGGATACCCGACCATGTATTTACCCGCCAGGTTTTGAACAAGAGCCGTGTAGGCATATTTGACGCGCGCACAAGCGGCACAACCGGTCAGGCCGATCCAAGTTCGGCAAGGTTGCGGGCGGTTTTTCCGCAGGCCTTTAAGAGTTATGTGGAGGATGAGTTGAATTACCATAATAACCTCCCCTACCTGACTACCACGGCAACGCCTAACTGGAATTATGGCCCTACCGCTGAAGGCGGTTATTTGAATGTGTTACCTGCCTTAACCGGGTTGCTTAACAAGCATAAAGCGTTAAAGGTAAACATAGTGGCCGGGTATTATGACCTGGCTACACCGGTGGCTACCATCAATACATCGGTTAAACAGCTATTAGCTAACAGCGCGTTTAAAACAAGGGTAAACGCGCATTACTACCAATCAGGCCACATGCCTTATATTGATGATGTGGTTAACCATCATTTCGCAGCCGATAGCCGGGAGTTTTATCAGGCTACCTTGAACTAAATGCACCTCCCCACCGGTTTACAATTGGCTGCGCAGTATACCCAGTTCTAATCCACGAATTTCGGCCAGGCCACGGAGCCTACCTATGGCGGAGTAGCCGGGGTTCACTTTTTTATGCAGATCATTCAGCATCTGGTGCCCGTGGTCGGGCCGCACAGGGATGGATAGGTTTCGCTGTTTCATTACCTGCACCACCTCTTTAATTACCGCATACATATCCGTATCGCCTTCCAGGTGGTTATCCTCAAAAAAGTCGCCATGCTCATTACGTTTAACGTTACGCAGGTGCAAAAAATTTATCCGGTCGCCAAATTGCCGAACCATCTCCGGCAGATCATTATCAGCCCGCACACCGAATGACCCGGTACAGAAGCATAAACCGTTGCTTAATGAGGGCACGGCTTTAAAAATGTACGCCAGATCGTCAGCAGTGCTCACCACACGCGGCAACCCTAAAATAGCATAGGGAGGGTCATCCGGATGAATCACTATTTTTACGCCGCATTCATCGGCAATGGGTATCACCTGCTGTAAGAAGTAAACCAGGTTAGCGCGCAATCCGTCTGCATCAATATGTTTATAGGCCGACAGCGCGTCCCTAAAATTATCAATGGTAAAATGCTCCTCGCTGCCCGGCAAACCGGCAATAATATTGGCGGCGAGCTTTGCTTTTTCGGCCTCACTCATTTGCGCAAAGCGCTGATGGGCACGTTGCAGCTCGGCTGTGGTATAATCATTTTCGGCATTCTCGCGTTGCAGTATCAACACATCAAAAGCGATAAAGGCTGCCTTTTCAAAGCGCAGGGCACGGCTGCCATCTTCAACTACATAGTCTAAGTCAGTGCGTGTCCAGTCCAGTACGGGCATAAAGTTGTAGGTAATTATTTTTATACCGCATTGCGCCAGGTGGCGGATGGATGTTTTATAGTTCTCTATCAACTCCTCAAAGCCGAAGTTTTGTGTTTTGATGTGCTCGTGAACCGGCAAACTTTCCACTACGCTCCATTGCAAACCGGCGTTGGCAATTAACTCCTGCCGTTCCCTGATCTCCTCAACCGGCCATACTACCCCATTGGGAATGTGATGCAAGGCGGTAACAATACCGGTGCAACCTGCCTGCCTGATATCCGGCAAACTAACCGGATCTGACGGACCAAACCAGCGCATGGTTTGCTGCATGCGGATGCCGGTACCACAGTATGATGAAAATTGAGCTTCCATTGAAATTCGATGTAGTGATTTAAGTCAATTCAATAACGTAAGCCTTTAATTCGGCCATCTTACCATCCCGAAACCGCCAAACATCACAGTATTCGTAATCAACCATTTTACCATCCTCATTCTTCATGCTGATCTTACCTGTGGCTATTACAAAATCGCCCTCGGCAATCAGGTTTTCAACCATAAACTTTGGCGGCTCAACATACGCTTTCAACATATACTGCCTTACGGCTTGCTTGCCTTTCAGTACCTGATCGCCTACAAATGTCCATTCTGTATCCTCGGTACAAAATGATAGAAAACCTTCGTTATCACCGGCTGTAACGGCGGCATTAGCTTGCTCTAATATGGCTTTATTGCTTAAATTCATTGGTTTGTTTTAATTATTGAACAGCGGTTTAAAGTAACCTGATTTTCATAAACCGATATTGCTTAAACACTGTCAAATGTAAATTGTTAAGTTTGCATTAGATTAAAAAACTAAAAATGTCCATAACTACCGAAGACGAAAGATTAGGAATACAGCAGGCCAGCGATGCCGTTGCCATTACGCTTAAAAAGATGCGCGAGTTTGCCAAACCGGGCATATCAACCAAGCAGCTTGACGAGTACGGAGGCGAATTGCTGGAACAGATGGGCGCGAAATCGGCACCTAAGCTAACTTATAACTTTCCGGGATATACCTGCATCAGTCTTAATGAGGAGGCAGCGCACGGCATTCCATCAGCAGATAAAATATTGAAAGAGGGCGACCTGATCAACATCGATGTATCGGCTGAGTTAAACGGTTATTGGGCTGACAACGGCGGCTCGTTTATATTGGGTGAAGATATTCACGGCCATGGCAAACTGATAGCAGCATCAAAGGAGATACTGAAAAAAGCCATCAGCAATATTAAAGGCGGGGTTAAAATAGCGGAGATAGGCCGCCTGATAGAAACCGAGGCCAAAAAGGCCGGTTACACGGTTATTAAAAACCTGACCGGGCATGGCGTTGGCCGTAGCCTGCACGAAGAACCACATGAGATAGCTAACTATTACGACAGGTACAACATCGCCCGTTTTAAAAAGAATTCTGTAGTAGCTATTGAAACATTTATTTCAACACGCTCGACCATTGCTGATACCCAGGCCGATGGCTGGACACTGATTGGCAACAAGGGCGGCTACGTTGCCCAGCACGAACATACCATTATGGTAACCGGCGGAGAGCCTGTAATATTTACCGCGCAAAACGGTATTTGGGATTAACCGGAACAAACATATTTACATGGGCTGCGTTTGTTGATGAAACAATATAAACCTGCTCCATGAAACATACTAAACCATTCTTTACCATGCTATTGCTGGCCTGCATAGCAATTACCGGCTGTAATTTTAGCAAGGGCACTAAAAAGGATCTTGCCACGGGCCTGTCTTACAACTACAACGGCTTCAGGATTGAGGACATAGTGTTGGTTGACCCTGCCAACCAACGCATGACGGATAAAAAAGTTCAGTTAAATACCAAGATAGCGATTGTAGCCACCGGGTTGGAAAATTATGGTTTAAAGGATGGCAAGGCTTTTCCCGGAATGATGCTGTTGGTTACCGATAAAAAGGGAACGCCGATACTCAAAGCAGCTGATTTATTTGAGGGCGACCAGGGCCATGTGCCGGATGAGGCCAGCCTGTTACGCGGCAGTATTACCATCGCCAACCCTATGACAGCCGGTGAAACTTACCATGTTAAAATGCGCATTTGGGACAAGATAACCCCGGAGAACGAGGTTAATATAGAGACAGACCTGGTAGTGCAGTAGTTGCCACACTACCTGCCAGCAATTAGTAATACATGAACACATTAGCCGAATTTAAAGCATCTTTAAACTCATTGCAACCTCCAGGCGGCCTTTCGGTGCAGCTAAAAAGCCTTTGGTATGATTCCAAAGGCGACTGGCACCAGGCGCATGCCCAGGTTGACCAATTGAACGATCGGGATTCGGCATGGGTACATGCCTACCTGCACCGTAAAGAGGGGGATACTTGGAATGCCGACTACTGGTACAAAAGAGCCGGAAAAACCAGGCCATCCTTGTCTTTAGATGAAGAATGGGAAGAATTGTTGAGGTATTTTAGTTGATGGTGTGGTGTTGTTTAAATCGAGCAACTGTAGTTGCAAAATCATCCACGACAAAAAAACCACCTTTAAATTAATAAAGATGGTTTTTAATTCTTATCAGGTGATCCCGTTTGGATTCGAACCAAAGACCTACTGCTTAGAAGGCAGTTGCTCTATCCAACTGAGCTACGGGACCATCGCGCTTTGTTATTTCGCGGTGCAAATATGCTAATTTTTAGTGGAATTGACAATGCCTGATCCGGCATCATTTTTATTTGAAATAAGGCTAAAAAATAAAGTCCCCTTACACTCGCTGTTTGGGGACTTCAAACCTAAACCTTATCACATTAGTAAGCATAAAACTTACTTAGTGTACAAACATAATAAATGTGTGTATTACCTACACCATAGAAATGTAAAAAAATTATTATAATAATATTTATTTGTTGATGTACTTAATTCTATAAAACTTTTTGGAGTAAGAAGGAGATATAAAAATATTATTAAATAATAAGATAATAAATACACTGATACTCAACTTTCAAAGTATAAATAATCCTGGTAAAACCTTTTTTAATGTAGTGCTGCCCTATATCGAATTATAAATATCTGTCCCGCTTTAAACACGAATCAGCCAAAGTTACCTGCTACTTTTTAGCAATACCTCATTCGCAATTTTGTTGTCAGCATCCGTTTGCTCCTGGGGGGTAAGTTTCAATATCTGGCAGATGATGTTGTAAACATTCACATTGCTAAAAGCCTTAACCCGCTTGTGTTTTTTAAACGCGGGCCCCCAGGCCATAAACGTGGCATGAACATCTTTTACCAAAAACGGATCGAACCCGTGCCAGCCGGGGTTTATTTTTGTTTTGCCTATATATTTAAACACATAGGGCCAATCAGGCTTCAGCAATATATCGCCAATGCGGTTATAGCGGTCGTCCTTAGCACCATAATGCAGGCGGTCGGGCATATCCTTTTTGAGTATAACCCGGTAATTTTTTGCGTTGGCTTTTAATTGCTTATAAGTACCTGCTACATCCGCTCCCGGCCTGGCATAAAGCTCTACCAAAATGCCATCACCGGCCATAACAAATTTGCCGGTATCAATAGCGGGCAATTGCATAGGGTGCGTGTTGTCAACCCGCGTCATCCCATGGTCGGATACGAAGATAAAGTTCACATCAAGCCCGGTAGGTTTAACTACTTTTACCATTTCATTTACTACCGAATCTACATATTGAACCGCCGCTCCCGCTTCTTTAGAGTCGGGGCCGTATTTGTGGGCGGCATCATCAACCTGAGACAAATAAAAGGTTATCAGGTGGGGGCGCTGCTCCTCCGGCAGGTTTAGCCACTCGCCTATTTTTTGTATACGCCTGCCTATGGGTATGGTATTGCTATAGTTGTAGTAATAAGTTGGATTGATGCCCTGTATGGGTGCTTCGGCGGCAACCCAGTAAAAACTCGCGGCGAGCATGTGTTGCTTTTCGGCCAGTACCCATAACGGTGTGCCGCCGTACCATGAGCTATCGGCAACGGCTTTTTTATCGGCATTGTTATATTGCTTATTGGTACCTGGCTCAAAAAAGTTATTGTGTATCAACCCAATATGCGAGGGGTACATGCCTGTAACAATAGCGTAATGGTTAGGGAAAGTGAGCGTGGGGTAAGAAGGGATCATGGCATCGGCACGAACACCGCTATCGCTAAAGGCTAACAGGTGGGCGGCATTGTACTTTTTAGCGAAATCGTACCTGAAGGCATCAGCGGATATGAGTATAACGTACGGCTTTTTTTGCTGAGCCGGGCTGTTTTTACGGCCGGATATAACCTGTTGCGTGGTATCCGTTTGGCCATAACTACTCAAAAAAAACAATAAAAAGGGGATAATAAGAACATGCTTCATACAGATAGCAAAGTTATTGAAATAACGTTAAGCTTACACTATGCGCATGTTATCACACTATTGCCTGTTTAATTCATTTTGTTATTCTCAGCAAAGCCTTTGAGCATGATAATGGCAGCATGCATTTTATCGGTATCTAAAAAACGCTGGCCCTGCGGGTCAACATAACCATCAAATACTTCAAGCACATCGGCATTTACAGAGGCGAACCCCATGGACCACTCCGGAAAGTTGCGTGCGGTGAGCGGGCCTGCCGCAAGCTCTATTACATTGCGGTGCCTGTCGTCAAGCAATATTTTACGGTAGGTGCGCATTACCACGTCTTTATCGCCCTCAAGCACCTGCATAAAGGTACCGTCGGCATATAGCAGCATACCGGTAATGCCCTGAATAACATTATTATCACGGCTTACCGATAATATTTCGGCCAGCTCAAAATCATTAAACAAAGTGGTAGCAGTGCTAAGGTAAATTATATTAAACATCAAAAAAAGCCTGTATTTGCTACTTAAACAGCAAATGCAGGCTTTTTGTTATATGTACAAACAATAATTTTATACAATCCGCTTTAAAAACACGGCTCCAAGCGGAGGTAGCGATAAATTTACAGATTGTGGTTTGCCGTGCCAGGCTACCCCTTCAGTATGCAACTCGCCGTTATTTACCGAGCCGCTGCCCCAAAACTCACGGGCATCAGAGTTAAATATCTCACGCCAGGTGCCTGCCTCGGGTACGCCTATGCGGTAATTCTGGCGCACAACCGGGGTCATGTTCAATATCACTACTACCTCATTAGCCGGGTTACGGCCTTTGCGCGAGTAAACAATTATCGAATCGTTTGCATTGCCGCCATCAACCCACTCAAAACCGCTCCAGTCAAACGCTTTTTCGTAAAGCGCCGGTTCCGTACGGTAGATGTGGTTCAGGGCTTTTACTGATTCTTTGATGCCCTGGTGGCAATCATATTCCAGCAAATGCCAATCCAGCGAGTACTGGTAATTCCACTCGCCGCTCTGCCCAAATTCCGCACCCATAAACAGCAGCTTGGTGCCGGGGTGGGTAAACATGTAACTGTACAGCAGGCGCAGGTTGGCAAATTTTTGCCACTCATCGCCCGGCATTTTACTTAACAACGATTTTTTGCCGTATACTACCTCATCATGCGAGAATGGCAGCATAAAGTTTTCGGTAAAGGCGTAAATGGTACTGAAGGTGATCTGCCCGTGATGATACTTGCGATAAACAGGGTCGTTAGCGAAATACTCCAGCGTATCGTGCATCCAGCCCATCATCCATTTCATGCCGAAGCCAAGCCCGCCGATAAAGGTTGGCCTGCTTACGCCGTGAAATGCGGTTGATTCCTCGGCAATGGTTTGCACATCCGGAAAATGCGCGTAAACCGCTTCATTAAATTCTTTCAGGAATGATATCGCTTCCAGGTTTTCGTTGCCGCCATGTATGTTAGGCTCCCACTCGCCGTGGTTGCGCGAATAATCAAGGTAAAGCATAGATGCTACAGCATCTACCCGTATACCATCCGCATGGTAACGATCAAGCCAAAACAGCGCGTTACTGATCAAAAACGCGCGTACCTCGTTACGGCCGTAGTTAAATATATATGATTTCCAGTCGGGATGATAGCCTTTGCGGGTATCGGCATGTTCATATAAATGCGAGCCATCAAAGCGGTATAAGGCATGTGCATCACCCGGAAAATGAGACGGTACCCAATCCAAAATCACACCAATGCCTGCGTTGTGCAAACGCTCTATCAGCTCCATTAATTGCTGCGGTGTGCCATAGCGGGATGAGGCTGCAAAAAAGCCGCTTACCTGGTAACCCCAGCTTGGATAGTAAGGGTGCTCCATAATAGGCATAAACTCTACATGCGTAAAGCCCATTTCCTGCAGGTACGGCACCAGCTTATCGCCCAACTGGGTATAGCTCAAAAATTCATCCGGGCTTTCAGGACTGCGTGCCCATGAGCCCACATGCATCTCATAAACCGAGTAAGGTTTATCCAGCGCGTTATGCTCATAACGCCCTGCCATCCATTGCTTGTCGGTCCACTCGTAGTAGGTATCGGCCACTATCGATGCCGTGTGTGGCGGTAACTCCCAGCGCAGCGCGAAGGGGTCGCTTTTCTCCAGTTCCTCACCTGAGGATGATTTGATAAAATATTTATAGGTTTCGCCTACGCCCACGTTGGGTATAAAGCCTTCCCAAATGCCCGAACTATCCCAGCGTACCAGTAATTGGTGCGAACCGCGGTTCCAGCCATTAAAGTTGCCCATTACTGATACATATTGCGCATTGGGTGCCCAAACAGCAAAGTAGGTACCTGTCACGCCCTGATGCTCCACCACGTGCGAGCCGAATTTTTCGTACAGCTTATAATGTTTGCCGGCTTTAAATAGCGATACATCAAACTCGGTAAAACGACTGTAATTTTCTACCGGTTTTAACGCAGGCGTAGCAGTTACAGATACAGCCTGAGCAGGTATAGCCTCCATAACGGCTTTCTTATTCTTTTTAATTACCACATCCCCTTCCGCGGCCAAAGCGGCTTTAACACTTGCTTTTGATGCTTTTTTTACTTTTTCGGGGGTAATATCATTTAGGTCGGTTTCGGTATTCTTGGTTTTTTTTGCCATAATAAAAATGCCTTTTCAGGGCTATTATACCCAATTGTGGTAGGATGATTGATGCTCAAATATATCATAATTGAACATACTTAGTATGCCTTTGTTTTACACTGCAAGGCTATAGCCGCAAATATAAAAGGGAGTTATCCGTTTATCCGGATAACTCCCTTTTATATAAGTATTATTATTAATTATTGCTGTGGCGTTGTCGCAGGTGCCGGGGTTGTAGCAGGCTGCGCTGTACCTTGCTGATCAGGTGCTTTACCGATCAGGTCCATAAACTGATCCAGTTTTGGCGTGATGATGATCTGGGTACGGCGGTTTTTGTTTTTACCTGCTTCGGTATTGTTATCGGCAATCGGGTTGTACTGCCCGCGGCCGGCGGCGGTTAAGCGTTTAGGATCAACCGCGTAATTGTTTTGCAGGGTTTGTACCACTGATGAAGCACGCAGCGCGCTCAGATCCCAGTTGTTACGTATATTTTTTTGCGAGATAGGCACATTATCTGTATTACCTTCGATCAACACATCGTAATTGTTGTAATCCTTAATGATCTTGGCGATCTTGCTCAGGGTTTCGCCTGATTTATCAGATATTTCATAGCTGCCTGATTTGTACAACATATTATCAGACAGTGAGATATAAACCACGCCTTTTAATACCTGTACATCCACATCGCGCATTTCCTGCTGGTTTAGCGAGCGGGTCAGGTTATTGGTGAGCACCATGTTGAGCGAGTCGCTTTTGTTTTTGGCATTTACCAGTTGTTGTATGTAGCGGTTGGATGAGTTGATTTCGTCAACCAGTTTTGAAATATTAACATTACCCTGACCGCTTGAGGTTAAACACTTATCGAGCGCGGCCTGCAGTTGTTTGTTATTAGCGCGTTCGGTAGCGATCTGGTCGGTGAGGTTTTCAACCTTGTTGGTGGCCACAGCCAGGTTACGCTCAGTGGTGAGGTATTTCATACGCATGGAGCGGGTATTACTATCCAGGCGGTTATAATTTGTTTGCAGCTCTTTGTACTTTTTGCTGCTTACACAACCCTGGCCAATTACCGCTACAAGCAGCAGCACAGGTATTGTTGTTAATGATAGTTTCATAGTATAATATATTTTGTGATAAAAATATTTAACAATACTATTTAACTAATATTATGCCATAAAGTTTTAAAAGGCTAATTATACACTTGAATTACATTTTAATTGTATCGATAAAAAAGGTTATAATAATTAAAAGCGGCGGTTTATACCCGCCGCTTTTAATTATTTAACCGTATTATTTACTTATTTGCAAAGCGTTAAAGGTTTTGGTGTATTTAAACTCCAGCACTTTTTCATCGCTGATCGCAAAATCAGTAATATCTTTACCATCTATGGTGATGCTTGCGGGCACAAACGGCAGGCCGATCACCCTGAAATGGTAGCCATCATAACGCGGGGTATACAGGCCTTCCATACTTTGGTTAAGTGTCAGCGAGCTTTCATCGCCGTTCACAACGAATTTCTTTTCAGAATAAATATCCTGTTCGTACGCGAATGATTCGCCATGATCCTCAAACAGGAAGGAGTTAGCCTCGTAATCACTATAGTAAACATTAAGCTTGATCTCTTCGATTGGTTTTTCACCCACGTACTGCATTACCGGGTATTCAGGTATCACCGAACCTGCCTTAATGAATATCGGGATAGTTTCCAACGGTGTAGGTACTTCCACCTCATCGCCGCCGGTTTCAACCTCATTCGTCCAAAAATTATACCATTTGCCTTTAGGCAGATATACCTTGCGGCTTTTTTGGCCGGGTTCCAATACCGGGCAAATCAGTATTTTATCGCCATAAGTAAATTCATCCTGGCGGAAATGGTTTTTCAACACGTCCTGCTCCTGCATAACCACCGGGCGCAGTATCGGGAAACCATAACGGTGATGCTCCCAAAATGCCGAATACATATACGGCAGCAAGCGGTACCTCAACTCAATAAAATTACGGTTGATAGCCGTAAACGGTTCGCCAAAGCTCCATGGCTCACGCTCCTTGGTATCACCGGCGGAGTGCGCGCGCATAAACGGTGAGAAGGAACCCAATTGTATCCAGCGGGTAAACAGTTCGCCATCAGGCTCGCCGCTAAAGCCGCCAATATCAGTACCGCAAAACGGTATGCCCGACATAGACAGGCGCTGGCACTGAATATTACCCAAACGCAAATGCTCCCACGAGGCTACGTTATCCCCCGTCCATACCGAGGCGTAACGCTGCAAACCGGCATAACCCGCGCGGGTAATGGTGAACGGGCGTTTGTTCTTTAATATCTTGCGCATCCCCTCATAAGTGGCACGCACCATTTGCATACCGTACACGTTATGCGCCTTGCGGTGCGAACCACGGTAGCCATCATAATCGTGCCTTACATCGGCCGGGAAGGTACCTGAGCCAAAAACGGCAGGCTCGTTCATGTCATTCCAAACACCGGCCACGCCGTACTCAATCAATTCGTCAAACAAACTGCCCCACCACTCGCGTACTTCGGGGTTGGTAAAGTCCGGAAACTGGCAGCGGCCCGGCCATACGTGGCCCTCCATATAATAATCATCGCTGCGGCGGCAAAAATATTTTTTCTCCTTACCCTCTTTAAAAATCGGGTAGTTATCATCCACACGGATACCCGGGTCAACAATCACCACGGTTTTAAAACCCATTTCGGCCGCGTCGGCAATCATCTTTTTAGGATCAGGAAAGTAACGGCGGTTCCAGGTAAAGCAGCGGTAACCATCCATATAATCAATATCCAGATAAATGGCATCACACGGGATTTTATGCTCACGGAAACCTTTGGCCACGGCCCGAAACTTAGATTCGGGGTAATAGCTCCAGCGGCATTGGTGGTAACCCAGCGCCCATAACGGCGGCATAGGGTGCGTGCCTGTAAGCAGGTGGTAGCTTTTTACCACATCCATCATGTGCGGCCCGTGTATGTAGTAGTATTGCATTTCGCCGCCATCAGCCCAAAAGCTGGTTTTGGTGCGGTCCTCGCCGCCAAAGTCAAAATGCGCCTTAAAGGTATTGTCAAAGAAAATGCCGTGTGCTATGCCCTCATTTACGCTGATGTAAAAAGGTATGCTACGGTACAGCGGGTCCTGGTTCCAGGCGAAGGAGTAGGCATCGGTATTCCAGTTAACCAGGCGTTTGCCGCGCAGGTTTAGCTCGGTTGGCTTATCCCCCAGCCCAAAAAAGTTTTCCTCGTCATGGCATTCTTTGGTTGAAAAAACATAGTAACCGCCAAATTGGGTGTTCTCCTCCCAGTGCATGGCCTTGGCATCGCTACTGGTAACTAAGTTGTTATGATCAGAAAAGGAGATAAAAAAATCTGCTTTACGGATATGGCAGTTTACCTTATCCGTTGATACACGAAACTCCTTGTCATCCTCATAAAATTTAACCGGGATATTTTTAGGCTTAAGATTAGGCACCGCGTACGAGAAATCTTCCAGAAAAACACCGTGCGGGGCAAGCCTTACGCGCATGATCTCCTCGTTAACCACTATCAGTTCCACCTTGGCATCGCCATCGGTAAAGTAATATTTACTGCCCGAACCTACGCCGTGCGTTGGCACGCCCAGATATTTTTTGGTTATGGGCTTAATACCATCAGCCGGGTTATTAAGGTGCCTGAACCCTTCTTCCTCCTCAACAAAATCGTTAAGTATCTGCTTTGGGTTAAGTATATTATCTTCCATTTAAATCAATTATAGGTGCCGCAAAAATGCTGATTACATAACTTAAACGCAATATAATGTTTTAAACCATTTATCGGCAGAAGTTTTACGTCGGGCATTATAATTTTTTAACAGGCGTTAACTTATGTTTAATTTATCATCAAGACTATGTTTTGCAAGTGATTAATATTACAAAATAATACCCTATTGCAAAAGCTGAATTTTTTATAAGATTATATTTAATTTAGCCCGACACCTCAATTAATTATCACGCTACCTTTATAACATGAGAGCAAGATCAGTTGCCGTATACCTTTGCCTGATTATTTCGTTAACAACCCTATTTGGCCACAAGCCGGCTGATATAGGCGATGATCTTTTAGCTAAAATAACTAATTATTACAGCGAAAATATCAGCTTTGGTTTGTATGTGCATACCGATAAGAACATCTATGTACCCGGCGAAACCATGTGGTTTAAAGCTTATATTACCGGAGACACTACGCTAAATAACGAGGTTTTATATGTACGCCTGGTAGATCAAGGTAACCAGCCGGTAATGAAAAAGCAGTTTGAGATGTATGATGTACGGTCGCACGGCGATATAAACCTGCCTGATGACCTGGCCGAAGGCAAATACCGCCTTTATGCCTATACTGATAAAATGATCAATTTTTCGCCAAAGGAAGTTTTCAGCCGTGACATAACCGTTGTAGATAACTCGGCCAATGTGCTTAACGCTACCGCATTTTTGGCTGATACCGCCGCTCTATCACAAGGCAAGGATGTGGATGTGGTATGTAAGCTTAGTTTGGATGGCATTAGCATAGCCGATGGCAAATGCAATTATACACTTTCGGACACGAGCGATAATGTGCTTTTTAAGGGCAATACCAAAACCAACAATTTTGGCGGTGCTGCATTCAGTTTACCGGCAAAGCACTTAAACACAAACCTGCCGTTGATATTGAACATAGCATTCAAAAAAAACAAAGCGCAAACACAGCTTAGGTACATATTGCCAAAACATAATGAGTATTTTCATGTCACTACCAAAGCCGACGCGGAGGGCTGCCTGGTAGGCATTCCGTGCAACATACGCTTACATGCGGCCGATTTAAATAATACGCCTGTTAACGCTAAAATAAGGTTCATCCGTAACAACGCAGGCTTGCAAACTATAGCCTCAGCAAACGGAGATGCCCTATTAACGTTCACCCCAGCCCCCATTGACACGGTTAAAAACGGTTATAATATATCAGTTGAGCATCATGGCCGTAAACAAAATTTTCCATTACAACTAAAAATTAAATCAGCAGGGTATGTTATGGAGCTGCTAAATAATAATGGCCAATACCAGGCGGTTATACACAAAAAAAACACGCCCAACCAAGTGGCCATAGTGTTGCGTAACGAGCGCGATATAATATGGAGCAAGATGCTTGACTTTGCATCGCATGATTCATTAACCATCCCGGTACCTACTGCCAACATTTATGGCCAGGCACTTAGCCTTGCCTTATTTACAAATGATGGCAAACTGATTGCCGAGCGACAGTTTACAGATCAGGCTAAAAATGTTAACCCTTTAAAAATAGAGCTTAGTAAAGTAAACAAGCAGGGTAAAACCTTTATGCGGATAAAGCTATCAAGCAAATACGGGCAGGCTAAAGCGTCGGGCTGTAACTTTTCAGTTTCGGTTGTGGCCCGGCAAGTGATAGATACCACTGCCTACACGCCTATTTTTGCCACTTTTGGTGCACCAAAGCAGGGTGGACTGATACATAGCTGGAACCGGATACTCAATTATAACCCAACCGGAAAAAGAAGGATTTATGCCAATACCGCCGGTGTTTGGGGCATAGTAAAGCATATAAACAATAAAAAGCCGATTAAAGTAAAGCAACTATTATTGAAGAACAGCAACGGCTTTAACACCATCCCGTTAGATCTGTCAGGTCAATTCTCCATACCTGCTGATTTATTAATTAACCCTGATGGCAGCCGGAACAATTTATTCCTGGAAAATAAAAACAAGGGCGATTATTACATCGAAATAAAAGATTATGCAGCCTTATTTGACCAGCAAATATCCGGCAGTTTTTATGATGTAATGCCTGCTAACACCATAGGGTACGATATAACAAAACCTGCTATGGAAAAGCTGCGGGGCGCAGTGCCGCTAAAGGTGGTAAACATAAACGCTAAAAACAGGCTAAGCTGGGAAGAGCGGGTTGCACGTGCACGTGCCAATTACCCTGATTGCGATGATTATGTATGCCAGTACAATATATTAAATTGCAGAAACCACAAGCCCAGTGAAGCTTTAACCACATCGCCTGTAATTGGCGAATCGTACCTGTACAAGGGTAATATGCTCACCACCTATTTAGGCTGCCTGATTCCGGCGCAAGCTAAAAACCCAACCAACGTAGTTTTAAAAAACATATCCATACCGCTTGAATTTGACAAAGAAAATGTTGACGGCTTTGGCACAACCATCTATTGGTCTCCTAACATATACAACGATGTGAATGGCGAGGCTTACCTGGAAGTACCGGTACCGGTTGAACAATATAAAGAGTACCGCGTAATGGTTGAGGGCATTACCGGAAACCTTGTGCCATTATTTGCCACCCAAACCATTAGCTGGAAAAACAGTAAGTAATTATTAAAACTGCAACAAATACCCCCCGGCTGATGGTAAGTTCAGTGGCAGGCCATTATTAATGTTGCTTGTATTAAATTTTTCACCGGTAATAATATCTTCAAAAGTTAAGGCAACCGGAATGTTTAGTTTTTCAATCAGGTCCTCAGGTAATTTTATTGTGATATCTAACGCATGCCGGTTAAAGTTTACTACTACCAGCACCCTTGAAGCAGCCGTGTAGCGCAGGTAAATGTATAAGCGGTTATTAAAGCCGGGCTGATGCTCATTAGCTATCATCAGCTCATAAAAAGCGCCTTTGCGCAGGGCTTCGTTATTGCGAACAGCATTAAGCAGCTTGCTGTAAAACCCGCGTAACCTTACCTGGCTTTCATGCAATTGCGCGCCATCATAAGCGTGGTTGTGTACCCATTTTTGATGTTCGGGCACGCCCCAGTAATCAAATATGGTGGTGCGGCCGTCATCGCCGCTAAAGCCGGATGCCCCCTGCGCGGTCTCCCCTACTTCCTGCCCGAAGTAGATCATCACCGGTCCGGTTGATAGGGTTGCGTTCACGATCATACCCGGCAGGGCCAGCCAGGCATCGCCAGCAAAGGGCGCCGAGGCTATGCGTTCCTCATCGTGGTTTTCCATAAAGCGCAACATGCGTTCGTCAAAGCCACGGGTGTGGTGATTCCAAACGGCATTTATGTCCCATGTTGAGGCATTCCACTCGTTACGGGTAAGGCGCTTAACGGCATCGTATAAGCCTACCTTATCGTACAAATAATCAAACCGGCCATTAAACAGGTAGTTGTGATACTCCTGCGGATTATAGGCCTCGCCGATAAAGATCCCATTAGGGTAACGCTGCTTCATTTCGGCTATCAGCCAGCCCCAAAACTCAAAGGGAACATACTCTACCATATCGCAACGGAAACCATCTATCCCCTTATCAGCCCAGTACGACAGGATGTGCAGCATTTTATGCCATAGCGGCGGTACGGGGTTAAAGTGAGTTTGGTATCCGGCCACGTAATCAACCGCGTAGTTCAGCTTAATGGTTTCAAACCAGTTGTTGATGGATGGCCAGGCATTAAAAACATTATCGCCGGTGGCCTTGGCCGGGTTTTCATCAAACCGCCCATCCTTTAACGGACTGGTAAACTCATCGCCGCCGGGGTTGTAACCAGGCGGAATCATCAACGGCTGGCCGGGTATATAATAAAAATCGTTAGTGGCCGAAAAGGCTACCGTATCATCGTCATCCTCACCAAAATCGCGCACCCCGGCGGGTTTCATATCCGAGTGGTAGGTGCGCGCGACGTGGTTAGGCACAAAGTCTATTATCACCTTTAAACCGGCAGTGTGGGTACGGGCGATCAAGGCCTCAAACTCTTGTACGCGATTGGGTACATCAACCGCCAGATCGGGGTCGATATCATAATAATCCTTAATGGCATAAGGCGATCCCGCACGGCCTTTAACCACATCCGGATCATCAGGCGCGATGCCATGGGCGGAGTAATCTGTCATGGTGGCATGTTCTATCACACCCGTGTACCAAACGTGGGTAAAACCCATGTTTTTGATCTCGCTCAACGCCTGCTCATTAATATCATTCAGCTTACCGCAGCCGTTCTCTTCTATGGAGCCATAATATTTACGAGTAATGTTGGTATTACCGAATAACCTCGGCAGTAGTTGATATATGGTGAGTTTATGGTCGCTCATATTGATAAATGTTGGATTGTCCATCGCTAAGATATATTTTTTGGACGATTCGCAAGGTTATATCAGGATCAACAACCAATGCCCTCCATCAATCACTTAATATGAATCACTCACCATTCACCACTTACTATTCACCAATCTCTAATCACTATTCCCTACCTTAGCCCCCGTTTTACACCCTATGAAAAATATACGCCTGCTCATCATATTTCTGCTGGTAGCCATTGCCGGTTGTAACCCTTTACCCGAGGACACCTACAAGGTGGTCAAGATTAAAGACGGCGACACTATTGAACTATTAAGCCGCGATCTGCAAAATATTACCGTGCGTTTGGCCGGTATTGACTGCCCCGAAAAAGCGCAGGCCTTTGGTACCGCGGCAAGGCAATATACCGCCCAATTATGCTTCGGGCAGAATGTTACGCTTAATGGCAGCGATAAGGACCGCTATGGCCGTACGGTAGCTTATGTAATTTTGGCCGATGGCCGCAACCTAAACCACGAACTGGTTAAAAACGGCCATGCCTGGGAGTATAAAACCTACTCTAAAGACCCGGAGCTGGCAGGACTTGAACAATATGCCCGCCAAAACCGTTTAGGCTTATGGCAGGATGAAAACCCGGTTGAACCCTGGAACTTCCGACGCAACAAAACAAAGAACAAGAACAAAAAACCGCGCAAAAAGCGGAGGCATAAACAAGAGGAAACAGTATCTTTAGTAAGCCTTTACACCATACCTGATGAAGTTTTTTAAAGCTATTTTTTCGCTTGCTGTTACCGTTGCGCTGCTATGGGCATTGCAAACCAACTTTGGCAGCATACCCGCCGTAGGCCCCTTGCTGAATCCGGTAAGTGGTTTTTGGCAAAATGCCGAGAACCGTACCGAGGTTGGGGATGATGAATTAAGCCTGCCGGGACTTACCGAAGAGGTAACCATCAAATTTGATGAACGCCGCATACCTCATATCTTCGCCAAAAATAACCACGATTTGTACTATGCGCAGGGCTACATCACCGCGCGCGACAGGCTGTGGCAAATGGATATTCAAACCCGCAGCGCGGCAGGCCGCTTGTGTGAAATTGTGGGCGACAAGGCTTTGGAGCGCGACCGTACCGCCCGCCGCATGGGTATGGTTTACGGTGCCGAAAATACGCTGAAATGCATCATGAAGGACAGCGTGATGAGCAAAGTAATCAACGCTTATACCGATGGCATCAACGCCTACATAGCCGGGCTGGATGAAAAGGATTATCCGCTGGAATTTAAGCTGATGGGCTATAAACCCGAGCCCTGGAAACCTATTAACTGCGCTTTTTTGTTAAAGCTGATGTCGCAAACGCTGGCGGGTGGGTCTGACCAGTTTGCTATGACCAATACCCTGCAGCTTTTTGGAGCAGATGTAATTAAAGAGTTGTTTCCGGACAGGCCGGTGCGTGATGAACCGATCATCCCCGCAGGTATCAAATGGAATTTTAAACCGCTGACTATACCCCAACCCTCAAAAAGCTTTACAGCGCAAATGAACGCGGCCGCGAAACCGCGGCAAAAGGTGGAAGGTATCGGCAGTAATAACTGGGCCATCAGCGGCAGTAAATCAGCCAATGGCTACCCTATTTTGGCTAATGATCCGCATTTAAATCTGACCTTTCCGTCCATCTGGTATCAAATACAAATGAGCGCGCCGGGAGTAAATGTTTACGGTGTATCGCTGCCGGGAGCACCTTGTGTGGTTATCGGCTTTAACAACAAGGTAAGCTGGGGCGTAACTAATGTTGATGCCGCCGTGCTGGATTGGTACCAGATAAAATTCCGCGACGCTAAAAAGAACGAATACTGGTACAACAATCGCTGGAACAAAGTAACCAAACGCATTGAAGCTATCGCCGTAAAAGATGGCAGTACCGTATACGATACCGTGTTATATACCCACCATGGTCCGGTGGTTTACGAAACCGCCGCTAAGAAA
Organism: Mucilaginibacter sp. FW306-07-L; assembly: GCF_058782065.1. Lineage (NCBI taxonomy): Bacteria > Pseudomonadati > Bacteroidota > Sphingobacteriia > Sphingobacteriales > Sphingobacteriaceae > Mucilaginibacter > Mucilaginibacter sp. FW306-07-L. The sequence goes on from NZ_JBYSXI010000002.1 coordinate 394,123, forward strand.
GCTAAAAATGCACCGGCGTATATCCCTGTTGGCAATGCGCTGCGGTGGATAGCGCATGATGAATCGGACGAGTTCAAGACCTTTTACCTGCTTAACCGTGCTACCAATTATGCCGATTACCGCAAAGCTTTGCAATATTACTCGGCACCGGCACAGAACTTTATTTTCGCCGATGTAAATAAAGATATCGCCATCACACCTAATGGCAAAATTCCGCTTAAATATTTTGAACAGGGCAAGTACATTATGGATGGCAGCGACCCGGGGAATGATTGGAAAGGCTTTATACCTTATACCCACAACCCAACGGTAAAAAACCCGCCGCGAGGCTTTGTAAGCTCGGCCAACCAGTTCAGTACCGATAAAACTTACCCGTATTACATTAACTGGCAATTTGCCGGCTACGAACGGGGCAAACGCATAAACGACCGCCTGGCGGCCATGCAGCGTGCAACCGTCGACAGTCTGCGCGTTTTACAACTGGATGAGTACAGCATAGTAGCGCAGGATGTATTACCTGCCATTCTCGCCTACCTGGATACTACCAAGCTCGATGAATCGCAACTGCAGGCTTACCAAATTGTAAAAAGCTGGGATAAACATTACTTCGTAAATTCGTCAGGGCCAAGTATTTTTGATGGCTGGTGGCGCAAGTTTTACGCCATGACCTGGAACGATCAGTTTAACATCAGCAAAATGCCGCTACGTTTTCCAGAACGTGATGTTACCGAGCAATTGCTTATTAAACAACCCAAATCAAAATGGTTTGATAACCAGCGTACCCCGGTTGTTGAAACCGCTGCCGATGTGGTAAACCGAGCCTTCATCAATACGGTTGATGAATTGGTGCGAGACCATGGCAAGGCCGACAAAAACTGGATATGGGCCAAAGTAAAACCCTTTGAAGTGGCGCACCTTGCCGGTTTGGATGGTTTTGGATCAGGCAACTTTGCCACGCCGGGCACCGGTTTAACCATTAATGCTTTGGTTGACGGGCATGGCCCATCCTGGCGCATGGTGGTGCAGTTAGGGCCTCAGGTAAAAGGTTACGGCATTATCCCCGGCGGGCAATCCGGCAATCCGGGTAGTTATTATTATGATGATATGCTGGCCACCTGGCAAGCCGGTAAACTGGATGAACTGTTATTCCTGCTTTCTCCGCGCGAACCATCAAAACGCATCAAAGCTGAATTAAAACTATCTGTTAAGTAATTAAACCCCCGGCACAATAATCACTCTAAAAATATCAAAACCCCTGCGGCAAATTTGCGTTAGGCGTATAACTATAACAGATACATGAAAAAATACATCATACTCGCGTTGCTGATTACCGTACAAGCTTACGGTGCCTTTGCCCAAAAGGATGGCGATGCTAAAACCATATTGAGCGAACTGAGCAAAAAATACCGCTCGTACAACTCTATAAAAACTGATTTTACATTGACTGTTGATAATAAACAGGCCGGCATATTAAATACCCAGACCGGAACGCTGATATCAAAAATACAGGGCAACAAATTTAGGGTGAGCATCTATCAAACCAACGGCAAAAAACAGGTGATCGACCAGGAGATCATCAGCGATGGCAAAACCCAGTGGAGCTACATGGTTGATGAAAAAGAGGTACAGGTAAATGATGCCGGCCAGGGCGACGATGCCTTTAACCCGGTGCAGATTTTTACTATTTACGAAAAAGGATACAAGTATGTGTACAATGGCCTGCAAAAGCAAAATGGTAAAATCTACCAGGTGATTGACCTGACCCCGGAAGCCGAGAAAGCCCAGTTCTTCAAGATCAGGCTGATGATTGACAAGGTAAAAAAACAGATCTACAACGTGCTGGTGTTTGACCGTAACGGCTCACGCTACAATTACACACTCAAAACCACCACACCTAACGCTCCCGTTGCCGATGCCTACTTTAGCTTTGATGCCAAAAAGCATCCCGGTGTTGAGGTGGTTGACCTGCGGTAGATGACATTAAATATTTACAGCTAAAAAACTAAACGCATTATAATCAACATATTATAATGCGTTTTTTTATACCTTTACAACGCTTAAATCTTATGAATCCCCTATTTCATAAAAGCGTAACATTTTAATGTTATTGAATACCTGTATTGTGAAATATTAATACTCCATTGACCATGAAAAAACCATTACTACTTTGTAGTGTACTGGCTTTACTCCTGTTTGCCTGTAAAAAAGGCAGTAAGGATACGCCCACTCCTACCGATGACAAAAAGTACCCGGTAACCTTTAATGTATCCGGCTTTACTGAGGAATATGGCCCGCTTGGCGCTATCAAACAAAAGAAAGGACTTAAACTTAATGCAGACACTTCGTCAGTAGAAAGGTTAGTTTATCAGTTGTTTAAAGAAGGCTCTACCGGCTTCATGGCATACAAAAATCTGGTTAATGGAGATTCAGAGTTTGGTACATTTTCTGAGCAACTTGCCCCGGGAAACTATGTTGCTGTTTTTGTTGGAGGCTCAAGAGCTTTAAGGAATGATGGTGGCAAAGAATCATTTGAATACGGTGCCCCGTGGGATGATACCTTTAGCAAGCGTGTACCTTTTACTGTAACATCAGCACCTGTTAAAAACACAGCAGTGCTTGATCGTATTACTAACCAACTGGTATTGAATATAGAAGATGCCATACCAGTTGATGTTAAAATACTTGATTTATTATACACTGATCATTCATCATTTAAAGTAACTTATAAGGGCAGTGGCTTCACCAATCAACGGACACAAAGCGTACGTGTTTATGTTAAAGCTGCCGACATTGGAAAAACTAATTTCAAAATTGCGGTAAATACGGGTTATACCGCTGCATCAACCGTTACTATTAAGTATTATAAAAATGACCTTAATGTTCCCTATGGTGTTAAAACCATTCCGAATGTAATGCGGAAAACCAATTACCGCACTACTATTTCAGGTAAGTTATTTACCCCCTATAATACCGGTTTTACTGTTGACCTTGATGATACCTGGGACGAACCTGTAAATGGTGAATTTTAATAAATAATCAAATGAAAAATAATATAATACTATTAATCATCATAAGCTTAGCCCTTTTTTCGTGTAAAAAAGATAAAGCTACCCCGGGCAATAATACTGATGGCAAAAAATATGCTGTGAATTTTGGCATTAGTGGTTTTGATCAGGTAATTGATCCAATAGGCACTAAAACAGGCAAAAAAACATTGGCCGACACGTCAAAAATTAAAAAACTTTCAAACCTGACCTATGTGCTATTTAAAACAAATGGCACCAAAATAAAAACCAAATATTACAAAAATACCGAATTGGAGTTTGGCACCATACGAGATAGCCTGCCACAGGGCAATTATATAGCCGTAATAGTGGGGGGTGATTATGTGACAAACAAAAACAATGTCGGTTCAATGGTCATTGATCCCAATAAGGAGGGTACAGAGTATGTTCTTTTTTATAAAAAAATAAGTTTTACCGTTTCAAACAGTCCTGTTTCACAATCAGTATTACTTGAACGCATGAATGCCGGGCTACAAGTAATTATCGAAGATAAAATACCTGCTAACGTCTATCCAAGATCATACGTTATCAGTGTAAAAGATTACAATAGTTTTTCGATCTTTAATTATGAGCCCTTAAGTACTGAAACGATATCAAGAATTTTGTTAAAGGAAACCAGCGGACAGGATACTGTTGATATTGGAACAATTCCTGCAATTTTAAATACTGTTACGCCTATGTCAGTACATATAGGGGCATATCGCAGCCGCAATGGCATCTCTCTTATCGCTTCAAAAACAATTAATAATGTAATGTTCTATCGTAATAAAAAGACTATACTTCGCGGCAGACTGCTTACAAATGATACTACCAGCACAGGTAACTCAGGGTTTAAAATCTCTTTTAACAATACTGAACTCAATATAGATAGTACGAAATACGGTTTTTAATAAATCGAACCCATTATAAAAAAAGCGGTGCTCAACAAAAGCACCGCTTTTTTATGGGCGTTAAACCTTTTATGTTTATTTTTATCAAAACCGTATAAACCAACCAATCTTGTATCATGAAAAACCTTTTCCTTTTTGCTGTATTGATTTGCTTTGTGGCGAATGCAGCCTCCGCTCAAAGTATTACGCCTTCAGGCAATTACAATTTCCATGACCTGTCCGCACTGAAAATGCTGCCCAAACAAAGCCGCGATAGTTTGATCCGCGCGATGCGAAAATCAAATAAGGAGCTGGCCAAACTCAAAACCGTGGAGTTCAATGGTACGCAGTCGGGAGGGAAAATAGCTAAGCTGACCAAGGATTATTACGGCCAGATCTCTAACATGATGATACAGGTGCTCGAAAACCCCACAGATGCCGCCACCAAATTTAACGAGCGCAAGTTTGAACGCCTGCAATCGCAATTTGAGTATGAAATGGAACTTTATACCGAGGAGCAAAACTACCAGCAGGAACGTAAACAAATTATTGACGACTTTAAGAACGAGGAATTTGACGATGCCGAAGACCGCCGCGATGCCCGTAAGGACATGAAGGAAGAGTTGAAAGACCTGGAGGACGACTATAAGGACACCGTTAAAGACCTAAAAGAAGAGCGCCATGACGCGCTTAAAGAACAAGCCGAAAACGACCGGGAAGATGTATAGCGTTTAGGCATTCAACTGCTGCATCATTTTTAAAACCCGGGTTACACGGTCATCAACCGTAGTATCGCCTGTGATTCGCAGTACGGGGCAGCTCAATGTTTGCAGCCAGTTTTGCTGAATTTGAAGCGTGCGGCTGCCGGGCGCGGTATTATCATCATACCCGGCAGCCCAGTTCATAAACTCAACAAACTGCCGGTTGCGTGACGCATCGGTATATATAATATCGCCATAGCGTTCAAATTCGCGTTTTTTTAGGCGCGTCATTCGTATGCTTGGTGGCAGATGCAAAAAAACAACTAAATCAAAGGTAAGCTCTTCGGTAAACTTCCAGCCCATTACGGGGCCGCCTAATATCCAGTTGCCGTGGCTGCGCAATTCGTCCAGCATTAACCGGTTTCGATGCTCCAACGGGCGCTTTATTGTAAACGGATCAGCCTTGGTGGTATTATCCCAATAGTAAAAGTCGCTGTCAACATAGGCATAGCCCGTTTTATTGGCCAGGGCCTGCCCCAGTGTGGTTACCCCCGAGCCCGAGGCACCCAGAATGTTTATACGCATGGCTTACAGAATGATTTATCCGGACAGTAAAAATGCACTTTTATCATACAAACGAAAACTTTTCAGCAAACATATCATCCTTAATCATTCTTTATTACTTTTGAAGGATACGCTTATTTGCCATGCTGCCATTAACCACCCATACGCTCGAAAAACTGGAGCTGCTGCTTAAAACCAGCGGTTACAGGGTGCGGTATGACAAGGGTAACTTTAAAACCGGGGCATGCATGCTGCAAAGCAGTAAAATGATCGTGGTGAACCGTTTCTCGAACCTGGAGAGCCGCATACAATCGTTAGTGGAGTTGCTGCGCGAGTTAGAGATAGACCATAAACAACTGGACGATAAGCAGATCGCTTTTTTACACCAGCTTAAACAAACCAACCTGCAACTGTGACCATTACTTTTTTAGGAACCGGAACTTCGCAGGGTGTACCTGTTATTGCCTGCCATTGCGAGGTATGTAAATCGCATGATCCGCATGATAAGCGCCTGCGCAGCTCGATACTGATCGAGACCGAGGGCAAAACCATCGTAATCGATTCAGGCCCAGACTTTCGTTACCAGATGCTGCGTGCCGATGTGCAGCATTTAGATGCCATTGTATTTACCCATGAACACAAGGATCATGTGGCGGGGCTTGACGATGTACGCGCTTTTAATTACCTACAGCAAACCCCTACGGATGTATATGCTGTTGAGCGTGTGCAGCAAGCCCTGAAACGTGAATTCATTTATATTTTCGATAATGCTGGCTATCCGGGCATTCCGCAGGTAAACCTGCATACCATAAGCAAGGATGCTGATTTTAATATTGGCAGCGTTGCTTTTACCCCTATCGAAGTTTTACATTACAAGCTGCCGGTATTAGGTTTCCGCATAGGCGACTTTACTTACATTACCGATGCCAAAACCATCGCCCCTGAGGAAGTGGAGAAAATAAAAGGCACTAAAACGTTGGTGATAAACGCGCTGCAAAGGCAATCGCACATATCACATTTTACGCTTAATGAGGCTGTAGCCTTTGCCCAAACTATCGGTGCCGAAAAAACCTATTTTACCCACATCAGCCATCGCTTGGGCAAGCATCACATCATATCGCAGGAGTTACCGGAGGGTATTGAACTGGCTTATGATTCGTTGCAGCTTTACCTGTAATAACCTTACCCGTTAAGGGGTAAACTGTATCGACTTAACAAGGTAAGCTTTACCAAACTGCTGCGGATCATGTACTACTGTGGCCTGAATTGCCTTCCATTTAGGTTCGTGTACCGTTTGCCAGTTATTCCGCATATCCTGCGCGTTGGCCCATATCTCCTCAAGCTGATCTTTTACCGAATCATCCAAATAGGTTAACTTTATTTTTTCAGCGATGTAATAATAATCGTTATCCACCTTATTCAGCGTAATCACCGGTCCTCCGGGAACATAGGAAACTATCATTTGTACGGTAAAGGGCTCGCTGCCTTTATACTGCTCCTTGCTTTCTACCTTAACAAAATCATACCAGAAAGATGAGCCATCAGCAGGCGGATTTTCCTCGTAATGAAACCTGGCCTTAACCTTGTAATTGTATCCCGGTTCGCGTCCTTCAAATCCGTACAAATAGGCTTCAGTGGGTTTTTTAGTACTTGCAGTTAACAACAAATCCTGATCCGCGCCATAACGGTGATCAACCAGCAGTTCAACTTCCTGGCCATTCTTTAATTTTAGCGGGCCATATGTCTCCTCCTTTTTACAGGCAAACAAACCTATGGCGATAAAGATTAAGATAAATTTTCTCATATAGGATAATGGTTTGATTTGTATAGTTGTTACGGTATTAAACACCCAAACGCTACACTGAAAAAATTTATATGATGCATATAAACAAACAAAGCCGGCTTTAAGGGCCGGCTTTGCTATATAAAAGGGTTTGGCTATTATAATTTGCCTAACTCTTGTACCAGGTCAATCAGTTTGTTTGAGTAACCCCACTCGTTATCGTACCAAGAAACAACTTTAACAAAGTTATCATTCAGCGCGATACCGGCTTTAGCGTCAAATATTGAAGTACGTGCATCACCTTTAAAATCTTCTGATACCACTTCGTCTTCAGTATAACCCAGGATGCCTTTTAATTCACCTTCTGATGCTTCTTTCATGGCAGCTTTAACAGCCTCGTATGAAGTTGCTGTTTTAAGGCGTACGGTTAAATCAACTACTGATACGTCAGCAACCGGAACACGGAATGACATACCTGTTAATTTACCTTTCAGCTCAGGCAATACTAAACCTACTGCTTTAGCAGCACCGGTTGATGAAGGGATAATATTTTGGTAAGCACCACGGCCACCTCTCCAGTCTTTTGCAGACGGACCATCAACAGTTTTTTGAGTAGCAGTTACTGCGTGGATAGTGCTCATCAAACCTTCTTCGATACCGAATTTATCATTCAATACTTTAGCGATAGGCGCTAAACAGTTGGTAGTACATGATGCGTTTGATACGATGTGTTGATCAGCTTTTAATTGCTTGTGGTTAACACCCATTACAAATGTAGGGGTATCATCCTTTGCAGGGGCGCTCATCACAACTTTTTTGGCACCTGCGTCAATGTGTTTTTGAGCAGTCTCCTGAGTTAAGAATAAACCGGTTGATTCGATGATCACCTCGGCACCAACATCACCCCATTTAAGGTTAGCCGGATCTTTCTCAGCAGTTACACGGATGGTTTTGCCGTTAACCACAAGGTTACCACCTTCAACAGTAACCGTACCGTTAAATTTACCGTGAGTTGAGTCGTATTTTAACATGTAAGCCATGTAATCAGGCTCAACAAGGTCATTGATGCCTACAACTTCAATTTCCGGGCGTTCAACAGCGGCTCTGAAAGCAAGGCGGCCAATACGGCCAAAACCATTAATTCCTATTTTCATATTGTTTAATTTTTGTTTGCGTAATACGTTAATAAATTATTTATGGGTGACCTGACAATGCTGCTTACGCTTATACCGGCATTGGCAGTTATAGGTTGCAATACGTCCTGAAAGTGCATAGCTACTGATCCTGAAAAATGTACCGGTGCTTCCGGGTATTGCTGATGTAAGGGTACTAAGTACGTGTTCACCATTTTTTCAAAACCTGCAGTTAACAGGCTGCTGATATATTGATCGTCCTTGTTATCAATAAAGAAGTCATTAAAAGAGCTCAAAAACAGTGCCGTTTGCTTTTGGCGGTACACTTTGTCTAAAATGGCATTACGGTCATAGTTATACTTTTTTGTAAACTTCGCACATAAACCATCCGGCAATGCCTTGCTTATAAATGCTTTTAGCAGTTGCCTGCCCAGCCAATTGCCTGATCCTTCGTCGGCAAGTATATAACCAAGGCCAAAATTGTTGGTTTTTATCTTGCGCCCGTCATACCAGGCGGCGTTGGTGCCACTGCCGCAAATGCAAACTATGCCTTGCTCGCCTTTGCAGGCGGCCAGGGCAACTGCATCAATGTCATGCCCTACTGTTATTTTGGCAAATTTAAAAAAAGCATTGAAAGCATTACGAATAATTTCCTTCATTTCGGGCGATGAAAGGCCCGGCCCGAAAAAGTATATCTTCCTGATCTCCTCGGCATGGTGTATCAGGTTTATGTTTTTATTAAATACGTGGATGATGTGCTTCTCATCATTAAGGTAAGGATTTATACCGGTGGTTTTAAATGATGCCACAGTACGCCCCTTATCGGCAAGGCGCCAGTGTGCATAATGAGATCCGCTATAAATAACTGCTACCATTAATTAGATCGAGAGAATTTCCATCATCTGCATCAAATCCTCCTCCAGTTTAAACTCGTGCTGGTTTAGCGCTTCCTCAAGCGAGGTTAGTACAATGTGATTGGCCTGTAAGCCTACCATTTTTTGTGTTTGCCCGGCTACCATGGCGTTTACCGCCGCGAAACCTAAACGGCTGCCCAAAATACGGTCGAAACTGCTTGGGCTGCCGCCACGCTGCAGGTGGCCTAATATGGTTACTTTTATATCGTAATTTTTAACTTCCTTTTCAACGGCCTTGGCAATATCATAAACGCCGCCATGCTTATCGCCCTCGGCAACAATTACAATACTTGATGATTTTTTGTTGTAATGCCCTGCCTTCAGGCTAACAATAAGCTCCTCAATAGCGGTTTCCTTTTCAGGCAGCAAAATAGCTTCCGCACCGCATGAGATACCCGCGCGCAGCGCTATAGCACCCGAATCGCGGCCCATTACCTCGATAAAGAATAAACGGTCATGCGCGTCGGCGGTATCACGTATCTTATCAATAGCTTCAATAACGGTATTGGTAGCGGTATCAAAACCCAGGGTATAAGTTGAACCGTAAAGGTCATTATCAATAGTACCCGGAACACCGATCACCGAGATATCCGGATATTTTTGCGAAAAACGCAGCGCGCCGGTAAAGGTACCGTCACCGCCTATAACCACTAAGCCATCAATACCCCTGGACTTTAAATTTTTGTAAGCCAGTTCCATCCCTTCCTCGTTACGAAAAGCCAGGCAACGCGCGGTTTTTAAGATGGTACCACCCAGGTTAAGTATGTTACTTACCGAGCGGTTGTTCATGTCGTACATGTTATTGTCGATAAGGCCCTGGTAACCCTGCCTAACGCCAACCACCTGTAAACCATTATATAAGGCTGTTCTAACAACCGCCCTTATACAGGGGTTCATTCCGGGGGCATCACCTCCGGAAGTTAAAACAGCTATCTTTGAAAGTTTTTGCATTTGCGTTTATTTGGTATCGAAATTACGCTACGAAGATACTGTGTGCAATTTACACCATTAAATTTATTTTTATTTTTTTGTTTATTATTAACGCATATCTTTATCCTATTGTTATAAACTGATATTTTGGAAACTGTACTACCTAAATTCGACTCCGTATTTTCTATTGACTGTGTGATTTTTGGCTTTGAGGCCGGCGAGTTGAAGATATTACTGATAGAGCGTAACGAGGAACCTTTTAAAGACTGGTATGCCCTGCCCGGTAACTTTGTTGAGCAGAACGAGAGCATTGATGATGGCGCGAAACGTATATTGTATGAGCTTACGGGCCTGCGCAATATGCCTATAAAACAGTTACATACCTTTGGCGAGGTTAACCGCCACCCGCAGGGGCGTGTTATAACGGTGGCTTACTTCGCGCTGATCCGCATCAGCGGGCAAAAGGAGCTTACCCCTATCACCCAATACGCGCGTAAAGCATTCTGGATACCGGTTAACGAGATGCCTAAACTGGCGTTTGACCATAGCGAGATCTTCAGGAGCGCTTTCAGCAAGATCAGGAAACGGTTAAATTATCAGCCAATAGCATTTGACCTGCTGCCCGAAAAATTTACGCTTACACAACTGCAATCACTGTACGAGATCATCCTGAACAAAAAGCTGGATAAGCGTAACTTCCGCAAAAAAATGCTGAGCTACGGCTTTTTAAAGGAACTGAGCGAGAAACAAAAAGGGGTATCATATCGTGCCGCCAAATTATATAAGTTCGATCGCCGTAAATACAACAAGATATTCCAGAACGATTTGAACATGGAGGCTCTGCCTGCCGCCGCCGTATCTGAATAGAAAGTATATTTTTAACATAAACAAACAGCCCCTGCTTCAATTGAAACAGGGGCTGTTTGTTTTATATGCTTTAGCCTGATTATAACTGGCTTGGCGCAAGCTCAAGGTGGTATTTCACCAGGTCATCTATAGGTGAGCGGATGATCTTACCTACCGTCATGTCATTCTCGGTAACTACTTCTTCCAACACGTTGCGGAAGTTATAACCTACCGAACCGATACAGTTGAAAGTGTATTTTTGATAATCGGGATATTTGGTAACTACGTTTTTAAAGAAATCAACAAATGATGAACGCACCAGGTTACGTGAGTATTCCAGATGTACGTTGTTATCATACACAAACTTACTAAAGCTCGCGCAAAAACGGTTAGCTAATGGTTTGGTATAAACCTGCTCGTTTACATCATCAGGTGTAAGTTTAAAGGTTTCCCAAAACAGTTTGCGCACAGCCTCAGGCATGTACCCACGCAGGTAATCAACCAGTAATTTTTTACCAATGTGGCAGCCGCTGCCTTCATCACCTAAAATGTAAGCGCCTGAATCAATATTTTGCAGAATGTTTTTGCCATCATAAGTACAGGTATTCATACCGGTACCTAAAATAGCGGCAAAGCCTTCGGTATTGCCGAGCAGCGCACGTGCCGCAGCCAGCAGATCATGACCAATATTTACTTTAGCGGCTGTGAACACCACCTGCATCGACTCTTTTATCTGGTTACGCTTTTCATCCGTTGAGCAACCCGCGCCGTAGTAGTTAACCTCGCTGATCTTGTCGATCTCCAGGTCGGTAGGCAGGTTTTCCTGTAACGATTTAATAACGTATTCCTTGCTTACAAAGTAAGGGTTATAACCTTCAGTATTAAAGTATACTTTTTTGCCTTCCTCATTTACCAGGCACCAGTTAGTTTTAGTTGAGCCGCCATCGGCAATAATGATCATAATTGTTTTTTATTGATTAGAAATTCCGGTAAATGTATAATTAACTTATTGTAAAACGAACACTTTGAAATTAAAAAAACGCTTTTTTAAATCTAAAGCCTGTACAACGTTTCAATATTTAAATGCATTTAGCACGGTTTTTTTGTGAAAAATTCATTACTTGTTAACTATCAAATATAGGCTTTAGGTAAATAATATCCAACTCATTAACATAGTGTATTGAAGCGGCCTTTTTAAGGATCTTAAAATTTATTATATTTAAACCTAATATCCGCCCGTTTGTTTAACAGATATAAATTTATCAGGATGAAAAAATTACTGCTTATGCTACTGTTAACCAGCGCAGTAGTACTACCATCATTTTCGCAAACGCTGCCAAGGTTTGACAGGTATGATCTGGAAACCGAAGAAGGCGCGATCGATGCCGACTCCATAGCCCTGCCTGTTGCCGAATACCTGTTCAAAGTTCCGGCCATAAAGGACGACCCTGCCCGCCTGCGCGCCATGAGCTTTTTGAATAAGTGGATGGAAGAAACGCCAAACTTTGAGTTTATTTTAGACGAGGATATTATAGCCAATTTTGAGGATGATAAAGACTTAACCGACCTGTACATGGCCGCGCTTACCAAATATCAACTCCAAAACCCCGATATTGAGGACGACCGCAAAATATCCATAGGCGCATTAAAGCTGCTGCTTGATTATGCTGATAATGATGATAATTATGTGTTGCTGCGCGATGATATGAACAAGCTGATGGCCGCTTATAAAGCCGGGCGTTTGGAACAGGCATTGTAAAACAACCCACTATAAAACAACAAAGGGGAGCACAGTGCTCCCCTTTGTTGTTTTATAAGCCTACCGGCTGCGTTTGTATCATTTGCTTGAGTTCGGCCTCGTTGGTCAGGTCGAGCCTTAGCGGGGTGATTGATACCAGGTTGTTTTCAACTGCCCAACGGTCGGTGCCCTCGTCGGCAGGCTCAAGCGGGGTTACGGTAAACCAGTAGTGCTTACGCCCCATCGGGTCGGTGCCGGGTATTACCGTTCCGTCATATAGTCGTACCGACTGCCTTGTCCAGGTAATATCTGTAGGGTGCTCGGGGAAATTCACATTATACAAAGCCAGCTTGTTATCCTGCAATAACGAGGTCAGCACCTTTTCTACAAAAGGCTCAAGCGCCTTAAAATCGGGCTCGGTATTACCTACCGGCGTGCTCAGTGCTATGCCTTTTATACCAAATAACACAGCTTGCTTGGCAGCAGCCAGCGTACCTGAATGCCACATGGAATTACCCAGGTTAGGGCCCATATTAATGCCTGACAGTACCACATCCGTTTTACTCCACAGGTGCGTGCCCAATGCCACGCAATCAGCAGGGGTACCGTTTACGCGGTAGGCCTCAATACCAGGAAACTCAATAGGCGATTTTTTATAACTCAACGGGCGCGAATGCGTAACCGCGTGCCCCATTGATGATTGCTCCACATCCGGCGCAACTACCCTAACCTCGCCAAACTTACGCGCTATTTGTGCCAAGGCGGCAATGCCGGGGCTATATATTCCATCATCGTTGGTGATCAATATCCTCATAACATTTAACAGTTGGTTTATTATTTCAACCATAAAACAAAAAGTATGTTTGATTTGATTGTACTTTAAACATACTTACCAATGCCAAAAGCCAAGTTACTGCACAACCCAAGGGCGGGTGATAAAGACCACTCTAAAGAGAAATTAATTGAGCTTATAGCCAGCCAAGGTTTTGATACCGATTACTCATCCATTAAAGAAGAAGGCTGGGAAGAGGTATCATCAGATACGGATATGGTGGTTATCGTGGGGGGCGACGGCACTGTACGAAGAGCTGCTAAAGCCATCCTGAAAACAGATATGCACTGCCCTTACCTGATTGGCTTACTGCCTTTTGGTACCGCCAACAACATAGCCAAAACATTAAAGATCGACGGTGCTGTTGAGGACATCGTACAATCATGGCATAACAAAAATACGGTACCTTTTGATGTTACCTATGTGAGCGGGCTTGAGCAGCAGGTGCTGTTTTTGGAAGGGTTTGGTTACGGCATATTCCCCCAGTTGATGAAGGATATGAAACTGGTTGACAAAAAGAAACTGGACACGCCCGAAAAAGAAATCAGGAAAGCGCTGGAAGTGCTGAAAGATATTGTGCTGAAATACGAAGGCCGCGAATGTATTATCAATATTGATAACCAAACCATAAGCGGCTGTTACCTGCTGGTCGAAGCCCTAAATATTTGCTCGATAGGCCCTAACCTGCACCTGGCACCGGATGCTGAACCGGGTGATGGTACGCTTGAACTGGTTTTACTGCCCGAAAAGCAACGCCGCCAGTTTGCCGATTATCTACAGCACCTGATAGATGGTAATGACTGCCCGCCTTTTCCGTACCAAACCTACAGCGGCAAAAGCATCGCCCTGAAATGGATGGGTGTTGATCTGCATGCCGATGATGAACTGATAGATTACCAGCACCCTGCTAACCTTACCCTATCTGTAAAACCGGGATTGATGCAGTTTTTGGTACCGTAACCGTTCATTTACCCACAAGTGAGTATTTGCAATTGAATATATTACAGATAGTTTTAGGAAGTTTTTGACCCGAACCCTATCTGTAAAAAAGAAACAAAGCAGAAGTGACTATGCGTATGCGCATAGTTACTTCTGCTTTGTTGTTTATAAGTTATTTGATCTATCTCTTCCTGGTTTGAAAGTTCAGCTTTAGGTTGATACCGCCTGCACCGAATTTAATCTGCTGGGCACCCAAGCCATCTAACGGGTATTTAACAAATGGTTCGATCACCAACCGGTTACTTTTACCCAGCGGATAGCCGATACCAAAAGCCACGTTAAGCGTTTTGGCAAAGTAAAAGTTACCTACACCCTGCTCAATCTTTTCGTCAACCACACGGCTATCCCTGCCGGATAGTGAAGAATAGTTATACCTGTAATTATAATTTTGATTAAGAAAGGCACCTGAACTTAAACCGGCCGATATATAAGTATCACTCTTATCCGGGTTAAACTCATATTTCAAATTCACAGGCACATCAAGACCTACCAGGTTAGCGTTGTAATTTTGCAGTTCAGGCGCGGCTATCGAGGTATTAAATCCCTTTTCATCCGTAGCCTTTATTGCGTTGGCTACCGTTGAAGCATCATAAGCTACGGCAGAAATCTGCGTGGTATTATTAACATTGTAATTGAAGGAGTTTTGGGCTATGGAGATACCGGTTGAGAGTTTCAGGTTTTTAGATAGCCTGAAATCCGACGATACACCCGCCCCTACATTTACCCGGTTATCACTGCCTTTGGCGTAGTTAACATAGGTAGCGGCATACACACCAAAATGTACGGCCTTGTTGTTTCCACTCTCCTGCTTTTTACCCGTGTTTTTGGCATAATCAGCATCAAACATGGCATCGATGGATTTTTTGGGCGTTACGGCAGATTGCTTTACATCAGCCTGAGCTTCAGCTACTGCTGTATTTGGTTTTTCGGCAGGTATATTGGTAGCCATGTATTGCTCGTTAGCCGCCTGCGAACGCGGAGTACTGATCACACTGTCTTTTTTCCCCCTATTAACAGTTGATGCGATGCGGCTTGTGGCCACACCGTTGTTTTCAGCAGCTCCGCGTTGTGCCGCAGTTACAGCTTGTTCTGTTGACTGGTACCTATCCGTGGTTGCCGGTGCCTTAGTATTTAAACTATTGTCAGCATAGTTATCGGCAATTTGTTCCTCGTTAGTAACTGTATTTTTATCGTTATTAGTATCTACCGCGGCAGGCGCGTTATCCTGCTTCTCCGGTGTTTCAGGCTGTGTTTTCTTTACCGGTTTGGCAGCGGTTATCTGATCATTCTTTTCAGCTTTATCAAACCTGATCCATAAGCCAAGGCCAAGGCACAGGAGTATTATGGCGGCAGCAGAAAGCCACCATAACTTTACTACCCCACGGCTACGTGCCTGCGCCGGTAACCGCTCTCTGAGCAGCAACCAGCCGGCATCAGCTCCCGGGTCTTCGTAATTATCAAAAACCTCGCTGATGCGGTTTTTTAAGTCGTTTTCAAGCTCTTCTTTCATAAGCTTTGCTCCTCCGTACTTAAAATTTTTCTCAGCTTCTCCTTCGCCCTGCTCAGGTAAACCCGTGAAGAGCTAACCGGTATATCTAACATCTTGCCGATCTCGTCATGGTTATAACCGTCTATCTCATACAAATTAAAAATGGTGCTTTGTATCTCGGGTAAAAGATTTAGCAGCTTTAAAATATCCTGCGCGTTCATTTTACCGATCACCGTAGCGCCCTGGCCAATAGCGGGTACTTCATCAATATCCGTATTGGCCATAAACTTTAAACCCTTGCGCCGCTGATCGATAGCGGTATTAACTACCACCGTTCGCAGCCAGGCCTTAAATGGCTTATCCTCGTTATAAGTATGTATAGCGTTAAAAACTTTTATAAAAGCATCATTTACCACCTCCAAAGCATCATCGCGGTTAATGCTGTAACGCAGGCTAACACCCATAGCATAGCCATAGAACTGCTTGTAAAGCACTTCCTGGTAACGTAAGCTGCCTTTTTTACATTGACTGATGAGCTCGCTCTCAGTAATGCCCTTGGTTACATGCATTAAATACTCAGACTGATTAGTTGTGTTATACTCCCTTTGGGGGATGGTAAAGGTAACTAATGACACAATTAATTAGCCGTTTTCCTCAAATCATAAATCCAGCGGGTAGTATCAGGCGTTGAGCCGCGTGCTACCTGAAATATGGTACCATTATAGTAATAGGCATAAATACCAACCAGGTGGTTGCTTTTTGAGGTATCACTATACGTTTTGTCAGTAAACCTGATGGCCGAATAATCGTACGCGAAATTACCGTTGCTGTTTTTGTGCACTTTGGTACTGTCTGTACGCAATGTATAACCACTATCGGCTTTTAAACGTAACGTGATCGGAATTTTTTTCGCGGTATCAAAACCGGTACCTGTACTTTTCTTTTTCAGTTTGTAGAAAGAACCTTTAAAAGTTCCGGTTAAATCAGCAAGCGGGGTAACATTGTTGTCGTTGTTTTTTAAACATCCGGTGCTTAACACACCAATAAGCAAGGCGCCTACGGCCATCACATTAGTCAGTTTTCTTTTCATTTTCCTTAAGCTTTTTTACCATTACGGCAGCTTAAAGTAAAACGATACAACGGGGTTAAATAATTTTTACAACTTTTTCGCCTCATTCCAAAACACATCCATTTCGGCCAGGGTCATGTCCTGTAGTTTTTTGCCCTGCTCGTTAGCTTTAGTTTCGAGGTACTGAAAGCGCTTAATAAATTTACGATTGGTTTTTTCGAGGGCATCCTCGGGATTGATATTGATAAAGCGGGCGTAATTAATGAGTGAAAACAGCACATCGCCAAATTCTCCCTCGGCTTTTTCGTGATCAAAGTCGCGGTGATCTTCCGGGTTAAATTCCTGCTTAAATTCGCGTAACTCCTCCTCTACTTTTTCCCAAACCTGGCTTTTGTCCTCCCAGTCGAACCCGACACCGCGGGCTTTTTCCTGTATACGTGATGCCTTTACCAATGCTGGCAGCGATGCGGGTACACCGCCCAAAACCGATTTATTACCTTCCTTTAGCTTGATCTGCTCCCAGTTACGCTTAACCGCGGCTTCGTCCTCAGCCTCCACATCGCCATAAATATGCGGGTGACGGTTAATAAGCTTATCGCTGATGCTGTTCAGCACATCGGTAATATTAAAATCGTTGGTTTCGGACGCGATGCGCGAATAGAAAACCAGGTGCAGCATAATGTCGCCCAGTTCCTTTTTTACCTCCTGCAAATCGCCGCTTAAAATGGCATCCGAAAGCTCATAAGTTTCCTCAATGGTGAGGTGCCTGATGCTCTCGATGGTTTGCTTCTTATCCCACGGACAATTTTCCCGCAGATCATCCATGATCTTCAACAAACGTTCAAAAGCAACAGTTGGCGTAGCGCCGGTAACAGGCGGAATTAAAGGCATAATACGATGTTTTGGGCAAAGGTAGGCGTTATTTCGGAGTTCGGAGTGGTTTTGATTTCGGATTTCTAAAGTTCAATTTCGAATTTAGTGTTTAGAGTTTAGGATTTAGATTTTAATAATTAGGATTTAGCATTTAGAATTTCATCTTTAACGCCCTTAGCATCTCCCGCTTACCCGGTGCTCCGGGACCTTTTTCAACCTTTAAACCGAGTGCTTTGATGCTGCGTTTCAAATTACCGGTAATGGCGTAGGTAACAAATACTCCGCCGGGTTTCAGGAATTGCAGGGTATGGGCAATGGCCGTATCATCCCACATTTCGGGTTGATGGATGGCGGCGAAGGCATCAAAGTAGATCACATCAAATTCTTTTGGGGATGTAAATTCAAGCAGCTTGGTATGGGCTATTTCGAGATTGCAATATTCATTCAGCTTAACTTCGGCGGTTAAGGCATTGGCGTAAGCGCCGGTAAACTGCCGCCATAACGCAGGCGAACAATAAGCATAATAGCCAGTTTGCTCCAGCAACTCTTGTGTAAGCGGGTAAGCCTCAATGCCGGTATAATTTAGCTTGATCTGCCGGGCTGAGCAAAAATCTGCAGTCAGTAAAAAATTCAATCCCGTACCAAATCCTACTTCAAGCACGGATACCTCTTTTACATCTTCGCCTGCCAGAAAATACCGCAGTCCGGAGTTCAAAAAAACATGCTGACTCTCCTGCAAAGCGCCATGTTTGGAGTGGTAATTTTCGCCCACAGCCGGGTTATAGATAGTTTTGGAACCATCGGCAGTGGTAACTATTTGAAGTTCTTGATTCATGGTTGACAATTATTCGTCAGCATCTTCACGGGGTGCATATTGCCATTCTTCTGCTTTCGAACTGCGCCACGCACTCCAACCATATTGCAGATGATAAACACTATTAATAGAAGGATCTGATTTTACAATTTCTTCAAGACTTACTATTTTACTATCATCTATGCTTGGATCATCGCATGAATGAAACTGCCAATCTCCATCTGTATCATGATACACATACAGTATTGGCTCTCCATCTAAAACATGTTGAGTAGTAAAAGTTGCTGTATTTCGATTTTCGTAAAATTTAAAATCCGTGTTTCGGTCTAACAATGGTTGAACAAATGCCCAATCTTTGTTAAAATCATTGTCCCAGGGGAAATTATTCTGCTTATCAGGCCAAATAAGCTGTAATACTTGAAAATCGACTCCTTTACCATAATAATTTAGCGCGATGCCTAAATAATCGTTATAGTGTTCTTTAGCAACATCAATAAAAGTTACCCGGTAATTATCCAGAAATTCATCGTAGAATCTCCCTGCTTCTAACCGGTTTCCTTTCTGTATTAGACTACAAGCCTCATTGGTCAGCTCATGCATTAATTCAAGTTTTAGCCCAAAGCAGATAATTTCCGGGTGCCCATAATTCTTATATAAACCTATGGAATAAGCAAACCCAGGCAAATAATTATCAGCCTGCACCATAGTAACATGACAGCCATATTTTTCAATATTGTGCCGTATTAGTTCTGTATCTAAAGGTTGATGATCGCAATCGTATTCCATAAGTTAAAGTATAAAATTATGAATCAGCAACCATTACCTCTTTTATCCTCTCCCCATAATCAAACACCGGCACATTAGTTACAGCGGCCTCAATAATGCTGCTTGCCGCGGCGGAGCGGTAGCCTGCCGCGCAATGTACCGCTATGGGTTTGCCGGTTGGTATCTCATTCACGCGTTCGCGCAGTTCGGGCAGCGGGATGTTGATAGCGTTGTTGAACACCTTGCCTTTGGCTGTTTCGCCGGTATTGCGCACATCAACAATGGTGTAGTTGTTTTGGTTGGCTACCAGGTCATCATTAAAAACACTGTCCTTTAACAAGTCGCCTTTTAACGCGGTTGATGCGGCGATGATATTTTTTTCGTAGCCTATTTTGGCAGCCTTGGCAACAGCTTCATTAATACAATGTTCGCTTGCGGCAATCAAATAAAACTGCTCATCCGGCGCTACAATGGAGCCCAGCCAGGTTTCAAACTTTTCGCCGTCCTGCAAGTTAATGGCACCGGGTAAATGCCCGTTTTTAAATTGCTCCGCAGGGCGGCTATCTATAATCAGCGCATCCTTTTCAGCGCTTATACTTTCCACTATTTTAACAGCATCAACAGACTGTTGATATGCAGGGGCACCCGTTTTGTTGGTTTCCACATCATACCCGAAGTATTTGGGCACAAAAGGCTGATCGGCTATTAAAAGCTTCACAAAATCCGCCTCATCCATGAGTTTCAGGGCATAGTTCTCACGCACTTCGCGACCGATGGTACTCTGCAAATCGGCACTCATGTTTTTACCGCATAACGAGCCGGGGCCATGCGCCGGGTAAACGATCACATCCTTACGCAACGTCATCAGTTTATGGCGGGTGGTATGATACATCTGGCGCGCCAGTTCTTCCTTTTTAGCGGTGATATTGCCTGCACTCTCGCGCAGATCAGGGCGACCAACATCGCCTACAAACAGGGTGTCGCCGGTAAATATGGCGGTATCTCTGCCGTTTTCATCCTCTACCAATACACAAATGGAATCGGGCGAGTGGCCGGGTGTGTTGATGGCTTCGAGTTTTATATCCGCCAGATCAATTACATCCCCATCATCAAAAGTTTCGTGCGGGTACTCGGCACCGGCCAGTTTGCTGATGTAAACCGTGGCACCGGTGGCTTGGTGTATCTCCAGGTGCGAGCTCACAAAATCGGCATGGAGGTGGGTTTCAATCACCCCTACTATTTCGGCCTCATGCAATGTGGCCAGATCATAATATTGCTGCGGGTTGCGGGTGGGATCAATAACCACCATTTTGCCGGCGCGAATAATGCCATAAGAGGCGTGGGCCAGGCCCTTGTCATAAAATTGATTGATGAACATAGTCGGCGCAAAGATAGGTTTTGCCGAATAATAAAACATATACCTTGAAGGGTATGGTCAAGTTTTACAAATCAATAGCTAATCATAAAAAAAGCCTGGCAACATTTGTGCTGCCGGGCTACTCCCCTCCTAAATCCTCCCCAATGGGGAGGACTTTCTTTTCTTTTTAAGCCCTCCCTTTGGGAAGGTTGGGTGGGTTACCAGATCTTCGCCCTGTCTTCAGGCTTTTTATACATCTTATCGCCGGGTTGAACGTTGAACGCTTTGTACCAGGCATCAATATTGGTTAAAGGGGCGTTGGTACGGTGCTCCTCCGGCGAGTGCGGATCGGTAAGGATGCGTTGCGCGGCGGTTTCAGCTAACTGCTTGCTGCGCCATACCTGCGCCCACGACAGGAAGAAACGCTGATCGGGCGTAAAGCCATCAATCTTTTCGCCGCCCTGGCCCTGCTTGGTTTTCTTCCAGGCATCGTAAGCAATGCTTAGTCCGCCTAAATCGGCCAAGTTCTCGCCGAGCGTTAAACGGCCGTTTACATGCATGGTATCTAATACGGTAAGCGCGTTGTACTGCTCCACCACCTTGTCGCTGCGTTGTTTGAATTTTTCGGCATCTGCTGCTGTCCACCAGTCGCGCAGGGTACCGTCGGCATCATACTTACGGCCCTGATCGTCAAACCCGTGGGTGATCTCGTGCCCGATAACCGCGCCTATACCACCATAGTTAATGGCATCATCAGCCTTAAAATCAAAAAACGGAAAGCGCAGTATCCCCGCCGGGAAAACGATCTCGTTATTTACCGAGTTATAGTAAGCGTTAACGGTCGGCGGTGTCATGCCCCAACGGGTTTTGTCAACCGGTTTGCCCAGCCTGGTAACCATATAATTATATCGCCATACCGAAATATTGCGCAGGTTTCCGGCGTAATCATTACGGCTGATGTTCAGGCCATCATACGTTTGCCATTTATCCGGGTAACCAATTTTAACCGTAAAGGCGTTTAGCTTTTTAAGGGCACGCGCCTTGGTTTCGTCGCTCATCCACTCCAGGTTTTTGATGTGTTCTGCGTAAGCGACTTTAAGGTTGTTCACCAGCTTTTCCATATACTCCTTTGCCGCGGCCGGAAAGTATTTGGCCACATAAAGCTGACCTAACAACTCCCCCAAACTGCCATCAACCAGGGCCGACATGCGCTCTCTGCGCGGAGCCTGTACTTTTTGGCCGGTAAGTACGCTGTTAAAATCAAAGCTGGCCTTTACAAACGGTGCGCTTAATGAGCCTGCCGCGCCTTTTAAAATGTTCCATTTCAGGTACACCTTCATATCGGCAATCGGCGTAGCGGTTAGTAAGGAGTCAACCGTTTTCATGAATGCCGGGTTTGATACCAGCATTGAATCCTGGCCCGGAGTTTTAAGCTTGGGCAATAACTCCGCCCAGTTAAGATTTGGTGTGGTTTTGCTGAAGGCCGCTACCGTAAATTTATGGTAAGTAGCGTTCGGGTCGCGCATGGCCACGCGGGTTAGCTGGGCGTTGGCCAATGTTTTTTCGGCTTGCCAGATGATGGCCGCGTTATTTTCGGCAACATCAGCAGGCGTACCGGTCAGGGTAAATAACTGAATGACGTATTTTTTGTAAGCATCCTGAATTTTTTGACTGCGGGCATCACTTTTCAGGTAATAATCACGATCAGGCAAGGTGGTGCCGCCCTGGCTAAGGCTAACAATGTATTTTGTTGGATTCTTTGAATCCTGCCCTACGCCAAAGCCGAACAGCGGACTGCCTACACCGTTTACACGCTGATAAACCAGCTCGTTCACCACGCCTTGTATCGAGGCAATTTTATCAATACGTTTCAGGTCGGTTTTAATGGGGGTATAACCCCTTTTTTCAATGTCGATGCTATCCATAGCACTGGCATATAAATCGCCGGTGCGTTGCTTTACGCTGCCTTTGGGATTATCGGGCGCTTTGCTTACCTCATCTAATATACTGATCAGCTTATCGGTGCTTTCCTGCCTCAGCATAATAAAACTGCCCCAGCGGGTTTGCTTGGCAGGGATTGCATTGTTTTTTACCCAGCCACCATTGGCATATTCAAAAAAGTCGTCACCGGGTTTAACGGCGGTGTCCATATTTTGAGTATCAATAAATTTTTGTGGTTGATCATTGCCGCCATTTTGAGCAAATGTGGCCGTATGGGTGCATAACACTACAGGGAGTGCTACACTCAGGTACTTTAATTTCATCGTCGGTCAGTTGTTATGAAATTAAAGTTAAGTAAATGCTTGTTAATATCTCAATTGCTATTAACGGTTGAACCAGTTGACCAGAACCTCAAGCCCTGACTTTTTTAACAACTCGTGCACAAACCTATTGAACGACAGTGTTTTCATGCTGATAAAAACTTATGTACTATCTAATAACTGCGCAATTGTAAAATTATTGTGCGGTGCTCATTTGGCATTGGTCATTAGTCATTGGACCAATCAAATTGATACTATACCAACGAGCAATGAATGCTAAGAACATCATCCAATACCATTGATTATTGACAAATGACTAATCACCAATGACAACTGACTAATGACTATTGACAAATGACCACTGACAATAACCGCAGGATTATTATTTTTGCAGCCTATGAGTAAATATCAGCCACAGGAATTTGAAGATAAATGGTATAGCTACTGGTTGCAGCAGCAGTTTTTTAAATCTGTACCGGACGAGCGCGAGCCTTACACCATCGTGATCCCGCCGCCTAACGTTACCGGTGTGCTGCACATGGGCCACATGCTTAACAATACCATTCAGGATGTGCTGATACGCCGCGCCCGCATGAAAGGCAAAAACGCCTGCTGGGTACCCGGCACCGATCACGCCAGTATTGCCACTGAAGCTAAGGTGGTGGCCATGCTTAAAGAAAAAGGCATCAATAAAAAGGATATTACCCGGGAAGAGTTTTTGAAATACGCCTGGGAGTGGAAAGAAAAATACGGCGGCATCATACTCGAACAGCTTAAAAAACTGGGCGCATCATGCGATTGGGACCGCACCGCTTTCACCATGGATCCGCACATGAGCGAAGCCGTTATCGATACCTTTATCAACCTGTACAAAAAAGGCTGGATTTACCGCGGCGTACGCATGGTTAACTGGGACCCGCAAGGTAAAACCGCCGTTAGCGACGAGGAAGTTATCCGCAAAGAGGTAAATCAGAAACTTTATTATATCAACTACAAAGTAGTTGGGTCGGAAAGTGAGCAAGACGGAAAGACAGGAAATGAAGAAGAAAAGCCTAAGGTTGTAATTGGTGATGATGAAAAGCAGGAAGTACTTGCTGTACAGGACGAGCTACTTACGGACTTACCGACTTACGGACTTTCGGACTCTAAGGACTTCCTCACCATCGCCACCACCCGCCCGGAAACCATTATGGCGGATAGCGCGATCTGCATTAACCCGAATGATGCGCGCTACACGCATCTGCATGGCAAAAAGGTATTGATACCGCTTGTTAACCGTGAAATACCGGTTATACTGGATGAGTATGTAGATATGGAATTTGGTACCGGCTGCTTAAAGGTTACCCCGGCGCACGATTTGAATGATTACCAGTTGGGCCAAAAGCACAACCTGCAGGTAATTGACATATTGAACGAAGACGGTACGCTGAACGAAAGCGCGCAGATATTAGTTGGCGAAGACCGCTTTGCCGCCCGTAAAAAGATAGCTGTGCTGTTGGAAGAAGCCGGATCATTAGCTAAAACGGAGGATTATAAATCGCAGATAGGTTTCTCGGAGCGTACGGATGCCGTTATTGAGCCAAAGCTATCTATGCAGTGGTTCTGTAAAATGAGCGAGATGGCTAAGCCAGCGCTTGATGTGGTATTGAATGGCGAGGTTAAGCTGATCCCCGAAAAATTCATCAACACCTACCGCCACTGGATGGAGAACGTGAAGGACTGGAACATTAGTCGCCAGCTTTGGTGGGGGCAGCGCATACCGGCCTGGTACAACGGAAAAAACGAATGGGTTGTTGCCAAAACCGAGGCCGAAGCCAAAATTGAGTTTGAAAAAGCAGGCTTGACCTTTACGGAACTGCGCCAGGAAGATGATGTGGTTGATACCTGGTTCTCGTCGTGGTTATGGCCGATATCGGTATTCAACGGTATTGCCGAGCCGGATAACGAGGAGATTAAATACTACTACCCAACCAATGACCTGGTTACCGCGCCCGAGATATTATTCTTCTGGGTAGCGCGTATGATCATGGCCGGGTTGGAGTGGCGCCAGGAAATACCTTTCCGCAATGTGTACCTTACCGGTATAGTGCGCGATAAGCTGGGCCGCAAAATGTCGAAATCATTAGGCAACTCGCCCGACCCACTGGATCTGATCGCCACCTATGGTGCCGATGGGGTGCGTATTGGTATGCTGCGTTCATCACCTGCCGGTAACGATTTGATGTTTGACGAAGAGCACTGCAAATGGGGCAGCAGCTTCGGCAACAAAATATGGAATGCCTTTTTATTGGTTAAAGGCTGGGAAGTTGATGATAGCCTGCCATGCCCCAACAACATCGCTATTGAATGGTACCAAAGCCGTTTTAACCAGGCCCTGGCAGAAATTGAGGACACCTTTACGCAATACCGTCTATCTGAAGCGTTGATGGCCACCTATAAACTGGTATGGGACGATTTCTGCGCCTGGTACCTGGAAATGATCAAACCGGCCTACCAGCAACCTATTGACAGGCAAACCTATAACGTAACCATCGGCTACTTTGAAAATATCCTGAAGATACTTCATCCCTTTATGCCGTTTATTACAGAAGAGCTATGGCACGATGGATTATTTGGCGAACGTGGGGAAAACGATTGTTGTATTGTAGCGCAAATTTCAACTTATGGGGAAGTAAATACACAGTTAATCAGCGACATTGAAGTGGTGAAAACCGTGATCGGGCAGGTAAGGAACATCAGAAGCAAAAATCAGCTATCGCCTAAAGAAACCTTACAACTTACAGGAAAAATAAACTCCGGAATCAGCTATAACAGCTACGCCGGCATCATCCAAAAACTTGCTAATGTAAGCGAGCTGACTTATACTGATGCCAAAGTTAGCGGCGCGGTTGCCTTTATGGCCTATACCGACGAGTTTTTTGTACCGCTGGAGCTGAATGTTGATACCGAAGCTGAAAAGGAAAGATTGGAAAAAGAGAAAGAATACCTGATCGGGTTCCTGAAATCAGTTAATGCCAAACTTGGCAACGAACGCTTTGTACAAAACGCCAAGCCGGAGATTGTAGAAAACGAACAGCGCAAAAAGGCTGATGCCGAAGCAAAACTCGCCGTTGTTGAAGAAGGCCTGGCATCTTTGGCTAACTAATTGCAGATAATACCCATAACCACGGGCCGGTAAAAGTAAAGGCTTGCACTGGCCCGCGGTTATTTGAATGGTGTATTATCAATGAGCAACCCCGCAGGCATTTTCAATTTTTCATTAAAACGCATACTCAACAGCGATCAATCGCTACTTGATCAGGCACGCGTTAAACTGCTGTATTACGGGCTTACTTTTGTAGGCGTAGCCATGCTCCTGCTGCTGGCCAGTATTAATTTAACAAGCCAGCCCGCTATTTTCTTTACCTCGGCCGCGCTGCTTGCCAGTGTGGTGGTTATGTTCAAGTATCTTACATATAAACCCGACTGGTACGTTATTTCACATGGCATGCTTGTTATTGGCACGCTGATAACGCTGGGTAATGTTTTTGTGATTTTGCAGGATGTGAACATGATCACCGTGCAGATCATCATCCTGATCGTGGTATTCTCCTTTTACATGCTTGGGCACCGCTGGGGCATATTTTATTCGCTGGTTAACCTGCTGCCCATACTGGCCTTTTTAGTATTACAGTATAAAACCAGCTACATCATCAATTTCAGGCCTGAAAAGATCGATCCTTCTACCATGATCATCTGCGTGTTTGCCAATTTTATGCTCACCATCTTTGTGATCAGTCATTTTTATAATGCCTTTATTACCAATATGCGCCAGCTCAAAAACGTGGGCGACGAGCAGGCGCAGTTAAACAGCAAACTGGAACTGGCCATGCAAAAGGCCGAAAAATCATCGCACGCTAAATCGGAATTCCTGTCGACCATGTCGCATGAGATACGCACGCCGCTTAATGCGGTGATCGGCATGACCAACCTATTGCTCATGAACAGTCCACGCACGGATCAGAAGGAGAACCTTGACATCCTGAAGTTTTCGGCCGCCAACCTGCTGTCTATTGTAAATGATGTGCTGGACTTTGATAAGATAGAGTCGGGCAAGGTATCCTTTGAGCATATCCGCATGAACCTGGTTGACCTGCTCAACAACATCTGCGGCAGCTTTATCATCAAAGCCGAAGAAAAAGGCTTGCTTTTTAAGCTTGATATTGACAGCCGCTTAAAAAACAAAGTATTCTTTGGCGACCCTACCCGCATTACCCAGATCGTTTTTAACCTGGTGAGCAATGCCATTAAGTTTACGCAGCAGGGCAATGTTTGGGTACGCGCCACCTGTGTTGAAGACCGGCACAATACCAGCACGGTGCTTTTTTCGGTAAAGGATACCGGCATCGGTATTGAACCCGGCAACCTCGCGGCTATATTTGAACCCTTCGCGCAGGAAAATATTACCATTACCCGCCAGTACGGCGGTACGGGCCTGGGCCTGGCCATTGTAAAAAGGCTGCTGGAGTTGCAGGGCCTGCAGCTTAACGTTAACAGCAAACCGGGTGTAGGCTCAGAGTTTTCGTTCAGTATGGCGTTTGAGGTATCAACCAAAGCGGTTGAAGTTGCCGAAGTTCCGAAACTGGTTTCAGACAGTAATGATTTGAGCCACCTGCAGGTGCTCATCGCGGAAGATAATGCCGTAAATGTTATGCTGATGAAAAAGCTGCTCTCTAAATGGAAGATAGTGCCCACCTTTGCCGAGAATGGTGCCATGGCGGTGCAAAAACTGCAATACGGTAATTTTGATATTGTACTGATGGACCTGCAAATGCCCGTAATGGATGGCTTTGAGGCCGCCCGCGAGATCCGCAGGTTTATTGATCCTAAAAAAGCGAAAACCCCTATTATCGCGCTTACCGCCTCGGCGTTGTTTGATATACAGGAGCAGGTTTACGCCTCGGGCATGAACAATTATGTATCAAAACCTTTTAAGCCTGATGACTTGTTTGAGAAGATACAAAACCTGGTAGCCATCGCCAGCTAAAGCTCGTTAAAACCCGGCAGGTCGGGGATGAACTGGTAGCTGCGCTGCACGTGGTCAATACGGCAATAATAATGGATAAGGCCGTTGGTAACGGCTAACAAACTTACTTTGTGCGTCATGTTGTAACGGGCAATCTGGTCAAACACTTTCTGATCAATATTTACCGATGGCGCTTTACACTCCACCATTAAGATGCGCTCGCCCTCACGGTTAAATACCACAATATCGGTACGGCGGCTCATGCCATTCAGCTTTAGCCCACCCTCCAAACGCATTAAGGCTTTGGGGTATTGCTTTTGGTTGATGAGGTATTGTACAAAATGCTGGCGCACCCATTCCTCCGGCGTAATAATAATAGTTCGCTTGCGCAACTCATCAAACAGGGTAAGCTGTCCGTTAGCTTCGGTAATTTTAAAAGGGTATGGCGGCAAGGCCAGCGGTTGCAGCAAACTCATATTAAACGCTCAGCTTAATTAGCGTCGCAAGGTACAAAACGTTTATAAGTAATTTAAAATGCCATGCAGCATGCCTCGGCTTTGCGGTTTGTAATGCTTAATTTTGACCTTACGATATGACTGCTACTGATATTTTAAAGGACCTGAAAAACCGTAAGTTTAAACCTGTGTACCTGCTGCATGGCGATGAACCGTATTATATCGACCTGATCAGCAATTATATTGAGCATAACGTGCTGCCTGCAGCCGAGCGGGGCTTTAACCAAACCGTGCTGTACGGCAAGGATACCGACATCATGACCGTGCTTAACGCCGCCAAGCGTTACCCCATGATGGCCGACCACCAGGTGGTACTGGTAAAAGAGGCGCAGGAAATGAAATGGGGTAAGGACGACGACGATAAAAAGCATATTAACCCCATATTAGCCTACCTTGAAAACCCGCTGCCAAGCACCATACTGGTGTTTTGCTATAAATACGGCAAAATTGATAAGCGCAAAAAAACCTACAAAGCTATTGATAAGAACGGGCTGGTGTTTGAATCCGCCGGTTTGTATGATAATAAGATACCCGGCTGGATAGAGGGCTTTGTGCAGGAAAAAGGCTACCGCGCCAGCCAGCAGGCTACCACCATGCTGGCCGAATACCTGGGTAATGATCTATCTAAAATTGCCAACGAACTGGAAAAGCTGATGCTGAACGTACCGCAGGGCGAGGAAATTACACTGAAACACATTCAGGATAACATTGGCATCAGCAAGGAGTATAATGTTTTTGAGTTACAGGCCGCTTTGGCTAAAAAGGATGTGCTGAAAACCAACCAGATCATTAACTACTTTGAAGCCAACCCCAAGGCCAACCCTATTGTGCTGCTGTTTGGCAACCTCAACAACTATTTTAGCAAAGTGCTGGTGTACCATTACGTAAAGGACAAAACCCCACAAAACCTGGCTAAGGAAATGGGTGTGAACCCTTACTTTATTAAGGATTACGAACAAGCCGCCCGCAACTACAACTTCGCCAAAACCATGCAGATCATCGGCCTGCTGCGCGAGTACGACCTGAAAAGCAAAGGCGTAGAATCAAACCTGCCGCCCGGGGAATTGATGCGAGAGTTGATGTTTAAGATATTGCATTGAAGGGTATTAGAGATCCATGCTTAATTGAGTTTTCATAAGCTCTTGAATCTTTTTATAGCTTTTTCCTTGTTCAGTCTCAACCTTAGCGTCCCCTTCTTTAACAGCAGTAACTATTACAACATTATAATTAAACACCTGTTCGTACCCCAATTCATTTATTCTCTTATTAATTTCAAGTACGCATTCTATTTGAATACCATTTTTGAAAGCAACCTCTTGCTTCGATATACTTTCTTTGAATTTATCATCCCTCATGTAAAATTCAATAGGTTGACCATTGTATAAGCCCTTCCATTTATATTTCCCCTTTTTAAGAACCGGCGATACAATATCAATTGAGGCTTGATCATCAGTGACAATCGGCAAGTCATCTGATTCTAAAATAAAGTCTGAAAACTCATCTCTTTTTACAAATCTTGAATCTTCAGTTATTTGATTCTGTTCATCAAGGATAGAAGTAGATATCTGAGTTACTTTAGGATAATTTTCTAAATAGGTGTAAAAATTAGATCGATGTTTGATAATTTTCAGATTACTTAAAATTATATAAACAGTATCTGTTAATATTTCATCATGCTCTTTGTCTCCTGATTCATTATCTAATTTCTTAATCTCCTTATTATTCTTTTCAATACTTGACTTATAATATTCTTCTTGAAGAATATCTAATTTCTCATTGTTATTAGACCTTAAAGAAATAACTATTGCAATTGCAGACATTATTAAAGTTATCTGCGCTTGATTTTTCCCTATAAATTTCCAGATTTGTTTTAAACCTCCATTAACATAAGGCTCAGTTTCAACTGTCAGTTCTAGATTAAATGTGCTTAAAATCTCCTTTGCTATTGATAGAGCCTCCGCCTCGCATTTATTTCGAACAAACGCGTCCATTGTATGCGAATCATCACTAAAATAATAATGTATTTCAAATTTGTTGATAAGGCTGGTTGTCATGTACTTATAAATATATTCCAAGTTATATAATATTTATCATAATAGAAAATGAAGCTTGTATGTATAATTCCTAAATTCATCAAACACTATTTTACCTATTTTCGCTATTTATAAACTAAAAGATAATTCAACAGTAAATGAACTACTGGTTAGTAAAATCCGAACCATTTAAATATAGCTGGGAAAAATTTAATGAGGATGGCCGTACCTTTTGGGATGGCGTGCGCAATTACCAGGCACGTAACAACCTGAAGGGCATGAAAGAGGGCGACCTGGTGATGTTTTACCATAGCAACGAGGGTAAAGAGGTTGTGGGTATTGCCAAAGTGGTTAAGGAATTTTACCAGGATCCTACTACGGATGATGCTAACTGGGTGGTGGTCGACCTATCGCCGGTTGAGGCGTTGAAGAAACCGGTTAAACTGGAGCAAATCAAAGCAGACGAGCGTTTGAAGGACATTAGTTTGGTGCGCCAGGGCCGCTTGTCGGTTATGTCGCTCAAGCCCGAGGAGTTTGACCGCATTGTTGAATTAGGCAGCTAAATTATACACCCTTAAAACCCTACCCTATGGAATTTGGCCGCGTAACCCCCGAAGAGCTTTTAACTACCGATTTCACCTTGCAGCCTGATCCGCAGATCACTACGGACACGCTGGCGTCATCAAACCGGCAGGGCGACTTGCAAGTACACGTAGGCTGCGCCAAATGGGGCCGTAAGGAATGGGTAGGTAAAATTTATCCGCCCAAAACCAAGGATGCCAATTTTTTGGATGAATATGTTAAGCACTTTGATTGTATTGAACTTAACGCCACCTTTTACCAGGTTTACGGTGCCGAAACCATTGCCAAATGGCGCGACAAGGCGGCTATCAACCCTGATTTCAGGTTCTGCCCTAAGTTTTCGCAAAGTATCAGCCATATCCGCCGGTTAAAGAACGCCGAAGAAATTACCACCAGCTTTTACGAAGGCATAACCGCCTTTGGCGATAAGCTGGGCCCACTGTTTTTGCAACTGAGCGATAACTTTACACCCAAAAGCTTTCCCGAATTAAAGGCCTACCTGGAACACCTGCCAACGGATGTACCGGTATTTGTGGAACTGCGGCACAAGGATTGGTTTGCCGTGCCAGAAAACAGCGAAAAGGTTTTCAACTTGTTTAAGCAACTCAACATAGGCGCGGTAATTACCGATGCCAGCGGCCGGCGCGATTGTGTGCACATGCACCTGCCTACGCCGCATGCTTTTATCCGCTTTGTGGGTAACAGCCTCGACCGTACCGACTACCTGCGGGTGGACGAATGGATCGATCGCATTAAGCAATGGGCCGATAAAGGCCTGCAATCCGTTTGGTTTTTTATGCACCAGCATGATGAACGCTATTCGCCCGAGCTGAGCGATTACGTATCCGATCAATTCAACAAAAAACTGGGATTGAACCTGATGCGGCCAAAATTCATCGGCAAGGAAAAAGGATTGTTTGATTAAGTTGATTGCGGTCGCTCAACCGCCTTGCGTACCAGCCTGCCGGTAAGCGCGGCAAAACCGCCAAGTAAGCCGCCTATCACTACCGTTACCAGCAGCAAATATAACCAGTGCGGAAGGTGGAATAACGTGGCCATGCGTGTAGCCAACACATTATCATTTGGCAAGGTTTTAAGCAATGAAAAAGCCAGCCAGGCCAGCCCCACCCCTGCAAACCCCGACCAAAATGCGCTGCCACTTGTTTTTACAAAGTATGCCACCACCAGTGCGATCAGCACGGCTACCCACCAGGGCAGGAATAATCCGCTGATAAAGGTTAATGTGAGTATAATGGCGAATAGCAGCATGGGTTATGTTGATTTATCTATTTCATTTACCGTCATTGCGAGGTACGAAGCAATCCCCGAGCGACCTATTTTTAGAATATCCTAAAGAGATTGCTTCGTACCTCGCAATGACGCGATTTTTAGGTTGTGATGAGGTCTTACTCTCCCTTGCCCGATAACGCTTCCAGATGACGCTCCAGGCTATATTCATCCGGGTATAATACATCGCGTGCCTTACTGCCTTCAAACGGACCAACTATGCCTGCGGCTTCGAGCTGGTCAATAATACGGCCTGCGCGGTTGTAGCCCAGTTTAAGCTTGCGCTGTATTAGTGAGGTTGAACCTTGCTGATGCAGTACGATCAGGCGGGCGGCATCTTCAAACATAGGGTCGCGGTCGTCCGGATTAAAATCCTTAGGGCCGTTGCTTTCCTCGCCATCGCCTACGTATTCAGGCAGCATGTGCGCTGTTGGGTAGCCCCGCTGATCGCCGATATAGGATGATATTTTTTCCACCTCAGGCGTATCAACAAAGGCACACTGCAAACGGATCAGGTCGCTGCCGGTTGATAACAGCATATCACCGCGGCCAATTAACTGATCGGCACCGCCGGCATCCAATATGGTACGCGAGTCGATTTTTGACAGTACCCTGAACGCCAGCCTGGCCGGGAAGTTGGCCTTGATGGTTCCTGTAATAATATTTACCGATGGCCTTTGCGTTGCGATAACCAGGTGAATACCCACCGCACGGGCCAACTGCGCCAAACGGGCGATCGGCATCTCCACCTCTTTACCGGCGGTCATCATCAAGTCGGCAAACTCGTCGACGATCAGTACGATGAACGGCAAAAAGCGGTGCTTCTCCGGGTTAGGTATTTTACGGTTGATGAATTTAGCGTTGTATTCCTTCAGGTTACGTACCTGGGCATCCTTCAACAAATCATACCGCTGATCCATCTCGATACATAGCGAGTTCAGCGTGTTGATCACCTTTTTAGTATCGGTGATGATAGCATCCGCCTCGTCAGGCAGTTTTGCCAAAAAGTGACGTTCAATACGGCGGAACAAGGTTAACTCTACCTTTTTCGGGTCGACCAGTACAAACTTCAACTCCGCCGGATGGCGTTTGTATAGCAACGATACCAGGATGGCGTTAATACCCACCGATTTACCCTGACCGGTAGCACCTGCCACCAGTAAGTGGGGCATTTTGGCCAGATCGGCAATAAATACTTCGTTAGAGATGGTTTTGCCCAGGGCGATAGGGAGATCCATCGTAGTATTCTGGAACTTCTCCGTAGCCAGTACTGACCGCATGGAAACCATTTCGGGATGCTGGTTAGGCACCTCGATACCGATGGTACCCTTACCCGGCATTGGCGCAATGATACGGATACCCAGGGCGGCCAAACTCAGCGCGATATCGTCCTCCAGGTTCTTGATCTTGGAGATACGCACACCCGGTGCCGGGATGATCTCGTACAGTGTTACTGTCGGACCGATGGTAGCCTTTATCTTATCAATCTCGATGTTATAATGATTGAGGGTTTCTACGATCTTGTTTTTATTGGCCTCTAATTCTTCCGTGTTAACCGCTATTTTGTTGGTGCCGTAATTCTCCAGCAATTCCAGCGGCGGGTATTTATAGCTGGCCAGGTCAAGTGTCGGGTCAAACATACCGAACTGCTCAACCAAATCATTAGCCTTGTCTGAGTCGCTTTTTTCGATATTCAGTATGGCAGTTGGGCGTTCTGTTTCTACGGTTAAAGGTATTTCCTCTTCTTCTTCCGGCTCATGTATCACGCGCTCGTTCACTACCGGGTCAGGCGTAAGTACTACCGTTTCGTGAAAAACAGGTACATCCTGCATTACCGGCTGCGGCCTTATCGGTTCGGTTTTCGGCACGTTGGCGGCCAGCTTGTCGCGCAGGGTACCATGGTTATTGGCACGCGGCCATTCAACCGGCGCTGAGGGCTCCTCTTCTATTAAATCAACCGGTTCAGGCACCACATCAGATATGGCCTCGGGTTTTACCTTTTCCTTACGTTCGGGTAATTTAAAGTCGATATTATAGGCGATGATCAGCACTGTTAACGCGGCAAATACCAAAATGCCTAAAACACCTGTTTGGCCTATCTGCGCTTCAAGTAAACGGTTGCTCCAAAAACCAAACTGCCCTTCCAGGTAATGTGGTGTATCATTAATAAACGAATGGAAAAATCCAAAGGCAATGGACAAAAACACCATTCCAAACAAGGTATAAGCCAGCATTTTGCTGATGGAGAATAACCGCACCTTAAACAGCATACGGTATCCCATCACAAAAAACACAAACACAAACAGGAACGATGCCACGCCAAACCACTCGAAAATAAACTGGTTGGCCAGCAGCGCGCCAAATTTACCCAGCCAGTTATCAACCACCGGGTCAATGTTTTTAAGGGCGAGTTCCTGCGTGGTTTTAAACAGGTTATCCCAGCCGCCGTTAGCCTTTGATACGTAGCTCTGATCCTCCTGCCAGGTAAAAAGGTATGAGGTAAAAGCCGTTAAAAAAAATATGGAGAGGATCAAAAAAAACAAACCGGCAACTTTTATAATCCGGCCATTTTTAAGGTCGAACGTGGGTAAATGTTCGGGTTTTACCTTAAACACCCTGCCCTTTTCGGGCTTCGCGCCGGGGGTTCGGGGTTTGTTTTCGTCCCTTATCGTATTGGTTTTAAACTGATTTCCTTTTGGCGGCATCCTGCAATAGCTCTAATAATCTTCAAATATAAAGTTAATTAGTTAACAACTTATTGGGCGGTAGTTTTTAAAATTTGTTAGAAATTTATATCAAAATTCAACAATAATCTTTTACTGAATAGGGTGTAACTTATTTCCCGGCGGTGCAGTCTCATTACCGAAAACCATCATAATGAAAAAAACAGCAACGGCCATTTGCCTCCTGATTATCTTAACAGCGAACGCTTTCGCGCAAAACACGTTTAATAAAGCAAAGCTTGACAGCCTGCTTGATCTGCTGGCGGCAAAAAACCGCAGAATGGTGAGTGTGGCAATTTCGCAGAATGGCAAAATAGTCTATCAAAAGGCTACAGGGATAGCAGCGCCTGGCGTACCGGCCACGACAGACACTAAATACCGCATCGGCTCCATCAGTAAAATGTTTACGGCTACCCTCATCTTTCAATTGGTTGATGAAGGTAAATTAAAGTTAAATGATGCCTTGGCGAAGTGGTACCCTAAAATACCCGGGGCTGATAAAATTACCATCGGCCTGATGTTAAAACATCGCAGTGGCTTGTTCAATTTTACTAACGACAGTACTTACCTTACCTACTTCGCCCAACCGCAAACAGAGCAACAGCAAATTGCCCGGTTTGAGAAACAGCCAAAAGCTTTTGATCCGGATACCAAATCAGCTTACAGCAACACCAACTATGTACTGCTGGGCTACATAGCGCAAAAGGTTACCGGCAAAACCTATGCGCAACTGGTTAAAGATCGTATAACCGGTAAACTTGGCCTGGCTAAAACCTATGCGGGCGGTGCCATCAACCCAAAGAATGGTGAGGCACAATCCTTTAAATACGCTAACGCATGGCAGCCGGAAACTGCTACCGACATGAGCGTACCGGGCGGTGCGGGAGCCATTGTATCTACCCCGGCTGACCTGACCCGTTTTGTTGAAGGATTGTTTAACGGCAAACTGGTGAGCGATAGCAGCCTGAATGTGATGAAAACGCTCGACGGTAATTTTGGGTCGGGTATGTTTAGTTATCGTTTTAATGAGTTGCAGGGCTTTGGCCATAACGGCAGTATCGACGCGTTTAACTCAGACCTGGTATATTATCCTAAGGAAAAACTAACTGTTGCCATTTGCAGTAACGGCGGCAGCTATTCCATCAATACCATAGGTTTGGCGGCTTTAAAAATCTACTTCGTGCAACCTTACCAGCTACCGGTATTCAGCGATATAAAACTTAGCGATGCCGATTTAACGAAATACACCGGTGTTTACGGCATCAGCCAGGCATCCATAAAAATAACCGTAGCTAAGAAAAATGGCGTGCTCACCGCGCAGGCAACCGGGCAAAGCGATTTCCCGCTGGAACCTATCGGCCCTGATAAATTCGCCTTTGAAGCGGCGGGTATTGTAATTACGTTTGATACCGCGAAAGGTGAGCTGAACATTGAACAAGGCGGCAGGGGTACCATCTTCAAAAAAGAATAACTTTTACTGATACAGCTTTTGGCACTTGTTGCAGTAATAACACCAGCGTTTGGTTTTACCCAGTTCCTTTTTAACAAACGGCACATGATTGCGCGGGCATTCTTCCTGCTCATAAGCCTGCCAGTTGCTACTCAGGGTTCCGGCTTGTTTTTGTTCGAGAAACTGGAATGTATAGCTAACCGTTTGGTTGATCAACTGCTTGAGTTTAGCGGCCGGGATAGAACCGGCTGTACTTTCAGGATGTATTTTTGAACGAAACAGGGTTTCATTTTTGATGATGTTGCCCACGCCAGAGAAAATTTGCTGATCCATAAGCACATCGCAGATCATGCGGTTGGGTTTGGTCTTTATTTTTTCGATGGCTTTTTCGGGGTTGAAATCATCATTCATGATGTCGGCCTGCCAGTCGTAAACCTCATCCAGATCCTGTTCTATCAGCAGTAATTTAGCTACATAAAAATAGAGTATGCCGTTAGCAAATTCCAATTGCAAAACGGCGTTATTTTTTCCACGCTCATCAATTTTATAGGAGCCAAAAAGCATAAAATGTACGCGTACGGTGAGCTTGCCAAAACACAGCAGCAGGTGCTTGCCCCAGGTTTTAATATCAGTAAGCACTTTGCCCTCCAGCATCGCCGGCTCAAACGCCGGGGTATAGCCAATAGCTGCCATAACCCGCTTGCCTTTAAATTTTTGCAGGTTATTTTTGGCGATGATGATGGTTGGGCCTTCGGGCATTTTTACTAAGTTTATAAGGATGATAACAAGCATCACGGCATACGGTTGGAGTTAAGGCGCATGTTTTGTTAATTTGCTTTATCTATCCGTTTTATGAAAATAACAAACGTACTTGTAATTGGCGCGGGCGCTTCGGGTCTGATGGCTGCCTGTGAACTAACCCGCGCCGGCAAAACGGTTATGGTACTTGAGGCGCGCAACCGTACGGGCGGACGTATCCATACCATCAATAACGAGTTATTTTTTCAGCAGGCCGAGTTGGGTGCCGAGTTTGTGCATGGCAATCTGCCTGTTACCTTGCAGTTGCTGGATGAAGCCGGTTTAAAATACCGGCAAGCCGGGTTTGAGATGTGGCAGTACGATAACGGCCGTTTCTTGCAAAGCAACCAAATGAACGAAGCCTGGGACGAACTGCTTGAAAAGCTGGGTTTACTGCAAGAGGACATGCCGCTCACACAATTTTTAGATAAATATTTTGCCGGCGAGCGTTATGCGGAGTTACGAAAAAGCGCCATCAGCTTTGTATCCGGCTACGATACGGCCGACCCGGCGCTGGCCGGCACCAAAGCCCTGGCTAATGAGTGGCAGCATGAGGAAGCAGACCAATACCGTATAGACCGGGGTTATTGCCACTTGATTAAATACCTGGCTGATGTTTGCAAGGCCGCGGGCAACAGCATTGTTTTAAATGCCACCGTAAAAAATATAAGCTGGCAACAAGGCCAGGTTAGCGTAACTACGGCTGAGGGCACCGTGTACACTGCCGAAAAAGCGGTTATAGCCCTGCCCTTAGGCGTGCTGAAATCCGCTCCCGACTTAAAAAGCGCTATCATGTTTGAGCCCGGCATTCCTGAACAGTTAAACGCGATCAAACAAATAGGCTTTGGTGCCATCATTAAAATTTTGCTGGAGTTTGATCACGCTTTTTGGCAGGATGCTGATATAGCCAGGCTGGCCGGTGCTGATCTGAAAAACATGGGTTTCCTGCTCAGCAGCGAAGCTGTGCCAACCTGGTGGACGCAATCGCCCCACCCCTCGCCGATGTTAACCGGTTGGCTGGGCGGTCCTGCCGCTTTTGATAAAAAGGATATAAGTGATGAAGGAATATTACATTTAGCCTTAGCCTCGCTAAGTCATATATTTAAAATAGCACCGGACGTATTGAAAAGCAGGCTCATTGCCTGGAACATTGCCAACTGGACGGCTGACCCTTTTACCCTCGGCTCCTACGCTTATGACATGGTTGGCAGCGACCAGGCACGCGAGGTGCTTTACAAGCCCGTTGATGACACCCTCTACTTTTGCGGCGAATATCTTTACGATGGTACCGCCATGGGCACGGTTGAAGCGGCGTTAAGCAGCGGGAAGGCGGTGGCGGAGCGGATTTGTTCAATATAGAATCAAAACGTCATTGCGAGGTACGAAGCAATCCCCGAGCGACCTATCTTTTAGAATATCCTA
This sequence comes from Mucilaginibacter sp. FW306-07-L, assembly GCF_058782065.1. Taxonomy (NCBI): domain Bacteria; kingdom Pseudomonadati; phylum Bacteroidota; class Sphingobacteriia; order Sphingobacteriales; family Sphingobacteriaceae; genus Mucilaginibacter; species Mucilaginibacter sp. FW306-07-L. The sequence continues at coordinate 432,940 of NZ_JBYSXI010000002.1, forward strand.
AAGAGATTGCTTCGTACCTCGCAATGACGCATCTATTTCTTGATTTATATAATCTGTCATCCCGAACGGCGTGAGGGACCTGCCGCCGTACATGGTCAGGCGACAGATTTCTCCTCGTACCTCGTTCGAAATGACGGGAAAATTTTCAGCTTCCTCTCCCCTGGAGAGGGCCGGGGTGAGGTTTTATTTCGACGGGTATACATTCCCTATAAATTACCATATTTGCAGCATGAGCAAACTTTGGCAAAAAACAACCAACGTTAACCAGTTAGTAGAAGATTTTACCGTGGGCCGCGACCGCGAGTTTGACCGCCAAATGGCCGCTTTTGATGTGCTTGGCTCGCTGGCGCATACGCGTATGCTGCAAAGCATTAACCTGATGAGTGCCGACGATCTTGAGCTGGTACAGGCCGAACTGAAAAACATTTATAAAGAGATTGCCAACGGCAATTTTGAGATAGAGGAACATGTTGAGGATGTACACTCGCAGGTAGAACTGCTGCTTACCCGCCGCATTGGCGAAGCCGGTAAAAAAATTCACAGTGGCCGTTCACGTAACGACCAGGTACTGGTTGACCTGAAACTGTTTTTTCGCTATGAGTTACAGCAGGTGGTTGCCGAAACGGAGAGTTTGTTTAAGCAATTAATCGCGCTAAGTGAAAAACATAAGGATGTATTGCTGCCGGGCTATACCCACTTGCAGGTGGCTATGCCCTCATCATTCGGGCTGTGGTTTGGCGCTTATGCCGAAAGCCTGGCAGATGATTTGGAACTGGTACTGGCTGCTTATAAAATTACCAATAAAAATCCCCTGGGTTCGGCGGCGGGTTATGGTTCATCATTCCCGCTTAACCGCACGCTTACCACGCAGTTGCTAGGCTTTGATCGCCTTAACTATAACGTAGTTTACGCACAGATGGGCAGGGGTAAAACCGAGCGCATTATCGCGCAGGCACTATCATCCATAGCAGCAACCCTGGCTAAAATGGCTATGGACCAATGCCTGTACCTGAGCCAAAACTTCGCCTTTGTAAGCTACCCGGAAAACCTGACCACCGGCAGCAGCATTATGCCACATAAAAAAAATCCGGATGTGTGGGAGATCATGCGCGGTAAATGTAACCGCCTGCAAGCCCTGCCCAATGATGTAGCCCTAATGACCACTAACCTGCCATCAGGCTATCACCGCGAACTGCAACTGTTAAAAGAGCTGCTTTTCCCTGCCTTTACGGAACTAAAAAACTGCCTGCACATGGCCACCTTTATGCTGCAAAACATCGAGGTAAAAACCAATATTCTGGATGATGCCAAATACACGTACCTGTTCAGCGTAGAAGAAGTGAATAAGCAAGTACTAAGCGGCGTACCTTTCCGCGATGCTTATAAACAGGTAGGTTTGGCTATTGAGCAAGGCAACTTTAACCCTGAAAAAACAGTAAACCACACGCACGAAGGCAGCATTGGCAACCTCGGCAATGAGCATATCAGCGCGGCATTCAACGAGTTATTATCAAGCTTTGATTTTAATAAGGTTGAACAGGCTGTAAATAAACTGGTTGAATAATTATCAAAATACGATCAGGTATAGGTAGATTTACATGGAACTTATACCTGATCCTATGCATACAACTACCCGCCTTTTGATCTTCGCGTTTGCCGCGTTGACTTTTTCGGCCTGCAAACAAAATAATACCGCTATAATCAAAGGTGATATTAAAGGGCTGAACACCGATATGGTGTACCTGGCCAAAACCTACCCCATCAGTAGCGAGCCGTTTGATTCTGCAAAAGTTACTGATGGTAAGTTTGAATTCAACATCCATCCCGATACTATAATTGAACCGGACCTGGTTAAGCTAAGCTATAATAAGGGTGGTAAAAAAGACCCATTATTTATAACTCACCAAGGAGCGAAGATGACCGCTCACGGCCTAAATGGTTATGATAGTTTTATGCTTGAACCAGGAACCATCGAACTTGAAGGAACTATTTCTAAACCAAGTGATAAAGCGATGCTTACCGGCGGGCCGCAAAATAAATTCTACTTTAAAAATTACGATCTTCCTTTTACAAGAATCAGCATTGATTCAAATCAAAGGAAAGCGCAGGCCGCAAGGATAAACAAACTCATAAAAGAAACACCTGATGCTTTTTACGCGCTCCACGCCTTACAAAATCTGCAGTATGAGTTTGACCACAAAACACTTGAAAGCTTTTACAACAATTTCAGTGACGGTGTGAAGTCATCCTACAAAGGCCGCAATATAAAACGCTTTATTGACGCGCAGCCACCAAGCAAGGACATCTTTATACAAAGCCGCCTGACGGATCAAAACAATATACTGCTGCCCGTGCTCGATAGCACCAAAAAGCTGAACATTGTAGTTTTTTGGGCAAGCTGGTGCGGTCCCTGCCGGCAAGAAATACCATCGCTTAAAAAAGTCTATAACCAAATCCCGGCTAAGGATGTGCGTATCGTCAGCATTTCAATTGATGATGAAAAGACTGATTGGGAAACCGCCATGGCGCAGGAAAAAATGCCTTGGCAGCAACTTTTAATACAACCAGCGGAGAAAACCCGTGCCGACGCCCGCTACAATTTAGGCTTTATCCCCCAGATCTATATTGTTGATCAGCACAACAAAGTGGTTAAAAAAATTGACGGCTTTGAAGAAGGCGGCGATAAGGCAGTTGTGGAATTTATCAATCAGTATCTGGCAAAAAGCTGATATTTGCCGGCATGAACTGGTTTATACTCATTTTAGCCGGCCTTTGCGAGGTTGGCTTTACCACCTGTTTGGGTAAAGCTAAAGAAGCTTCGGGCAGCCTGTACTGGTCGTGGATCGGCGGCTTTTTGTTTTTTTTGACCCTGAGCATGATCCTGCTGTACAAAGCTACCCAAACCCTGCCTTTGGGCACAGCCTATGCCGTATGGACAGGCATTGGCGCGGTGGGCACGGTAATCATCGGCATCCTGTTTTTTAAAGAACCGGCCAGCTTCTGGCGTTTATTTTTTATCGCTACGCTGATAAGTTCAATTGTTGGGCTTAAATTTGTATCCTCACATTAATAATTATGGCAGGCATACCCACATTCAGGCTCACCAGCGAAGGCGGCGGCAACAACGGCCAGCGCCGCGAAGATATTTACCCCGGCCTGGAGGTCGATATCATCCTGAAAAAAGATCAGCGCAGCGGCGCACGTACCCGCGGCATTGTTGAAAAGCTGCTCACCAGCGCGGCATTTCATTCCCGCGGCATAAAAGTAAGGCTGGAAGACGGGCAGGTGGGCCGGGTAGTTGAAATTATCGGCGACTAAAATTTCATCAGCAAGCCGTGTAATATATGCCGCCGTTTATTCATATTTGATACATGAGCGGCATCCCCCCTAAATTGCAAAAACCCAAAGGATTATTTTTACGGATAGACGCGCATTACCGTATCTATATTTCAATGCTGGTGGCCGCGGGGGCATTTTTTATCTTTCGTGCCGAATCGGTACCCGCTACCATTCTTACCACCTGGATAGGCTTCGCCCTGAGTATTATTATACTGGATTGGATAGTGATATTCGGCGCTCACCCTCGCGAGATCCGTAAGATAGCCAGTTTGGAGGACTCAAGCCGTACCCTTATATTCATCATTGTATTGGGTGCCGCTTTAATCAGTTTATCGGCAATTTACATCTTACTCAAATCCACCAAAGGCCATGCGGATGATGAAGTTACCGCAAACGTATTTTTAGCCCTTGGCGCGGTTATTACTTCGTGGTGGCTGGTACATACGCTATTTACCATGCGTTATGCCCATATTTACTATGACTTACAGGCTGATAAGCCCGATTCGCCTGCGGGCCTGCAATTTCCGGATGAGCCCCTGCCCGATTATCTCGATTTTGTATACTTCTCTTTCGTAGTCGGTATGACGTTCCAGGTGTCTGATGTGGAGATATCCTCACGCCGCATACGCCGTTTGGCGCTGGTGCATGGCTTGGTATCGTTTGTGTTCAATACCGCGATAGTAGCCTTGAGCATCAACATTATCTCGGGCCTGGTATCAAACTAAAAAAAGCCGGCCCTGTACAGGATCGGCTTTCCGTATAATTTTTACCCGGTACAATCAATTACATTTTAGCTAAAGTAGCTTTAAGATTTTTCACCTCCTCTGTTGTAGTTTTTGATGAAGCGAATATTTCCTGCGAGGTAGCTTTTGCACCGTAGTAGTTGGCAATGGATGATTTATCAATTGCTAGGTTTGAACCATTGATGCTGATACCGGCAAACAAGCCTTTGCTGCGCGAGTAAGAGTAGATCTCGGCATCCAGTTCATGATCGGTACTGGCGCTCGAACTGCGGCCAACCGGACCAGCAGTTGCCGACACATCGCCACCGATGGTAAAGTCGCCATTTTTAACCTTGGTTAGCACGCCCTTGCTTTTAAACACCAGCACCAGGTCAACCGATTGTACACCGATCTGGAAACCGATGCTACCGCCGGTCATGGTAATAAATACCGGATCGCTCCAGCTACCGTCGGCCAGTTTTACCATGGCCACGCCTTTGCCGCGTTTGCCGCCAATGCCAAAGCCCGCGTTTATTAGTTTAGGGATTACTACAAGGCCCTGGTATTCCTGCAACAATTCGTGCGGTATGCTTTCCTTCATTTTGGTGAATGCCGTAAGCACCTCGGTTGATTTATTGATTCTTTCTGTTTCCTTACCTGCGTCAGCGGCTGAGGTCAGTATAAAAAACACGCTTAACAAAAGCGGGAGTTTTAAAAATTTTAGCGTTTTCATAAGCTCTTTAAATGTTTGGTATCGTCTATGTATTTAGCTGCAATATTACAACCAACAAGCATAATGCTTGTTTAACTAAACGTGCATTTTACTTTATTATGATAGGCCGGGCAGGCGTTAAATTTGCATGGCCGGGCTTTTAATTATCTTTGCAGTAATGAACAAACCCGGTAAAGAGCAAATATTTTCTATCAGCAACGAGGCTGAGTTTAACCACGCCGCAATTGATGTATTCAGTTACCAGGCTGAGCATAATATTGTTTACAAGGAGTTTTTAAGCGGATTGAATATTGATGCAGCTTCGGTAAAGGATGTTAGCAGCATCCCGTTTTTGCCGGTGGAGTTCTTTAAATCACAGGCGGTAGTTACGTCGCATGATGATATTGAGGTTACCTTTACCAGTTCGGGCACTACCGGCATAGTTACCAGCCGCCACCATGTTACTGATGTAAGCTGGTATGTGGAGAGCTTTCGCAAGACATTCAGTTTGTTTTATGGCGATATAAAGGATTATACGGTGCTGGCCCTGCTGCCCTCCTACCTGGAGCGCGAAGGTTCATCGCTTATTTATATGGCTGATGACCTGATCAAACAATCAAACAACGTCGACAGCGGTTTTTACCTGTACAACCACGCCGACCTATTTCATCAGCTTAAAAAACAGCAGGAATTAAAAAAGCCAACTTTATTATTAGGCGTAACCTTTGCGCTGCTCAATTTTGTTGAGCTGTACCCGATGAATTTTCCGGAATTGATGGTGATGGAAACCGGGGGCATGAAGGGCCGCCGTAAGGAAATGATCCGTGAGGAACTGCATGACACGCTTGGCCGGGGTTTTGGTGTTAAAGCAATACATTCAGAATACGGCATGACGGAACTGCTCTCGCAGGCTTACTCGAAAGGCGAGGGTATATTCAATTGTCCGCCCTGGATGCGCATCATTCCCCGCGACCCGAATGATCCATTGAGTATCATCGGTACCGGCAAAACGGGCGGCATCAATATTATCGATCTGGCCAATATCAACTCCTGCTCATTCATTGCCACGCAGGACCTGGGTAAGATATATGCCGATGGCTCCTTTGAAATACTGGGACGCTTTGATAATTCAGACATTCGCGGCTGTAATTTACTGATAGCGTAAACTTTATTTGCACCTATCAGTATTTTGCTATTTTTGCGTGAGCCCAAAAGCTAAAAAATATGATAGAACAATTTCTAAACGATCAGCAGGATGCCGCTGCCGTTGAAAAAGTATATACCCGCCTGGTTGATCTGCTTACAACCGGCGAAGAAATATTATACATAGCCGTACAAAAAAAGCCGCTGGTAAACCTGTTTCCGGATTGTATAGCGCTTACCAATAAACGTGTCCTATTCTTTACCCCCGCTAACCTTGGCTTGTCCATTAAATTTATTGATTTTGTGTGGAAGGATATTGTTGACGTACACACCAAAGAAGAGATTATTGGCGCGGTATTCACGGTAAAAACCGTAAACGGTGCCGAAATGGGTGTTGATTACCTGCCTAAAGTACAGGCACGCAAATTATACCAATATTCGCAGGAGCGTAAAGAGGCCGAGCGTGAAGCCCGCCGCCTGCGCGAACTGGAAGAAAAACGTGCCGAATCGGGTTCAGTAAATATTGATAACCCCGGCCATGTAGCTATTCAGCCGCCCGCACCTGCTCCGGTTGCCCCTGCTCCCGAGCCTATACCGGTACCTGAGCCTGTTAAGGAAGAACCTGTTGCTAAGCCCGACGAGCTGACCGAAAAACTCAAAAAACTGAAAATGCTTTTTGATAACAGCCTGATCTCGCAGGAAGAATATAACCAAAAGAAGCTGGAACTACTTAAAGATTTATAATAGCAGCAGCTAAGCCCGGCGCAAGCATGAAATATATTTATTTGCTTTTTATAGCACTCTATCTTAATCCGACCTTAGCGCAACAAAAGCTGCCTGTTATAAAAGCGACCTCAAAAAAGGCAAGTATAAGGGACGGCGGCTTTCTGGACAAAGATGCCTGGAACCTATCGCCCCAGATAAGGCCCGATGTTTATACAGCCGAACGCACCCGCGAAACCAAGTGGGTTACTTTTTATACCGATATCGATTCCATCAGAGTAAAGGTTACACCCGGCAGCCGCTTTAACTTTGTGGTTTTACTTAATGGTACCGATTCGTGCTATACGCAGATAGCCAGCGCCATTCCGCCGCAAACAAAACAGAAGGTTGCCGCCGCTACTGATACTATTCCGTTTGAGCTGACAGCATTTAACGCCATTAAGGTAAAATGTATATTAAATAACATTGATACCTTAAACATGCATTTTGATGTTGGCTCATTTGATTTCCGCATTATACGGGATGCCATGCTTAATAAAACGCACCTGCTTACCGGTCAGCGTGGCCAGACTAAGCCTGATTTCAGTAAGGCTGATAAGATCAGTAAAATACAGATGGGCAATACAGTGTGGAACAATCCCGAGGTAGCCATAAACAACCAAACCGCGCACGAAATGGATGGCCGCTTTGGCTGGAACCTGTTTGAAGGCAAGGTTGTTGAAGTAAATTACGACAAGCACCTCTTACTGATCCATACCCAACTACCGGCTTATTTAAAGGGATATGATAAGCTGAAACTCAAATTTATCCGCTCGTTTGTATGCGTTGACGGTAGTTTCCTCATCAATGGCAAGCGCTATACGGGTGATTTTTTGATGGATACCGGCGCCGACCGTGCCATGATCCTGGACAGTAGTTGGGTAGCCCGCAATAATTTCCCGCAAAATTTAAAAGTAGCTAAACAGTTAGAGGCCACAGATCCGCGCGGCGTGAAATATCCCGTAAAAACGGTGTTTACACCCTTATATCAATTAGGAAAGTTCAGGCTCAATAACGTACCTGCGCTAATGCTAAGCGGCAAAAACCCGGTTGGGTTTGAAATAAATTATTTAGGAAACGATCTGCTCAAGCGGTTTAACCTGGTATTTGATTTTCAGCACGATAATTTGTACCTGAAGCCTAACGCGTTGATTAATTCAGATTACAGGAGCTGAGAGCTATAACAACCTGTCGTCAAACCTGAATGGTGAAACATGTACAATCCGGGCTTTTTCCATATCGGCATGGCGTGGATTGATCAGGTAATTAAACTCTGCCGGAACGATGATAGAGGGTACAGCCATAATTAAATATTCGCCCCTTTTCAAAAAATCATCCCCCATCTGGCGTGTCAGTGTTGATACCGAAATATCATCATGCCAGTTACCCGGCAACGTTTTAACGTCAACCTCAAAAATATTATTTCCAGGTAGTTCTATTTCAACAAGGCAATAATTGTCGGGCACTAAAAGCGGCGGTAAGTGCACCAACACCTCTAACATCGCTAATGAGCGTGATGATGCAGTATAAAGCATAGGCCTGCCTTCGCTGTTCCAGCGGCCGCCATACAGGCGTGCGCCGGTACCGGCAAGATCGCGGCCATAATCGCAGCTTGTAATACGGTAAACTATCATTTACAGTTTAAGCGAATATGCCATGCTCAATACGGCCAAGCTCACGGAACACCATATCAAAGCCTGCTGAGGTATCTAATAATGAAACCGGCGTTTCACCTTTAAATATGTACGATGGCGTTTTTATCCATTGTTTAAATTTATCGGCGGAACCAAAAACCTCCTCGCCGCGTTTATACAGGCGGGCAAGCTCAACGGCCTTTTCGGCGTATTCCTTTTTGATAATGGCATCATCCTCGTAACGCTGCAGCGTACGCTCCGAGATATGTAATATATTGGCCAACTCCTGGATACTCAAGGAGATTTTTTTGGCCAGTGTCAGCAATACGTGTTTAGGGAAACCCTGCCTTGCCAAAGTAACAATATCAAATTCAGTATTGAATTTTAATGCATTACTGTTACCCAGTAAGTTATAATATGGTGCTGGCGATGGCAGGTATGCTACCATCGGCTCGCTCAACTCGTTTTTATCATCCTTTTTCATAACCCTCCGACATTTATACAAATATAAATACAAAATGTCGGATTTTGTTTATTCTGCTACAATTAAAAAATAATTTTTCTTACCCTTTTGTGCTACCAGGTATTTGCCGCCTATCAAGCTGGCAGAAGTATATACATCATCAGGGGTAGCTATTTTATTTTTATTAACAGATACACCACCGCCTTGTATCATTTTTTTAGCTTCACCTTTTGAAGCGAACACGGTTGTTTTACCGGCCAATAAATCAGTAGCGCTAATGCCTTCATTAAGTTCGGTAAGTGATATAGTAAAGTTAGGTACACCTTCAAATACGCCTTTTACTTCAGCATCAGTAAGTTCATTTAAAAACTCAATACCTATATTACCGAATAAGAACTCAGATGATTTGATAGCCTTTTCGTAAGCGGCTTCACCATGTACACGGATAGTAATATCTTTCGCCAGCGCTTTTTGCAGTGTGCGCAGGTGCGGTGCTGTATCATGTTCGGCATCTAAAGCTTCAATGGTTTCCCTATCCAACAAAGTAAATATACGGATGTAGCTTTTAGCATCGGCATCGGTACTGTTTAGCCAAAACTGGTAAAACTGGTAAGGTGATGTTCGTGCCGGGTCAAGCCATACGGCGCCGCTTTCGGTTTTACCGAATTTGGTACCATCAGCCTTTTTAATGAGCTGGGTGGTTAAGGCAAAAGCCTCTCCGGCACCTTTACGGCGTATAAATTCAGTACCGGTAACAATATTACCCCATTGGTCGCTGCCACCCATTTGTAATACACAATTGTGGTTTTTCCAGAGGTAGTAAAAATCATAACCCTGTACCAACTGGTAAGTAAATTCCGTGAATGACATGCCGGTATCGCCCTCCAAGCGTTTCTTAACCGAATCCTTCGCCATCATATAATTTACGGTAATGTGCTTACCTACATCACGTATAAAATCCAAAAAAGTAAAATTCTTGAACCAATCGTAATTATTAACCATTTGCGCGCTGTTGGCACCGCTGTTAAAATCCAGAAACTGCTCCAGTTGTTTTTTTACGCATTCCAGGTTATGCTGAAGCACATCTTCTGATAACAGGTTACGCTCCTGCGATTTACCTGAAGGATCGCCAACCATACCGGTAGCGCCGCCAACCAGCGCGTACGGCTTATGCCCCGCACGCTGAAAGTGGATCAGCGTCATGATCTGGGTAAGGTGGCCAACATGCAGCGAATCGGCGGTAGGATCAAAACCAATATAGCCCGAAGCCATACCTTTATTCAATTGCTCCTCAGTTCCGGGCATAATATCATGCAGCATGCCCCGCCAGCGTAATTCTTCAACAAAGTTCATTGTAAGTGATTTTTCAAAAGCTGCAAAGATAAAATAATAACATCATTGCCGCCGTTCTCATTAAAAATTAGTAATTTGGGATGATCGCGTAACTATAATTCAAACGCCACCTATGAATTTTTTGTCGCATTACTTTTACGAGCGTGATAACACCAACTGCTATTTTGTGTTAGGCACCGTACTGCCTGACCTGCTCAAAAATGCCGATAAAAATGTAATTATCCACCCCGAAAAATTGACCCACCCGGATCCGCGTGTAAATGCCTTAATAGGCGGCTGGAGAAAACACCTGGAGGTTGACCGCTATTTTCATTCATCAGCTTTTTTCACCGAACACTCGCATGCCTTAAAGCTTGAGCTGGCCCCCATTATTAAAGGCACGGCGGTTAAGCCGTTTTTTTTAGGGCATATAGCTATTGAATTGATACTGGACAACCTGCTGATCACCACCGGAGAGGTTGATACCGATGCCTTTTACGATCACCTGCAAACCTGCGATAAAGACGTAATTAAAGATTTTCTGCATTTTAGCGATATGGATAATCCGGATGTGTTTATGCGCTTTTTTGAGCTGTTTATAAAAGAGCGCTACCTGCATACCTATGCCGAAACGCAACACATTGCCTACGCCTTAAAACGCATTTGCCTACGTGTTTGGCCCACCCCTTTTACACCTGAACAGGAGGCTGCTATAGATGAGGTACTATCCTCGTACCGCCAAAAAATCATTAACCATTATATGGAAGTATTTGATGTGGTAGCCCAGGGATTGGCCTCTAACGCCGAAAAAATCACCTGATGTTAATAAAAACCCCTTTAAAATCAACATATAACATCAAATAAATTTTTTTGTACTAAAAATATATCTGTACCTTTGCAGTCCCAATTTATAATTGGGAAAAAGGAGAAAATTTATTTAATGGCAAAAAAACAAGAAGCAGAAAAAGAACTAAAAGCGAAGCAAGCTGAACTTGATTCAGTAAATGCCTCTGCGCAAAAAGAAACAATTGAATCAGAAGCTGATTCATTTTCTATTGACGACATCAAACTACAACTGGCAACCCCATCAGCAGATTTTGACTGGGACGCGGATGACAAAAAATTCGGTAACTACAATGATGACGAGCGCCAAAAGCTTGAGCAACTGTACGATGGTACTTTCAGCTCGATCACTAAAGGCGAGATCATTACCGGTACTGTAGTAAACATCAACAGTAAAGATGTTGTATTAAACGTAGGGTTCAAGTCAGACGGTTTAGTGTCGACTTCTGAATTCCGTGATATGCCTGACCTTAAAGTGGGCGATAAAGTTGAAGTTTTTGTTGAATCGCAGGAAGATGCTAACGGTCAGTTAGTACTTTCACGCAAACGCGCAAAAACACAACAATCATGGGAGCGCATTAATGCTGCTTTAGATAACGATGAGATCATCACCGGTTTTGTGAAAAGCCGTACTAAAGGTGGTTTAATTGTTGATATAATGGGCGTTGAAGCCTTTTTACCAGGTTCACAGATCGATATCAAACCTATCCGTGATTACGATGTGTACGTTGGTAAAACAATGGAATTCAAGGTTGTTAAAATCAATCACGAATTTAAAAACGTTGTGGTTTCCCACAAAGTTCTTATTGAGGACGATCTGGAAAACCAAAAAACAGAGATTGTTGCACGCCTTGAAAAAGGCCAGGTATTGGAAGGTACCGTTAAAAACATTACCGACTTCGGTGTATTTATCGATTTGGGTGGCGTTGACGGCTTATTGCACATTACCGATATATCTTGGGGCCGTATCGAGCATCCGCGTGAAGTACTTGCGCTTGATCAAAAGATCAACGTTGTGGTACTTGACTTTGATGACGAGAAAAAACGTATCGCCCTGGGCTTAAAACAACTTACCCCTCACCCTTGGCAAAATTTGGATGAGAACATCCAGGTTGGTTCAATCGTAAAAGGTAAAATTGTTACCGTTGCTGATTATGGCGCATTCCTTGAAATCACCCCGGGTGTTGAAGGTTTGATCCACGTATCAGAAATGTCATGGTCACAAAACCTGCGTAACCCACAGGAATTCCTTAAAGTTAGTGACGAAGTAGAAGCACAAGTACTTACACTTGACCGCGAAGAGCGCAAAATGTCATTAGGCATTAAACAATTAACGCCTGATCCATGGCAGCAAGCTGCTGAGAAATACGCCATCGGCACTCAGCACGTAGCTACCGTTAAAAACATGACCAACTTTGGTGTGTTTGTTGAACTGGAAGACGGTATTGACGGCTTGATCCACATTTCTGATCTTTCATGGTCTAAAAAAGTGAATCACCCTAACGAGTTTACTAAAGTTGGCGAGAAACTGAACGTTGTAGTTCTGGAGCTTGATACCGACAACCGTAAACTGAGCTTAGGCCACAAACAACTGGAAGAAAACCCTTGGGATACTTTTGAAACCGTATTCACTATCGATTCGATACATGAAGGTACTGTGTTAAAAGTAACTGACAAAGGTGCTATCGTAGCTTTACCTTACGGTGTTGAAGGCTTTGCGCCAACCAAACACCTGGTTAAAGAGGACGGAACAAGCGTTAAGGCTGACGAAACTGCTGAATTCAGGATCATTGAGTTTAACAAAGAGAACAAACGTATTGTTATTTCTCACTCACGCATCTGGGAAGAAGCACGCGCCGAAGCACGTGTTCAGGATTTTGAGAACCGCAAGAAGGAAGCTAAGTCTGCCAGCAATGCTGTTAAAAAAGTGAAAGATTCTGTTGAGAAATCTACCTTAGGTGATCTTAGCGTACTTGCACAATTGAAACAACAGATGGAAGGCGCTGAAAGCGAAGCCCGCAAATCTCAGGAAGATTCAAAATAAGCATTAAGTAAATTTAATTCTTCATAGCAAAGCCGCTGTACCCAGGTACAGCGGCTTTTTTTGTTTGGTTGATTTAATAATCACTTATGATGTAATTATATGCTGCAAATTCTAAATTGATAACTAATCGTTATTTGACGTTCAACTAATCAACAAAATTCCTATTTTTGCCCAAATCTATCCCAGCGATGCTAAATCTAACACTGCTCGACGGTCAGAAATTTCAGATAACTATACAGCGTTTGTGTCGTCAACTGATCGAAAATCATAATGATTTTTCAAACACCGTACTTATAGGCATACAGCCCCGCGGCATTTATTTAGCCCGCCGTGTGGCCGAAGAATTGCGCAAAATATTACCACAACACACCATATTACAGGGCGACCTGGACATTACCTTTTACCGTGACGATTTTCGCAGGCGCGAAAATCCGCTGGTGCCTAACCAAACCAGTATTGATTTTATAATTGAGGGCAAAAAGGTGGTAATGATGGATGATGTACTATGGACCGGCCGTACCATACGCGCCGCCATGGATGCCATGCAAGCCTTTGGCCGCCCCGAAAAGGTGGAACTGCTAACGTTGGTTGACCGCCGCTACTCAAGGCATATACCGGTGGCTGCAGACTATGTGGGTATTGAGGTTGATTCCATCGCCTCGCAGCGTGTAGTGGTAAGCTGGAAGGAAACCGACGGTGAGGACAAGATAGAATTACTGAGCGAAGTAAAGTAAGCTTAACGGCTCGTAATTTAAGTGTATATAACAGAGTATAGTATTTAAAGTAAATTCGAGATCGGACATCCGAATTTCGAAATCAAATAATATGGCAGGATTAAGCACAAGGCACCTTTTAGGCATCAAGGATCTGAACCAGGCAGACATTGAACTCATATTACAAACTGCCGATACCTTTAAAGCGGTATTGAACAGGCCGATCAAAAAAGTGCCATCGCTTAGGGATGTTACCATTGCTAACATATTTTTTGAAAACTCTACCCGTACCCGCTTGTCGTTCGAGCTGGCTGAAAAGCGCCTCTCGGCCGATGTGGTAAACTTCGCGGCATCGTCATCATCCGTGAGCAAAGGCGAAACGCTGATTGATACGGTAAACAACATTTTAGCCATGAAGGTGGATATGGTAGTAATGCGCCACCCGTATGCCGGCGCAGGCATCTTCCTATCAAAACACGTGAACGCGCAAATAGTTAATGCCGGCGATGGTGCGCACGAACACCCTACCCAGGCCCTGTTGGATGCTTACTCTATCCGCGAAAAATATGGTGATGTTGCCGGTAAAAAAGTAGTGATCGTAGGCGACATACTGCACTCACGTGTGGCACTATCCAACATACTTTGCCTCAAACAACTGGGTGCCGAGGTAATGGTTTGCGGCCCTACAACACTCATACCTAAATATATTGGCACATTGGGCGTAAAAGTAGAGCACAACCTGATCAAAGCCCTTAACTGGTGCGATGTGGCCAACATGCTTCGTATACAGTTAGAGCGTCAGGATATAAAATATTTTCCATCCCTGCGCGAGTATACCATGCTTTACGGCTTGAACAAGCAAATACTGGATAGCCTGGATAAAGAGATCATGGTGATGCACCCCGGCCCCATTAACCGCGGCGTTGAAATAACCAGCGATGTGGCCGACAGCAAACAATCCGTTATACTTGACCAGGTAGAGAATGGCGTGGCTGTGCGTATGGCGGTGCTGTATTTATTGGCGGGGCAAACTGTATAACTCCTCTTAAATCCTCCCCGAGAGGGAGTACTTAAAATAACACCTTGTAATTTAGAAATAGGTTCAAATAGAGGTAACTAAAAAACCTTAAAAATTTTGAAGTACAACCCAATTATACACTACAATTCCGGCCTCTTAATTTTCGGATAGCAGAAGGATGCACTGGCTTTCATAGAAAATTAAAAAGCCGGCGATTTTTGTTTCTTTTGATCGCTCAAAAGAAATTGAGGACAAGTAATAAAGATCCTGTGTTGGTACTTTGATTAAGTGATTGTGATTTAATCATCATCAATCTGCTCTTGGCCGTAGAGGCCAGTTACTTTGTCTTTAACACAAAGTAACCATACTAAGCGTAGCGATCTCATGAACGCCTTAAAAAACAAATAATAATGTGAATAAAGTCAAGCCGGAAAAAACCTTCCGCCCACACGCCATACTCCCTGGCTCGGTTGTCTGGCAGGCCAACGCTCTTTTTGTATAATTTATCGTTTTATAGTTATGCGCACAAACCGTAAATAACCTATAATACCGGCATCAGGAATGCCCGGAGCAGCATAAGCCCTGCCAAAGCACAACCTTTCACCGTCAGGACGTAGCCGGCGATTTATTCGCATATATTTTTTTTTGGTGCTCATGAGATCGCTGACGCTAAGTTTTGTTTCTTTTGATCGCTCAAAAGAAATTGAGGACAAGTAATAAACTGTTAGTGCTTTATTTAAGTAATTGTGATTTAATCATCGTCAGTCTGCTCTTGGCCGCAGAGGCCAGTTACTTTGTCTTTGACACAAAGTAACCAAAAGTCAAGCCGGAAAAAACCTTCCGCCCACAGGCCATACTCCCTGGCCCGATTTTCCGGCAGGCCAACGCTTGGTTTATTCTATAATTTAATAAAATAATTGCGCGTACTTGCGAGTTGGTTATCTAAGGCATTGGAAAATGCTAAAACCCCAATTTATGCAACGGGCTCTCCGGCCACTCGCTCTTTAATATGCTGTAATATGCCGAGCTTCGTAAAAAGCCATCATATAATTTAATATGCTGCCGTACGGTACCCTCATACCTGGCACCGAGGCTTGCAATAGCTTTGCACGAGCGGATGTTACGTTCATCGGCACGGAGTTGGATGCGGTTAAGGCCTAATACCTCAAAGCCATAACGCAGTATCTCAAATTTCATGGCTTTGTTGAGGCCTGTTCCGCGAAACTCGGGGGCTATCCATGTCCACCCCAAATGCGCGTGTTCATGCTGCCATGATATTTCAGCCAAACGGGTGCTGCCTGCTATCCGGTTGGTAGCGGCATCAATTATGGCAAATACGGCGCAGGTACCGGCTTCCCTTTCGGCTATGGCTTCAGTTATGTATCTATGCAAAGCACCGGGTTGCGACAGCTCTGCCGGACTGTACATCCAGCATTCCTTATCGTTGGCTATGGGTTGTAAAGCAGCCTCGTCGCTCAATTGCAGGGGGCGCAGTATTACTTTGACGTTTTGCAGGGTGGGCGACAGGTTAAACTTCATATCAGCAAATTTGCTCCAGCATATCAATATAGATCCCTATCCCCTGCTCTATCTCATCCACATAAACAAACTCATCAGCGGTATGTGACCTTGCCGAATCGCCGGGGCCAATTTTCAGTGATGGAATATCCAGCAATGATTGATCAGACGTGGTTGGCGAACCGTAGGTATCTCTGCCCAGGGCAATGCCGGCCTGTACTATCGAATGGGCCTTATCAATTGATGATGGTTTTAAGCGGATTGAACGCGGCTTAACCTCGCAGCTTACATGCTCACGGATAATCTCCAGCACCTCCTCATTACGGTAGGCATCAGTAACGCGCACATCAACCGTAAAAGTGCAGCTTGCGGGCACCACGTTATGCTGCGAACCGGCGTTGATAATGGTAACCGACATTTTTACCGGACCAAAAACTTCCGATTCCTTCGGGAACCTGAAGTTGCGGAACCACTCAATATCCGTTATCGCTTTGTAAATGGCATTGTCACCCTCTTCACGGGCGGCATGGCCTGCTTTGCCATGGCTGGTACAGTCCAGTACCATCAGGCCTTTTTCGGCAATGGCCAGGTGCATTTGGGTTGGCTCCCCTACTATACCAAAGTCAAGTTTACCTAAGTCGGGGATAATCAACTCCAAACCATTAACGCCTGATATTTCTTCCTCAGCAGTAGTGGCCAGGCAAAAATTATATTTTAAACCCTCCTGCTCATAAAAATACAGGAATACGGCAATGAGCGATACCAGGCAACCGCCGGCATCATTACTACCCAGCCCGTATAATTTGCCGTCCTCAATCTTGGCATCAAACGGATCGCGGGTATAGCCTGAATTGGGTTTAACCGTATCGTGGTGCGAGTTAAGCAGGATGGTTGGCTTGGCCGGGTCGAAGTGCTTATTCCACGCCCAAAGGTTGTTCAGCTTACGGTGAACAGAAATGCCATGCTGCTTTAAAAACTGTTCTATAAGGTCGGCAGTACGGTCTTCCTCTTTACTGAATGAGGGCGTAGCGATCAACTGCTGAAGCAACTGTACCGCCTGCTGAAAAAGGTGCTGTTTATCGGTCATATAAAACCGGGTAGTTCCCGTTTGGTAAGGCGCAAAAATAAGCTTTTTTGCTGATTATCGGCTTTTTGAAAAGCTATACCTCGCTAAGGTATTCATCCTCTATTTTTGATGACTTGCGGGTATCGCTCATGGTGCCGTATATCAGTAACGATATAAATATACATGCGGTAACATAGTAAAAGAACCACTCGGGGTGCCCCTGGCTTTTTAAGTACAGCGCGATATACTCGGCGGTACCGCCAAAAATAGATACCGCTATGGCATAAGGAAAACCCACACCCAATGCCCTTACATTGGCGGGGAACAGTTCGGCCTTTACTACCGCATTGATAGAAGTATAGCAGCTTACTACCACCAGCGCCAGCATGATCAGCAAAAAGGCAGGCGCGGCCTGGTGGGTATTGCTCAATGCCTTAAGCACGGGTATGGTTACCAACGTACCCAATATACCAAAAGCTACCAGTAACGGCTTACGCCCGATTTTATCGCTCAGCAAACCAAACAAGGGTTGCAGCAGCATAAAGAAAACCAGCGACACGGTTGATATTAACGAGGCCTCGGCTTTGCTGAATTTGCTGGTATCAACCAAAAACTTTTGCATGTAGGTGGTAAACGTGTAAAAGGCTACTGTACCGCCCAATGTTAAACCAATCACGGTGAAAACCGCCCTTGGGTGCTGCGCCAATGCACGCAATGTACCTTTTAATGGGTTGGCGCTGTTTTTTTGGTTTTGGTAGGATGACGACTCCTTTAAACTGCGGCGCAGGTACATGGTAACCACAGCCAGTATGGCCCCTATTACAAACGGGATGCGCCAACCCCAGGCGTGTAGCTGCTCCTCGGTTAAAAATACCCTTTGCAACAACACCAGTACCCCCATCGCCAGCAATTGCCCCATAATTAATGTAACGTATTGAAAGCTGGAATAAAAACCGCGGTGCTTTTTATCGGCCATTTCGCTGAGGTAGGTAGCGCTGGTGCCATATTCGCCGCCCACGCTGAGGCCTTGCAACATACGGGCCAGCAGCAACAACAGCGGCGCGAAAACGCCAATGCTATCATAAGATGGAATAACGGCGATAATCAATGAACCCAAACTCATCAGCAATACCGAGAAGGTAAGCGCTGTTTTACGCCCTCTTTTATCGGCGAACATACCCATCAGCCAACCGCCGATAGGCCGCATTAAAAAACCGATAGCGAATATACCGGCCGTATTTAGTAAACGCACTGTAGGGTTAGTATCCTTAAAAAAGGAATCAGAAAAATACAGCGAGAAAGATGAATAGGCATACCAATCGTACCACTCCACCAAATTACCCATAGAGCCGCCAATGATGGATCGCAGGCGTTCGGCAGTAGTAGGTGGGGTTGCTGTTTGGTTCATGATTTAAAAGTAGGTTTTTTTAAGGAGAAAGGTAAAAGCGGAAAGGCGAAAGTGGAAAGGTAAAAGCAGAAAGGTAAAAGGTAAAAGCGGAGGGGTAAAAGCGGAAGGATGGAAGGGCGAACCAGCTAACGAAAATTAAATCCAATTATACCAATCCCAGCCAAAACCATTATTTTGCACCATGCTTATCACTGAGGATTTTTTGCACTATGTATGGAAGTTCAGGCTGTTTGATCGTAGCGCGTTAAAAACTGTTGAGGGTGATGAGATCGAGGTATATTCGGCAGGCATGCATAACAAACATGCCGGGCCCGATTTCCACAACGCGCGCCTGCGCATTGGCGAAACTACCTGGGCAGGCAATGTGGAACTGCATATTTCCTCGGCCGACTGGCAGCGCCACAACCACACTACCGATAAGGCTTATGACAATGTGATACTGCACGTAGTTTACCGTGATGATGCCCCGGTTACCCTCCCAAATGGCCGCAAGTTACCCACCCTTGAGCTGCATAACCGTATTTCGCCCGATCTGTATGGCCGTTACCACAACCTTATTTTTGGCGAAAGGCAATTCATCCCCTGCGAGGCGAACATAACTCTTGTTGATGAGCTTACCATGAGCAACTGGCTGTCGCGCATATTGGTTGAACGGCTCGAGAAACGATCGGAAGCCGTACTAACCACGCTGGCTGCCAACCGCGGCGACTGGGAAGAAACTTTTTACCAGTTTTTAGCCGCCAACTTTGGCTTTAAAACCAATGCCCTGCCTTTTGAATTACTGGCCCGCTCGCTGCCGCAGATCACTCTGGCCAAACACAAGGACAACCCGCTGCAAATTGAGGCATTGATATTCGGTCAAGCCGGATTTCTGGATGGTGATGTGGCTGATGATTATCCGCAGAAATTAAAAACGGAATATCAATATTTAAAGCACAAACACAACCTTACTCCTATTGATAACCACTTATGGAAGTTTATGCGTATGCGGCCGCAAAATTTTCCTACCATCAGGCTGGCACAGTTTGCGAGCCTAATTATGCAATCAAACCATTTGCTGAGCAAGGTTTTGGAAATACGGGAAGTTAAAGGGTTACAGGAGTTGTTTGATAACATCAGCATCAATCCTTACTGGGAAAACCATTACCGCTTTGATGCCGAAAGCAAACCATCACCCAAAAACCTGGGCAAGGCATCAGCCAATGTTTTACTGCTCAATACGGTAGCTTTGTTTTTGTTTACTTATGGCAAGCAGCACCGGCAGCAATACCACATTAACCGAGCACTAAAGTTGTTAGAAAGTTTACCTGCCGAAACAAACAACATTACCGCGGATTTTGTTAACTTAGGGTTGAAAATAAAAACGGCTTTTGAAAGCCAGGCATTCCTGGAATTAAAAAATAATTACTGCGATTATAAGAAATGCCTTGATTGCGCCGTTGGAAATAAAATACTAAAGCTGAACTGATATGTTGCAAAGGATAATCACCTTTTTTGAGCGTTACTCTTTCGGGGTATGTACTTACCTGGGCGACCGCTTCAATGTATCCATAGCTAAAATTCGCCTGTTCTTCATCTACTCTTCGTTCCTGGCGGTAGGCTTTCCGTTGATATTCTATTTCTTCGCAGGCATCGTGCTTGATATCCGTAACTACGTTAAACGTACCCGTACACGCCTTACCGATCTTTAGCTTATAATATTACTTTAAAACTGCTACCCTCGCCCGGTTTACTTTGCACGGATACACTGCCGTTCATGCGGTCAACAAACTCTTTTACCAGCAGCAGGCCAAGGCCATTGCCTTTTTCGTTTTGCGTGCCTTGCGTGGTACCATTCTCGTTGCCGTTAAATAATTGTTCAGCTTTGGCCTCGGGCATGCCAACTCCGGTATCAGTTATCGTAATTTCGGTTTGGTTACCATTTTTTGCCGCGCTGACGGTTATGGTGCCCTTCTCGGTAAACTTGTTGGCATTGCTCATCAGGTTACGCAGTATAAATTCAAGCACTCGCCTATCGGTGTTCATCACAAACTCCTGCTCAATGCCATTTACCATGGTATTACCCTTATCGCGGTTATTAAGCACCTGCGAACCGATGATGCATTGTATCAGCTCCCGCAGGTCAATATTATCATAGTTGAACTTATCAAACTTTAACTGCATCTCGCCCCAGTTAACCACATTCTCGATCATATCAATGGTGCTGTCGAGCTGTAAACTGATCGAACCCATCATGCTGTTGGTTTCCGCCTCATCCAGCAGATCGCTATTACGAAACTCGATAACTGATTTAAGCGAGGCCAGCGGGTTACGTACATCATGCGCCAGTATGGATATGATGCGCTTTTGGGTTTGCGTTAAATAATTAAGATGCTTGTTTTTAATGCGCAGCTCGGCAACCTTTATCACGTTATCAGCCAAAACCCTTAGTGCGAAACGTTGGCGCTCATCCAGATGCCGGGGCACACGGTCGATAACGCACAGCGTACCCAGGCGGCTGCCTGTGCTGGTTACCAGGGGCACACCTGCATAGTAACGGATAGACGGATCATCAGTAACCAGGGGGTTATCAAAAAACCGATCGTCCTCCTTTGCATCATGTACTTCGAATATATTATCCTGCAATATGGCGTGGCTGCAAAAAGATATATCGCGGCTGGTTTCGGCAACTTCAAGCCCTACACGTGCCTTAAACCACTGGCGGTTGGCATCAACCAAACTGATGAGCGATATGGGCATACTGCAAAGGTCTGACGCGAGCCTTACAATATCATCAAACTCCTGCTCCTGCGGTGTATCAAGCAGTTCGGTTTTATATAATGCCTCCAGCCTTGATAATTCATTAGCCGGCAATTGCGCACTGTTCATGTTGCTATTGTTAAATTTTAATGCAAGGTTAAATTTATACGTATAACTAACCGTAGTTGTTGCCTTGGTACTTAAATGCCTGTTTACTTGCTTTGTATGTTTCGTTATGTTTAATAATTTAACACGCCGTTAATTGCAAATTTTTAAAACAAATCAGCAACCCAAATCATTTTTATAAACGATCAATTTATTAATCATGCAGCATATTTACAAGTTTTTACTAAGATAATGACCGGCAGCCCTGAACCTGAACCTATTTTTAACGATAACGTTTTCAGGACACTCATCGAGGAGTCGCCTACGGCGGTTGGTTTATATACCGGCCGCGAAATGCTTGTGAAGCTTGCTAACGATGCCATGCTGAAAGTTTGGGGCAAAGGCAGCGATGTTATTGGCTTAACACTGAAGCAGGCACTACCCGAACTCGAAGGCCAACCTTTTTATGATCTGCTTGATAATGTTTACACATCCGGCATAGCTTATGAAGCTACAGAAGACCGTGTTGACCTGGTGGTTGACGGCCGCCTGCAAACCTTTTATTTTAATTTTACTTACAAGCCCTTAAAAAACGCGGATGGTTTGGTATGGGGTATATTAAATACCGCTACCAATGTTACCGAACTGGTTTTAACCCGCAAAAAACTTTACGACAGTGAAGAGAGTACCCGCTTTGCCCTGTATGCAGGCGAGTTAGGCACCTGGGACCTTGATACGCTGAACAACGTAGTTACCTGGGATGAACGTTGTAAAGAATTATATGGCTTTCCGCAGGATGATATTACTACTTACAGTAATGTACTGAGCAACATTCACCCCGATGATGTAGACAGGGTAAACCAGGCTGTACAGCAGGCCGTCAGCATTGATTCGGTTACCAACGGAAATTATTTTTGCGAATTCCGCACCATTGGCGCTACGGATAAACGCTTGCGCTGGTTGCGCTGTAAAGGTAAAGCCTACTTTAATGCCGATTGCATTGTTTACCGCTTTGCAGGCACAGCTATGGATATTACCCGCGAGGTTGAAGATAACCGCCAGCAACGTGAACTATACGCGCTGGTTGAAAGCAGCGACGACATAATTTATGTGGCCGACCTGAATAATCAGCTCACCTACATCAACAAAACCGGGCAGGAATTGCTCGGCATAACAACACTTAATAATTTACAGGGTACAGATATTTTTATAACTGATGATTTACAGCGGTTGCAAAACGAAGTACTACCTATATTATTAAAAAGAGGCAAGTGGAGCGGCGATATACGTTACCGTAATTTTACCACCGGCGCGCATGTACCGGTACACATTAACGCCTTACGTATTGATGACCCCATGACGGGTAAGCCTACCGCCTTTGCTGCCGTTAGCCGCGATCTGCGCCCCGAAATACTGGCCAACAGCGAAAAGAACAAGCTGCTGGGGCTGGTTGATAACAGCAGCATATTTGTGGCCCTATCAAACCTAGATGGTTTAGTTACCTATGTAAACACCTACGGCCGCGAAATGATAGGGCTGGACAGCCTTGAAGAAGTGCTGCGCCCCAATGCCGACTATGTGATGCCCGGCGAGATGGAAAGGATACGTGAGGATTACAGCCGGGGCTTGGCTGAAAAGGGCATCTGGACAGGCCATGTAACCTATAAACATTTTAAAACCGGCGAACCGATACCTGTTGAAGGCCGTACCATTTTAGTGTACGACCCCATTACCGGCGAACCGACGGGGCGTGCAACCATATCACGGGATTTGCGGCAGGAACTTGCCGATAAGCAGGCCTTGCAGGAAAGCCAGCACTTGCTATACAATATCACCTCAGCATCGCCAACGGCGTTATGGATGGCCGATCAGGATGGTAAAGTTACCTATGCCAACCAAACCTGGCTGGATTGGACAGGCCAGACCTATGAACATGTGCTGGGCAATGGCTGGATAAACGCCATTGTTGAGGAAGACCGCGCCGCTGCCGAACATGACTTTGCCGATGCCCGCCTGAAAAGAGTGCCTTATATATCAAACTTCAGGCTGGTAAGGCAGGATGGTGTTATATTATGGTGCGTAGCCAAGGGTAACCCTCAATATTACGCCGATGGCTCATTTGCCGGGTACATAGGCTCATGTACTGATATTACCGAAAAAACACTGACTGACCAAAAGCTGCAACAAACCAATGGCGAGCTTAACGAGCAGATAAACCAGTTTGCCTTTGTTACCGATTTTATGCCCGTACAGTTATGGACAGCCGGTTTAAATGGCGAACTTGATTATGTAAACCGCCGCATGCTCGATTATTTTGGCGTTGATGCTAATGATATCAAAGGCTCGTTATGGCAAGGCGCTGTACATCCTGATGATTTAGAGCGTACAGTTAATATATGGCGTAATACACTAAATAACGGGGAGCCTTTCCAGGTTGAATTCAGGCTGCGCGATGCTGATGGGATATACAAATGGCACCTGTCAAGAGCGCTGCCTTTTTATCACGATGGGCAAATCATCAAATGGTTTGGCACCAATACGGATATTGATCAGCATAAACAGCTACAGCGCCAAAAAGATGATTTTTTAGGCATAGCCAGTCATGAACTTAAAACACCGGTTACCAGCATAAAGGCCTACGCGCAGGTGCTTGGCGCAATGCTTACCAAAGAGGGCGAACACAGCAAGGCCGCCATGGTAAGCCGTATGGACAGCCAGATAAACCGTCTCACTAACCTGATAGGCGATCTGCTGGATGTAACCAAGATCAACTCGGGCAGGCTGCAATTCAACAAAACCTGGTTTAGCCTCAACAGCCTGGTTAAAGAGGTAATGGACGATTTGCAGCATACTACCGTGAAGCATCAGCTTATAGAAAGTTTTGCCCAAACCGGAAACATTTATACAGACCGTGACCGTTTGAGCCAGGTTATTGTGAACCTGATCAGCAATGCCATTAAATACTCGCCTACTGAAGGTAAGATAATTGTGAGCACACAGCGCGAAAATGATACCGTTACCCTGAGTGTTAAGGATTTTGGTATCGGAATTGCAAATGATAAACAAAACCGGGTGTTCGAGCAGTTTTACCGGGTGAGCGGTAACATACAGCACACCTTTCCGGGGCTGGGGCTCGGCTTATATATCTCCTCAGAAATTATTAAACGCGAAGGCGGCAAAATGTGGGTGAACAGTGTTGAGGGTGAAGGGTCAACTTTTCATTTCAGCCTGCCCGTGCAGCCCGAAAATTAATTCTTATTTAAGATACTTTTACATTTTTATAGATGACAGACCTGAAACACAAAAAAATAATGATAGCAGATGATGATCCGGGGATTGTGGATGCCGTTGAGATGCTGCTTGAGTTTGAAGGATATGCCGTTACCTCTACTGTTGAAGGCTCTTCGGTGCTTTCGTTAAAAGAAAACCTGCCCGACCTCCTGCTGCTTGATATATGGATGAGCGGCGAGGACGGCCGCGATATTTGCCGTAATTTAAAGGCCGATGAAACCAAAAAACATATCCCGGTGATCATGATATCAGCCAGTAAGGATATCAAGGACTCTGCCATGCAGGCCGGTGCCGACGATTTTTTGGCCAAGCCTTTTGAGATGAATGACCTGCTAGAAAAAATAGAAGCGCTGATAAAATAAGGCGACCAGAATTTTAAAATTTAATGTCATTTCGACGAGGTACGAGGAGAAATCTGTCCGCTTTGCTATAAACGCAGACGGATTTCCCGCTACCGCCTCAGAATTGAATAATATAAAAACTACGTCATTGCGAGGTACGAAGCAATCCCCGAGCGATAGGTCATCGGGACTATCCTAAAGAGATTGCTTCGTACCTCGCAATGACGCTTAGTTATATAAGCTACGCCTAAAGTACTTTACATGATAAAAACCATCCTCACCACTGCCTTAATATGGTTTGCAACGTTCAATGTAAACGCGCAAACTACCGGCGATGCCATATTAGGAAAATGGACATCGGCGGATAAAAAAATGGTGGTGCAAATATATAAGCAGGGCAGCGAATACCGCGGCAAAATGGTTTGGTTTAAGGATGACGACAGCAAACCGATGGACGAATGGACCGACAAACACAACCCCGACGAAAAGCTGCGCGACCGGAAACTTTTAGGCATGGATGTAGTAACCGGCTTAATCTACAAACCCAACGACAATAGTTACGAGAACGGCTCCATTTACGAAGCCCAGACAGGCAAAACCTGGAATGCCACAGTAAAACTGGATGGCAATGATGTGATGAAAGTTAAAGGCTACTGGCACGTAAAATTCATAGGCCGCACCATGATTTTTAAGCGGGTAAAGTAGTTAGTGCCCCTTAACAAGTAAGCACTAACTACTTTTTTAAATGTAGCTTTTGACAGTAGTTAGCAAAGAATCTTTAAAAGAATAAATATCATCTAACGTCTGAATTTCTTTTCTTACAAAATTCTTAGCATCGTCAACTAATGCTATACTGAGTTTTTTCTTAGTAAAGAATAGCCTGCAAATCGGCTTTCTGTTGTTATCGTCTAATAAAATCGCACAATAACTTAATGCATCTCGTAAAATAACCCGTTTGGGGTCAACAAACTCACTTACAATAGATTTTATAATCATAGAAGCAAAAATCTCTTCTTCTGTAGTCTCTATTTTATTATCTCCGTCCTGAATTGTCCCTACTTCAGCAACAGGTTCTGTCACCTCTTCTACCTTTTCCACCTGTAGTGCGGTTTTTAACCTTTCATTTATCAAGTCGCTGGAATAAACAGAGCAGGCCTTTTTAGTTATAGCTTTAAATTGTTCTAATACTTTTTGAGTGATGGTATTAGGATAAACTTTACGTGCAAAGTATTTCACAAAATCATCACTTGGATCGCCAAACTCTTGATGGAGAAGATGTTTAATTTGATTTAGATACTTTAACTCACTTGCTGTATTAGTAATATTATCAATATTAAAATAAGATTTATGAAACTTTTTAAGTTCCATGATTTCATTTTCCTTGATATCGGTTATTTTGAACTCAAAAAATGGTTTATCATCCATTTTATTGGGAGTAACCAAATCCGTATAGAAGCGATAATCAACACCATTTGTTAACAAAGCAAACTTTGCCGCAGTTGTATGAAAGTATCTAAATAATTGAGAATTATGAGGATTGAGATCTTGAGTGTAGTGCTTACATTCAACAAGTAAAATCGGATTACCTTCACTTAGAATAGCATAATCTACTTTTTCTCCTTTTTTAATTCCAATGTCGGCAACAAATTCAGGGCTTACCTCAAAAGGGTTAAAAACGTCATATCCTAATAACTGGATAAACGGCATTATTAAAGCGTTCTTTGTGGCTTCTTCAGTTTGAATCTGGGGGCACAATTTGTCTACTCGCGCAGCAAATTGTAATATGGCATCTTTGAAATCCATAATGATAAGGTTTGTAATTATTTAATAAACAATTATACAATAATATAAACCTAAAAACAATGAACCTATTTAAAACAAAAGGGACGCATTTTATAAATGCGCCCCTTCATATTTATATATCGAATTACGAATTAACCAATACTGATTAAGCTTTGCCGAATTCGCCGTTGGCTTTAAATTCAACTTCTTCGCTTACTACAGCCGCAGGTACGGTACCTACGCCAAAGTCGGTACGTTTAATGGTACCGCTAACCTGAAAACCGGCAACATCCTTTTTAGTCATCGGGCTAACTTTTGCACCACGGAACCACAGGTCAAGCGTTACCGGTTTAGTTACACCATGCATGGTTAAGTTACCGGTAACTTTATATTTGCCGGCACCGGCTGGTGTTAATTTAGTGCTGGTAAAGCTGATGGTAGGGTATTTTGCAGCGTCAAAAAAGTCGGCACTTTTAAGGTGGCCGTCACGTTTTTCGTTATCCGTATCAACTGAAGCTACCTGTGCGGTAAAATCAAGTTTAGCATCACTAAAATCAGCTTTTGATGAAGTAATGGTCGCGTCAAAATCTTTAAAACGTCCGTCAACGTCGGATAGCATCATGTGCGTTGTGCTGAATTTAAGGTTGGCGTGAGCTTTGTCAAGCTTCCATGATGATTGCGCGAAAACTGCTGTTTGCATTAAAACAGCGGCTAACAGGATAATTGTTTTTTTCATTGTCGTATTTATTTAAATAATATTTTCCGTTATTTGATGTGCAAATGTAATAATAGGTTTAATGTTTAAAAATTTATTTGTTTAAACATCTAATAGTTTACATATTGATGATAATTAATAAATTAGCTTAAATCGCACCGCTACAGCAGCTTTCCAATCTCTATCAAACCCTAAATATCTTTTATAATCAACAAACAAATCCCGCTTGTAACTTACCTGTTACTTCTGCGTATAAACCACTTACCTGATTAATTAACTATACCGGCGATACGCAATCCGCCGGTTTGTATAAAGTATTGGTTATATATGAATTTGTGCGAAAGATCGATGTTGAATGTTATAAAATCCATTATCCTGCTGGTATTAATTACTGTTTGCATACCGGCATTCTCTCAAGCTCCCCTTAACCGCATTCAAACCGTTTCCATCTCAACCGATAAAAATACCGGGCAAAACTATTCAGCCTGGTTAAATGATGATCTGGAAGTATTGGTGCCCGAAGCCTGGGAGAACAATTTTGTATATGCCGATGTAATGCTGAGGTTTAAGTACCACAGCCGTATATCACAGCTTAAACTGTATGATTACACAGGCGTTTTTGAAGACAAACCCGCAGAAATTTACGCCCTTAACGGCACCACACGCACCTTGCTTGGCTATTTTACCGGCCCGGCATACGGCATCTTTCAAACTATTGACCTGCCCGCGCCCATTGAGGCGGATGCCATAATTGTTCATAAATACAGCAATAACATCCCGCAAAAGGTATTTGTTTATGGCGAAGAAGATACCACACGCGCAACTTCGCCGGCTATGGAGTTAGTAGCCGAAGGGCCGGTTACTACGCCACCAGTAACTACTCCGCCTGCCGAGCCGACTGATAGCTATGTAAAAATTCCGCTTGAAGTTAGCCGCTGGTATCAGCTAAATAATGTGAGCGATGGCTTGGGTGGTTTATTTGATGACGTTACCGATACAGAAGTTACCACAGGCTGGGGTAAGCTGTTCAGCAATTATGATGCTTATTACCCCGTTCCGGACGGGCAGCGGATAGACCTGGCCAAAATAAAATTCTTCAACCACACGGGTGCCCTTGGCGATTACCCGCTTACCGTAGCGGTTATTGACAGTGCAGGCAAACGTACAAATATTGCTACCTACCGCGGCGGGTACTGGAACAGGTGGGTTGGTCCCTACCCTGAACGTGCCGACCAGTTTTTGTTAGACAGCATAGCCACCAACGTTAGGTACATTGTATTGAACTGTTGGTACCAGTTCCCTACCGAGATAGAGTTTTATGGTAATTACACCGATACCAATCCGCAACCCGGAACACCTTCTGCCGGGGGCGAAACCCCGGTTACGGCAACATACCCGTTGAAAAACTTTATGGGTGTAAACGCTTTTGAGTGGGATTTTGAAAGCCCTTATGACCCTTTTGTAGTAGAGGCTAAACGCCTGGCGGCCATACGTACCTTCTCGCAGATCAGGCACTATATGGATTGGGAAAAGCTGGAATCTCAACAAGGCGGCTTTACCTATGCCCCCACCCACAGCGGTGGCTGGAATTACGATGCCATGTACAAAGCCTGTTATGAGAACAATATTATGGTGCTGGCCGATTTAAAAACGCTGCCTAACTGGATGCTGCAAACCTATCCCGAAAACGAACGCGATACGGAGAACATCCCGGTGAAATACGGCGCTGATTATGCCGATCCGAAATCATACCTGGAACAAGCCAAAGTAGCTTTTCAATACGCCGCGCGCTATGGCAGCAATCGGTCAGTCAACAAAAAACTTTTATCGGTAAACAGCTCGCCGCGGTGGACGGACGACCCGATTAACACGGTACGCGTAGGCCTTAACTATGTAAAGTACATTGAGTGCGATAACGAGCGCGATAAATGGTGGAAAGGCCGCAAGGCTTACCAAACCGCCTACGAGTATGCGGCAAACTTATCAGCCTTTTACGATGGACATAAAAATACCATGGGCCCCGGTGTAGGTGTAAAAAATGCCGACCCGAATATGAAGGTGGTTATGGGCGGCCTGGCCTCGGCCAACCCGGAGTACGTGATGGGAATGATACAGTGGTGCCGCATTAACCGCGGCTTAAAAGCAGATGGCACCGTAAATTTGTGCTGGGATGTGATCAACTACCACTGGTACTCGCACGATGCCGACATGATACCCAACTCGGTACCAACACGCGGTATGGCACCCGAGGTAAACAACACCTTGCAAAAAGCGAAGGACTTTGTTGAGCTGGCTAAAAAATATTGCTATGGCATGCCTGTTTGGGTAACCGAGGCGGGGTATGATATTCATCCTAACAGCCCTATCCGAGCCATCCCTATCGGTAATAAAACTATTGAACAAACCCAGGCCGACTGGATATTGCGTACCGCCTTGCTGTATGCCCGCAGCGGTGTTGAGCGTTTGTTTTTTTACCAGGCGTATGATGATAATATTGAAAGCCCGGTTCAGTACAGTTCGTCGGGGTTGCTTACCCCTAACCGCACGCGCAAGCTGGCGGCCGATTATATTAATCAATTTAACAGAGCGCTGGGCAAATACACCTACGCCGAATCATTAAGCAGCAGCCCCGTGGTTGACCGTTATGACCTGAGCGGAGAATCTGCTTATATCCTTTATATCCCTAATGAAAAAGGCCTTACCGGTAAATACACGCTCAACCTGCCGGGTATTGATTCGGCACGCATATATACCCCACAGGCGGGCGCGCTTGCCGTAAGTAAACGCAAGGTAAACAATGGGCAATTTGCCGTAAACATCAGCGAAACACCAATAATAGTTCTGCCCGTTTATAAGGATAATAGCACGCTGAGTGTTTCAAAAAAAGTGATCATGTCGGTTAAGCAAGGTATAGGGGGCATTAGCCAAAAACCGGACACTGCTGCCAAAGTTGCCGATTATACCATTAACCTATATCCTAACCCATCAACACAATATGTTAATGTGAGCTTTAAAAATGACAGCAAAACCACGGTTAACATTAGTGTTGCCGATGCCATAACCGGCCGCGTTTACAGCAATAAGGATTATACTAAGGCTGACACAGACTTTTCACAAACCATCGACATCAGCAAAATGCCGCAAGGTGTTTGCCTGGTGATGATAAAACAGGATGAGCAAACCATTGTAAAAAGGGTTATTAAAACCAATTGATATTATTAATGGATATGGGCATAGGAGGTATAAAGCACATAAAGGGGTATAAACAACATTAAAAACACCCGTGCCATTTGTTGCTTATTGCCATTACCTTCAACCAATACATTGTATAGATCGGTGCGGAGAATATTGAATTTAGCTTTCATATTGTGTAAGTTTTATACACCATAGAGAGCCTGTGGCAGCAATGGTTTAACGCTGCCCTGTATCAGTTTAATTACAATGCTGATTATTAATTAAATAAATTGGCTGAGCACCTGCTCCAGTTGCCCGGCCTGTATTACACCGGACTGGCGCCATTTGCTTTCGCTGTTCTTAAACACCATCAGCGTAGGTACGCTTTGTACATTATAAGTTCCGGCTACAGCGGGGTTCTTGTCCACATCTATCTTAATAATGGTTACCTTATCGCCCAAAGCGTTTTTAACCTGCTGCAATATGGGCGGCATCATTTTACATGGCCCGCACCACTCGGCCGAAAAATCAATCAGTACCGGTTTTTCTGATGCTATGATATCCTGAAAGCTTGCCATTGTTTAATTATTTAGTAAACTTACAACAGCCGTAAAGCCTACTTGTTTATGATGCCGTTTTTTTATTGCCGAAAAAAACGCTTGTATTTGCAACCATTACTTATTTAATGCCGTCTACTGAATATATCTAACCCAAATAACTTTATAACTATGTTATCTAAATTTTACGCTAAAGCATCCCTGTTAAAAACATGTTTAGCCGTGCTGATGCTGTTGGCTACCCTATCCGCGCAAGCGCAAAAAATAAAAACCATTGGTAATAAGCTGCGCTCAGGCTCATCAAACAATACCTTCTCGATTACAAAAGGCGGCGAAATAGGTATAAAAATGAAGGCCGGTAAAAAGAAAGTTCAACTGCTTAAACTCACTTTTGATGTGGAGAACCGCCAGCAGGACAGCTTGCTTTTTAAAGTGAATGTTTACCGGTTCGCTAACGAGCAGCCGGGTGAAAAACTGACCAGCCAGGAAATAACAAGTGCTATTGCGCCCGGCAAATCTCGCCCCGTTGTTGACCTTTCGCCTTATGCTATTGAGGTAAGCGGCGATATACTGGTAAGTATTGAATGGTTAAAAACCTCTCCGGGGCCTGAAGCATCATTTGCGATCGGCTTATTTAATGGCGGCACTTATCACAAAGATTCAGCAGTAAGCGAGTGGGAAAAAATTCCGGTTGCGGGTATTGACTTTAACATGCAGGTAATGCAAAAGAAATAAGCATAGCACATTTTACTTATCTGTAAAAAGTACCACACTTACCCTGTTTATTACCATAGTTACTGGCATATAACCGCTACTTTTGTAGTATGATTAGTGGTTATCCGGTATATGATATTTGTACGCTGAGCGGCCAGCAGGAACACGACCTGCTGGTTGACCGCTTTGCAGACTATCTGAAAAAGCACGATAAACTGCATTTTCCGCACAAACACAGCTTTTACCACTTGGTTTACTTTACCAAAGGCAGCGGCACACATGTTATTGATTTTGAGACGTATGATGTAAAGCCCGGCCAGATCTATTTTATGATACCCGGCCAGGTGCATAGCTGGTTTTTTGAGGGTGAGATAGATGGTTACATCATTAATTTTTCGCAAAGCTTTTTTACCTCGTTTTTGCTGAGGCCTGATTACCTGGATACCCTGCCGTTTTTTAGCGGCAACCCTGATGATGCCGTGATACAGCTAAACGCCCAAACAAAAACCACGGTTACGGCATTGTTTGAAAGTGTGATTGACGAAAACAGGAGTCATGACCGCTATAGCTTTGATATGATCCGTACCGCCATGATCCGCATTTTTACCTTAGTGGCACGCGAGCATAAAAAGAATGCGGAGGTAGCTACACCTACTTACAACCACACACTGCTGGCCAACTTTCGTAAACTGATAGAGCAGCATTACAACACCCTCAAGCTGCCTAAGGATTACGCCGCCCTGTTGTATATAACCCCTAATCACCTTAATGCTTTATGCAATGATATACTGGGCATATCAGCCGGCGAGGTGATACGTAACCGGGTGATACTGGAGGCTAAGCGTATGCTCATTAACCCTAAACTTAGCGTTGCTGATATTGGCGGTCGGCTGGGCTTTGCCGACAACTCCTACTTTACCCGCTTTTTTAAAAAACAAGCCGGCACCACTCCTGATGAATTCCGTAAAAACTTTAATAAATAATACCATGGCTACCTCAACAACAAAAAACGATATCCGATATATACCGCAATTCAGCGCGTTTGTTAAGGCCAAATGCCCGCGCTGCCGCCGCGGCAATATGTTTGCCAACAGCATGTATAACCTTACGGGCCAAAACATGTACCAAAAATGCCCGCACTGCGGCCTTACTTTTGAGCGTGAACCCGGGTATTTTTACGTAGCCATGTATGTAAGCTACGCCCTTAACGTGGCCGAAATGGTTACCATAGCGGTAGCCACCATTATTCTTACAGGGTCTGAATCGCCATGGTTGTATGCTGGTTTGCTGCTGGGTTCAATACTTATACTCGCGCCATTTAACCTGCGCTACTCAAGGGTGATACTGCTTTACTGGATGACCCCGAGCGCCCGCTACCGCCCTGAATTATCCGGCGATCTGCCGGATGAACATACCCACAATGGGCATCATCATTAAATTTTTTCAAATTTTTCCGGCAAAATCAAGCAGTTCCATCTCTCAAAATATCTTATTAATAATCAAATAATTATCTCTCAAAAAAGCCGAGCAGCCAAATAAAAAGTTAAAAACCTGTAGTTGTAATTGGCCCTATCAATTAAACCCTTGCAGGTTTGGTGAGTTTAATATTTAAACAACCGCCGGCCGGATTTTGTGATTGTAGCCGATAGTGATTGATAATTTTTATATGCCGGCGGTTGTTTTATTTATGTTGAACTAAAACTTTTGAGAAATGAAAACTTTAAAATTAATCGCAATTGCACTTATAACTTTCGGAGTCGTATCGGCCGCTAATGCCCAGGTACGTGTTAGCGTAAGCGCCAACTTTGGCACGCCTGTAAAGTATTATGCACCACCGGTAGTTTATGAAGAACCCGTTGTATATGAACGCCCGATAGTTTATCACCCGCGTACCGTTGTGGTTGAAAGGCCGGTTGTATACCGTCGTCCGGCGGTAGTTTACGCGCCACGTACCGTAATTTACGAACGCCCGGTAAGGTACCGTACCGTTAGATATTACGGCGGCCCGGGCAGAGGTCATGGCCATGGCTGGGGCCACGACAAACACGATCGCTACAGGCATCGTTAATACTGAAGAGACAACTATTGATATCCCCCTATATTTACATGCCCCGCGGTTTACCGTGGGGCATGTTTTTTGTTAACACCTGTACTTAACACAATTGCAAGCTATTTTTACGCTTTAATTACCATTGCTTAACTAAATTGCACTAAATATTCAACTATGCGCAGAGGCGGCTTTTTCATCTATTTCCTGATATTCGCGGCAATTAGCCTGCTGCTCGACTGGTATGTATTTTCGGGCTTACGCACCCTGGCTGCCGACTGGCAATCGCGCTGGCGCGTGTTGTTAACATGGGGCTTCCTGGTTGTATCAGTAGCGGTAACAGCCACCTTTGTATTAGGCATTTCTTTTACAGATACCTCGCGCGGGCTGTCGCAGTTCCACATGTGGTCGCTGAGTGTATTTTTGGCTTTTTTTGTAAGCAAGATAGTTTTTGTACTGGTACTTTCCCTTGGCGATCTGGGCCGTTTTGTGGCTGGCGTAGCAACCAACGCGGGCAAAAACGGCATTGAACAAAGCCGGCCATATTTCCCTGAAAGGCGTAAATTCATCAGTGAAATTGCTGTGCTGCTGGCGGCCCTGCCCTTCAGCGGCTTTTTTTATGCTATGTTCAAGGGTAAGTATGATTACCGCATACATCGCCATAACGTTTACTTTAAGGATCTGCCCGAAGCGTTTGACGGTTTTACCATCACCCAATTGTCCGACATACATTCCGGCAGTTTTGATAACGTTGATGCCGTACAAAAGGGTATTGACAAGGTAATTGAATTGAACAGCGACCTGTTTGTTTTTACCGGCGACCTGGTGAACAACACCGCCGACGAAATTGAGCCTTATATCAGCCGTTTTGGTAAGATCAAGGCTAAATACGGGCAATATTCTATTTTAGGCAATCATGATTATGCCGACTATATACAATGGGATAGCGAGAAAGCCAAAGCCGCCAATCTAGATACACTGAAACAGCACCACAAGGATATGGGCTTCCGCCTGATGCTTGACGAAAACATCCCGCTTGAAAAGGACGGACAAAAGATCAACCTGGTTGGCGTACAAAACTGGGGGCATGGCTTTATTAAGGTTGGCGACCTGGACAAAGCCCTTAAAGGTTTAAGCAATGATGACTTTAAGATACTCCTCTCCCACGACCCTACTCACTGGGAACAGATTGTTCGTTACCACAAAAACCCGGTACATTTAACCCTGTCGGGCCATACGCATGGCGCGCAATTTGGCATTGAGGCCCCCGGCTTTCGTTGGAGCCCGGTAAAATACCGTTACCTGCAATGGGCCGGTTTCGCCATGCAGGATGACCTTAAACTCTACGTAAACCGCGGCTTCGGCTTTTTAGCTTTCACTGGCAGGCTGGGCATATGGCCGGAAATAACGGTACTGACGTTGAAGAGAGGGTAACTTCACCACTCATTTGCTTGTTAATTTAAAATACACAAACCTTAAATACCCTACAATTCCGGCCTTTTAATTTTCGGATAGCACTGAGATGCACTGCCCTTCACAGAAAATTAAACAGCCGGCGATTTTTGCTTCTTTTTGATCGCTCAAAAGAAGTTCAAGACAGGTAATAAACTGTGTTTGAATTTGCTTTGATTAAGGATTGTGCTTTAATTATCGTCAGCCTGCTCTTGGCCGCAGAGGCCAGTTACTTTATCTTAGATACAAAGTAACCAAACATCAAGCCGGAAAAAACCTTCAGCCGCACAGGCCATACTCCCGGCCCGGTTTTCCGGCAGGCTAACGCTCTGAACCCCTCCTAAATCCTCCCCGGGAGGGAGGACTTGAAAAGAAAAAATTGTCATTTCGAACGAGGTACGAGGAGAAATCTGCCTGCGTTCGTAGTAAAGCGAACAGATATCTCGCTATTGCTCGATATGACAAGATAGTAATCAATCAAAAAAATTGTCATTTCGAACGAGGTACGAGGAGAAATCCGTCGCTTAGCTATAAACGCTGACAGATTTCTCGCTATCGCTTCGAAATGACAAGATATATATAAAACAGCATTGAATTTTTCAGACAATAACTCCCCCTCGCTTTTATTACCTTTGCCGCCTATGGCAGATACTCCGACTTCATTAAAAAATAAATACGACAGCATCATTTTCGACCTTGACGGCACCCTGTGGGATAGTACCGCCAACGTGGCCGTGGCCTGGCAAACCGCCAAGCAAAAGGTTGATTTTATAAGGGACGATATTACACAGGCTGATGTTCGCTCAATTACGGGGATGGCCTATGATGCCATATTTGTAAAGCTGCTGCCTTACCTGGATGATGAAAAACGCAATGAATTTAAGGCGCATTGCTCAGTAACCGAACTGGAGATTTTGAACACTTTAGGCGGAGAGCTTTACCCGCAACTGGAAGATACGTTGCAGTACCTGAAACAGCACTATCGTTTGTTTATTGTAAGCAACTGCCAGAATGGTTATGCCGAAACCTTTTTTAACCACAGCAAGCTACAGCATTACTTTGAGGGCTATCAGTGCTATGGCACCAAAGGCCAGCCCAAAGCCGAAAACATAATTGACATTGTGAATGATTTTAACCTGAAAGCCCCCGTTTACATAGGTGATACCCAGGGCGATTACGAGGCGACCGTTAAAGCGAATGTCCCTTTTATATTTTGCAACTACGGTTTCGGCAAGGTGGAAAGCGGACAGGTAGCCACAATATCAAGCTTTGGGGAGTTGAAGGAAATATTGTAATATCTGATATATATATATACAAAAGCGGGTAGTTGTGTTGCACAGCTACCCGCTTTTGTTTTATTCTACCGGCTGCAAAACCGCGGCGAATTTCTGTTCGTACTCCCTGGTCTTCTTTTCAATTTTGGCGGCGAGCGCATCCTGGTGGGCAGCTTTGGTGTAGCGGGCCATGTTGTTTAATATATATACCCCGATGTTAACCAGCCGCAGGTCTACACTGTACGGACTGTCATCGTAAATGGTGTAGTTATAATCCAGCTCATCCGTCAGGTAATTATAAATATCATCGGCCATTTTAGTACCCAGCTTATGATCGCCTAACCGGAAGGCGATCTCCGCCATGTGCGATTTACGGTTAGCTACATCAACAAAAGGATTAATATTAGGCATTACTTCATCAAAACGGTTCAATACTTTATGGGCCATATCGGTTTTACCTTCGGCCATCAACCCATCAGCAAGCGACAGAAACGTAGTGGTAAGCGCCGGGTAAAACATCATTACCGATTGCTGGTCTAAATAGCGGGCATGTTTAAAGTTGCCGAACCTGAATTTGTTCATCACATTATCATACATCACCCCGGTATTTACCTTCGCTCCCTGATCCTGAAGCGTGGTATCAGGTTTTAAAGGCAGTAAGCGGTAAGTAAAACCCTCGCGGTACAGGTAATCATCCAAACCCATCATGTTGCTGGAGCCGATGGTGACGGTAAAGCAAACCGGCCTTTTCCAGTTATTATGGGCCAAAATATCTATCAGGGCCAGGTTATTTTTTACAATGAGGTTTGAGTTATACTGCCATACCACGCTATCGGCCATCATCCGGTTTTGGTCGGCACTTAATACCTTGTTGGCAATAACATCTTTGGGCTTAACGGTAATCTTAAAGTTTTTTGTAGGCAGGTAATTGGCCTCCATGCCGCTTTGGTATTGCACATGCGTTTGCGGATCATCGGATGTAATGAAATCAAATACTTCCTTCACTTCCACATGGCCGGGTATCTTTTCATCTTTAAAATAGATCACATCGCGTACGCCCTCTTTATACTTATCATACGGCATAGTTATAGGCAGCGGTGCCGATTCGTTTACCTTATGCTGCATCTGCTTGATCAGCCAGTCGATGCCAAAAAGGCTCAGGTTTACCAGGCGCACATCGGGCCTGATGTTCTCCACCTCCTGAGCGTACCATAACGAGTAGGTATCATTATCGCCATAGGTAAATAAAATGGCGTTTGGCGGGCACGATATCAGGTAATTATAAGCCATATCATGCGCGGTAAGTTTGGTAGAACGATCGTGCCCGCGCCACTCCTTAAAGGCCATCAACACCGGGGCACACAGTAAACATAACACCGTTGCCGCAAGCGGGGCCTTATTAAATTTAAAGCGTTGCTGCAGCATTTCGCTAATGGCTACTACCCCCAACCCTATCCAGATGGCGAAGGCGTAGAACGAACCTACGTACGAATAATCGCGCTCGCGGGGTTGTATAGATGGCTGGTTTACATACAGCACAATGGCTATACCGGTAAAAAACCACAAAAGGGTTATCACCAAAGCATCGCGCCTGCGGCGCTTAAAATGATAATACATGCCAACCAAACCAATAATAAGCGGCAGGCCATATAAAGGCGCGTAGGACGGACTTTCAATTACTGATTTAGGCAGATGTTTAGCCCCGTCAAGTATGCCGGTTGTCCAGTTGCCGTCCAGGTTAGCCATGCTTTGCTGGCCATCCATATCATTATAACGGCCCACAAAATTCCATAAAAAGTAACGGGCATACATCTGGTAGATCTGCCAACTGAACATAAAACCCATATTGTCAATAAAATTAGGCGTATGGCCTTCGTCCATCTTCATCCACTGGCGATAGAACTGCGGGTCGTCGCCATCATCGCTAAACATGCGGGGCAGTATGGTATTATGATCGTAAACCAGCGTTTGCTTGTAGCCGGTTATCTCATATTTTTTTTCGCCTTTACGATAGCGTGCCTTGCCCTGGGTTTGGTCAATAGGCTTACCATCAAAGTATGGCCCGTATAATAACGGACTTGGCGGATACTGATCGCGGTTAAGATAGCTGGCCAGCGTAAAGGCATTATCCGGGTGGGTATTGTTTAGCGTAGGGTTAGCCGTTGAACGTATCGGCACATACATAAAACAACTGTAACCCAGGTATAAAAACGAGAGGCACATGAGCGCCAGGTGCACATAGTACTTTTTGTGTTTGATGCTGTACAGTATGCCCCAAACAATGGCGCTGATCAGTATGATAAAGAACACGATAGCGCCGCTGTTAAAGCCAAACCCAAGGGAGTTCACAAAAAACATATCGAACCAACCAGCGAATTTAACCGTGTATTGTATAATGCCGTATTGTACAAAAGCCAGTAAAACAACGCCCAACAAAAGCACCATAACACCTTTTTTTAGGGTGATGTTTTTATATCGCCTAAAGTAGTATACCATAGTAAGCGCGGGTATGGTAAGCAGGTTAAGCAGGTGTATACCAATGGATAACCCCATTACATAGGCGATAAACACCAGCCAGCGGTCGGCACCGGGTTCATCAGCATGAGCATCCCATTTTAAAATGGCCCAAAACACCAGAGCTATACATAGTGATGATAGCGCGAACACAATAGTTTCGACCGCCGAAAACCAAAAGGTATCAGAAAACGCAAAGGCCAGCGCGCCGACAAGGCCGGCCCCCATAATACTGATGAGCCTTTGGCCGGGCATAGCATCAGCATAAGTTTTAGCGGTGAGTTTTTTAGCTAAGGCGGTTATCGTCCAAAATAAAAACATAACTGTAGCGGCGCTGGCCATGGCCGAGCATAGGTTGGTAAAGTACGCCACCTTGGTACGATCGCCAAAGGAGAGCAGCGAGAACACTTTGCCTATCATGGCAAAAAGCGGGTAGCCCGGCTGATGCGAAACCTGTAAACGGTACGCGCAGGAAATAAATTCGCCGCAATCCCAAAAACTAACGGATTGCTCAAGCGTGAGCGTGTACGTAACGGCAGCTATAATAAAGCAAGCCCAACCCAGCAGGTTGTTAATTTTAGTATAAGGCATGAGGGAGTGATGTAAAAGTTTCTTCAATGCCGTAAATATCCGCTTTTTATGAGGAGTACCACAGGTATTAACTTTTTTTAACAAGAACTGTTAAATTGGCGTTAATTCAAATTATTGCACAAGCAACAACCATCCTAACAGGAAATAGCTTCCAAGCCCAAATGTGTGAATTAGCAGCAATAACCAATTTGGGTGCCTCCATTTAATAGCTGCTTTAATCAAAATAATAACAATTATGCCTGCACTGAATATAATGGATAAGTATATGCTTATAAAATCAAATCCAGGGGTACAAGGCCCGGATCTAAAAACATCAAATAAATTAAATATTATAATTAATATCCATGTAACTATGTAAAGAATAATTGAGTTAGTAACATCTTTAGATTTATAAATCATACGTTGTGAAAATAATCATTAACCCGATAAAAACAATAATCCCCGGTTTAGTATTAACTATCATATTTATAGCTGGCAGGCTAAGCTCAAATTATATATAAATATTGAGCTCCATTTTTATATCTTGTACCCATATTTAGTGTAAATGCAAAAAATCTACGCTGTTAAACGCTGTAAATTATTATTGGCTACGGCAGGCGCATTGTTGTGCGGCACATTTGCCCGTGCGCAATCCGTTCAGTTGCCTTATCAATACCAGTTCTACCAAAAATTTAATGCCGATGTTTATTCAACATCAAACAACCTGCACACGGCGTTAAAACCGCTGCTGATTGACAGTTCGCTTACCGCGAGATACAATGAGCTGATGAATTTAGGGGTGGATAGCACCCGTAAAAGCTGGGGTTACCGCAAGCTGTTTAGCGAGCATTTGTTTGATGTACGCAAAGCCGACTACACCTTTTATGCTGATTACCTGCCCGATTTAACCATAGGCCGCGATTTTAAGAGCAAGGAAAGCACCTGGTTAAATACCCGCGGCTTCCAGATAGGTGGTACCATAGGCACTAAATTCTCCTTTTACACCAGCGGTTTTGAAAACCAGGGGCAATTTGCACCCTACATAGATGATTATGTAAGAACCACCCAAATGATACCCGGCCAGGCTTATGATCGTGAGTTTGCCTTAAAACAAACCAAAGATTGGTCGTACGTAACTTCGGTAATATCATACACACCTATCAAGCAACTTAATTTTACTTTAGGGCAGGATAAAAACTTTATCGGCGACGGCTACCGTTCCCTGCTTCTGTCAGACTATGCCACCAACTACCCGTTCTTCCGCACCACGCTTACACTGGGGCCTGTACAATATACGGCTATGTGGGCACAAATGCAGGACAGGCAGGCAGGCCGGTTTGATACCTTTGGCAATACACGCCGCAAATGGGCCGCCTTTCACTATATCGACTGGACCATTAGCAACCGGGCATCATTAGGCTTTTTTAACGCATACATTGCCCCCGAGGCTGATGACCAGGGCAACCGACGTGGCTTTGATGTAAACTTTGTTAATCCGTTGTTTTTTGCAAGCTCAATGGGGCCATCAGGCATGCCGGGCAATTCCATAACGGGCTTTAACGGTAAATATAAATTCCTTAATAAAAATGCCCTTTATGGCCAATTGGTGCTTGATCGTGTTCAGGGCCGCCAGGGCAAAGCCATCAACAGCACCGCATGGCAGGTTGGCGTACGTGGTGCCGATCTGTTTGGCGTAACCAACTTAAACTATCTGGCTGAGTATAACACCGCACAGCCTTACACCTACATTGGCGCGCAGCGGTTAAGCGGCTATACCGCCTTTAGCGAACCGTTGGCACATCCTTTTGGCGCGAACTTTAAAGAGACACTGGGCATCATTAACTATTCTGTAGGCAGGTTTGATATACAGGGTAAAATGATCTACGCCAAATATGGCCTTGATGAAACCGGCACTGAAGATAATTATGGCAAAAATTTATTACGCGGTTTTAACGGCGATAACATACCGGGTACCAGCACCGGGCAAGGCCTAAATACTACCTTAAAATATGCCGAGGGCACCGTTGGCTTTTTGATTAATCCGCGTTACAATGTTAAGTTTGAAATAGGCGGGGTTTATCGCCAGCAATCAAACCGTTTGGGTACATCAAATGCCGCAATACTTACCGTCGGCCTGCGCAGTACTTTCCGCAATTTATATTCTGATTTTTAAGCTGTCGCGAAAGTAAATATTAAAAGGCGCTGAACATATTGTCAGCGCCTTTGTTTTTATAAAAAAACTCCACTTACCATGCCCGAATTACCCGACTTGCAGGCATTCAGCCACAACCTTAATAAAAAACTAAAAGGTAAAGCCGTAAAGCAGGTTACTACCCATACCGGCAAATTCAATGTAAGCGCTGATGAACTCAACCACACACTTCAGCATCAAAAGGTGGAGGAGGTTTACCGTGATGGTAAGGAACTGCACATTCGCTTTTCAAAGGGTGATGTATTGGCATTGCACCTGATGCTGCACGGAAAGCTGTTCTTATTTGAGGGAGAGAACTCCAACAAATATCCTATTATAGACATTGAATTTACTGATGGCAGCGGGCTTACCCTTACCGATTTTCAGAAAGCGGCCACCCCTACCCTCAATCCTGAAAAAAAGGAAGCCCCGGATGCACTGGCTAAAGAAGCCGATGTGAATTTTTATACCAGGGTGCTCGGAAGTAAAAAATCAGCCGTTAAAAACATCTTGCTCGATCAAAAGATCATCAAAGGCATTGGCAATGCTTACGCTGATGAAATTTTGTGGCACGCACGTATCTCGCCGTTTTCGGCAAGTAATAAAATACCGGCAGATAAGGTAAAAGCCCTGGCCAAGGCGATAAAGAATGTACTTACCGATGCCGAAAAGCAGATACTAAAAAGCAATCCGAATATTATAAATGGCGAGGTAAGGGATTTTATGCTGATCCATAATGCTAAAAAAACGCATAGTCCTGATGGTGCCGAAATAAGAATAAAGGACGGTACCCGCAAAACTTATTATACCGACGAACAGGAACTTTACACCTAATAAATTACTACCAATGAAGATCAGTAAATACCTGCACTCCTGCCTGCTGTTTGAACTCGAAGGCCATAAATTATTGTTTGATCCGGGCAAATTTTCATTCGCCGAGGGGCGCGTTACAGCCGATATGTTTACCGGCGTTAACAGCATTGTGCTCACCCATATTCATCCCGATCATTTTGACCTGGAGATACTCAATAATATTTTAACTGTGGCCGATGCCAAGCTATATGCCAACAGCCAGGTTGGCGAACAGCTTACCAAAGCAGGCCTTGCCTATACGTTGATCGAAAATGGCGAATTGCAAATAGGCCCTTTTACAATAAAGGCCATCCCGGTTACGCATGAGCCTTTACTGGATAACCCGATACCGCAGATGACAGCATTTGTA
This sequence comes from Mucilaginibacter sp. FW306-07-L, assembly GCF_058782065.1. NCBI lineage: Bacteria > Pseudomonadati > Bacteroidota > Sphingobacteriia > Sphingobacteriales > Sphingobacteriaceae > Mucilaginibacter > Mucilaginibacter sp. FW306-07-L. The sequence goes on from NZ_JBYSXI010000002.1 coordinate 476,345, forward strand.
ATTAACAATAAAGTACTCTACCCGGTTGATAGCCTTGGCGATGAATTGATGGAGTACAAAGGCATTGCACTGTTACTGCTGGTAACCATGGCCCCCTTTGCCAACGAATTACGCATTGCCGCCTTTGCCGACAAAATGCAACCTAAACAAATACTACCTGTACATGATGGCTATGCCCGCGACTTTTTTATACTACAGCGCTATGCTAACTATAAAAAACATTTTAAGCAGCAAGGCATCACCTTTCATGAGTTGTACCAGGTTGGTCAGAGCATAATTATATAAATACAAGTACCCTACTCCCTTCGGTTGTTAATGACTTATAATGGTATGTTTTTTATATAAATAGTTATAAACATTACTATTATGAAAAACACGATCGTATTTATCCATGGCATGTTTCAAAATCCAAAAAGCTGGGAAAAATGGATAGCTTATTTTACTGAAAAAGGTTATAACTGTATAGCGCCTGCCTGGCCGTTACACGAGGGCGATCCAAAACAATTACGTGAAAATCCACCGCAAAACCTAGGCGATCTGCATCTGCAACAAATTGTTGATGAAATAGAAGCTATTGTTAAAGCTCAGGAGCAACCGCCAATTGTTATCGGCCATTCTGTTGGCGGTATTATCACTCAGATATTAGTAAGCAAAGGTTTGGTAGAATTGGGAGTACCTATTAGTTCGGTAGCACCAAACGCCATGCTGGCTTTTGACTGGGGCTTTATGAAAAACAGTGCCCTGATAGCCAACCCATTAAAAGGCAACGAGCCATTTTATATGGATTTTGAAAGCTTCCACGGTTCATTTTGCAACACATTGAACGAGGCTGAAGCTAAAATAGCTTATGAAAAAACCGCTACTCATGATAGCCGCAATGTATTGCGCGACTGTATGGGCCCGGATGGCCGTATTGATCTGGATATGCCACATGTACCTTTGTTGTTTATCGCAGGCGAAAAGGATGAGATTATACCGGCATCGCTTTGTGAAAAAAACGCAAATGGCTATACCGACGAGGTTAGTAAAACTGATTTTAAAGAATTTACCAACCGTAGCCATTACATTTGCGGCGAACCCGGTTGGGAGGAAGTTGCAGACTATATATACACCTGGCTGCAAACTCATAAGCAAAACCAATACAATACGAGTGGAGTAATATAGTTTTCAGGTTTAATATAATAACAAAAACCCATAGCCTGTTGGCTATGGGTTTCTATTTTAATAGACATATCGTCTGTTAAATCAACACTAAGTGAATAGAAGGGAGATTATTACCTTTTGTTCTTCTTGGTTGTGTCTTTTTTCACAGTGTCTGTTTTGGTTGTGCTTTTTGTAGTGTCCTTAGGTGCGGTTTGAGCAAATGATCCTAAAGTAAAGGCTGATAATACCAGCACGCTTAATAGCTTTTTCATAGTTTTTCAGTTTTAGATTATTTTATTATACCAAACAATTACTGAATAGTATTCAATAAGATGACCAATCTGTTTTACCTACAAGCTTTTCAAGCCCAGCTTAACCATAAATCTATTTTAAGTAATTGATTAATAATAAAATAAGAGTTATTAAAATTATTTAACTGCTTATGTGCCAATACCCAACTACCCAAAAACTATGTGGACTTTCTACACAAGTTGACTATAAAAACCACTCTTAGGGGCGTTTTTCAGCCTTAAATTCAGATGGCTTAGGGATGATCTTGATGATGGTCCAAAGCGCGCCGGCCATTATGCCCATGGTTTTTACACCAAACTTTACAAATGGCTTCATCACTTGCCAAAAACTATCGTTATTAACGGTTTTTACTTTTACGGCGGGTTGTTCAATATATCTGTTTTCCATGGCGGTATATGTTTTATTAATAAAGGCACATACTATGCCACTTGGCTGTTATACACCATCATAAACTTCATTCTCAACCAATTGGGTTAATATGGCTTTAAGTATAGCCTCACGTGCCCACTGCTGCTCTGTTACCGTAGCATCATCACGGTACTAGGTTACCGGTTCGCTGATCTCAATACGGGTTTTGTATAGATAGCCTTTTTTGGCATGCACCTTAGTGCCCTCGTAGCTGTTTAAACCTTCGCTTTTAATTATGCGGGCAAAGCGGGCTATAGGTAAATCAAGGCGCAGGCATTCGTCGAGCGTATTTTTATAATCCTGCTTGTCCTCAAGCCATAAGGTAAGCGCATCATCATTAAGGTCGTGGTCGGCAATGGCTATGCGGCTGTAATTATAATCAACCGAAATAATTAACCACCATAGCTGCTGTTTAGTTTTTGCGATAATTTGATCATGACGTATGCCCCCCAACCCCCTTCAGGAGGAGCTTTGTTTAATCAGTAGCGCGGCATAGCAGCGGCTACAGGGATTAAGATGTGATTTTAATTTGCCCCGGTAAGGGGCGGTTAACTGGTTTACTTTAGCCCCGGCCGTTCCGGAAGCCAGCCGGGCAGGTAACGCTGAATAGCGGCAATCTCCTCACTTAGCCTGGCACATGCAGCCGTATAACCTTCCATTCGCGCGTTATGAAAGGCCAGGTCAGCACCATCGGCGGCAATGCATTCATTATTACCGATAGCTGCCGGCGAGTGTGTAGGTGATATGTAGGCGATGTACATGCTAAATTCTTTAATTACTGTAAATTCTTTATAAGATGTTTGGAAAATAAGTTTATATGCTTTAGCTTAGCCTTAAACAACGAAACAAATATAAAGATATTTCTGTATTTAAATCAAGAAATAAATAAAATATTTTCATTATGGATCAATCTGCAAAACCGAATAAGATAAAGACCATTCGGCCCGAAACGTTAGAGTTTATTATACTTTACACGCAACTACGTGGTAAAGCATTTTATAACAACACCCAACTTGCCGAAGCTCTTGGTTACAATTCTGCCAGCACAATTACAGAAATTGTAAAAAGCAGGCAGAATATTGATCCAGAAAAATTAAAGTTATTTAAAGAAATTTATCAGGAACACCTGTCTCCTACTAAGAATAAAGAAAACAACACAGCAATCACCCTGAGCAAAAAACCTTTTGAAGGCATACCCATGTATGAAGTAATTGCCACGGCAACCGGTGTTGAGGTTTACAATGATATAAACGACAGCAACCCGGTAGGACATATGAACTTTCCGGGGATTGAGGATTGCGATTTCGCGCTGCCGGTTTGGGGGCATAGCATGTACCCATACCTTGAAAATGGCTGCTGGGTTGCCCTAAAAGTGATACATGACATGAAGATTTTGCCCGGCGAGGTATACTACATTGAATGGGGCGATTACCGCATGTACAAACGCTTGCTGGCGGGCGATAACCCGGAAGAAGTAATAGCACACTCCGACAATACCACCGAGATGGTAGGCAACCGGCTTAAATACGCGCCGTTTGTAATACAGATAGCCGACATAAAAAAGCTGTGTTTAGTTAAGGATATCCATAAAAAGCATAACCACTAATATGACATTCATACGCGAAGCTATACTCACCGACGTACCTGGAATAATGGACATTGTTGCGCGGGTAGTACCGCTGATGCAGGCTGCGGGTAATAAACAATGGAACAACACCTACCCTAACGCCCAGGTATTTAGTAACGACATTGAATTAGAACAACTCTGGGTTGCCGAACATAACGGACAGCTTGCCGGTGTTACGGCCATTACCACCGCTGCAGAACCGGATTACGCCCAGGCGGATATTGATGTGAATTTACCTGCCGTGGTTACCCACCGCATGGCCATAAGCCCGGAATTTCAAGGATTGGGGATTGCCGTGGCCTTACTAAACCATGCCGACGAAGTAGCACGCGGCAAAAGCATCACCAAAGTACGGGCCGACACCAATACGCAAAACACCGGCATGCAGCGCCTGCTTGAAAAAGCCGGGTATATTAACAAGGGCAAAATAAGCCTTGCCCATAAACCCGGCCTCAGCTTTTATTGCTATGAGAAAGATATAAAATAGGCAGATCGGTTTTTAATGATCGTTAAAAAACCAGATTGGCATAAAATTCGTAAGGTTAAACAAGATACCCTTTTACCATGAACGAACTGCTACCTTACGCCTACGGAGGCACTGTTATATTGATACTGATCCTGATATTTGATATCCGCCAGCGCAAAAAATTTAATACTATACTGGAGCAAAGCCAGGATGTTGAGCCCTTGCTGATGAAACAATCTACAGCGACAAAACTCAATAAGCTACAAAATGTATTATCGAACATACAAACAGCAAACTCGGCACTGTATAATAAGGTAAGCCAAAAGCTTGACGAAACCACCCACGATTACAATACCGGGAAAATGCCCCTACCCGAGTATACCAACAGGCTCGACCTGATACTTAATTATATTAATAAGCATAGCAAGAGGTAAGGCTGCGGCACCGCAAATTTTTTGTTTAATATTAGCTTAATGCCAAATTGATTATACTTGCACCATCATGAGTGATGACGGCATTGTAAAACGGCTTAAAGTAATTGTGAAAGAACATGGTGGCCAGGTTGGTTTAGCTTCCGCCATTGGTGTTGACCAGGGGTTTATAAGCAAGGTAATTAACCGCAAGCAGGAAATGAGCTATTACCTTATCAGCAAGCTCTGCTTCCAGCTTAAATACTCACCCGAATGGCTGATATTGGGTACCGGCGATAAAAAGATCAATAAAGCCGACAGCGCTAAACTGATCACCGAAATTCAAATGCTGCGCACCGAGTTAGATATTCTCCACACCCGTATGCGCGCCTATGAAATGGAACTGAATGAAATTAAAGAAAAGCTGCCTAAGCAGCAGGCCGTGTAGTTCTACTTAAACACGCTCATATTCCACTCGTCTTTCCAACTGATGGTAATATCATCGCCGTTAAAAGTAATTGGCAACCATAGGTAACGCCCGTCAATGGCATCCTTGGGTACCCATTTATCAGCCATAAAAATAAACGCGTCCTTTTTTCCCTGCACCGGCAGCACATGTGTACTTTGGCCGCCATAAGTAACATTGGCACCATCCCCCGTACACGGATTGCCACGATACGTCCATGGGCCCCAGATAGATTTGGCAGTAAACCAGCGCGCGGCATTGGGTGCCCAGCCGGTACATCCCGAACCAATCATGTAATAAATACCATTACGTTTAAATAATGCCGGGGCCTCTGTTTGTCGGCCTTTATAAACGCGAATGAATTTGCCGGTGTGGCCGGTATAATCGTCCGTAAGTTCGGCTATGTGCAAGGTGTAATTCTCCTCCGATGAAAAAACGTGGTAAGCCTTGCCGTCGTCATCAACAAACACGGTCATGTCCCGCGCCATTTGCCCACCCGGAAAATCACGGCAAAAATATTCGTCGTCCCTACCGGGCGCGGCACAGTTAACTTTATCTTTTTCAGGGGTACTGGCCGTATAAAACGGCATAGCAGCCGGATTAGGCCTGTAGCTTTTTACAAACTTAAAAGGCCCGGTTGCTTTATCACTCACCGCCACACCTGCACGGGCCGCGCTGTAGCCCTTCCCCCTTAACTCCAGGTGAAACCACATTACAAACTTGCCTGTTTTTTTGTTAAACACCACCTTTGGCCTCTCCAGTATACAATCTTTAGCAATATCATTGGCCGTATCGGCAGATACTGCGAGCGCGATGCCCTCATCCTTCCAGTTATACAGATCTTTTGACGAATAGCAGTGCACACCTACCTGCGCCCGGTTACCGGCATCACCTGCCACCTTATGTTCGCCAAACCAGTAATACTTATCTTTGTAGAACAGCACACCGCCACCATGGGCGTTTATATGCACGCCTTTGTTATCAGGCCAAATTTTGCCGGGTGTAAATGCGGATGCTTTAACAGCAGGCCCTTGCGCTTTAACCCAATTGGTGACTAATAAAAATATCAGCAGGGCTATAAAGGATAATTTGGTTTTCATGGCACTTTAAGTTATGCCGTAAATAAACAAATAATTGTTAAAACAACACCAATTGCTTTTTAACCAAAAATGCCCGGATATTACCGGGCATTTTTAACTTTATATCAACGCGTTAATATTATAAAGCTTTTGCGGCATCACGCAGTGCTTTAATGCTATCATGCGCAGCATTAATATCCTGTGATTGCGCTGTAACGGTTTGCAATGCTTCGCCGCTAAGACCACCTTCAGTAAGTGCGGTAGTATAACCTTTTTTAATGGCATCCTCACCTCTTTCAGCTTCGCTAAGTATGCTGGCACGGTCAGTACCGCCAAACAGTGATTTTACATCGATCCATGCACGGTGCAGAGTACCAGCTACGCTGTTGCCGGTTTCAACATCACCGCCACGAACTGCAGTAAGCGCGGTAAGCTCCTGGCTAAACTTGCGGCTTTGGGTAGCGTATGTTTGGAATAATCCCTTTAAATCGATATTCTCATCATTAATATCAGCAATGGCTTTTTCAAAACCAGCAACGCGGTCATTGTTAAGCTCAATCAGATCATTTAGTACGTTAATTGAATTTTCTGTAGTTTCCATAGTTTTTAGATGTTTGAATAATGTTTTGCAATTGCTGTGCCAGCCTTAACGCAACATGGCTTTTTTTACAAGTGCCGATGCCGCCTCGCCAAAATCAAGGCCTGAATAGTCGGGATTAAAGCCGCCTATGTAAGGCACGGCTAAAATATATATCCGTTCGTTAAGCGCCCCATATCCGTCAACTGCCTGAAAATCATCATTAATAGCAACTCCCGGCACGATGAGGTAATACTCGCCATCACTGCCGGCTATCACTTTTCCATCAGCTTCGGTAAGTACTTTTTGCCCTGCACCGGCATCTTTAAATTTAAGTTTAGCCGGACTTAATACACGATTGTTGATAAGACTTTTGTACGGTATGCTATTAAACGCCAGGTGCGGCTGGCCAATGCAATCCACAAAGGTTTGGTAGTGTTTAGTTTTTTGTTCGCCGTCCTTATCAGTATACGTAACTGTCGCGCCGCCGTTGTTACCGGGTTCAACGGTACCATCTTCCCCAACCGATAAAATGGTTAAAACACCCGCGTTATGCAAGGCAAGCATTTCGCTGGCCGAGCTTTGCGGCACGTAGGCTATAACGATTGATATCAGCGGCATCAGCGTTTTTTTAACACGCTGCATATCCTCCGCCGAAAAGTATTTGGCCGGATAATTCATCGCAAAACTTAATATGCCCAGCATCTCCTTCCAGTATATGGATTCGCGCTTTTTGATGGATCGCTCTGCCTCGTCGTACTCGGCCTGCAACAGTTCAAAAGCATCGCGCTCTTCGCGCATACCCATCATCAAATCAACAAACTCCTCCATTTGCATGTCCTTGATCTTTTCATAAAAATCAGGATCATTCTGCTTGATGCCATCCTTAAAGTTTTTTGCGAACACATAATCAAGCGGTAAAAAACCTTCATTAGCCGCACGCACAGCCGCTATTTCTTTAGCACTCAGCACCGTATCCTTACCCAAGTGCGAATCTTCCAGGTGAAAGCGTACCGCGGGCAGCAAGCCGTTGCGCGAGTGCATCACCATTTTAAAGTTACTACTGTCGGGATATACGCTATAAGTTAGCTTGCCATTATCATCCTTTGCATAACTCCCGTTATACCTGGACAAGGTGCGGATCGCGTCAACAGCAGTTAGGGATGACCCGCGTATGGCTACCTCATGATCGGCCTTGAAAGTTAATTTTGAAGGCGGGTAAGGCGAATCAAAATAGCCTGAGACTTTATCCTCGTATTTTTTTGGCCAGTAATGCCCGCTGCAAATAGCTATACGGTCGTGATCAAATTTATCACCCGCGGCGGTGATCACCTGCACTATGCCTTTTTCAGGATCATCAACTATATCAGCCACCGGGGTATTGTATTTAACCGTAGTATGAATACCTATTTGCTTAGCCTGTTGCAGCAACAACCTGAACTGTTCGGTCAGATACTGGCCAAACAGCAATCTCGGCAGCACTTTGTACTCATTAAAGCGCTCGGGTTTAATGTTATATTTATCCAGCGTATCCTTTGATACGGTATTTATCCAGTCGGACACGGTGGTAACCAATTCCGGGATTTCGTTGCCCGATACATTGGTTACATGCTCATCATTAGCACCGGCAGCGCTGTAGGGCATACCGGCACCAAGGCGGTTGCCCTTTTCATAAATGGTAATGGTTATGGTAGGATCAGCCGCCTCAACAAGGCGTTTATACAGGAACATGGCGCTTGGCCCGCCGCCAATGATCCCGATGTTCAGGTTGTTTTTAGTTGGATTCACAATTAAAGTATATAAGTAACAGGTATAGCGCAACCGGATATACTTACTGGTGGTTGGGCGCTATAATAATTACTTAATAATAAAATTGTTTGCCTGAAATACTAATAAATCAAAAAGCCGGAACACCTTAGTGCACCAGCTTAGAGTCATAAATTTATGCAGCCTATTTTTTGATCACCGAAATAACAGCGTCGCCAACCTCGTGCCCGGCGGCTTTCTTAAAATCAAAGCCTAATAACATGGCCATGGTTTGTGCCAGTTGCTTGTGGTAAGTGGTCGTAGCCGTTTTAACCTCGCCTGTTGGCGGCGTATCCGGCCCCATAACGGCAAACCAGGTTTGCTCTGAATTTTTGACCTCCTGGCCGTGGCTTCTCCAGGTTTCAATGGGCTCCTCGCCACGCCCGTGGTCGCAGGTGATCAGCAGGGTAGTTTTGCCCTTATAAGCCGGATCGCTTTGCACCATATCCCAAAGGGCTTTGATGTATCCGTCTTCCTGCTTTATTCTGTCCAGGTAAAAACTGTAGTTGCCCTCGTGCGCCATATCGTCCGTTTCGTCAAAGGCCAGGTATATTACTTTGGGCTTGTACTGTTTGAGGTATTCTTTAGTATACTCATAGCTGATGAAATCCAAACGGGTTGAATCGCCCAGGTAATGCGGCACATTATGCTGTAACTCGTTCAGGTATTTAATTCGCTCATTGGCATCCTTATTTTTTACGTCAACATAACCGGAGTATACCGGCAGGCCCGAACGCGGGGTATTCAATATCTGCGGAAAGCGCTCCCATGATGCGAATGCCACTACCTTGCCTTTATAGCCTTTTTGTTTGTTGATGAATTCCAGCACGTTCATGTTCGGGTTGGTAATCGGGTCATTAGTATTCATCCGCTTATCCGGGAAACCGGTAAATATCTCGTTATAGCCGGGGTACGAGAAACGGTAAACATTGGCCACTTCATCCTTATTACCCAGGTCGCGGTTGCCGTAAACCTGCCCCTGCCTGCTTACTACCGACCATAAAAAGGGCATCAGTGTGCCGCGCCTTTCGCCCGGAGTAGCCGCCCAATATTTCTTTTTCACGCCATTCTTATCCTCTGTAAACTTTGAGGCGATCAATGCCGAGTCGGCACCGCGAAAAACTTCCTGCCAGCGCAGGCCGTCAAGCGTTACAATGATGAGGTTTTGGGTTTTGGTTTGTGCCCTCGCGCTGTTTAAAGCCATAGCGCCCAGTAATATTAAACACAGTTTTTTCATTGCTTCACGTTTAAAAGCGAACGGCCATTATCGCTAATGGCCGTTCGCTTAGTTTGTGTAATTATTGAAGTATCCACATAACGCCGTTAATATCGTCGTTACCGTTGTATTGCCTGTTAAGCGCGTCCTGGTAATTTTTAGTGTTAGCCGTGCGCTCTACACCAGGGTACTGAAAGCGTTTGGCTATACGGCCACCGTTACCCGTACCCGGGCCTGTAGTAAAGGTTGGCACAAGTGTACGGCGGTAATTAAAGTACGATACCAAACCCGAATGGCGAAACAGGGCCAGGTATTGCTGCTGCAATATCTTTTTCAAACCATCGGCACCATCAGCGTATTTTACGGTTGATTGATTGTAATAGGTATTAAAATCAGCATTAATGGTATAGGTATCATAGTTACTATCAACGTTAACGCCTGTGGTTGAACCCGGGCGGTAAAAGTAAGCGGTAAATGTACCAGCATCCGGAATGCTGTATGATGCCCTTGATGCTTTGATACCTTTAATGTAATAAGTTTCGGCATTGCTACCGGCAGCCCAGCCGCGGTTAATACCTTCTGCGATATTCAGCATCAATTCAGGATAACCTATCTGTACACTTGGCTCGCCGGTGTAGGTTGAGTAAAAATGCTTACGGTTAAGGAACGAGTATTTTTGCAAACCGGCATTATTATACATCACACCCTGGTCAAGCCCCGGATCGGCACCTACGAATGAGGCAAAATCTGTCGGGCTTTGCTTTTGCTTGTCTACCAGGTCACGGGCAGGCTCGGCAGTTACAAATACACGCGGATCCTTAAGCTGTGTTAGCAGGCCAACGTAAGTAGACGACATATTTTTACGTGAACCACTCTGTCCAAAATTATTTGGTGTTTGCGGATAATAATTGTTTGGTGCTAAAAATACATACTGCAGGTTATCCGCATTACTTTCCATCAACGGATATTTAGTTGGGTTGTTGATGATGCCTGCAAAACGGGTAGCCACCTTCAAATCGGTATCCGAAGTTTTTTTGCTTAGCTGAACAAGTAAGCGTACATACAAAGCATTAACCGCCTTTTGCCAGTTACGCAGGTTATTATTAAAATAAATATCATTTTTTAACACAGCGCCCTCGCCGGTACCAAAATTATTGGGGGTAGCGATCAATTGGCCCAGATCATCATTAGCGCTTTCCAGCCAGTTTAACGATTGCAGCATTACCTGTTTTTGCGTATCATACTTTGGCTCCAGGTTATCCAAGCCTTTCAGGGCCTCAGTCATCGGGATATCCCCCATCTCCAGGCTCATTTTACTGAACAGGTAAGCTTTAAAGAATTTACCCAAAGCCTCGTAAGGGTTTATGGCAGCGCCACCGGTAGCGGCAGCCTGTTGCTCCATAGCCTGTACGTTTTTTAACACGGTGTAGTAATCATCACCACCACCCAGATCATAACGGTTGTTACCATAATAATCATAGTTATACAGGTAATACTGGTTGTATATCTCTTTTTGGCCGTCGGGTAATTCGGCTATGCTGTTAAGCACGCCGTTAAACAATAACGCGGCCGGTACATTAGTGGGTACGTTATTATTTTTGGTAAGCTCATCAAAGCTTTTTTTACAACCCGTTACTGATAGCGCTAACGCTACCGGTAATATGTATTGTTTTAATATCTTTTTCATTTTTGTTTACAGCTAAGTAAGTTTAGAATGACAGGTTAAGGTTAAAGCCATAGCTGCGTACAGTTGGCGACTGCAAACCGGTTGAGTTTGTTGCATAGTTGTACTGGTCAAGGTCAACATCCTTAAAGCGTTTATCTTTATAGAAATACAGCAGGTTACGGCCGTAAACTGATACAGTAGCTTTTTGGATGAAGGTTTTTTGCAGCATAGGTTTCGGGAAATCAAAGCTAAGGGTTACTTCACGCAGTTTCGAGAAGGTTTTGCTCATCAGGTTAGCTTCGTCGGCATTGTAATACTTGCTCACATAATCCTGTACAAAGGTAGTTTGGGTGTTTGGCCCGTATTGCAACTGGCCGTAGTTTAACACCGCGCCTGTTTTTGAATCGTAATTGATAGATGCGCCGTTTGATATAACCACACCCTCGCCTACATAGCTGCCATTGTAACCGGTTTTGCCATAATTTTGCCAATCCTTATAACGGGCAGCACCTAAAGCGCCTTCGGCTGTTTCAATATTAGCACCGCCACGCATGGTTTTATTGTGCATATAGTCAATAATTACACCACCTACCGAACCATCAAACTGGAAGCCCATGCTGATAGTTTTGTAACGGATTTTGTTATTGACAGCCCAACTGTATTTAGAACTGGTATTACCCAGGTATTGAGCTACAGGGTTAATCAATGGTTTACCGGCAGCATCATTGATGATCTGGCCATCAGGATTGCGCACAAACGCGGTACCGTACAATTTATCGGTACGATCTCCTTCTTTAAAAAACGTTTGGTAAGTGTCCTGACCTTTTGGTAGCTCCAAATAATGATCATTAAACGTTGCAAAGTTTACCAACACATCCCAGCTAAAACCACCTAAATTTTTAACCGGCGTACCGCTTAGCGATAGTTCGTAACCGGTCTTTTTAGTTTTAAGGGCGTTTACATACTCAATGGTGTAACCTGTAGCAGTTGATATGGCATTTGGTAAAATACGCGGACCATCAATATACTGAAACGCGGTAGCAGTTAAACCTAAACGGCCCTGCATAAATTTAATGTCAAAACCTTCCTCGTAGTTAACACGGGTTGATGTTACAATATTGTTTTGGAATAAATAGTCAGGTGCGTAACCAGCGGTTTGGTTATTGTATGGCTTGCTGATTGTATAAGCCGGTACCAAAGAATAATCAGGGCCATTATATGGTGAGTTATAAGTAGTACCATAGCCCAGCGGATTGTTGAATAACGACGCGCCGGTTCCACCACCAAACACGGTAATCGAGCTGTACGGTGCAGGGCCGATGGTTGTTGACGTAGCATCCGAACGGATATTAGAGTATGACGCCCTTGCTTTTAAATAGCTGATCACCTCAGGTAACTTAACGTAATCAGACACTACGGTTGCTAATGATACGCTTGGGTAAAAATAACTGGTTGGACTTTGGAAAGCTGATGCTTTATCGACACGGCCTGTAGTTGACAAGGTGGCATACTTGCCAAAGCTGGCATCTAATGAGTAGTAAGCACTCATTACACGCATATCCGAATTAAAGTTGGTTGCCTGTACCGGATTTTTCGAGTTACTGAAACTGTAAATGCCGGGCACATTCAGGTAATCGGTTGATGCCCAGTTAGAATTATAGGTAAAGTTACGCATGTTACCGCCAACCAAACCCGAAAGATTAAGGAAGTTTTTGATGGTATAATCGTAGTTCAGCATCAACTCGGTATTGCTGTCGTACAGGTTACGGCGGTCTTCGCGGTAATCGCCCTGGTTACCTTCGCGGCCGTAAGGGTGCGCCGAGAAAGGCATTTTTTCGGTACGCAAAATGTTGTACGTATTGATTTGTGAACGCAGGGTAGCATTCAGGTTATTGTTGATCTTGAAGTTGGCAGACATCCAGCCATACAGATCATTTTTGTAGTGGCCACGTGTCCACTCCTTTACCATGAACCATGGGTTATGATAGCGTGTATACTCGGCAAATTGCTGCTGAATACCCTCTTTACCCGGCTGCCAGATAGCTTTAATATCCGGCGCGTTAACGTCCCAGTCGGCACCGGTCCAAACAGCGATGTTGTATATTAAGCTGTTCGGGCCATACTGCACATCCGGAAAATTATCCGTTGTTTGGCGGTTATAGTTTACGTTACCCTCAAATTTCCAGCGTGGGTTAGGGTTAAAAGAGGCGTAGATGTTAGCGTTGGCTATATCCAGGTATTGCTCAGGAATGTAGCTGTTTTGATGCTGCTGCGAGGCTGATAAACGAATGTTGTATGTATCGCCATTGGCACTTAAAGCAATGTTGTTGTTGGTTTGATAACCGGTACGCAAAAAGTTATCCAGGTTATTGGCACCACGCGCGGTGTAAGGCGTAGCCTGGCGAACACCGTTAATGATCGGGCTATCGTACTGCTCAATTAACTGGCCTGCAAAGTACGGGCCCCAAACGTCGTAATCAGCATCAACACCACCCGGCGCGCCGCCTTTACCGTCAACAAATTTGTAAAAAGTATTTTCGCCCGCGCCGTATGATTTTTGCACGCGCGGAAAAGCCAGGAAACCGGTATTAATAACGGTACTGCTGTTTACATCAACCGTAAGGCCTTTTTTGTTTTTATTACCTTTTTTAGTGGTGATCAATATAGCACCATAAGATGCACGGTTACCATATAAAGCGGCAGCCGCAGGGCCTTTAAGTACGGTATAGGTTTCAATATCATCTGGGCTGATGTTGTAAGTATCGGTATTAATAGGTATACCATCAACCACGTAAAGCGATATTTGGTTACCACGTATACGCACGCTTGGCGCGCCCAACAACTCAGCCGACGGGCCTACCGATAAACCAGCCACTTTACCGGTTAAGCCGGTGATCGGGTTAGGGTCGCGGGCCATGGTAACGTCGTCGCCATTTACGGTTTGCACGGCGTAACCAATGCGGCGGGTTTCCTTTTTAACACCAAGGGCGGTAACAACCACCTCGTTAAGTGCTTTGCTGTCGCCTTTAAGGGCAACCACCATGGTATTGCTGTTACCTACGGTAGCTTGCTGCGGGGCAAAGCCTAAAAATTTAAATTCAAGTACATCGCCTGCATTTGCCGTAATAATAAAGCGGCCATAAATATCGGTTGATGTACCCTGGGTACTGCCTTTTAACATCACTGTTACGCCCGGCAGGGGTTGCTTGTTCTCGTCAGTTACGGTACCGGTAATTTTTGTTTGGGCAAACAAAATAACCGGCGACAGGCAGCACATTATAAATAGTGCGAGCCGTTTTAAATTAGGATAAAAGTGTTCCATGTTTTGCTGTTAAAAAATCTGTGGTGTGACTTTGATTTTATTGCAGCAATAGTAAAGAGTGTTTATTATTTATAAACTAAGTTTAATTTAAATAAACTTTAACGTTTTATTGTGGGAATGTTAACACCCAGGGCCAGTAATAACATTAAACATACATGCTTAACCGATTAAGTTAACAATGCTTATTTAGCGGAATTTTTACGGAGATGATTTACAGCCATTTGTTTAAGAGCCGCAACATTGGTAACAGGTATGTGCTCCAGTTTAGCTTCATCATCCCAATGCCTGAAACGGATGATCAGATCCTTATCCGGGTCGGCTTCAAAGGCGGCTGCTTCAGCATCCGTCGCCACCCCGCCCTGAAATTCGAGCGTAACCCGGCTTGCCGGCGACAGCTTTTCGTAATACTCCGGGTATTTATAGGTAAGGTAACGCTTGGCGATAACATGCGCGCGCACCAGGTTAGCCACCCGTTCCGAAAAACCACGTTCCAATAAATAATCGGCACCCAGTTTCTCGTGGTCTGCATTGCCCATACCATCCATGCTCTCCGCTTCCCCCTGTGCCGCGCACAGGTGGCCAATGTCATGAAAAAAAGCGGCTAAAATCACCTCGTCATCATAACCTTCATGCTGCGCCAGCGATGCCGCCTGCGCCATGTGCTCCAGTTGTGATACAGGTTCGCCTATATAATCTTCGTCGCCATGTTGCTCATATAAGGCAAATACTTCTTCGGCAATAATTTCGGGGGTACGGGTGGTGTGTAGCATGGCTAAGGCAAAACAATAGCATTCATATTAGTATCCTGTTAACCTAATATTATTAAAAATACAGCCTTGTAAAATTATTGTTCGGGCTTTATTTGGGTATTCTTTATTTGTGTGTTGCCAATATATTATATACTTTGCCTGCCAGCTAACCATCCCCCATTATTATCAATGGAAGACGATATACTGATACAGATAAGTAACCGCATTAAAGAACGCCGCCGCGAAAAGAACATTACCGTGCAGGAACTGGCCACCATGGCCAACGTAAGCAAAGGCCTTATCTCGCAAATTGAAAACAGCCGTACCATACCATCCCTTATTGTACTGATAGATATTATTAAGGCGCTTGATATTGACCTGAACGTTTTTTTTAAGGACATACGGCATAAAGAAGGCAAGGAAGCGCCTATCATCAAAAGAAAAAGCGAGTATGAGCATTTTGAAAAGGAGGATGCCCACGGCTTTCACTACCAGCGCATATTCACACAATCCATCAAAAACTCAACGGTTGATATTGTGATACTGGAGCTCGAACCCGGGGCGCATCGCCCGATGGTACAAACCGAGGCCTATGAATATAAGCATATACTAAGCGGAACAGTTGAATACCAGTTTAACGACAATAGCTACATCCTTAACCAGGGCGATTCTATGCTGTTTGATGGCCGTATAGCCCACACGCCTAAGAACGCGGGCACTAACACAGCCAGCATGTTAGTGATTTATTTTTTTGAGGAACATCCAAACGCTTAAAGGTAACTTAACATTGGCTTTGTTTATTTTTAATAAACAAAGTTTATTATTGCTAAACTATAATTGTTTAGCATGTCTCCTTCCAGTAACATCCCTAATGCGAATAGCCCTGTAAAATATCGACTGCAAAAACGGTTAGGAACATTGCCTTACGGATTAATTTCGGTACTCGCCGCCATATCCGCTTTTGGGGCTTACACCTGCATGTATGCTTTTCGCAAAGCCTTCGCGGCTGGCACTTACCCTGGTGTTGAATTTATGCATGTGAGCTATAAAGCCTGGCTGGTTATAGCGCAGGTATTGGGTTATACGCTGAGTAAATTTTATGGCATCCGTTTTATAGCCGAAGTAAAGGCACTCAACCGCGGCAAAAGCATCTTGCTACTGATCGGCATCTCCTGGCTGGCCCTGCTGGGTTTTGCGCTGGTGCCTGCCCCTTATAATATTATCTTCCTGTTTATTAATGGTTTCCCACTGGGGATGATCTGGGGACTGGTATTCGGCTACCTGGAAGGTCGTAAAGCAACCGAATTTATGGCGGCCGTATTATCCATCAGCCTGATATTCGCCTCCGGATTTGTTAAAACCGCCGGGCGCACGCTTATCAGCAATTTTGGTGTTAACGAATATTATATGCCCTTTTTAACCGGGGCGTTGTTTGCCATCCCCTTAATACTATTTGTACTGTTTTTAGAGATAATGCCCCCACCTACCGAGCAGGATAAATTACTACGTACCGAGCGTACCCCCATGAACGCTGCCGAACGCCGTACCTTTTTGCTGCGTTTTCTGCCGGGCATCATCCTCACCGTAGCGGTGTATGTTATGCTTACCGTGATACGCGATATTCGCGACAACTTTGAGGTGGAGATATGGCATGGCCTCGGCATTAACAGCAACAGCATTTATACCAATATTGATTCGGTTATATCCATCGTTGTACTGGCGGGCATTAGCTTGCTTATATTGGTAAAGGATAACCTGAAGGCCTTTGGCATTATCCACATTTTTATTATCTGCGGATGCCTGCTTGCCGGTATATCAACCTTATTGTTCAATGCCGGTACCATCAGCCCCATTACGTGGATGACGCTTGCCGGACTGGGCCTTTATGCGGGTTATGTGCCCTACAACGCCATATTTTTCGAGCGGATGATCGCCTCTTTTAACTATAAAAGCAACGTCGGTTTTGTAATGTACATTGCCGATGCTATTGGCTACCTGGGCAGCGTTAGCGTATTGCTGGTAAAGGAGCTGGGCAACCCAAACGTGAGCTGGGATACCTTTTTTAAGGATGCCTTACTGATTTTGGCTATTACCGGTGGCGTTGCAGGCACGCTATCACTTATCTACTTTTTACAAAGCGCGCGCCGGTCGCGGGTGCAAAATAAACCGTTAAATTTATCAGCAGTATAAATATGAATAACAGATCTGCCATAGTTATAGGCGCGGGTATTGTTGGCCTGGCCACCGCCCGTGCACTGGCCACACGTGGCTATAAGGTTACGGTATTTGAGCGTAACGAACGCGCGGTTGGCGCATCCATACGCAACTTCGGTATGATATGGCCCATCGGGCAGCCAAACGGAGCATTATTTGAACGCGCCATGCTGTCGCGCGGTATCTGGAAACAGGTAGCCGCCGAAGCCGGCATCTGGCATGACGAGGTGGGCTCGCTCCACCTGTCCTACCATGATGATGAACTACAGGTGATGACCGAGTATGCCGACCTGAATAAAACGGTGCGCGATTGCGCCCTGCTATCACCTACAGAGGCCTTAGCCAAATCGCACGCGGTAAACCCGGATGGATTGAAGGGCGCGTTATGGAGCGGTACCGAAATGATTGTGGAAGCCCGTGCCGCCATTGGGCAGGTTGCCGCCTACCTGGCCGAAAAACATGGCGTAACTTTTTACTGGAACACAGCCATCAGCGCGATAAAAGGCACCGAAGTACGCAGCGGCAGCCGCACCTGGCAGGCCGATGAAGTATTTGTTTGCGGCGGTGCCGAATTTGAAACCCTTTACCCTGAACTGTTTGCCGAGGCACCACTCACCAAATGCAAACTGCAAATGATGCGCCTTGCCGCACAGCCCGATGGCTTACGCATTGGCCCGTCGCTTTGCGGCAGCCTCTCCATGATACACTATCCGGGGTTTGGTGCCGCCCCATCATTACCGGCTTTGAAAGCCCGCTATGAGGAGCAATATGCCGAATACCTGAAATGGGGCATCCACGTAATGGCTTCACAAAATCATTTAGGCGAACTTACCGTGGGCGATTCGCATGAGTATGGCCTGGTGCACGATCCGTTCGATAAGGAATTCATCAACCGTATGATACTGGATTACCTGGCCACGTTTACCCGCTTTAAAAACAACCAGGTAATACAAACCTGGAACGGCATCTACCCTAAACTCACCAACGGCCAAACCGAACTGGTGCTGCAACCCGAATCTGGTGTTACCATTATCAACGGCATCGGCGGCAACGGAATGACACTTGCCTTCGGCCTTTGCGAGCAACTGATCGCCGCGAGGCAATAACAAATCAATAGGCATTATTAACAAAAACGGGGCTTGCAGATAATGCAAGCCCCGTTTTTGTTAACTTATAATTTGTACTTACTTTTTAGGCTTAACTACAAACCAGGTGTTCACCATATTGTACTTGCCCTCAATGCAAACTTTATAAATTTCTGAAGGGGTATCCTTAACAGAGATCAGCGCGTGGCCGGAATCGCCGTTATATTTGCCCATTAATTTGTAGGTATCACTCTTTCCCTCTTTTACATTATTGGTGGTAGCTACCCAAATATTAACTTGTTCACCCTTATTTAGGGCCTTCCAAGTAATATCCAGATCACCCTGTATCAGATTCACCTTTGGCTGTGCAACAGACACCTGGCCGGTTAAGGGCACCCCATCTATTTCACGCTGATATTTTACCGGTATGCTGATGTTCATAAAACGGGCGAGCGATGGCATAATGTCAACAATGCCGGGTTTGTAGTAATTGGCGTAAGTATTGATATCCTTAGTATTGGTAACTATCCAGGTGGAGCGCTGCCTGTCTGACTGTCCGCCATGCCCTTTGCCGGTAGCTTCATCCCTGCCATGGTCAGTAGTGATGTAGATCTGCCAGCTTTCGTTAAACTTTTGCTCGCGGTACTTAATGGCTTCCCAAATGCTGCCGATCTGCTTATCAAGCATACCAATGGCGGTATAGTATTGTGGACTATCGCCATAACGGTGACCCATATCATCCGTATATTCCAGGTAGATCCACGACAGGTCAGGTGCCTGTGTTTTAATGCTGGCTGACGCGTCGGCCACTACTTTTTCGTCAATACGGTGCATGTAGGCGCTTTCCTTATCGTGCTTAAAGTTTACCGTGTCCAGCTCAAAGCCATCGGCATGAATATCCACCTGAATATTATTGGTTTGCTTTAGGCCATCGCCAACCAGTTTGGTACGGTTATCTTCCCAGCTCGAAAATACAGCTATTTTTTTCTGCGGATACTGATCCTTAAATAACCTGAAAATGGTGGGGTAGTTATAGTTAGGCGCTTTAATATCGTTATCCCAAACGTTGTGCTTATTTACCCAGGTACCGGTAAGCAGGCTGTTATAGCCAACTGCCGATATGGTTGGCGTTTGCGAATAGCCATCCTTTTCGCCGCCTACATGGGCACGCAGGTACTTACCGCCGGCTGCTATTTTTTGCAGGTTAGGCATTGGCAGTTTCTCGATCACATCCGCCGGAATGCCATCGGCAATAATAAAAACGGCTTTATGGGTTTTAGGCTGGGCGATAGCTGCGGAAACAGCCACAACAAAAACGGCCGTTAGCTTTACAAATTTGGTGTTGATAAGCATGTATGAAAGTTTTATGCAAGGTAAGCACTTGCCCTTTACAAGGCGTTAAGCAATTATTATTTTATCAGGATGCGAGGTTAAACCAGCGGCAGGACTTCCAGCAGGTTATTGATGATGTGATCGGGTTGCGCTGATTGTAATTGCTCCACCGTATGCGCCCCGGTGGTGATACCGATGCTCATGGCACAGCCCGCGTTTTTACCCTCCTCAATATCAATAATTGAATCGCCAACCTTAACTATTTCCGCTGTGCTGATGTTGTACATTTGGGCTGCCAGGTTAATCATATCCGGCGCGGGGCGGCCACCTTTTACATCGCTGGCGGTGATCAGTATATCGTACTCCACCCCCGCCTGCCATTGCAACTTATTTAATATGGTTTGCGCTACGTGGCTGCTGTAACCGGTATTTAATACCACGGTAATACCTTTGGCTTTTAGGGATCTAAAAACATCCAGCACGTTAGGCTGGGGCACAATATTATGGTTGCTGTAAGCCGCATCCAGTTGCGCGGAAAATTTCTGAAAAATGGTTTCGGCAATAGCGTTATTTTCAACCCCGGCATAGGTTTTTAAAATGCTTTTGATAGCCTGTAGTTTTTCCATACCGGCACCTACGGCCAGCACTTCATCAAATGTTACGGAATAACCAGCTTGGTTAATAGCATTTTGAAGGGTTTTATAAACAACGTTCTGTTCGTCAACGGTAGTTCCGGCCATGTCAAACACAACCATTTTTATAGTAGTAGCCATTGTAAATTATGTTTAGCAAAACTAAACATAATTCATTATTGATAAACAAATTCTGTATTAAGTTTTAGTTAACGGGATTGGTTTTAACAAGTGCATCCCATAATATTTCGGCAGGATGCTGTGCTGTTACCGCAGTGCCATCTTTGATCTGGTGACGGCAACTGGTGCCCGGCGTGGCTATAATGCAGCCTACTCCGGCATTGCGAACGGCAGGGAACAAAACTAACTCACCAATACGCATAGAAACATCATAATGCTTATCCTCGTAACCAAATGAACCCGCCATACCGCAACAGCCCGAAGGGATAAGCTCCACCACATAATTAGCAGGCAAGCTCAACGCCGTTTGCGACACCGCCTGCACATTCCAGGCCTTTTGCTGGCAATGCCCGTGGAGCATAACCTGCCGGTGTTCGTTGGTGAATTGATCGCCGTTAATGTTGCCATTTTTTGCTTCGCGGGCGATAAACTCCTCGAACAACAAAGCCTGTTGAGCGAGTTGCTGCGCCTGTGGCAGTAACTCTTCGCGTACCAGGTCAGGATATTCATCCCGAAAGCTCAGGATGGCTGATGGTTCGATGCCGATCAAGGGCGTATCCTCACTTATCAGCGGAGCTAACAGTTCCACATTTCTTTCAGCCACGGCTTTGGCCTGCCGCAACAAACCTTTGGAAAGCATGGTACGCGCGCTTTCCAGGTGCTGCGGAATAATTACTTCATAGCCCAGCGCTTTTAGCAGTTTTATAGCTTTTTGGCCGATGTTTACATCATTATAATTGGTAAACTCATCGCAAAAAAAGTAGACACGTTTACCCTGCTGCTTTTTATCAACCTGCTTTTTATACCACTGCTGCAAGGTTTGCGGGGCCAGCCTGGGCAGGGTACGTTTTGCCGAAAAACCAAGGCTTTTTTTAAGCGCATTACCGATAGCGTTATCAGCCATGAAAAAATTATACAATCCCGGCCAGGCCATACCCAGTTTATTGAGCCTGGGCAGCGCGGCTATCAGTTTAGCCTGCACGGGAGTACCGTTGGCATCGTAATAATGCTGCAAAAACTCAGCTTTTAGCTTGGCCATATCCACGCTGGATGGGCACTCCGACCGGCAGCCTTTACAGCTCAGGCATAGATCCATCACTTCCTTTATTTCAGGGTGATCAAAGCGGTTCAGTTTTTCGGAATTCGTGAGGTAATGGCGCAACGTGTTGGCGCGGGCACGCGTGGTATCTTTTTCATTACGGGTAGCCATGTACGATGGGCACATGGTACCGCCCGCCTGCGCTGATTTGCGACAATCGCCCGAGCCGTTGCATTGCTCGGCGTGCTGTAAAATATTTTGTCCGCGAAAGCGGAAAACAGTTTCGATAGGCGGCGCCTGCTGCCCCGGCGTATAACGCAAATACTCGTCCATTGGCGGGGTACCGGTTATTTTGCCGGGATTAAATATGCCCTGCGGATCCCAGGTTTGCTTGATGGCTTGCAGCAGGCGGTAATTCTTCTCCCCAATCATCTGCGGAATGAACTCACCGCGCAAGCGCCCGTCGCCATGCTCGCCGCTTAGCGAGCCACGATATTTTTTAACCAGTCCGGCTATTTCCTGCGCTATGATGCGGAATTTTTTGACACCTTCGGCAGTCTTTAAATTCAACATGGGCCGCAAATGCAACTCGCCCGAACCGGCGTGGGCATAATACACGCTGTACAAGCCATGCTTCGCTAATATCTGGTTAAACTCAGCTATATAAGCAGGCAGGTCGACAGCATCAACGGCGGTATCTTCAATAACGGCTACCGCCTTTTCATCGCCAGGCAAATTGCTCAGCAAGCCCAACCCCGCCTTACGTAACGACCATACGGCATTCTGTTGTTTACCCGTAAGCAACGGAAAATGATAACCCACCCCCCCCTGCCTTAATTCATCCTCAAGCCGTGCGGCAATGGCAATCAACTCATCATCACTTTTTGCCGATAGCTCCACCACCAAAATAGCTTTGGGGCTGCCCTGCACAAAAAAACGGTTAAGTGCCTGCGATGGGTTATCGAGCGTACAATCCAGTATGTAATGGTCTATCAGCTCGCACGATCGCGGCTGATAGTTAAGGGCGATGATATTGGCATGTAAGGCCGCATCCACCGAGGGACAGTGCACGCAAAGCAACCCGGTTATTTGTGGGGGTAGTTCTTCCAGGTTCAGCCTGATCTCGGTGATAAAAGCCAGCGTACCCTCTGAGCCGCATATCAGTTTGCAAAAATTAAAATCATCGCCACCAGCGTTAAAGGGATTGCTGTTCAGCAGCACATCAACGGCGTAACCGGTGTTGCGGCGATTAACGCTTTCCTTCGGGAACTCGCGGCGGATCTCCTGCTGTACTTCCCAATCGCCAAGCTGCTGCCTGATGGTTCGGTACAGCGATGCTTCGAGCGTGTTACCCTCGCCCGCGGCAATAAATTCGTCAAAATTCATCGGCCTGAAAACCGTTTCGCTGCCATCACTTAACAAGGCCCTAACTTCCAATGTATGGTCGCGCGTGCTGCCATATACCAGCGAGTTGGAGCCACAGGCATTATTGCCCACCATACCGCCGATCATGGCGCGGTTGGCGGTTGAGGTTTCAGGACCGAAGTACAAACCGTACGGGCGTAGGTAGCGGTTCAATTCATCGCGCACCACGCCGGGCTGTACACGCACCCATTTTTCGGCGGTGTTTACTTCAATGATCTGCGTAAAATGTTTGGATACATCAACCACCATGCCCTTGCCTACTACCTGCCCGGCCAATGAAGTGCCGGCGGTGCGGGGTATCAGCGAGGTTTGATTTGCTTTAGCAAAGCTGATGAGTTTTTTCAGATCAGCCTCGTTCTTCGGAATAGCTACAGCCAGCGGCATTTCGGAGTAGGCAGAGGCATCCGTAGCGTACAGTACACGCATCAGTTCATCCGTGTGTAATTCGCCTGTTAATGCCTCCCTGAGTTCCCGAAGTCCGTGATCGAGCATCCCCTAAAAATCGAATTTTATACCTTGCGCCAATGGCAGTTGAGTTGAATAATTAATAGTATTGGTTTGCCTGCGCATATACGCTTTCCAGGCATCAGAGCCTGACTCGCGGCCGCCGCCGGTTTCCTTTTCGCCACCAAAAGCACCGCCAATTTCGGCACCCGAGGTACCGATGTTCACGTTGGCGATACCGCAGTCAGAGCCCGCGCCGGAAAGGAACAGCTCCGCCTCGCGCAAATTATTGGTCATGATGGCGGATGACAAGCCTTGCGGCACACCGTTTTGCAGGGCGATAGCTTCGTCCAGGGTATCGTATTTAATAAGATATAAGATAGGCGCAAAGGTTTCGTGCTGAACGATGGCGTAGCTATTCTCTACCTCGGCAATGCAGGGCTTAACATAGCAGGCCGAAGCATACCCCTCTCCCTCCAATACACCACCCTCAACCACAAAGTTGCCGCCCTCTGCCTTGCATTTTTCAATGGCATCCAGATAATTTTTAACCGCGTCAGTATCTATCAGCGGGCCCATGTGGTTATTGCTATCCAACGGGTTGCCAATCCGGATCTGTTTATAGGCGCTAACCAGTTTCTGCTTAAAATCATCATAAACCGAATTATGAATAATCAGCCTGCGTGTTGAGGTACAACGCTGCCCGGCAGTGCCCACCGCGCCAAAAACGGTGCCAATAAGCGCCATTTCCAGGTTAGCATCCGGTGTGATGATAATGGCATTGTTGCCGCCCAATTCCAGCAATACCTTGCCCAGCCTTGCAGCTACCGCGGTTGCCACGGCCTTGCCCATGCGGGTTGAGCCGGTTGCCGATACCAATGCCAAGCGTGGGTCATTAGCCATCAGGCTGCCTACCTCACGGTCGCCGATAACAAGGCAGCAAACACCCTCGGGAATATCATTCGCCTTAAATACTTTACTGATGATATGCTGACAGGCCACAGCCGTAAGCGGTGTTTTTTCGGACGGTTTCCAGATGCAGGTATTGCCGCAAACCAAGGCCAGCATGACATTCCAGCTCCATACCGCCACGGGGAAGTTAAAGGCCGATATAATGCCCACCACTCCTAGCGGGTGATATTGCTCGTACATGCGGTGCAGCGGCCTTTCGGATTGCATGGTTAAGCCATACAACTGGCGGCTTTGCCCAACGGCGAAATCGCAGATGTCTATCATCTCCTGAACTTCGCCCAGGCCCTCCTGCAGGCTTTTGCCCATTTCGTAACTTACCAGCGCGCCGAGATCATCCTTGGCCTCGCGTAGGGCATTGCCAACCTGGCGAACGATCTCACCCCGGCGTGGCGCAGGCACGGCACGCCAGGCTGTAAAAGCCTGCTGAGCCTGATCGGTAGCTTTATTATAATCATCCCCGGTAGCCATATTTACCTTGCCGATGGCTTTACCATCTACCGGTGAATAAATGGTATGGGCATTCGTGCTGTTAACTTCGCCCCAAACACTGCCGGTGCTGTAGGCAGGATTAACGTCATTTATGTGTAATCTGCTTAATATCTGTTGTATATCAACCATTATTTTTGGGTTTGACTGGTGTATGTACTTTCAAAAATCTTATCGGCATTGCCGGTTTCAAAACCCTCACGGCGCTGCGCGGTGGTTAGCTGCGCTGCCGGAATATGGCTAAATTCAGGGAGCGGACGGCGCTCGGCAAACTCCACGTAGCTGCCTGCTATGGCCAGCGTTTCGCCACCGGCAAATAGGGCTTCCTTCATTTCGGCAACGGTGCTGCTCTGGCTTAATAATCCATCCGGACTCGTCTTGATCTTGCCGCCCTCGGTATTCAGCCTGATGCCCAAACCCTCCACGAAGGTATTGAAATCCTCAATGGTATTATAGCCGTTTTTAAGCGCGTGCACGCTGATGGTGTAATGATTAAGGTAGTAGCGGTTGTATATTACCCAGGCAGCATACTCATTCTCCTCAAGCAGGCGCAGGTAATCAGCCTTGGTGGGGCGATCCCATAAGGGTTTTTGAAAGAACGCGCCAACTTCGGCACCGTTATCCAGATCGAGCGTATCTACCGGGTCACTATGTATATCGGCGGTATATTTTTTAATGATCTGCTGCGCTTCGGGCGATAATTCATCCACCCGCAACTCACTGATAAATATGCGTGGGTAAACAGTCTCCGGCGGTGAGAACCAGTAGGCATCCAGTTTCTTTTTTTCAAAGTGATAATGATCGCGCTGCGTATAGCCGTAGTGCAAAAATATTTTGCCTAATGAGGCTATGCCCAGATGCGGCAGCCCCAGCGTACGAAAGGCAACATGGTCGTTCACAATATCCTGCTGCGAGGCAACCACACCTTTTTCAACCAGCGCGGCGGTGATCCGCTTAACGGCAGGCACACCTTCGCTGTAGCGTTCAAACAAATCGTTAAGGGCTATGTCCAGCGGTTTATGCTCATTAAATTTCATAATCCTATGTATTATATCAGTAATATAAACGGATTTGGGGGCTTATAATTTTAGTACTAATATCAACAAATTATACAAGCCTGTATTAAATTTTACCAACATGCCTGAAAATCAGTGCATATTAAATAATATGCCATATTAATGTAAAATAAACAAACATATTATACCTTTATATGTACCAATAACACCGGCTTTTATTAATAACTGACTATGCCCTTATATAAATTTATATTACTGATCGTTTTGTTTACCGCCCCGGCAATGGCTTTCTCTCAAATTGCCGAAATGGATACTACCACTTACGGCCGCAATGCCGCTACCGGCAAATACGCCAACATACGCGGGTTTAAAATGTATTATGAAACTTATGGCAAAGGCGAACCCTTGCTTATTGTTCATGGTAACGGTGCCTCCATCAGCAGCTTTATTTTCCAGATACCTTACTTCGCTAAAAACTATAAAGTGATCGTAGCTGATAGCCGCGCGCAGGGAAGATCAACGGACGCGACAGATTCGTTAAGCTACGAGGTGATGGCCGACGACCTGAACGCGCTGCTGGATAACCTGCATATTAAAAATGTTAATGTAATTGGTTGGGGCGATGGTGGAATTAATAGCCTGCTGCTTGCCCTGCGGCATCCTGATAAGGTAAAAAAACTGGCCATTACCGGTGCGAACCTGAGGCCTGATACTACTGCCGTTGATGCACAGATAAACAACATGGCCATGGGCTGGAACCACCAAATACAGGACTCATTAAAACTGATGAAACCCGCCTCGACAAAACTTAAAAACGTAGCTAAGGTGATGCACCTGCTATCTTACCAGCCCAATATCCCGGCATCGGCATTACATAAAATTACCTGCCCGGTGCTGGTTATGGCCGGGGATCATGATGTGATCAAAAACAGCCATACGCTCGAAATAGCCGAGAATATCCCAAACGCCTATCTGTGGATCATCCCCAACTCGGGACATGCCACCCCTATTTATAAAAAGGATTGGTTTAATAAGGTGGTTGATGAATTCTTTAAAAAACCATACCGCAAAATTGAGGGTGAAGGCCGTTTTAATTAACCAGGGAACATGATGCGCATCTATAATAGATTAATAATACTGCTACTATGCGGCTTTACCTTAACCGCGACAGCACAAAAATATGGCAGCAACAGCGGCGCCGGTAAATATGTAAAGCTACGGGGCTTTAAAATGTACTATGAAACTTATGGTGAGGGTAAACCCTTGTTACTGGTGCATGGCAATGGCGGCTCCATCAGCAGTTTTGAGAACCAGATACCTTACTTCGCCAAAAACTACAAGGTGATAGCGGTTGACAGCCGGGCACAAGGCAACTCAACAGACCCTACCGACTCGTTAAGTTATGATATGATGGCGGATGATTTGAACGCCCTGTTAGATACGCTGCAAATTAAAAGCTGCTACGTAATTGGCTGGAGCGATGGCGGCATCAACGGCCTGGCCCTTTCCCTTCGCCATCCGGATAAGGTGGCCAAGCTGGCCATTACCGGCGCTAACCTTCGGCCCGATACCACAACCCTGCATCCTTTTGTGTATAATGATATTGCCAAAACGGATAAGCGTTACAGCGATTCGCTAAAGAAAGATGGCAAGAATGCCGTATTAAAAAACTCATGGAAAGTGAACCACATGATGCTGGTTGAGCCTAAAACCATATTAGCCGACCTGCACAAGGTACGCTGCCCAGTGCTGGTTATAGGCGGCGACCATGATGCCATACCCACCCACCACACCATCGAGATAGCGCAAAACCTCCCGGAATCGTATTTATGGATCGTCCCTAACTCGGGCCATGCAACCCTTGTTAATTATAAGGACCAGTTTAACAATACAGTAGAACATTTCTTTAAAAATCCCTACCGCGCTATCAGCGGTGATGACCGGTTTAATTAAAGTACAATACCTATAAAAATAAAGAGGCCGTTTGCTGTTGAAACAAACGGCCTCTTTACGTAAGCAGTTACGTAACTACTTACGGTTTAATTTATCATTCAACATTTTGATATAAAACCCACCAACTACGCTGCGCGCGGTAAAGTTTTGGCGGCGGGCATCCTTGGTTTCGTACCAGTCGCTCATGGGTACACGGTCAGGTGTTTCTAAAACGTAGGTATGAACAGGTGCTATCAATGCCTTAAAATCAGCCTTATCATCAGCCAGCGTAGCCGTCCAGGTTATCCAATCATTTTTGGTATATGTTTTACGGCTATCCAATGGTAGGCCGTATTTTTCCTGCTTGGTAAGGTAGTATTTTACCTCCCTGCTGTACACTTCCTTCGGGAACAGATCAAGCTTCAGCACCTTATCCCAAACCAGGTTATACTTTTGGCTCCAGGTATTTTTGTCGTTAAACGTCAGCGCGTAATGGTCGCCCGCGTCGGCAGCTTCGATCCAGCGTTTGGCCATATCTTTAGCCATGGCGGTATACTTTTGGCCGGTTGTTTTATCGCCCATCATGTCGGCCATCATACCGTAGCCACCTAATGCTACGATAGCTTTAACAGATAAGTTAGCATTACGCGCCAGGTGACCGGCAAAATCATCGGTTGATAACTGGTTGGCGGGGTCAAAGCCATCTTTGGCTAAATATTCGGCCCATATTGTCAGCGTTTTCCAGTGCTTTTTGGCGTAGTTGGCATTACCTTCCGTTTTAGCGATGGCCGCGGCCAGGATCAGCATGTTGCCCGACTCCTCAACCGGCATGTCCTCGCCGTAGGTTTGTCCGTTAGCCTGGGGATAAGTACCCAGATCGTGCGATGAATAAGGCTTATTCCATTTACCGCTCTCGCTGAAATAAAATATACCGTTCATCATCCCTTTAACCAAATCAGGGTTATAAATCAGGAACAAGGGTGCCGATGGGTAGGTAATATCCACCGTACCGATAGAGCCATTGCTAAAATTTTCCTTTGACAGGAACAGCATCTCCCCCTCCGGGCTTTTCACCAGTTTATGCGCCGATACCGCCTGCCTGTAAGCCAGTTCGCAAAGGTTAGCATACGCTTCGCCGCCGCTTTTAAGGGCATCAGCATATAGCTTTTTATCAAATGCGCTGCATTGCTGCGTTACGGTTTTATATTGCGCCGCGGCTAATGCCAGTTGCTGCTCAATGGTTTGCTTGCCATCGGTATTCCACCAAGGGCGTAAATTCTTTTTGAAATATTGTACCGAAAATAAATCATCGTACCCCAACATAACAAACTGCTCTTTAGGTGCAGCACCCACCTTACCCACCGGTATAACAGTGTTTAATACCAACTGCTCGCCTTTTAATTGTGCGGAGGTTGCTACGCTTTTGCCGTAAAAGGTTTTTAACGCGTTGGAAGTAGTGGTTATGCTTTGCACGGCATGGTTGGTTTGTGGTGTAGCCATGTACATATAACCCCAGTCAATACGTACATCATCGCCGGTACGCTTTAACAGGGGCTGCTCAACCGTACCTGCCTTTAATATAGATAGCTTGTTAGCCGTGTATTTGCTGGCAGTTACCTGCTGAAAGGCATTATGCACTGCAATGTTGGTTGAAGCGCCAAAGTATAGTTTTACATTGTGTGCCTTGCCATCATTAGCTTTTACGCTGGTAGCAATATAGCTTACCGGCCTGGCCAGCAGGTTCAGATCATTCATCAGCAAAGGAGAGGTAAATGTTACCTTTAAATTAGCCGGGCCGCAGGTAAATTCATAGATGGTTTGCGTGGCGTTAAATTGCAGGCTCTTTTGCTTTGCCTCGGTAAAAGCCATAGCCTGGCTTGCAGGCGGCTCTTCAACCAGCCCAAAATCAACAAACGACGGGCCGCCGGTATTTACCGCGTAAACACTTAATACGTTACGGCCTTTTATAACGGCTTTGGCTAAAGCACCGGTTAGCGGTATGTAAGCGAACCTGCCTTCTAACTCGGGCTTGGTATATATTTTTTGCCCGTTAAGGTAGGCTGTCGCCTTATCATCGTGCTGAATTTTAAGGTATACGGTGCCGCCTGATAGTTTTTGTATGGTAAATGTTTTACGAATCCAAACTTCATCCTTGGCCCAAACGGTTTTGGCTACAGAGCCGCGGCTGCCTAAAGCGCCCGCACCTTTTTGCCACTGTGCATCATTAAAATCAGCATTCATCCAATCATCGGCAGGCTTATCTTCTGTAAAGGTTAAGGGGTACGCTTCCTGCTCGCCTGCCGGAACGATGGTTTGATAAGCCTTTTCGGGTTTGCCTAAAAAGCTGTAAACCTTACCATCAACATTAATTAAGCCGGTGAGCGATTGGTTAGCGCCTGTCCAGTGACTGGTGGTGCCTTTGTTCAACTCATCAGTGGTTGACCATATACTGAAGTAAGGATCGTGGGTGATTAACGGATAAGCCGGGGCTTTACGCTCCTGGGCAAAAGCCACAGAACAGCCAAGCAACCATGCGAAAAGTGTTTTTCTCATGCGAAGTAATGGAGTTATTAATTTAATTTATTGGTTTTAAAGCCCGTAAGTTAAAACGATTTAGGCAGTTATTCAACCAAAAACTAAATTAAATTACCATCCCCTCAAGCTGATTACTCTGGAAACGCATCGTAATATTAAAAAAACTGTCCTTACTTACCGGCTTTAAAAGTATAAATACCGCCGGCTTTTGTTTTAAAACTATAAGTGGTACCGATGCTTTTGCCTGCGGTATCGGTTAACCCATTAGGCAGCCTGAGCTTGCATACGCCGCCACTTTTTGAGGCGATCACCAGTTTGGTAATACGTTTATTTTGCCATTGCAACTCGCTGATCACAAAGCCGCCGCGAGCTACCAGGCCTTCAACTTTTCCGGCAGACCAGGCATCGGGTAGGGCCGGAAGCAGTTCCAGTTCGCCGGTTTGGCTTTGCAGCAGCATTTCGGCAACCCCTGCTGCGTAGCCCAGGTTACCATCTATCTGGAATGGCGGATGCGCGCAAAAAAGGTTAGCGTAAATACCACCGCCCTCGTTATAATCAACACCCGCGCCACCAACAAGCGTGATAAAGTTGCGCAGTATTTTGTGGGCGTGGTTACCATCGTGCAGGCGTGCCCAAAAATTCATCTTCCAGGCCATTGACCAGCCGGTTGATTCGTCGCCACGGGCCTGCAGGGTTACCCGAGCGGCCTTGGCCAGTTCGGGTGTAGTGGTCGGGCTGATCTGCCTGCCGGGATGCAGGG
This sequence comes from Mucilaginibacter sp. FW306-07-L, assembly GCF_058782065.1. Lineage (NCBI taxonomy): Bacteria > Pseudomonadati > Bacteroidota > Sphingobacteriia > Sphingobacteriales > Sphingobacteriaceae > Mucilaginibacter > Mucilaginibacter sp. FW306-07-L. Next base: position 507,644 of record NZ_JBYSXI010000002.1, read on the forward strand.
CGTACAGTTGCGATATATGGCGATGATTATCCTTCGGGTCGTCGCGGTCGGTTTCCCACTCCTGCAATTGACCCCATTTACCTATTTTAGGTTTAAGCAGGTGCGCACGCATATCGGCCACCCGATCGCGGTATGGCTTATCAATATTGAGTATGGTAGCGGCCTCAATGTAATTGGTAAACAGATCGTATATGATCTCCTGATCGTGCGTAACGCCGTCCTCGGTAGGCCCATGCTCCGGCGACCAGCCCATGGGGGCAACCAGGGTGCCATCATCACGGCGCTTCAGGTGATCGTCCCAAAACTCAACGATCTCCTTTATAACCGGGTATGCTGTGTTGCGCAAGTAAGCTACATCTTTGGTAAAAGCGTAATGATCCCAAACAGCCTGCATGTACCAGGCACTTCCGGGCGTGTTCCATAAATAACTTTGGCCGCCAAAAACGCCGTTCTCGGTACGTACCGTCCAACCCCTCACATCGGGATATTCCTCAAGCGTACGTTGCTTTTTTACGGAGCGCATACTGTTGATATAATCTATATACGGCCATTCGCATTCGGCCAGGTTGGTTGGCCCGGCCAGCCAATAATTCATTTGTATGTTGATGTTGGAGTGGTAGTCTGATCGCCATGGCGGGTTGTTGCTGTTATTCCATAAGCCCTGCAAATTGGCGGGTAAACCACCCTGTCTTGATGAACTGATGAACAAATACCGCCCGTATTGAAACAGCAACTCTTCGAGGCTGGTATCGTTATTCTTTTTATAAGCAACAATACGCTGATAGGTTGTTTTAGCACTGCTTGCCTGCGCGTTGCCCAAGGATAATTTTACCCTGCCAAACAGGTTTGTATAATCCTTGATATGCCTTGCCAGTAATTGATTGTAAGGTTTGATAACAGCGGCAGCCATGACCTTTTCATTCTTGGAGGATGGCATTACCTCACCTCGCCATTTTTTTGCTTGCTGATTGCTGTAATTGGTAGCCGCCGTTAATAATATGGTAAAGCTATCCGCCTTTTTAATAGAAAGCTGCGCGTTGCCGTCAGCATCCTGCGTTAATGCCGATTGCCCGCCATTTAATATGATCTTTAGCGAAGCAGCATAGGCCAGGCCATTATCCAACGTGCCATTTATGATAAGCGTGTTGCCTTTGCCCGTAATTTTGGCGCCGTGGGCATCCTTTAATTTAAGCACAGCATTGTAAGCCGCCTTTTGCCCGGCGGTATAACGCAACACTAATACCTTATCAGGAAAAGAGCAGAAATATTCCCTGGCATAATCAACCTTACCAACTTTATATTTGATGTTTTGTACCGCCTTAGTAATATCAAGCTTACGGGTGTAAGCTGATGCGGTGCTATCGGCGATTGGCTCAAAATCAATAAACAGGTCACCAAAGGCCTGGTAGGCTCCGGTTTCCTTTTCGTCGCCGGTCCAAAGGCTTTGCTCATTAAACTGAATATGCTCCTGCTTAACACCGCCGAAAACCATAGCACCTATGCGCCCGTTACCGATGGGGTATGCTTCGGTCATCCAGTCGGTAGCCGGTTTGCTGGCCCAAAGCAACAGGTTATTATCAACCGTTGAAGTGCGGTGCTGCGCAGTGCTTAACTGTACGAATACCGTAATAATTAGCAGAATTAACAGGTAAATCTTCCTCATCATAAAAGGTTGCAGGTAATTGGTTTGTATCAGTGTTTATAAGCGCAATGTACATCATCAAAAGCGTTTATTGCGGCGCATGTAATTATCGCATAATAATTAGCCAATAAAATTGAGTGCGTTAATTCAACCGCCCCCGTTTGCATTTAGAATTAGTATATATTTGTCTTATTAGAATTGTCTTGTAAATATTGACTTTATAACAAATCGATGTACGATTTGGATGAAGCTTAAGCTAAGGTTTAGGCATAAATAAATATTGACAAATTTTTACAAGTAACAATGCATCAAAATATAAAGATAGCCGTTTTAGGTGGCGGCGGCAGAACCGGCAAGTACCTTATTAGCCAGTTAATAGAAAAAGGTTATAGCGTTAACGTCCTTCTCCGAAATCCGGAAACCTTCCAAATAGAAAGTCCTTTAATCAAAATAATTGAAGGAGACGCTTTAGATTTCACGGTAGTAAGTAAAGTAATTGATGGGTGCCACGCAGTAATCAGTACAATTGGACAGCGCCCGGGCGAACCGCTGGTTGCGGAGCAAGCCACTAAAAACATTTTACGTGCTATGGCGGCTTTTGGCGTTAAGCGATATCTATTAGTAGCAGGTATAAATATTGACACTCCGTTTGATAAAAAAGGTGATAAAGCACTTATGGCAACTAATTGGATGAAGGCAAACTATCCTGTAATTCAGGAGGACAGGCAAAAAGCCTACAGCCTTTTAGTGAATAGTAACGTTGATTGGACTTTGGTACGGGTACCTATTATTGAGTTTACCAATGCTCAGAGCGAAATAGCAACAGACTTATATGATTGTATCGGAGATAAAATAAATGCAGGCGATATTGCTGCGTTCCTGATTAAGCAGCTTTTTGACGATACCTATTACAATAAAAGTCCGTTTATTTACAACACTTAATTCCTGAATAAGTATGGGCTGCTTTTATCGCCCATACTTATAACTAATGATTTTTTTTGCCATTAGTTATCAATGAGATAGCGGTATCTATAGCCGGATCACCAACACGTATATTTTTTAAAATTGAGTACCTGAATTTATTTTCGTCATTCGGATAGCCTATGTTAATGCTTGGGGAAATGCCGGAGTTCTCGAAATTTTGGTTTGAACTGTTCACGTAAACTTCGTTTGACAGGCTAAAGTTCCAACCGTTGGGTAGTTTTTTTTCAAGCCTGTCAGAAAATATCCCCTCGGTTGACGAACCTATTCTGTTAAAATTCTTTAACCCCATTGAGGCCATTGCCATAATTTCTGCGGCGCTGGCAGTACTATGGCTTGTCAGCAACATAACCGGGCCAGTAAATTTTTTGCCTGAAGGACTCAAATAGGTAGGTGCAGGGGCAGAAAACGCTTTTCCGAGCCAGGTTCTTTTGCTAAAAGCTATCGTTTTTTTAATAACGAAATGATTTAAAATTTCAAGGGCGACCCCATCATATCCTCCCCCATTAAGCCTGATGTCCAGTATAATTCCATCAACATCTTTTAATTCAGTGAGTGCTCTGTCCATAATTTTCCGCGCCTGTTCAACTTCCTCGCTTATGTGTATCGGATTGTCTCCCGCTTTCTGAAAGTACAGCGCAACATAATCATCCCCTTTTAACGAATCCGCTATTTTGTAATCATGATAAAATAGCATCCAGTTTACTTGTATGTAACCCACATTTTCCTTGGTTATGCCCCAGTTCAAGAGCCCGTTTCCGTAAAGATCTCTACCCGAAAAGGCAGGCTTTTCCAAATACCTGTTCAATAACGCTGTACGCAACTTTAATGGGGTTACATGCTGAAATTCAGGAGCAGAGCTTCCTTCATTAAGCATTGGCGTTGGTGCGGCAGCTAGTTTTACGATATCCTCGGGTGCGTCAAGCGTTATATGACCATCTTTAAATTTAGTGATGATTTCATTTAATAGCAGGTACAGATCCTTGTCGCTTGTTTTCTTATTTATTTTAGGCCGATAATCCTTATAAACCTGATCCCAATCTATATTCCTTTTTTTGAAAAATGCGTAATTCTCTTTGAAAGTATTCCAGAATACCTCAAAATTATATACCGGATCTTTTAAAGCTACAGCGCTCTGTATCGTACAAGATCCCGGAAGTGCATTTATACGCGTAAATTTGTAACTATTAATTTCGCTTTTAATCAGCAATGTGTCTGCAGTTACACTAACTATTTCCCCAAACTCCTTAATGTTTTTTAAACTGATGGTATTTACAGGAAGGCAGCTTTTTCGCGTTATATCATAAAATTCAATGCCTGTTTTACTAATGCGGATAATTTGACCATATCCGTATTTTTTCCAGATGCCTTGTATAACAGGTTGTGAATTTTTTGAATTTTTTTGCTGGCATGATACCAGTGCAAATAATAAACAAACGAGGGTTAATTTATAATAACGAAGCATTAATGGGCGTTTTAAGGATTAAATGTGACCAAATCTATTAAAGTGGCCGCCATCACCGGAAACTTTAACATCTATTAACTTTTCACCCTCATTCCCTCCTTAATTGATCATGCTGCCGGGTCAAAATACTCAAGTTGTATTTTCTATATGACTTCTTAAACCCAATGTAAAGCGAACATTTTTAATAAAGCAGGGTTAACAGGGTAGATATAATTTGCACGCTTAACAAGTACTACATGGCATCAGGTTTTTTCGCGATTTTGGATGATATTACGGCCTTAATGGACGATGTGGCGGTTACCGCTAAAATTGCATCCCGTAAAACTGCCGGTATACTGGGAGATGACCTGGCCGTAAACGCCGAAAAGGCTACCGGCTTTTTAGCTTCGCGGGAGTTGCCAGTGCTTTGGGCCATTACCAAGGGCTCCTTTATTAATAAGCTTATAATTGTTCCGGTTGCCTTATTGCTCAGCCTGTTTTTACCCGCGGCTATTACCATCATATTAATTTTAGGCGGATTTTATTTGGCTTATGAAGGCGTGGAGAAGATCATAGAATTTTTCTTTCATCGCAATAAGGCGGGGCACGAGGTAATTGAAGAAAAGGAAAACGATAAGGCGGCAGAGGATGCCAAAATAAAATCAGCCATAACAACTGATTTTATTTTATCTGTAGAGATCGTGATCATCGCGCTGGGCACAGTTACTGATAAAACATTAACCATACAGGCACTTACCGTTTCGGTTGTGGCGCTGTTGGCTACCATTGGCGTATACGGCATAGTGGCGCTTATTGTACGTATGGATGATGCCGGTTACAAGCTTATGAAACACGCGAACAACAAAGGCATTTTATCGGGCCTGGGTTCGCTGCTGGTTAAGCTGTTACCTATCATCATTAAAATTCTGGCTGTTGTGGGCACCATCGCGTTGATACTGGTTTCGGGCGGTATTTTTACTCATAACATCAGTTATTTACACCATGTTGCACCCAACGTACCGGCAACAGTTAAAGAATTTGCTTTGGGCCTTGTGGCAGGCCTGATAGCTGTAGCCGTTATAAGTGGCGGCAAAAAAGCGGTGTCATTAATTAAGGGATAATTTTATGCGTTTTTGTAAACAAGTAAGGCTACCATCAGGCAGCCTTACTTGTTTATACCCCGCTGTAATAATTACTTTACAGCAGTGGCCTCCAGTTCTACCTTTAAAGTTTCAAACAAGGTTTTAACCTCAAAAACAGTACTTGCCTGTTTAATGCCATGTTTGCTGATCCAGTTTTGAAATACATCAAAGCAGGTAAAAAACTCCTCATGCGAGGTGGTGTAAATATTAAGCCGGACTATATTTTTACACTCATAACCTGCCGTGCTGATTACCAGCTCCAGGTTTTGTATAGCTATTTCCAATTGGGTTTTCATATCAGCCATACTTGATTCTCCGTTAGCTAACACCGCTGCCTGCCCGGCACAATAGAGGGTGTTTTCAACTTGCTTTACTTCTACCGCCTGTACGTAGTTGCGGCCATCCTGCCATTGCCAGGGATTTATAATACGCTTTTCCATTTTTTTACTCTTTTTAATTTTGATGCTTACACACCGCTATTAGCCGTGTGTTATTTAACCATACAAAATTGAAAAGAATGACCTGTACTGTAAAGTGATATACCGCACAATTATACTGTGCGGTATATCACACCATCATGAAAGCCGGCTAAGGGTTTCGCGGGTAACACCTAAGTAGGCAGCCAGCAAGGTTTTGGGTACGCGCTGTAATAAAGCGGGGTGCTGTTTCAATAATTGCTCATAACGCTGCTGCGCGCCGGATGTCATTAACGACAGGATGCGCCGCTGCGCTGCGATGTAACCGAAGATGGATTTTTCAAGAAAGAAGTGTTCAATTTTTGGCATTTGCAGGCATAATGCCCGGTAATCAGCCAGGGAGAGGCAAAGCACCTCTGTATCTTCCACACATTCTAATGACATGGTTGCCGCCGTTTGTGTATAATAGGCTAACAGGTCGCTTTCCCACCAATCTTCCATAGCAAAGGCCAGTATATGCTGCCGGGCCGTTTCATCGGTATGTACCAATTTTAATAAACCCTTAACTACATAAAAATTATAAGGTACCTTATTGCCTTCCTGAATTAAAAACTGGTGCTTTTTATATTTTTTAGAGATAAAATACTGCATTACAAATGCAAAGTCCTCATCTGTAAGTGATACAACCTTCTCGATATGATTACGTAGTACTTGCGACATGTTTTACTAAAAATAAAGTTTGGCCTGAAAACAATCACCAGGTACCAATTCCCTCCTCCCAATACTCCAAAAAGGAATATATCCGGCTAAATATATGCCCTAAGAGCATCATAATAGGTTACATTTGCAGATTAAATATATAAATTATACACTATGAAAAATGCAATTGTAGTTATTCTATTACTAACTCTGTTCGGGTGCAAAAAAGACAAAAGCGCTCAGCAGGAACTTAAAGACGACATTAAAGGAAACTGGACATTATCAAGCATCAAAACTGTATACACAGACGATAAGAATACCGTTTTGCTCGAATCAACCAGTAATGTAGGCGGCAATCTTATTATTACCAGCGGTGAATTAAAGTTAAACTTTTCAGGCACCCAGGCACAAGCATCTTATTCAACTGCTGTTTCGGGCGACGATAAGCTCCTGATCATAAATGGAAATACCGATTACTTAGCATTTAAATCAAACAGCGGTATACGTTTAACAGGCGGATTAAAAAAGGACATGACCTGGGAAAGCACACTGTACAATGTTACTTATGTTGACCCTAACACCAACCAACAACGACAAGCTGCTCAGTTAAAGATCTGGCATACCTTTAAAAGATAGGTTTTATTGATATTAGCCCTTAATAAAACTAAAACCTAATCCAATCCCGGTGCCAGCAAACCCGGGTTTACGCTGCCATCATTGGCATGGGTAATTTTATGCAGATTATAATGCTTTTGGCCACTTTGGGTATTAACGGTAACCAGGCCGTTTTTATCCCAAATGGCTAATAGTTCCAACCCTTCCTGTTTCAGGTTATCGCCGCCATCGCCTTCAAGCTTTAACAAATGCGCTGTAACCTCTTTCGCAGTACCTTCACCCAGGTCAGCCAGGGCAAATGCCAGCCGCTCTTTTAAAGGCGAAGCCGCATCGTAATGAGCCGGTACATGCAGCGGCTGATGCTGCTCTCTGAATTCCTGATCGTTCATTTTTTTAAGATAATTGATTTGTTGATATAGTACAATCATAGCAACAAATTGTTGTGAGGTTTGGTTAACGGCAGTATTAAGCATATACCGTAAGGGTATCAGCATTATTACAGTTTATTAATGCCTGATACCTTATTTTAGTTGCTTTATAACCAGTTAAATTAATATCAGCATGAAAATTTTTGTGCCTACGCTTGGCAAACCTGCCGTAAGGTTTGCTGTAGTGTGCCTGTTATTTTTTACTGCCCTGCAAACAGCCGCGGCACAATCAAACAAAGTGTGGCTGCTTACGTATTTCAGGCAGCGCTACCCTACGCGTATTGAAATAGACGCGCAGGGCAAAACTGTTGAAGTACCCTTGCCCGACCCGATGCTGGTGGCACAGCTACACATAGCCCTATCAACCGACGGGCGGCATTGGAAACCCTTAAACAACAATAAACCGATATGGGACCAGCACATGCGCGACCAGTTTATACGCAAAGGCCCTGATGGTATTTGGCGTTTAGTGGCTACCGGCGGCGGTAATAACGCGCCCGACCGTAAAACGTTTGGGCCAAGCTGCATCTATGCCACATCAAAAGATTTGATACACTGGCAGTTTGAAAAGTATTTACCGCTGATGAAGGACGTACGTGATGATACCGGCGCCATGGTAAATAACATTTGGGCACCGGAGTATTTTTATGATGAAGCTACCGGCGAATATACTTTGCTATGGTCATCAACCTTTAAAAGCGAGGGCTGGCAGCAAAGCCGGTTATGGTATTGCAAAACCCGCGACTGGCAAACCTTTACACCGGCAAAGGTGCTGTTTGCGCCAGCTTACTCGGTAATTGATGGCACGTTGATAAAGCATCAGGATACTTACTATCTTTTTCATAAAGAAGAGGAATTTGGCGCTAAAACGGGCGAACACAGGGGCATCCGTGTAGCTACGTCAAAACATTTAGAAGGGCCGTACACCATTTACAATGGGCCGTTAAACCAGGGGCAGATAGCACCTACTATTACCGAAGGCCCCAGCGTAATGGCCGATCCGTTGAACCCGAAAGCCTGGCTGTTATATTACGATTACCCGATGGCCGACAAGTATGGCATCTCCTCCTCGCCTGATCTGTTGCACTGGAATATTGTAAAAGATATAAGCCTGCCGCCCGATGCGCGCCACGGCAGCCTCTCTCGCATTACAGCCGCCGAAGTCAAAGCTTTGCTAAATGCTTTTCCGGAAGAATAATCGATCAATTTTACTATTTTTAAAAACGATAACCTGCAAAACCTGCATCAGCATAAATACCCTTTTAACCATGAAACCAACCTTTAAAGCTTTATTAACCTGTTGCCTTGGCGTTTTTTTCACCTTACACCTTTACGCTGCCGATCTGGCTGTTAAAATTACCAAAAGGTATTTAAACATCCCGGTATCGCACGCGCAGCAACGGGGCAATATGTACTTTACGGTTGGAGGCAAAAAAGAGCGCTATTTTAAGGTACGCCTGGCCGGCGGCGAACCGGAGTACTGGGTATTTTGCGATGTTAGCAACCTGAAGGGCAAAACAATTACCATCAGCTATGATGGCGATGGCGCGGGCCTGTCAAAAATATATCAGGATGATAAGATTGCCGGGCAGGATTCCCTGTATCATGAAAAAAACCGCCCGCAGTTTCACTTTACCAGCCGCCGCGGGTGGATCAATGACCCTAACGGGCTTATATTTTACGAGGGCGAATACCATCTGTTTTATCAGCATAATCCTTTTGAGCGTGAGTGGGAAAACATGTCATGGGGCCATGCGGTGAGTAAGGATATGATACACTGGCAGGAGTTGCCTACGGCGCTTAGTCCGGATGAATTGGGCACGATGTTCTCCGGTTCGGCCGTGATCGACTATAACAATACCGCCGGCTTTAACAAGGGCAAAACCCTGGCCATGATAGTTACCTATACTACTGACATGCCCGACAAAGAGGTGCAATGCATAGCTTACAGCCTGGACAAAGGCCGCACCTGGACCAAGTATAAAGGCAACCCCATCATAGATTCCAAGGAGAAATGGAACAGCCGTGACACACGCGACCCCAGGGTGTTTTGGTATAAACCGGGTAACCATTGGGTAATGGCGCTCAATGAACGCGACGGCCATTCTATCTACACCTCAACTAACCTGAAAAACTGGCAATACCAAAGCCATACCAGCGGTTTTTGGGAGTGCCCCGATTTATTTGAGCTGCCTGTTGATGGCGACAAAAGCAAAACAAAATGGGTAATGTACGGCGCGTCAAACACCTACATGATCGGCATGTTTGACGGCAAAAAGTTCACACCCGAATCGGGCAAGCATTATTTTAGCAGCGGTACCATTTATGCCGCGCAAACCATTACCAATATACCTGAAAGCGATGGCCGCCGCATACAAATTGGATGGGGCCGGGTATCGCATCCCGGCATGCCCTTTAACGGTATGATGCTGTTACCTACCGAGCTAACCTTAAAAACCACCAAAAACGGCATCCGCCTGTTTAGTGCACCCATTAAGGAAACCGAACAGTTATTTGAAAAAGCCGGTCAATGGACTAATCTTAAAGAGGCCGATGCCAACCAGCAGCTCGAACCTTATAACAACAGCGACCGCCTGCGCATTAAGGCTACTATTAAGCTATCGCACGCTACAAGCGCGGGGCTTAACCTGTTTGGCCAGCATATTATTGATTATGACATGAATTATAACTTGGTTAACGGTACGTTTTACTCGCCCGAGGACATGACCAGTATGGAACTAAGCGCCGATATTTATATTGACCGCACCTCTATCGAAGTGTTTATTGACAATGGTGCCTACTCCTACTCCATACAACGCAAACCCGATGAGAAAAACACAGAGGGCTTACATTTTTGGGGTAACAACATCGAGGTAAAAAACCTGGAGGTATTTAAAGTAAAATCTATCTGGGAGTAAGATCACCCGGATTGCTTTTGAGGCATGATGCCAAAGTCTCTTAATGATTTGGCAAAATAGCAGATTAATAAACTGATAACCCCTCTATCTTTGTTGGTACAACCAATTATAATTATTCATGATCAGTATTAATACTACAGCTAAAAAAATGGCCCTGGGTATTGCTGCATTAATTTGCACCAGTAACTTACAGGCAAAAGATCATAAGATCAAACCACACCAAAAACCCGCTATGCACGCCCATGTTGATACTTCAAGAACCGCCTGGTGGGAGAAAGCCCGTTTCGGTATGTTTATCCATTGGGGCGTGTACACCATACCGGCAGGCCAGTATAACGGCAAGGATATTCCGGGCCTGGGCGAATGGATTATGGATAATGCCCATATCCCGGTAGCTACTTATAAGGATTACGCCAAAAAATTCAACCCTACCGAATATAACCCGGAGCAATGGGTTTTAATGGCGAAGGCCGCCGGTATGAAATATATTGTTATCACCACCAAGCACCATGACGGTTTCGCGCTGTTTGATACAAAAGCCAGTGACTGGAACGTAGTAAAGGCTACGCCCTATGGTAAGGATCTGATAAAACCGCTTGCCGAGGCTTGCCGCAAACATGGCATGAAACTGGGTTTTTACTACTCGCAAGCTAATGACTGGGGCAACAAAGGCGGCGCTGCCGACCACGGCTATTGGGACGATGCGCAAAAAGGCAGCATGGACGAATATATTGATAAGGTTGCCATACCACAGGTAAAAGAAATTTTAACCAACTACGGCGATGTATGCGAACTATGGTGGGATGTACCAACCGATATGACCAAAGAACGCGCGGCCAAATTTTTACCCCTGCTGGCCATGCAGCCACAGATAATTACTAACGACCGTTTAGGCGGAGGCTTTAAGGGCGACCTGTTTACCCCGGAACAATACATTCCGGCTACGGGTATTAAAGGTTTATGGGAAACCTGCATGACCATGAATGATACCTGGGGTTTTAAAGTAACCGACCATAACTGGAAATCGAGCGAAACGCTGATACGCAACCTGATAGAAACAGCATCAAAAGGTGGTAACTACCTGCTGAATGTTGGCCCCGAAGCAAGCGGTAAATTCCCGCGGCCTATTGTTGAGCGCCTGCAGGCTATTGGTAAATGGATGAAGGTTAATAACGAGGCCATATACGCCACCTCGCCAAGTCCGTTTAAGGTATTACCATGGGGAAGGGCAACGGTTAAGGCGGCTGCCAACGGCAACACCACCATTTACCTGCATGTATATAACTGGCCTGCAAACGGGCAATTATTAGTACCGGGCTTAACTAATGAAGTGCTTTCGGCCAAATTACTGGCTAACGGCAAAAGTTTAAAAGCAGGCAAACAGGATAACAGCGTAATGTTGACCGTACCTGCCAAGGCTTTGGATGAGATAGCTACCGTAGTAAAGTTACAGATCAAAGGCAAACCGCAGGTTGATGCCTTTGTACAAAAACCTGAAGCCGATGGTTCGATTGTATTGCAGCCGGGCTTGGCCGACCTGCATACGGCACAAGGTGGCTCGTCTATGAATTCCGAAGGTGGCAATGAGCAAAACCTGGGTTACTGGACAGACCCTAAAGCATCAGCATCATGGAAAGTTATGGTAGCAAAGCCAGGTACTTACTCGGTTGAAACCTGGGTGGCTACTCCGGCTGAAACGTCAAAGATCAATATAGTAGCGGGCAATCAAACCATACAAAAAGCAGTTGAAAAAACCGGCAGCTACAGCAACTATAAAAAACTGGTGATCGGCGAGATCAGGTTAGATAAATCAGGTTTAAATACCATTTACCTCACCGCTGATCAAGCCAACTGGAACCCGGTGAATGTGCGTAAGATAGTTCTTTCGCCTAAGGGATAATATTTAATTTTATACCGATAAACAAAGAAAGGTGCTGCTGGCACCTTTCTTTGTTTATATGGGTTATACCCAACTTTATGGCTTAAACCAGGCGCCTGGTGAGCGTAACCTCACGCGTTTGCAGCAGCGGAACGATCTTGCCGATCACGATGGTTTGGAAGTAGGATGATTCACGGTGTGCCGTTATTGCCGCTTCATCCGTATAACCCTCAGCTAAAAACAGCGTATTGGCATCAGCCCCGCTTTGATGAACGTGATAGTACAGGTTACCCGCTTCGGCCACGCTTTGTTCGGCAACCCGGGTAAGCAGCGGTAACACCGTATCCAACTGCCCTGCTTTAACCTGCCATTTGGCGAATACATGAATATGCTTTTCCATTTTATTAAGCTTTAGTAGTTTGCAATATACTTACAATTTTTTGGCCGACACCCTTTGCCGAAGCCGGGTTCTGGCCCGTTACCAGCTTACCATCGGCAATGCTATTGGCCGACCATGGCGTAGCCGCATGGAAGATAGCTCCTTGCGCGGTTAACGCTGTTTGCAGGTCAAAGGGTACATCAGCACGGGCGTAGTTATCTTCTTCTTCGGTAGTGAACGAGGCGATGTTTTTGCCGTTCAGCAGGTAAGTGCCGTCACTCAGTTTTACATTGAGTAGTGCTACCGGGCCATGGCAAACCGCGCCGACAACGGCATCGCGTTCCCAGGTTTCGCCAATCACTTTTTTAAGCAAAGGCGCTTCGGGCATATCTACCATCGGTGCCAGTCCGCCAGGTACAAAAACCGCGTCGTAAACACTTGCATCAACATCAGATAGTTTGGCGGCCTTTTGCATATCCTCCCAGCCCTTTCCGGTTAAAAACCTGAGGTTGTCCGGATCGTCTGCCAGATTCAGGGCATCCAGGTATGGGGTATCACCGGTTAAACTGGCAAAATCCACCTCGTAACCGGCATGCTCAAATTCGGCATAAGTGTGGGCTACTTCGGGTAAAAAGGTACCGGTTCTTCTGTTGTTTGGTCCAATGGTATTGGCGTTTGATACGATGATCAGGATTTTCTTTTTCATGGCTTTTACTTTTTTAATGATCGATTACTGATTGTTTTGATAACTCAAATGTCAGCAATCAGGCACCCCCGATACGAGGAGCCAAATCACAAAAAAAGTGTGAGGCAAATCACACCAAAAGCCGGCAGCCGCTTTACTTTGAATACAATCTGCTCAGGGTTTCGCGGCTTACGCCAAGATATTCCGCAATATATTTTTTAGGGATCTGTTGCATGAGGTGCGGGTATAGCTGGCCAAACTCCTCATACCGCTGCTGAGGATTGCCGGAGAGCAGGGAGATGATGCGGCGCTGCTGGGCCACATACCCATTGGTTAGCTTCACCCTGAAAAAGTGCTCCATTTTGTGCAGCGCGGCCGAAAGTTTTTCCCGGCCATCCAGCGTGAGGCACAGTACTTCGGCATCGCCATACAGGTAATGTGCAGGGTAGCTTTGTTACCGTTAAAATAAGCCTGGTAATCCGCCATCCACCAGTTTTCGACCGCAAACTGCACAATGTACTCTTTGCCTTCACTGTCAAGGTAAAACACCCTGAATATGCCCGACAGGATCAGGTACTCAAAATTAGCCTGCTCGCCTTCCTGAATAAGGTACTGATGTTTCTTAACTTTCTTTAATGTAAAGAAAGGTGCTACCTGTTCAAACTCTTCATTACTAAGCGGCACAATCGCTTCTATATGCTTTCTTAATCTATCCATATAACCAAGAGCTTGAAGGTAAGCAAAAGTTTCGCTTGGTGGCTAATCAGGCGCTTTTGCCGCTACATCCTCAGTACTTATCAACAAACATCCTCTTTTAAAAATTAAACTAAACGCTATCATCCTAACCATCAATAACTCAAAACCATTAATTTCGCGGCATGCTAACTGTAGAGAAAATTGGCGGCACTTCCATGAGCGCGCTGAAAGAGGTAATTGATAACATCATCCTGTACAATCCCGAGCAGGTTTACAACCGGGTTTATGTGGTTTCCGCCTTTTCGGGCGTAACCAATTTATTGCTGGAGAACAAGAAAACCAAGGCCCCCGGTGTTTATCAGCAGTTTGCCAACAGTGGCGATTACAATAGCGCGTTACAAGCATTAGCACAATATTTAAAAACCCTCAACGCGCAATACGCCGCTTTAGGCCTTGACATTGCCGATGCCGACCAAATGGTAGACAGTACTATGGAACTTACCACACGCTACCTGGATAGCGCCACCACCATGCTTGCTTCGGGCTACCTTAATGAGGGCGTGTTGCTTGCCGTTCGTGAGATATTAGCTTCCATAGGCGAAAGCCACTCGGCGTTTGTACTTGCCAATATCCTGAAAAAACGGAACATCAATACTTATCTTATTGACCTGGCCGGCTCGCACGATAGCCGGGCATTAACCATTAATGAACGCATCCGCGATGCTTTTAACGGGCTCGATCTGGAGCATAACGTTTGTATTGTTACCGGTTACGCTAAGGGTAAGGAAGGTATTATGCGCGAGTTTGACCGCGGTTACTCAGAAGTTACCTTTAGCAAGATAGCAGAGATACTTAAACCGCAGGAAGCCATTATACATAAGGAATACCACCTCTCAACCGCCGACCCGGGCCTGGTGGGTATTGAAAATGTTAAGCCGGTTGGCAATACCAATTATGACATTGCCGACCAGCTTGCCGACGTTGGCATGGAAGCCATACACCCCAAGGCATCAAAACCGCTGGAAATGGCGGGCGTACACCTGCGTATAAAAAACACGTTTGAGCCCACGCACCCCGGCACGCTGATCACCCGCGATTACATTTCAAAGCTGAAACGTATTGAGGTGATTACCGGTACCGACCAGCAATTGCTGATAGATATTTACGACCCATTGATGACCGGCAACGTAGGCAGCGATTTAAAAATTATGCAATGCTTTGCCGGGCATGGCATCAGCTATACTTTTAAAGCAACCAGTGCCAACAGCATCAGCATTATTATATGGGCGAATGATTTTAAGGAACAACTGATTATTGACCTGCAACAACAGTTTGAACGGGTTACCACGCAACCGGTGGCCATGGTATGCCTGTTGGGCACCAATATGGATCAGCCGGGATTGCTCGCCAACGCCACTGCCGCTTTAGCTAAGGCTGATATATCTATCATTGCCGCGGGTATGGCCAGCGGCCGGGTAAACATTCAGTTTGTGGTAGCACGCGACATGTTTAAGCCCGCAATTATAGCGCTTAATAAAGCGATAGGATAAGCCGGAATAACACGCACCTAACCACTATATTAAAAGGTTTAATCAGGTAAATAGCACCGGGTTAAACCTTTTATCATTTAAATAACTTATTGATACACAGGTTAAAATTCGGGTAACATAGGGCAATATCATCTTATCAGGCGTGATAAATTCAGCAGATATTAGCAAAAATAATCACCTGAATATGATGCCATTATTACCCAAACAAATTATTAGTTACAAGCGTACGCCTGCTATTTTATGGAGCACCTTGCTTTTTATAGCCTGCCTTTTAGTATTGAACAGTTGCAAAAAGGAGCCTCGCAGCGAACAGCCTGCGGTACCTGAAACGCCGTTTAAAAAGGATACGCTTGCTATTTACACCCCAAAAGAATTTAAGAACAGCGATTTTGAAAATGCCGCCAGCAGATGGAACTACAAGCGCAGCAGGCAATCAGAACATTTTATTGTATTTTGGGATACCCAATATGGCAGTAATGACCCAAATGCCGCAAGCGTACCTGAACAATACAGGGTTGATATAGATAACCTGCTGCAAAAGGCCGAGGACTTTTATCAGTTAAACGTGAACACCCTGAAATTTGCCGAAGTGGGGCAAGGAAGATCAAACCTTGACAAGTATAAAATGATGATATTTTTATACTACCAGGATGAGTGGCTCGCCACCGGATCAGGGTATGACGATATGATCGGGTCGCTGTGGATCAGTCCGGGAACGGTAAAGCCGGTAGGCTCAACCTTAGCGCACGAGATCGGCCACTGCTTTCAGTACCAGGTATATTGCGACCTGAAGGGCGAAAGCGGTTTTAGGTATGGTTTTGGCGGCAAGCCCGGTAACGGCTTTTGGGAACAAACCGCGCAATGGCAGGCTTATCAAAGCTACCCTGAAGAGGCATTTACATCATACGACTTTGGCGTATATATGGAAAACTGCCATCGGCATATCCATCACGAGGATCAACGCTATGCGAGTTACTTTATACACAGTTACTGGGCATCAAAACATGGTATTGATATCATTGGGAAAATATGGCGCGGTGCCACAAAACCTGAGGACGCGATACAGGCCTACATGCGCTTAACAGGCATCAGCAACAAACAGCTTAATGATGAGATTTATGATGCGGCCACCAAATTTGCCACCTGGGATCTGGATGCCCTGCGAACCATAGGTGCCGACTATATAGGCAAGCAACCTTATGAATTTGATAAACTGGCTGATGGCAGTTTCCAGGTAAAATATTCGCGCTGCCCCTCAACCACCGGTTACAACATTGTACCTTTAAAAGTACCGGCTGCCGGTACAGCTATAAACACCAAATTTACTGGCTTGGCTAACGCGAGCGGTTACAACCATGTAGATGAAACCGTAGCAGGCTGGCGGTACGGATACGTGGCCTTGCTAAACAACGGCACAAGGGTGTACAGCACCATGTTTCAGGACAAAACCGGCAACGCGGATTTTACCGTACCGGCTAATTGTAATAAGTTATGGCTGATAGTGACCGGCGCGCCGTCAACCTACGCGCAGCACGCCTGGGATGATGATAACTCGAACGACGATCAATGGCCATATAAGGTTAAGTTTACCAACACTTCCCTTCTAAATGATATTGAAATTGTGCCCGGCTCAACCCCTAAGGATGTAACGTTTGATATTAATGTTAAGGTGCCTTATGATACCGTTAACTACAGCCGCAACACGGTTGAAATTGACCTGGAAAAACTGGCCCAGGCCTTTGTACTTACCCCGGCACAAATAACCCAGGGGCTGGCAAACCAAACTGTTAAGTTTTACGCAGTTGAGGCTAACGGCAGCCTCAACGCGCAAACCACCGCCAATGGTTACGGGCATTGGTTTAACGCTGCCGGTAACGTTATTAACTGGGGGGCTGACGCGAGGGTATTTTCAGAAATGGATGGTACTAAATTCACGTTCAGCATAGGGCAGTTCCCTAAGCAGGTAGCACGTAACGATCATTTTAACATCAGCCAGGCATTGGTTTACGAGGATGGCAGCAAAAAAGCGAAAGCTACCTTCAGGTTTTCTGTTACGGTTGAATAAGTAGCGAACAGCATACATTTACCCCCCCTTAAAATGCCTGCCGGTATATACCGTGCAGGCATTTTTATTGATGCGTACCAAAAAATGGTAATTGATTTTAGAAACAGATCAACGCTCCGTTGCGGATAGGTAAAGTTATATGCACTTATTTGAGTAGCTTAGGGTAATCAAAACCATGAATGCATCCAACAAAATATACCAAAGCCGCATTAACAAAACCATTGATTACATAAGCAGCAATTTACATAAACCACTTTCGCTTACTGAACTGGCAGAAGTGGCTTTTTTTTCGCCGTTTCACTTCCACCGCATTTTTGTTGCCGTTACGGGCGAAACCGTTAACAATTTTACTTCGCGTTTGCGGAATGAACAAGTAGCCCGGCTATTACGCTTTTCCGCACTGCCCATATCCAAGATAGCCCTAACCTGTGGCTTCTCGTCGCCCTCAACCCTATCCCGTTTGTTTAAACAATACTTCGGTATTTCGCCTATGGAATACCGTAAAGGTGCCGAAATTAAAAACAGCAAGATTCGCAAAGCCTTATTCCCGGTTGATCAGTATAATTGTGGTATGACAGCGGCGGAATTAAAAGCTAAGTTTCCGGTTGCCATCAGGCGGTTGCCGCAAAGGCGCATCGCTTACATCAGGGTTACTGACGCGTTTAGGGAAAATGTGGTTTTAAACGCTTTTGATGTGTTGGTTAAATGGGCTAAACAAATGAACCTCTATAGTTCGGAAACCATTTTTGGCATGTCAAAAGATGATCCGGAGGTAACACCCAAGGAAAAATACAGTTATGAAGTTTGCATAACTATTCCGCGGCATTTAAAAATTGACCCGGACAGTTATCTGGAAACCAAGTTGATGCCTGGATGTAAATATGCCGTAACCACAGTGTCCGGAGATTTAAACATCGTTGCCGCGGCCACGAACTATCTTTTTGATCACTGGCTTATTAACAGTGCCTACGAGTGTGAAACGCAGCATTCGCTGGAGATTTTTACGGATAAAGAAAACATTTGCAACTGGGCGCATTTTAACCTGGAAATATGCATCCCAGTGAGGCCGCTTAAAAAATATGGGATCGATAATTAATTGAAATATCTATGCAAAAGAAAATACTTATCCCGCTACTGATAGCCGTTTCCTTTTTTTCGGGTTTCGGTTTTAAAACAATAATGGCTAACAAACAATCATCAAACATGAAAAAAGCAACCGGCATAGGAGGCATATTTTTTAAATGCAAAAATCCTGCAGCAGTTAACAACTGGTACAAAACGCACCTTGGTTTTGACACCACCCCGTACGGCACCAGCTTTGAATGGCGTGAAAAAGGCAGCGACAAAACAGGGCTTACCCAATGGAACACGTTTGCGGAAGACACCAAATATTTTGGCCCCTCAACCAAGGATTTTATGATCTGTTACCGGGTAGAAGACCTGGAGGCCTTGGTAGAGGAATTAAAAAAAGAAAAGGTGACGGTGGTAGACACTATTGAAAGCTATGATTACGGAAAATTCATCCATATTTTAGACCCGGAAGGAAACAAAATACAACTTTGGGAAGCTAAGGATTAGTTGAGGCTGAAGTGTTTATAGTATTATACGGCAAAGGCTCCCTTTTGAGGAGCCTTTGCCGTATAACAGGATGATTAAACCTTATTTAATTTCAATCTGACGGCGAACGATCTTAGCCTCTTCGCGTTTGGCTATATCAATTTTCAACACGCCATCGATATAAGCGGCCTCAATGTTTTCGGCATTGGCGCTTTCGGGCAAGGTGAATGAGCGTACAAACGAGCTGTAGCTGTATTCGCGTTTGCTGTAATTCTTTTGCGCGTCATTATTTTCCCTTTGCTGCTCTACCGAAATATTCAGCACGTTACGGTCAAGACTGATCTTAAAATCCTCTTTTTTTAAGCCCGGCGCGGCCAATTCAACATGATAATGATCTTCAGACTCACTAATGTTGGCTGCCGGTACACGGGTAACCATGCGGTCGTTGAAAAAAGTATCGTTTAAAATTGAATCGAAAACGTCATTAAAGCCTGGCAATAATGAACCATTGTTTCTTTTTTCGGGATTAAATTTAACCAATGTCATGGGTTTTCCTCCTTAAAAATTTTAATGATTAAAACTTATAATTAATTAAACTATAAAGTCTTAATCAAACAAAATGCCAATCCATCTAACCGCATTCAAAGCCTGAAAATTTTTCAGATTTATGCCGGCGATAAAGTAATGGGAGCTGTCAGTTTTTCAATGTAACAGGAAATCTGGCAAGATCTTAATGTCTGTTATGGTTATTGGTCACAGTTATCAGGGCTGCCGGGCAATCAAAATACTACACCTTTTAATTCCGGGTATTAATAAATACTTCGCAATATTGATAGTATTATAAAACATACAGTTGTTTTTACAGTTACGTATATATAACTACAGCGTTAGTATAACAAACCCGTTTTAAAAAGAGGGTTTATTGTTCTTTATCAGAAATTTAAGCATAGATAGCCGAATTTTTTTTAACTGCAGGGCGTTATTATTAATTAAAGGTATAGATATTGCACAAGCCAGGACATGAATAAGCGGATACTCATAATTGATGATGATGAAGACATTCTGGATATTCTGCATATTATCTTCCGTGATGAAGGTTATAACGTTGTAATTTCAAATACGGGTGAAGCCGCTGAGAATATCCATATTATTAATCCTGACATGATCTTACTTGATGTTCGTATTGATGGTTATGCCAAAAGAGGCGATGAGATATGCGCGCAAATAAAGGCACAATACCCTAAAAATCTGCCCGTTGTACTGGTTTCCGCCGAAACGAACCTGGCAGCGCTGGCTAATGATTGCGGTGCCGATTTTTATATTAAAAAGCCTTTTGATATTTACGAGCTGCTATCTAAAGTAAATAAATGCCTGTTATGATTTGATTGACTACTTCTGTTGCTTTAGTGTTATATTTGTTTTTTACCGATGCCAATGGAAAAGAGATCAAACGAATCAAAACCGGGAAAAATCAATCTCGGGCCACAGAAACTAACTGCTTACTTTATTAATAATCTGGATAAGATTTACGCGGCAAAAACCCACCTGGTTAAACACCTGCCTGAGATTGCCGAGGAAACACACTTTTCGGACCTGCGTTTAGCCATTTTGGAAACTTTGGAAGATGTAGAAAAGCAGATTGCAAGGATGGATATTATTTATGCCATGCTGGATGCCGAACCCGGAAAGGGCAACTACAGCGGACTGGCAGGCCTGGTTGATGACGCTTTTCAGGACATCAGGCTGCATAGCGACGAGCCGGAACTGCGCGATCTTTCCATCGCTTTTTACATGCAGAATATTGAGAGTATTGAAATGGCATCGTTCCAGGTTTTGGAAATGGCTGCCGTAAAACTTAAAAACAAGCAGATCAAACAGCTTATCAGGGAAAATTACGATGAAGCCAAGGCAGACCGTACATTATTATTGCTGATCACCGCGAAATACGTAACCTCGAAATAACAAACCGCATCAAACCGCTTTAGGCAGGGTGAACCAAAATATACTGCCTTTATCTACCTGGCTGTCAACTCCTATTTCGCCGTTGTGGCCATGTATGATGCCGGCACAAATGTATAGCCCCAGGCCCATACCCGAGTACCTGCCACCCGGGTTTTCAATCTGGTAATACCTGTCAAATAAAAACTTTATTTTCTCTTCGGGGATTCCTTTTCCCTGGTCAATCACGCTTACCTTAATATGATCGTCAGCGTCAGCAACATGAATTTCAACTAAGTCTGATTCGCCGGCGTATTTATGCGCGTTGTTAACCAGGTTTACAATTACCTGCTCTATCTTGCCTTCATCAGCGCAAACCATCACCGTTGGTTGGCCGGTTAACTTTATGGGGTGCGCCTGGGTAGATAAATAAGCCGTTGATTCACGAATCAGTTCAACCAGGTTAAACCAATCTCTTTTTACACTTAACTTGCCCAAACCGATGCTGTTGGCGTTCAGCAATTCGCCAATCAGGTTGTTCAGCTTTTTTACGTTATTATAGCCGGCGCTTACCAGTTTGCTGAGCACCGGGTCGGGTTCAGGTCGGTTGAGCATCATTTTTTCCATAAATTGAATATTCGCCGTTAAACTGGTAAGCGGCGTTTTCAGCTCATGACTGGCAATATTTATAAAATCATCCTTTCGCTGTTGCGATAGTTTTTGCTCATTGATATCGGTACAGGTACCAAACCATTTAATGATCCGGCCATCGGCATCATAAAAAGGCGCCGCCCTGCCCAGCACCCAAATGTATTCGCCGGTATATTTGCGCAGGCGGTACTCAATCTCGTAAGGTTCGCCTGTTTGTAATGAATGATGCCATGTTTTCCAGGCACGCTCCTGGTCATCCGGATGAAAAATATCATTCCAGCCCTCGCCTTCTGATTCATCGTGCGTAGCACCCGTAAAATCATACCAGCGCTGGTTATAATACTCGTGCATGCCCTGCGCGTCCGTTATCCATACCATTTGGATGATAGAATCCGCCATTTGCCTGAACTGCTGCTCACTCTCCCGGATACGCTGGGAGGCAATTTCCTGATCGGTTATATCAATCATACTGCCAATGTACTCCACCGTTGTTTCATTCAGCAAATGTGGCACAGCCTTCATAAAAACCCACCGTACGGCACCGTTTTTATCCATGATCCTGAACTTGGTTTCATAAGAACTCCGGGATTGTAAAGCATCAGCAAAAGCCTGCCGCTGGGCGGGAACATCGTCCGGATGAAAGGCTTGTAAATGGCCCGACCCCAAACTGTCTGCCAGGGAGAGGCCGGTAGTCTGCATCCAAGAATTATTTACATAGATACATGAAGCACCGGCGCTTCGCCATATCATAAAAGGCGATTCATCCGCCAGCGTTTTAAAATATTGCTCGCGCGATTTGAGCACCTTGCTTTCCGTAACATCCGTAACCGAATGGATAATGTAAGCTACCTCATTATTAATAACAACCGGCTTATTAACCGGAGCCCAGAATTTTTCAACAAACCTGTCGGTACCAGGTTCAGGCACGGGGTAGCGCTGAACGGCCATTTCATGGATTTGCTTTGTTTTAAGCACCGTATTAAATGACGCGGATATATTGTCAACCCCATCGGCGTACACATCATTAGGATCATCCGGAAAAACATCAAAAATTCCCGACCCTATGATATCCTCCCTTTTGGTTAGCGTAGCTCTGTTATATTCATCGCTAACCTCAACTATGGTAAAATCAGGCGCGTTAGGCAACAGGATAAGATAGTTTCCGGGCAGGCTTTTAATATAGCCAGCATGGCTTCCTGTTCCTTAATCAGCGTGGTATTCAATAGCGGGGGTATTATAATTTCAAGTAAAGATATTTATTTTATCCAAACGGATTTTACGGATTAACCAGAATGAAGTTCGGGTTCAACCCTAAAATATACACTTTACATTAAGTTCAAAAAACAAGTATAAACACTTATTTAAGAACATTCGCTATACTTGTGGGCAGATATAATCTCTGATAAAAGCGACGGCTTGTTGAATTAATTTTTGAATGATCTAAAAATTCAGGCTGCAAACAATTAAGCCATTCAGGAGCTATTACTATCAACGCATGCGACTTTTCAAAAAATACCGGCTATGAAAATCAACTACATTTCAACCAAGCAGAAGGCATTGACTATCAATCTGGATTCGCAGATCTACGGATCATTCGCGGAGATCGGTGCCGGGCAGGATATTGCGGCTCATTTTTTTAAGGCAGGCGGTGCCGCCGGTACCATAGCTAAAACCATGTCGGCCTATGACATGACCTTTTCAGACGCGATATATGGCACGCAACAGATCAAGAGATACGTTAGCCGCCAGCGGCTTGTTGCCATGCTTGACCATGAGTACCAGTTACTGATAGAAAGGCTTGCCGGGCAGCGTGGCGACAATACTACCTTCTTCGCGCTATCAGGTACATTTTCTGCCCTTAATTATCATAAAACAAACGAAGGGCATGGCTGGATCGGTGTACGGTTTCAAACTGTGCCTAACAGCCCGCCGCATGATGTTATTTTACACGTAAAGTTGTTGGATAATGATAATGTTTTACAGCAGCAGGCTGTTGGCGTGTTGGGTGTAAACTTTTTGTATGCCTGCTTTTACCATCGTGATTCGCCGGAGGATTTTTTGCTATCGCTGATGCATGATCTCAACGTGAGCAGAATCCAGATCGACATGATCCATTTTGAGGGGCCTGATTTTGAGAAGATAGACAACCGTTTAATGAGCCTGTATCTGGTAAAGTACGGCTTTTCTGACGCAGCCCTTTTCGGCCCGAATGGTAAGAACCAGCAACCGTCAGAAATACTTTACAAAAAACATATTGTTGTTGTACGCGGGAGGTTTCGCCCGCTTATTAATGTTCACCTGGAAATGCTGGAACGCGGCCTGCAACAGTTCACCCTCGAGCCGGATATTGACAAGGAAAACATTGTGGTGCTATCCGAACTCACCCTGCAATCACTCAAAGAAAGGGATGCGGGCGATGTTGCCAACATTGATGAAAAGGACTTTTTGGACCGGGTAGACATTTTGTGCAGTATGGGGCAAACGGTTATGATATCCAATTTCCACGAATATTATAAGTTAGCCGCTTATCTCTCCAGTATCACCAAACTCAAGATAGGTATTGTGCTGGGCTACCCGAATTTGCAATACATTTTCTCCGAAGAGCACTACACTAATTTGCCGGGCGGCATACTCGAGTCGTTTTCCACCCTGTTTAGTCGTAAGGTTAAGCTATACATTTACCCAACCTTGCGCGATGGCGAGATCTGGAACGTAGCCAAATTCTCATTACCGCCCAAGCTGATCGACCTGTATGAATACCTGGTGGCTAACGATAAAATTGCAGACATTCGCGATTACAATGCAAAAAACCTGCAGGTAGAAACCGACAACGTATTAAAGCTGATAAAAGACCATAAACCAGGCTGGGAACAATACGTACCGGCCAAGGTAGCCGAGATCATCAAGGAACGCCGCCTGTTTGATTATGACCCAGACTTGAGCGAAGAAAGCAAGGCAGTTAGTTAGTCGTGCGCGGTAAATTTTATTGATACCCTTTGAACTTATCTGGATAAGTTTTGTTTGTGAATGACTCGCATAAAATTAATGTAGTTGTGGTATACCTGTCGTACCGTAGATCCGCCGTCAAGCGCATTCAGGAGCGCCGAACCTTGTAGCTTAACTTATCATTATTATATCTATAGCAACGGTGCAGTAACGCTCTATGCTAACTAAACAGACTTAAATATTTGTTTTTTTCCTGAAATAAGCGTTAACTTCAATTTATATGTTACTCGACACTCTAACTTTTTCATTCCTTTTCCTTAACTCTCTTAAAGGCCCGTTTATTTGTATTACAGCGTATTATTAATTTGTTTATAAAACTTTTTCGTTACTTGCTTATCAATTATGAAGAAGACCTTATCACCTGCCATACTATTGTTATTAACCTGTTTATTGCTTTTAAGCAGCCAAGGCATTGCTAAAACTACAG
Source organism: Mucilaginibacter sp. FW306-07-L (assembly GCF_058782065.1). Classification (NCBI taxonomy): domain Bacteria; kingdom Pseudomonadati; phylum Bacteroidota; class Sphingobacteriia; order Sphingobacteriales; family Sphingobacteriaceae; genus Mucilaginibacter; species Mucilaginibacter sp. FW306-07-L. The sequence goes on from NZ_JBYSXI010000002.1 coordinate 532,762, forward strand.
ACAATGTTTTTATTGACGGTTACGTAGCAGACTTTGCTAAACTGGATAAATCAGTTTACCTGGACAAAACCATATCCGTAGAATATTATGATCCGTTGGGTTACAGCCAGCGTAAATCAGCTAAAATTGACAAGCAGGGTAAATTCAAACTGTCTATTTTTTTGCTGCATGCACAGGATATCAACATACAATCTGGTACCGGTTATTTTATAACAACATTAGTTGTGCCTAATGATACAGTGCACATGGCCCTAAGGTATTTCAAAACCAATCAGGCTACGCGGGGTTACCCTAACATACATTATCGCGCAGATTTTAAAAATTCTTTTTCTGGCAAAAATCGTGGCCGGTTGTCTAACTTTTTAACAACTTATTTAAAGGCCGCCAGATTATCTATATCGACCGATACTGCCAATAACATCAACCTATTAAATCAAAAACTAAAAAAGGTCGACGCAGTAGTTAAAGCTGAATTCATTAATGTTGATAAAACTACATCCAAGTGGCTGGAAAGCTATTTTACGTATAAGCTTATTGAAAACTTTCTATCGCAAAGCGAGAAAACAGGGATTACTATAAACTACAGTCAGATAAAATTTCCGGCTAATAATGCAGACAATTCTTCATTTTTTGCTGTGGTAAAAAAGATATCGATACCGGATAGTGTAGATTACCGATTTAGACGTATGGCTGTGGTGAACAACCCAAACTTTAAGCTTAACATAGAAGAAGCTCATTTGGTTAACAGAATGTTCTCTGGCAAAGCTACACCGGCAGATAGCTCTAATGCAAAAATTTTTGAGAAAAAATATCAGGATAATAAAAAAGCGATAGCATCTTCAGACTCGGCTTACTTATTAGCTGTTGGAGCTTACCAGGCTGCAAATTTTTCGACACGAATTGCGGATTTTGCAAACGGCCGACTGATAAAGAGTGAATATCTTAATAGCTTTTTCAACCAGATAAAACCGCTGTTGTTTAAAGGTATAAGCTCAAAAATGCAAGATTACCTCAACAGCGAAATTCTCTCCGGCTCGGCATCAAATAAAAAAGTTTCTTATACAAAATCCACCGAGGCTGATATAGTAAAAATGTTGACAGCGAAGTTTCCTGGACAAAACCTCTATATTGATCTGTGGGCTACCTGGTGCGCGCCATGCCGTGCCGAGTTTCCGTACTATCCTGAAGTTATGGAAAAGTATAAAGACAAAGTGACCTTTATTTTTTTATGCGGCGCTTCAGAAGAAAATGCATTTAAAGCAGTATTGGATAATCTTAAATTCAAAGGCAACCATTTCTTTTTAAATAATGATCAATACACTAACTACAAAAATGCGTTTGGAATAGTTGGCATTCCACATTACTTATTTATCACAAAAGAGGGCAAGATCACTAATAACTTTAAACGCCCTTCGGCACATCTCGATTTGTATGCGTCTATAGATTCTGAAATTACGGAATAAAGACACCCTATAGTTGTTAATATAACAAGGCGATGTGTTAAATAACGCTGATCAATATGGCGATGGTAGAAAAGTCAGAAAATTAAAAAGCCTCTCTAATTGCTTAAAGAGGCTTTTCTTGTGATCCCGCTGGGATTCGAACCTTGATGAATTATCGTGTTTAAAAGCCATTTTTTGCCTGTATTCCAACGCTGTGCCACGAAAGTGCCACAGAAAGCACGGATAAAAGAGCCACGATAATCGGCCAGTCCAGCATATATCTTAAAAACTCCTGCACGGAGTTTCAATTTAAAAGAACGATAGCTCGTGTTATATGTGCAAAGTTAGTGATATTGGGCTGATAACAAAGACTAATGACCATGATATTTTCTTTCGATACCTCACATGTATGTAAAGTCAGATCATATCGATATCGGTGAAGTTTTAAATTCTTCAATTCTGGCGATTTGAGCGCATTTGAGAATGCTTGTAAACCTGCCACAACTTCCATCATATGGAAGCTTACTTCCGGAAACAATATATCAAGACATAGCATCTATTAAGCGCTCCATCCTAAAGACAAACCGCCAAGCTTCTATTTAGAAATATAAACACCGTACCGTCGACTTTGTCCAACGATCGAAAACCGAGTTCATGTATAGTTTTCGAGATAAAATGATAAATAAAAAGAATTCACACCATTAGTATATGGCTTCTTTGCGGCAACAATGAATAACCTCATCTGTTCCTACTGTACTAGTTTAAGTCATCCGGATGTCCACCGTATACTTTATCAGAAATAAAGCGCAATAGATCCTTATTATAAGGAACCATTCCATCTTTATAAAATATACCAAAAGTGTCAAAACAATAGGTTGTTTGATGATTTCTATAAAGAAAAGTGATTTTTCCCTTAACATCAATATCTTGGTACTTTTCTTTCGCAAAACATTTTAGTAAAAAATTCATTTTATCTAAATTCTTCTTTCATGTTAGGGTAACGGTTTTGTTTGTATTGTTAAAAACTTTGCTGAAACGGTCACAATTGATTTGAATGATGGTCTCCGTATCGAATCCTTCAAACTCAATTCTTGCGGACGTTAATTGAGGAACAGTTGGCTTATGTTGAAATGAAAAAACTTGGAAACATGTTATTAATATCGAAATGATTATTTTCATTCTTGTTGTAAAATTAATTTCTTTGCGTTTGCTAAACTTTACATACTTACTTGATGGGTTTCAGTAATATTTTATAGGAATACTAATAGATTAATTACTATCATGAATGTTAATCTAATGTAATGCGACACTAAGTAATTATTAGAATACAACGGTTCCTTTCGTTTGATAATAATAAAAACCAATAAAGTCACCAAGAGAATCGATACGATAGTAGCAGGGAAAACATTCAACTCAACGTCGAAGGTTCCATAGATTGCTGAAATAGTTGCCAAACTGTAAACGAATCCAGAGCATATGGCAAAAGGTAAACTGCCTTCCCCTGATCTACCTTGCAAATATCGAAAGCCCATAGGGAAGTAAATTATGGCTAACACTAATCCAAATATTAGAATATCTATTGTTTCTTTCACATAGAAAACATGTTTAAGCAAAATTGATAGTAGTGTTAAGGCTAAAAATATTTTTTCTAAATTTTTAATGTGCTTAAGGCCGCTTAAGAAAGTATTCATATTTAATTTTTTATGGTAATTTTTAGTTCTGGCACGAGTATGAATCCTCCTCCATAAGTGTAAGAGTTATCAATTTTTGTGGCTGTTTTAACCCCATACCTATATTCATCAATTTGAGTTGCAGATATTGAGGGTGCTTTTGATGAGCCCAATTTTCCTTCTAATTTAGAACCTTCGGCACTAGGGACCCCAAATTTAATTCCTGTTTCCGTATATGAAAACGCATTAGAAGTTTGACTATCGCCATATTTTGGAAATGTAACATTAAACTTCTGCCCAATTCCTGTATTTACAAAATCCAACACTTTTATAGATGCTTTGCTTTCTAAAGGTGCACCTCCATTCTCACCACTTCTTACATTGACACCGAAAACGTCAGTCTGTTGATGCACGACTTGCCCTTTGTCTAAAGAGACCTTAGACTGAACAGCAGTAACGCTAAGTAAATTTAGATCAGCTTTAAGAAGGTTACCTACTTTTAGTGAACCTTGCGCACCAATAGATATTTTAGCTGAAATATCTACTTTAGGAATGGATGATATAAGTCTTTCAACAGTCGCTACAGTCTTATTGTATCCACTCTTCACCCAATCCGGGATTTTACAACAGTCTTCTGGTGACATTCCATCGGGGTCTATGAACCTTAAAGGGTTATTAAACGCATAATTATATGGCGAATATCTTTTCATCTTTTCTGCTAAAGGATCAATTGTTCCCCACCTAACAACAAGTGGATCATAGAACCTTGCTCCGTAATCATATTGTCCCGTCTCACTTTGCAATTCCTTGCCATTGTACTTATAACGGTTCTCGGTACTTGGCGAGTACGCGTTTCCTGGATTGAATGACAAACCAAACGCATAATAATCCTGCACCTGAACAATCGAGCCATCCTGCTTAATCGCTGCCCTGGTGTTCCCCAGGTGATCTTTCAGGTAGTAGTCGAAGCTATAAGCCGCCGCACCATTCGGTACCGCCCTGCCTTCTTCGGTAGCAACAAAGTCTAGTGTCGTACCGCTGTATTCTATACCGCTGATGTACTCCCTGGTCTCTCCACCGGTAACAATTTTACGGAGCTTTGCGCCCGTTGCATCGTAAATATAAGAAACGTTTCCGCCGGTTCTAGTTAATACGCTTGGCAGGTTTAAAATGTTATAGCCGATGTCGCTGATCTGGTTCCGGGTGTCACTCTTTACATTGCCGTTGCCGTCATAGGTATACGTACTGGGTTGGCCACTCGTTCCGGCATCTGTTACATTCCATAACCTGTTTCCTGCGCCCCCTGAAGTGTAATTATAAGTAAAGTCATTGATGTAGGTTGTTCCCGTATTGCCCTTGCGTTTCAGGGTTTGGATATTGCCCATTACGTCATAGGTAAGCAGCTCGTTATACTTGTCTGCATTACCGCCTTTGTCATCATCATAATCGGCTTCCAACAAGCGGTTCAGGTTATCATAGCTGTACAGGTAACTTTGTTTATACTGGTACAGCCCGCTCCCGGTAGGCACCATCGTTTTCCAGGCCAGACCGCCAATGTTACCGTTGAACTGCTTATTACTACTACCGCCGTTATAATCCAGCTTCATACCGAACACGCTGGTAGCGCTTACCGTAGTGGGATCGCCGATCTGCGCCAGCCAGCCTCGCTCGTTATACAGATAAGGAATGGTTTGCTTAAAGGTTGCGCTGTCTGTCGAATGCAACTTTTTGGTCTTTAGCTGTCCGACCTCGTTATAGTCTAACTGTGACAATAAGGTGCGTACATCTCCCGTCTGACCGGCATTGGTCATGCGTTGCCAGCTTTTTAGCTTACGTCCCATATGGTCGTAGATGTACCGGTTACCTATCGTTAGCTTTAGCTCCGCATTAGTGGTTGTCGCATTGTAGTTATAATGTGTGCGGGTCGTCGAAGTTACCTGGTTATTGAAGTTATAACGGCTGACAAATAAGTCATAGTTTTTCACTGTGTATACACCGCCTTTGTAATGCTGCTTAAAGGTGGCTATGGTACGCCCTTCGTCATCATAATAATCTACTGTCCATGGGAGCTGAGTTACACTATTTAATATTGCTGCCCTGCTGGCGACTAACAACCCTTTGGGATTTGTATTGTATCCAGAAGGGGCACCAGTTCCTGGTCTGCCGGGTATGTTATCATAGCTGTCATAGTAGTTAACGGTTAATACAGTGTAACCATTTTTAGGCATGGCACCTGAAGTATAATCATAGGTGCTAACCGGCGTTCCGTACTGCCGCCTTTCCCAGATCGTGTCCTGTGCATTGGCAGTAGTTTGCATGGTCGCACGATAGTTTTGTCCGGCAACAGATGTGCCCGGAATGTCATAGATACCGGTCATGACCACTCGTCCTAAGCCGTCATACTTGGTAAAGGCACCACGCTGTAAAGGTGCACGCATCCGCATCAAGGAATCCTGTGTTACCACTACCTGATCAAGTTTGTTGTAAACCATATACTCCCAGCCTTTGCCCGGGATCTTTTTCTCTACCAAACGGTTTCGTTCATCATAGCGATACTGGTAGCACCAGGCGCTAAGCGCTGCCTGACTGGGTACGCCAGCGGTCAGATCGGGATTTGCGCCTGGCGGCAATACATACCTCAGGTTACCCAGGTCGTCATACACATAGTAGGTTGACAGCATTTCCAATAAGGCGGTTTTCTTATTGTGGTTGTACGTACGTTTGAGTACCACCCGGCCTTCCTTGTCTTTATATTCTTCTGTCGTATTTAGGCAGCCATTAGCAATTAACCAGTTCTCGTCCTTACTGATCGTCACATATAGCTGGTTACTGGCGTAATAAGGTGTGGTGGTGTTGCGGGTCAGTGATCCGGTTGTACTTACCGTATATAACACGACTTTTCTGCTCCCTGCATTATTGGTTAGCGGCGTGGTGGTAAAGGCGGTCTGGTTGTTAAATGTATAGTCCGCTATTATAGTCCTTCCTGCATCGGCAGTTCGGGTTCCGGGCTGCCAGGCATCACCGGGAGCACCCTGCTGCAATACCCGGTTTAAAGGTGAAGGCTCAAATACGGTCTGCGCATACGGTGTCGGTATCACCGGGATACCGGTAGTTCCCTGCTGCGTGCCGCTGATGCCATTGCCTGTGGGATTGTAGAATGCGGCTTGCTTGATTATCGCGTCTGCCTTGTAGGTACCGTCTGCGGTTCCAGTATAGGCAAATGGCAGATATTTTTTTACTTCTCTGCCATACTGGTCATACTCCATCGGCTGTATGATGTCTTTGTTCTTTGACGGGTTGCCTTTTACCTGCACCGTTTGTATCGGCCTGCCCAGCCCGTCAAAGTACTGCACGTCCGTCATTACGGAATCGGCATTCGATGATAAGGTTTGCAGTTTGGTCTCTGTCGTGATCTCCGTCCGGGGCGTACGCACACGGATGTAGTTCTGATTAGCGGACTGGCCGTGAACTGCTGCGACCGGCAGCAGCATTGCACCGCTCAATAATATATGTTTGGTTGATCGTGATAATTGCATGGTCTTGATAAGGCAGGTTAATTTGGATTTACGGCTGTTGTCAGGCTGATATCGGTACTGGTGCAAGTGGTAACTCCACCACCGCCGGGAGGAACTGCATTTGTAGTATTTGTTGCCTCTGCTGGCTGTGTGGTGGTAGGCTGCGTTGCCTCTCCGCTCGTTTCTGACTTTGTCCCTGTGGCTTGCGCCTGATTGCCTGTCGCGTCGGATTGCATTGCTGTAGCAGCTTCTGTACCGGCAGTCATAGCTGGTAAAACACCACCACAAGTATTTATATCTACGGTCAGATCACGGAAACTACTGCCTGCCAGTATACTGATTGTTTTATTGAGTATCTGGGTTGTTGATGGGCTGCCATCGGAATAGGTAGTCGTTGATACTTGCTGATAGGCAACCGGATAGTTACTGGAGACAGTCATGGGTATCGTCTTGGCTGCATCAGCATACGTTACAAAAGAAAATACTTTATAATAATGATTATCCGCCCCCACATAGCCTGACTTAATCTCCAGTTCAATGTAAGGGTTTGCGGGCAAGGCTGTACAGGTGCCGTTGGTGTTAGCATAGTTTTGACCGTTAGCGGTAATATCATTTAAGGCCAGTTGGTTCGCCTCGGCTTGTGTACTCCCGGAATAGGTACCTGCGGCTACTGTGTAGGTAACTGCCGAGCCCATGTACCCTGATCCGCAATTGTTTTTGTTGAACGCTTGTGATTGAACCAGGTTGCCAAACAGGCTCGTCGCCGGCAATGTCCCAGGGGCATAATTGTAAGCATAGTTCTTTATAATGTTCTTTTCCTCATCCTTCGCGTTTAGCAAACGCTGGAAACCGTCATATTCGTAATAGCTCGCCATCCCCTTAGAATCAACTTGACTAATCACTCCTACTAGTGGTGTAAAAGCATAAGTAGTCATTAAAGCCTCTTTTGGATAGAAACGAATATCGTCAATATGATAGGTGCTATTGATACTGATAGCGTATGTTGAGTTGCTGACAACAATATTGTCAACAACGACTTCCGACCAGATGCCAGCGGTTTCCCGCCAATAACTTAAAATATATTTACCATTAGTAAGACCTGTCAGACTTTTCGAATACCCATTGGTCTTACTATTGTTTCCGGTATGGCTGCTTGATGTACTTATTCCGGTTCCTGTTGCGTCTTCAAAGTCCTCGAATAATATATCTTTCACTTGAGCGTTATTCACTTCGGCTGTAGGGTACTCACTGTTATAGCCCCACAGGTAACTTGTGCTTGGTGCATCTGTAGGAATTATACTTATTAAATTTCCTTGGCTGTTATCATACTGAAATGACACTTCCTTTTTAAGCTTGGGGTCAAAGGCAATTACACCGCCATTAAATTGCAAAGATGCATAACTTGATAAGTCATTTTTAGCCATATTCCATAAGGCTCTTTTGACTGGCAATATATTGTCGTAGGTTACAACCTTCGCATCGACAAAAAGGTTATTACGCTTTTTATATGATTCAACAGGTACGATAATATTTTGCTTCAAAAGCTTTTGATAACCATTCGCTATGTCATCAGTATAGGTATTAGTTGTATTTGGGATAATATCTTCTGGATACCTATAGTATTCCTCATTGACAACGCCATCGCTACCCACAGTAGTTTGCTTACTCAGTTCAAGATTATTTAAGTTATATTTATAGCTTGTCTCTTTTTTCAAAATATTAGCTCCTGAAAATTCTTCGGTCTTTTTTTGAAGCAATTTATAGTGATTATTTTGCGTTTTATACCAATAAATATCATATCCAAATGAGTCGTTATTGGTAAGATAAACAGTCCAGGGACCATATACTGGCGAGCCTCCTGAACGATCGTTATTATAACAACTCACTTTTAAAAAACTTTCAGAGCCATAGTTAGTGGAGTTAGTACCAAAATTTAAATCATATAAATTAGTTTCTTTTTGCAATGCAATATTATCCTTAAAAATCGTTTTCTCTTTCAGTAACCCACGCCCCCATTCATTGGAAACCACATTGTAATATGGATTTTCGTAAAATGTATTATCATAATTCCCTCCAACTAACTCTAAAGTGCTTCCATTGCCAAGATCAAGTTGATCTTTTACATCTAAGGCACTTGTGAAATTGTACAAAGTTTTATAGGAATCATTTTCCACTTCTTCAACATACGCATAGCTCACATCGAAATTATTTGACCCGAGCACTATTGAACTTGATGAACCAACTTGGCAACCACCCCTTACCAATCTTTGAACGGGTGAAAATTCTCCAGACATGGGTGGGCGAACTGCAATGAAATTTTCTTGATACTTATAATAATATACCGGATAAAAAGGCAAATAGCCTGATGAATGGCCTGACTCTGGGTAGTTATAAGTTTTTTTATTTGTGACATTTCCGTTGGCGTCTCTGTTAAGTATATTCTTAATCCGTAATCCACCTACATTAACGTCTTGGGTTTCTGTTATCGTTTGAACGCCTTTCGTATACACGTATTGAAATGTATATGGTGAAATATTTCTGTTGTACACACAAGGTTTTATGATATGTTTTATCCTATAATGCTTATTGATTTGCAACGCCAACGACGCTTTATAATTCGCAACACCATTCCCGTTATTACTGGTCAACGTGAAACTGGCGTTATACAGCAATTGTTGGTTAGTATCCATATCCCATAATTCCCATCGCACCGGAGGATTCATGTCATTAGGCTGTACATATGGCATCGACATATAAAAATCGACCGGAGTATTGATATCTACTGTAAAATCTTTATGTGATTCCTCCAAATAATCACAATAATTCCAATTAGTGATATTTGGCAAACCATTATAAGTATAAATTGTAAAGTAATCACCAACCGTAATTTGATTAGTTACCGGAAATGAAGTGTAAGCACTGTTAAGCTCATAGTAGTATTCACTTGATCCCCCTGTGGGATAAATAATTTTATTAAGTGATAATATACCGGTTGTTAATGCATTAACATCGCGGTTAGCGCCTGTATAAGTGTTAGACCCTATTTTACGGCCTGGGATTAAATTAGTATTGTTCTGACCGTTATAATATCCCCAATGATCTTGGCTATAAGAAAGCCTGGATGGCATACCACCTTCATCATATAAAAACTGATGACTTATTTTGTCGTTTATGTTATTTACAGATACCTGGTTGTATTTTGTCAAAATTAATCGTCCACTCAGGTATTTGTACTCAAAAGTAAAAGACTTGATTTTTTCTGTTTTATTATAAACGTCAATCGCACCAAGAGTATAAGCTCCTGGCAAGTCTGTCCTTGCGGCACCTGTAATGAATTCTATCCTATAATTGCCTGCGGTTATTGTTTTTAATCTCTTGACGTTATCTGACGTTATCCTTAGCTTGGATCTGGTTGACTGTTTTTTGAACGTCTGATAATCAACGTCATGATTTTGGCTATCGTCAATGATATATCTCTTATGGGTTTCAGATACATCATACCCTGGCTGATATCCTGAATCATATTGGAAATTCATTTCGGCTCCTTTAGGTGAAACAATCTTAGTAAGATACCAGGAGGAAATATAGTTTTCTGCATTACAAGACCATGAGCTGAAATCACCATCATTAAGCTCGGGTCCCGGTGTGCTGCTGGAGCAAGTACTCTGTGTTTCAATTGTCTCAAATATGTACTTGAACCCGTCGTTTGTTATAATCGTAAAGCCAATTATCCCTGTAATTGGCGTATTTGTTCCAATTATTGGCACGACCTTAAATTGCTCCATGTTAGACATTCGCACATTTCCATTCCTATCAAAGAAGAAACTGCCAGAATTCCCATTGAAATTAAACATATAAATATCGGATTCGGAATCTTTGAAAGAAGTCATTAACCAATATTTAGTCTCACTTGAAAGGTTGGTACTGCCGGTCGGAGGCAAGTCTTGTTGAATACCATTATAGTCTGCTCGCCCTTTAACACTTCTTGTTATCACTCCGCCAGAATTTAATATCCAACCTAAACCTACCTGTGTCGCCATATCATTGACTTTAATGCCACCAGTAATATAATTTAATGAAATAGGCAGTCTTATATCTCTGTAAGGTAATTCATAGATTGGAATATTTAAATTAACTTTTCCCTTAGACAGGTTTACATTGTGTTGACCATAAGATCCTAAAGCGGCAGCTTCGGGAAGTGGAGGGATGACAGCTGGCTTTTTGTCGTAAGAAAATGTTTGAGCTTGGGCATCAATAAATAAGAATAGCAGAAAAAAAGTAAGCAATACATTTGGACATGACCAATGAAGTTTCATGATGTTAAATAACTAATGTGAAAAGATTTATTACGTCGAAGATAGAAAGCTCTAACTCAAATTGGTGAAGAACTAATTAAGTATAATTTTGACGATGGTAACTCAATACTAATAATCCTTAAGTAGGAGAGCCAGTGGAAGTTCATGATAAAGGTCGATTTCTGATTTTTAAGCAATTTTAATGATTTAATGTTGATTTTTAATATAATCTGCTACTATTTTTGATTGATTAATTAATAACTCTATTTTTTTACTAAAAAATTTTATTACTAACTAATAATTGAAGTACATTAAATTCCGACATAATAATTATCATTATTAATTGGTAAGAAGGCCATTTAAGATGACTGAACGTTCAGGTAAATAGGTACAATTGATTTACACCCTGTAAACTTCTTTATCAGAAAATTACCAGGGCAAACTGCTAAGATATAAGGCTATTTAAAATTCAGGAGAAGATAAGAATCGAACCTCTCCCCTATTTTTCTATGTACGTTAGGGGATAATAATAGTTAGTGCCACGATTGTGCCACAACTTTATCGTTGACTAAATATCACTTTATCAATTAGTGTCTGGACTGTAAATGAGTCCGGAGCGATTTTAACTTTCTTCGATTATAGCGTTTTTAGGGCATTTTTAGCGTGCTTTTTAAAACACTGCCACTAATCGAAATCCCGGTATTTTTAAAAGCTTCCTGCTGGAAGCGACTTAACTAAAGAACGTTGCAATTCGATTGATTACTTATACAAAAGTAGTAAGATTTGTATTGCTGAGGAACTATTGCTCGGTTGCTTGGGGTATAACAGTAAGATCACTTTGAGATTAAATAATCCGTTACTATATTCTAAGATGTACAAAACGAATTGTAAATTTTAATTTGCTAAATTGTTCATCTAACTAACACAATTTATGAATTTCTTCACTCAAAATAAGTGGTGCATGTCGCCGCTCTTAAGCATTTAATTTGGGGGGTTATTCGAATCGTAAGAATGTTAGATGCATGACATCTATTCTAATGACTCACGTACAACGGTAAATGGGGTAAAGCGACTTATTGTAGCGCAAAAGGAGCCTTCATTCGGTTTGCGTGTTCAAGCTATAAGCAACTATATCTTTTCCAGGAAGTTAATGAATGTCAGTCCCGGCCTTCAATTCGATTTTAAGCGCTTTAGCCTGGTTGGGACTTACTACTATGACTTTGATGCTAATCAATGGCGGCCTTCAGTGGGATCGAGGTATGATTTGGTGAGGTTTTGATATTACTGGGATATCAACAAATGCAATTTAAAATAAGCTATATCGAATAGTAAATGTCAATGCTTTATAGCCAAACCGGATTTTCTGATTGAGAAATTAGGTGTATTGTAAGCAGCGTTAAATTTCCAGTTGGTGTTTTCGAAAAGTAAAGAATCACTAAAAAAATATTCATGTTCTGTGCCAGTTACGGGCGTGAACTTTGTTCCCTTTAGTTCGCAATTTACCCATGTAGGATAATTCAACTCCAGGCCGTCCTTCGGATGCGTGATCTCATTTCCATACCAATGGATTCTTTCGAAGCTGCACTTTTCGTTAAAGGTACATTCTGAAAATACAGTTTTTAGTAGCATAGTGTTATCAAATTTGCAATTTTCAAAATGAACTTTCTTGAATGTCATGCCATTCAATAGCGCTCCTTGAAAATTCGTATTTTTAAATTTACAATTGCTTATTTGACTATTAGTTGTAAAAGCGAAAGTGTCTGATACAGCTTTCTCCACATGATGATATATATTCCCTCCTTTATAAACATATTTCGAAGCAGTAACCTTTACACCATGGGTATAACTAACAATACCTAAAACAACATCAGATAAGTCATAATTTTCTACGCTTCTTAACGCTGAAATACAGTGCTGAATCGCGTTTACATTCCACACGATATGTTCCTTAGTATCCAAGTAATAGCTTTGTGTTTTTTGATCACCATAAATAACAATGTCCTGATCCGTCTCCTTATAAAGCTCCCTGTTTTGAGCTACAAGATAATTTAAAGTTTCAAGAGGCGCTTTTCGAACTAACTCATCTCTGACAAAAGTCTTTATTAAGTTGGATGAATCCTCCTCGGCGACTATACATAGTAAGCTAATGGTTCTAATAAATAAATCATTTTCTATCTCTTTGTTAAGATATCCAAACAGTCCGGTCAATGCGGCTAATTTTGCATGCTCTGTAGTCGCTACAGTTAGTAACTCAACACGTTTTGTATAGTTGTCATCCGTTTGTTGGACTTGTAGAATATTAACCTGATGTCTTTGAGAAAGAAATGTAAACAGGATACCAAATATCCCTACTAGACCGGTTATAAAAGTCAGCCAGGTTCTCAGTTTTTCCAACTTCAATTTAGAAGCGTGACTGTCAGCTTCTTGTTGAATTAAACGCGCTTCAAATCTAAGTTTTTCGAGTTTATGCCGAGTTTCTTCTTCATTAATGCTTAAATTTTCTTGTGATTCTTCAGGTTGATCGGATGTTGGCATTGTGTCGTATTCTGTAAAAATCTATGACGCTAATTTACAAATAGTTGCCTTTATTTCATATCCAACGACAGTAAGTATAACAATTATTCGCTCCCTTAAACAAAACCCATCTTTGTACAGTTGTCTTATCATGGAGAACTTTACAATTACAATCAGCCATGACAAAGACGTACATCATTTCCGGGTGGGTGAATACCCTCACCATGATGCACAGCGATGCCGGTATCGTGTATTTGAGAACGGGCAGTTTGTAGCCAGCTTTGAGCCTGATGCTCATAATTTTTTGCACATCTGCCAAAACCCGGGCATAGTTACTGAAAACCTGTTGTATCAGTTAGCTGATCAGATTGAAGCGCAGATACCGCATCCGTCTCCTAAACATTTCAACGATAAGGAGGACGAATTATGAGATCTATATGGACAGGCTCAATTGGATTTGGATTAGTGAGCATACCCATTAAATTGTTTTCTGCTGTGCAGGAAACCAGGCTCGACCTTGATATGCTGGATAGTCGGGATCATGCGCATATCAAATTCCAGCGTGTTAATGAGAATACTAAGAAGGAAGTGCCTTATGACAAGATTGTCAAAGGTTATAAGTATAACGATGATTACGTGATCATTGAAGATGCCGACTTCGAAGCAGCAGCTCCTGAGAAATCTAAAGTGATCGAGATTGAAAATTTTGTTGACCTAGCCTCAGTGAACCCGATGTATTATGAAAGCTCTTATTATACCGCACCGGCAACCAAAAAAAACAAAGCCTATGCGTTGTTGCTGGAGGCTTTAAAAAAATCAGGTAAAGCAGGCCTGGCAAGGTTCGTTTTGCGCAGCACCGAAAGCTTATGTATCGTACATCCGGTTGACAAGGATATCGTGGTTACACGGATTCGCTTCGAGCAACAGATCCGCGATCAGGCAGACTTGGATTTGGATGATGAAGTTAAGGTTAGCAAAAAGGAACTGGACATGGGCCTTGCGCTGATCAATCAGTATGCCGAGGATTTGGACTTGTCAAAATACAAGGACGAGTATCACGACCAGTTAATGAAAATCATCGAGCAAAAAGCCAAGGGTAAACGACCAACAATTAAAAAGCTTAAACCGCAGAAGGCGAAGAACGACGATCTTTATGATCAATTGATGAGCAGCCTGAGTGCAAAGAAGGGAGCATAGTATAATGTTGATTTCCTTTTAGTTAAACAAATTAAGTGTATTTGTGTCTTATTTATAAAGACACTATGAAAAAGTTAACAGTCATCATCTTAGCGACGGTATTCAGTTTAGGATCAATGTCAGCGATAGCGCAGACGTCAGGCGGAAAAAAGAAGAAAGCCAAAATTCAGCAGAGGGAAAACACCTTACGCGATACCAGCGGATCTAGTGCAGCAGATACCAGTGGTAGTAAAACACAACCTGGTGGAAAACGGGATCAACCTGTCATTGGGACCGACAGCACAGGTAAGCAGCCACAATAATTAACAATAAAGGCTGTAATAATACAGCCTTTATTGTTATCAATAATAATGGTTCAGCGTTACACTTTTATTCTGTCTTGCCTTAATACTCCTGAAAACAAAAACCATAATGTTAAGCCAGAAAGGCAATAAACTGGTATAAATTTGTCATTGCGTGGCATTTCAATTGTGATACTCCAATCGTCTTTGCCATAGTGTATCGCCAGAATAGTGCATACGCCCAGTACAAACAAAATCTTAACAAGTATAAAGATTCGAGATCGGGCACTTTTGAATAGCTGATAATATAGTACTATTAGAAAAGCTATTATCCAGCTTCTGAAACTGATGTACTGCAATAAATACATCATCACTTGTTTAATCTTATCAACAGTATTATTAAAATCATAAATGAAGTCGTAAAATAAACTATAAAGTGCCAGCAAGGTTGCGCCTGTAAGGGTAGCCTTAATTAGAATCTTTATTTTTTCAGTATCTTTCATACCTATTCACACGCGCCCATGGCTTTTAATTGTTGTAAAGTTATCTTGCCATCAAAATAGTCTTTAACCATTTGATATTGCGGGCGCTCCTTAATGCTATTTCCAACTGATGCACTTCCATTCATGCTATTAACGAAATTTGTAACCTTGGTCTGATAACTGCTCCAAAGATTATCCGCACCCTCAAATGGAATACCCAATAGATATTGCGCGATCTCGTGCCTTCCAGTAGTTAACCTGTCAGCACCAGTAACATAAAAAGTATAGGTACCATCATTTTTAACATCAAATCCCCAACTTCTATTTCCGCTTACCGGATGTGCGCCATCCATTGGCGTTCTTAAAGTTGATACAGTCCAATGATTGCTGGCAATATCGCTAACGATTACAGAGCCGTTGTCGGCCATATTTAAATGCAAAATTGCAGACATAGGATCGCTGGAATTCCATTTTGCATAGTCATTAACCTGATGCCCCTGATCGTCATATGGTACAAATTTAGCGATACTGTTATCAACAAAGTTATTGATGTTAAGTCGTAAATAGGTTAGAAACTGTGGTGCGGTCACGGGTTGGCCGTTGATTATCGGCAATTGCTGAACATTAATTTCAAAACGGTCCAGATTGATTTTATAACCGGCGGCGTTTTTTATTTGTTGAACGAAGAATGGATCAGAAAATAATGTAAAGTCTGTAGAGCTTTGATTTAACCCATCAATTCTTGCGATCACCGGTACCGGTGGTTTATAAGAAGCCAGGGCTTTAAATGCTTCCGCTACGGCACACTTAATTAAAAGATCAGGATTTTCGTCCAGTGCATCTTTGAGGTCTTCTTCTTTTTGTTCTTTAGGGCTTACAGTAGGGCAAGGAGTAGTTCCGCCGCCACCGCCGCCACCGCCACCGTCAGGAGGTTGCACCACCGTTACCTTCAACGTACCGCTTTTTGTTACTACCGAAACAGTAGGAGCCGAAGGTGTACACGGATTAGGAGTAGGAGGTGTTCCGCCACCGCCACCATAGCCTGGATCACTCGGTGTTCCGCCACCACCGCCGCCACCACCGCCAGTGCCCCCGGTACTGCTGCATTCAGTTACAGATCCTATATATGTTTCTTCACAGCCATGAAAGTATTCGTATGGATTCTCTGTTGTACCACCCCATTCGCACCATACCTCATAAACATCATAAGTAACACAGACCATGGCATAATTGACCTTTAATCCATTTCTTGTATTACTTGAACCAGGTAATTTTTTATCGCTTATCGAGATGGTTTTGGTAGGTTTACCTTGAGAGAATCGGTACCCGGTTATGAAGGTTTTATCTAATGTATAGTACAGGATTAATCCGTTGAAATTGGTAGGGATGTAATCATAATGAACTTCCTTTGCTACAGAAAATCCTCCATTAACGGAAACATCCTCAATAACTTTCATATAAAAGTTAAGCCGTTTGCCATTTTTATATTCAAGAAATACGGCTTTGGTGTTATTCCGGTAATTGTTCTTTTTACCATCCTTAAGTTGTTCGAGCACTACAATGTTACTATCTTGCTCAACATCAAAGTCGAGAACCCTACTGTCTGGTCTTTCTTTTTGAAAATAATGCGTCCAATCAACATTTTTACCTCTAACGAATCGTTTTTGGCTCACGTTATTGACAGCATTTACTTTAAGATTAGTTTCCTTTTCGTAAATCGCCTTCAGTTGATCAATATCGACGGCCTGAAGGGTTGCAGTGTCGCTCATACCCTTAGAATGTTGTTCACGAGTGTCCTTTCGGCAACTGTATATGACTGATGCCATTGCAGTAAAGAGGAACAACATGCAAAAAACGACTCTTAATGATAGTTTTCTTGGTTTCATAGATAAAGTTTAAATTTATTTTCCTCAGTTAAATAACTTTACTTAAAGATTAAATTAAATTTATCGAGAAGCAAAACATATTGTATCTGCAATTAATTTTGACATTTGTATGATATTTTAATTAATTAAATTGCCTCAACTATTAAGGAACTTAAAAAGCTTGAGATAGCTTGGTGGGAAGAACGGAGCCGTTATGCCAATGCAATGAAGCTGCCTAATGAGGAGCGAAAGGAGACGATAGGTCAAGGACAGGTCTCAAACTCATATGTTCCTTTGGTTAATTTGTCCCCCTTATATAAAAAGTTTAAGTACCGTTATCTTTGACATAAAGCCCCCAATTTTTATTACCGCTTACATGATGAACACTATCTATAAACATTCTGAATGTTTAGGCTGCCCAATGATTGGTTGCAACATGGCTAACAATCACAGAACCGTTGTCGACCATGTTTAATGCAAAATTGAAGACATCGGTCATTTGTATATTCAATGCAATGAGTCTATTAGACCATTTTAGGTACGAAATTTAAATAGGAAATGCCACAACTATTTTAAACTCGCGCCGCGCATGCCACTTCTACTTCGGGTATGGTGCGTTTCGCTAAAATGTGCTTTAACCTGCTCTTTACCCCATATCTTGCGACCAGCGTGCTTTGGATTTGCTTTAAAGTAAACATTACGCGTTTCAAAATGAAGATCAATAGCCAATTTGCATTCATCGACGTTAATGTAGTTACTGTTATGAATAACAGCTCTGGCCACACCTGAGAAAACAGATTCAATAACATTCAGGAATTGGCTGCATGAGGGTAATGGGGCGATCCTAATCTCCGGTTTACGTTGACTATTATGATCCTTGATGTATGTTTTCAAGATCTGAGAATTGTGCCAGCTTACGGCATCCCAGCACAGATACAGTACGTTTTGGTTCGCGTATTGCGACAAGAGGATATTGATCAATTTGATCATCTCAAATGTGTTTTTTTTTACCGAGTAAAACCAGGTTACTTGATTGGTTGATAACTCCAAAGCGGCTGTGCAGATGACAAAGCCTCTGGCTTTTTGTTTTTCCGGTATGATATCGGGAGGCTCATTTATACGCTTGAGTGTCCGGCCGCCCTTTAAACGAATGCCGACAGGACCGTACTCGTCAATGGAAAAGAATTTCTCGTCAGGCTTTAGATGTTGGAGAATCTGTTGAATATGGTTGATCTTCTCCCTGAACTTTGGGTCTTGGCTCGTTAACATATCGCGGGATTTTTTGTAACTATAACCCATAGCTTTGAGCGAATCTGACACTTGCGAGTAACTCACTTTGACCGGGTAAATGCGGTTATAAATCTCGGTAAGCGCTGTTATCGTCCAACTGGTGCGGTTGATTCCGTATAGCTTAGGTGTTTCGTGCAAGAGCCGGAGCAGTTTGTCTTTACGTTCCGTAATTCGGCTAATAACCCCTGTGTTAGTCTTTCTTGGCGGAAGATCATAGCCTTTCAGTCCGGATATTTTATAGGTATTAATCCAGCCATTGGCGGTTTTACGTCCACAATCTGCCTTTTCCATGATGCGGGTAACATCACTGCCTGCCAATGCTGCTGATAGTGATACCGCGATCTGCCAGCGCCGATGGTCATTACCATGGCGCCATTTTAACAATACCCTTTGATCTGCCTCCGGTATATGTTCGATCAGTCTGCCTTTCAGAAAATCGGGGTGCTCGGCCATCCACTTGTAATACAGCATTTTAAACGGCGAATAGCTGTATCCTTTAGGATAAGACAAGCGGTACTTCTTCCAGACGCTCTCTGCATCCGTGCCGGGTTTCTCATTTTTAATCACATCGGGCAATACGCGCATTAATTCTACATAAAGCGGTGTTTCCCTGTGCGGGCGTGGCGGCTCCGGCATATAAAATTCCATATCGCTAAGCTTATCGGGATACGCCGATTTGATACGTTCGAACTCTTTCTTATAATGCCAGGATGTCTTTCTCGATATATTAAGTTCCTTAGCAAGCCGGTGAGAATTATAGGTGCCCTCAATGAAACTCCTGCGCATGATGTTCATCTTGGTTTTTGATATTTGATGCCGCCACATACCTTATTTAACAGGCTTCAAAACAAAATGTTACGTAATTTCAAGTGAGAATTGAATAAATAGAAACTGATTCTAAACATACGAAATTACTAATATTATTAGTAATTTCGTATGTTACTTTATTTAACTTTATAGGCATACGAAGTAAAAAATGATCGTATCGATGGACAAGAATTTTATTATAATGCTTGGCGCTTTTTCCGGATTGGCAGGTGCCTTATTGACTCAACTAATGACGGGACTGTTTTCCTATATTCAAGACCGCCGCAAGCAAGAGATGGAGTTAAAGAATCAGTTTCGTTTGAAGAAGCTTGAGATCGGGGAGAACTTTTATTTTATTAATGCAGAGTTGATGACCATGGTTCGCAAGAACATAGACTACTGGCAGAACCTGCGCAGCGACCGCAGCGAGGAAACCTTGCAAATGATGAAAAAGGAAATGAATAAACTGGAGGCATACCAAGCCCGGCTGCATACAGAGAATTGGAAATTTAACCTTATCGGAATTTATTTTACTTTACCCTTCACCTTGGAGGAGATGGAAGGGGCAAATCGTAACTCTCATCGTCTTTTTTTGCAGGTGACGGATTTGTCGCATAAAATTCGTGCTGCAGCTGTGAATACCAACGCCGAACTATACCCATCTTATAATTTGTCGGTTTTCGATCTTTGCAACCATTATCAGCAAATCTATAAGCGAATGCAGGAGAATGCCGAAGCCATCCGGGAACAGTTATTAGCGGAATTTGACAAATCGCTGGTCAAGATTTCTAAAATCTAATAATACTTTAATTAATACTTTTTTCTTACTTCATGTGTACTGTTTAGAAGGTTAAACAGGCTATCTCCCACGACTGCAGATCCATAATATAATCTTTACCTTTTGCTTTATAATTACCAAGGAGACTTCCTTTACCGACACACGACATTAGTATAAGTAAAAAGAGACAGAAATTATTTGCTTCACAAACTTTTATTTACAGTTAAAACCTTTAAATCCCTCGCAGTATGGAAGTTGGATCAGGTGGATTTGTTAGAAAGCCAGGAATTTGTTCGTGCGATCTACCGCTGATAGTAGAATTAAAAGGTATTTCATTAGACCATCCAATTTAGTAAGCCGCATGATAAATGATTTTCTAGAATAAGGTTGCGGGCTCCGGAGGGATTCGAACATTGTCCGATTACGGCGTTTTTAGGCCGTTTTTAGCGTGCTTTTCAAATCACTGCCACTAAACTGCCACAAGCCGATTTTCCCTGTATTTTTAAAAGCTTCCTGCAAGGAAGCTGAATTGATTAAGAACAAATATATCCGGTTGATTATCAGTACAAATATAAGAAAAAAATATATCGACGCATACTAATTACTTTTAAAAGTAGCGGCAATATGCGTTACTGCTACTCGTTTTCGGTACTACGATTGAAAAACCTTTCGGTTTCCTCATTATACCTTTTAACATCTTCAGGATGTGTATATCTCACATCAACTGCACTACCATTTTCCCAATTTGATGTACCAAAGCCATACATGCTCGAAAGCGCGTAGGGGCGATAGGTTCCTTTGAGCAATGCAATGATGTCAAATGCGAATTCTGAAAAGTGCGTTTCTGAATGTAATAGCTTTGCCCTTAAATAGAGATTATTTACCGGTTTGCATCTTGAATAAGACCAAAAGAGTAAGGAGCTATTTTTAGGTATTAGTTCCTCCTGCAAATACTCAAAGGTTAATTTGCCACTGTAGTACTTGTCAAGTGATTCAGGACGAAGAATGTATCCTCCATAAAAGCCTCTTAGGTCTGAACCATCAAGCGTAGCATCCAGTGCTGCAAAATCTTTTTCATTATCCTTAAATAGTTCAAAAAAAACCGTTGCACAAAAAAAGCTTTTAGGAAGATAAAATCTGTAGTCATGAACTGAGGGTTCACTAAACCCCATTAATGGTAGTAATTTCCTTAACTGCTCAACTGCCTTTTTAACGCTTTTTTTATTAAATACTGCCTTCACCTCAATTACCCCGCAAACATATTCCACAGGAATTGCCCTGGATCTTCCCTGCCAAGAAAAATCAGGACTCCCTTCAACCCATAAGACAGGGGATTCCAATTGATCATAAATGATTACATCATAATGTACAAAATCCTCCGAATTTGGTATACCCTGGGAAATAATAAATCCCGAGGTGACACCGTATCGTTTTGGAAGAAATTCTGCAAGCCACTTTCTAAACGCCGCTTCAGCAACGTTTCCGTGTCCGGTCTCTACAGTTCTTTTACTGCTGTGCACACGGGCTCTATCGTATTCATGAAGCATTTCATCCCTACCGGTAAGAAATTGTTTCCATCCCTGGTTGGGAATCTGTATTTGTGGTTTAGGTTGACCGTCTGCCATAGGATTAAATTGTGTTATCTAATGTACAAATTCCATAATAACATGGACTTTGTTTTAGTAGGTTATAAAAGAAAAAAATATATATTTAACATGCTGAAACCTTTAACCAATTGATTAATGCCTTTACAAAATGATATACTTGGCGAGCATCCTGAAAATCCGAATATGTTTGGAAAGTGGTTTGCCGCTAAAGACATAGCTCCCGAACCTTCAAGATGTCACAGGTCACTTACTGCTAAAATAGCTTCTGATGACCCTGAACTAATTTCATGGTTAGCCAAAAAAATCATAGATCATCATTACTCCACTGAAAAATTAAAACGCCTTCGAAAGAAGTACAAAGAAATTGGTTTTCCAAAATACGCGAAGCAACATCGACAAATCCCCAACTTGTTAAATACAAGAAAAGGCAACACTACTGAAATTGTTTTGATCGAGTACATTGGAGAATGTCAGCCTGACCGGCAATTTGTAAAATATTATAAATTCAGGTACAATCCAAACGTAGATCAGTCTATGAAAGGAGATGATGCTTTAATAATTGACCTTATCAACGACACCCCCGGAAATGAGCAGATAAAGGTGTTTCTTGGAGAGGCTAAATTCAGGAGCATCCCGGACAAAGCGGTGCTTGAAGAAATTAGTACTTCATTAGGAAAAGATAAGCTTCCTCTTTCCTATACATTTCTAATTGACCGCCTTTATGAAGACCCGAAAACAGAAGCTTTAGCAGAGTTACTTGAGCAGTTTGTTTTGGAAGAAGTAAAGGCTAAAGGAAACATGAGGTATATCGGCCTGTTACTTAGCAATGCAAACACTTCCAAAGTCGTGGAAACAAATTTTACATGTGATAATCCACAGATGCTCATCATTTCTGCGGGACTTAGTAATCCCCAGCTTTTAATAAACGAGGCCTTTAAAGAAGTAGAAAGTTTAGTCGCAAAACCTGACAGCATATGACTAATGAACAAATTACCAGTAAACTGGAACGATTAAATCAGGATGCAACTATTCAGAATTATTTTGCTCAGGCTAATGCACGTTATATTTTACTTAATACAGGCGAGGAACGTGAAAGCTTTCCACCCTATACAATTATTGACGAGAATCTCAACTTACTGGCGCTACAATATTTAAACTTAGGCTGTAGCTACGCGGAGAACCAAAATTTTTCGTTAGCGTCCGCGCCACTCGAAAAAGGAGCTGCGTTACTTGAAGTAGTTCACGCTGCCCAAGCTAACCGCAGCCAAAACAGCAATTATTACGGTTTAATAGCAGCCCTATCATATTATGTTGCTTTTGAATATTCAAAAGCTTTTATACTTATAACAAAATTTGAGCCCACTACTGTAATAGCTTCACTACTACGGCAATTTTTGCAACGTAATTTCAACGAACTCAATGCCCAGCTTTATCCCATCCTGATTGGTGATGAATATTCTGATTCGGCAGTGGCCATTGACAACCAAGATGGCGATACCCCCAAAATTTACGAATTTATTATTGCAAAAGCAATTGATGGATTTGTTAAGTTTTACCTGACCGGAGACACTGAAATTCTTGAAAATGCAAAATCGTCACTTGAAAACCTTAAAGAAATTGCTGAATTAGAAAAAGATGCTGGCATTTGGTGGGTCATAAGATTGTTGATACTAATATCTGAAGGTTTTAACGAAGCATCGGTTTGGAATATTTTACCTACCTATTTTCCGATTGATGATGAACAGGTCAAAGGATACATTCGTTCCTTAGTATTTATGAGGCCAAGAGGCCATTATGAACTTTTTATGTCCCAAAGGGCCTCCTTATCTAAAGTCCTATCCGAAAATTCAGGGTGCGTAGTCAGTATACCAACAAGTAGCGGAAAGACACGGATTGCCGAAATAGCGATTTTGAATTCCATTATAAAAAACCCCAATGGTAAGGTTCTATACATTGCTCCATTCCGCTCCCTTGCCTTTGAGGTAGAAAACAGTTTAGAAAAAGTTTTTGAATATTCAGGAATCGTTGTTTCCCATCTGTATGGCGGTAGCATGTATAGTAAGCTTGATGAATTGAGCGTTGATAATGCTCACGTAATCATAGCGACGCCCGAGAAGGCAAAAGCAATTCTAAGGGCCAGTAATGATGTCATCCAACAGATATCGTTAGCCATTTTAGATGAAGGTCATTTGTTGGGTGGTGATAAGAGGCTTATAATGAATGAGATGTTTTACGAAGAATTGCGCTATTATATGCAGCAAAATAATGCCCGTTTTCTTGTCTTGTCTGCTGTACTCCCTAATGCGACTGACTTGGCAAATTGGCTGACTGAGAGTTCGGATACAGTATTTAGGGATAATTGGCGACCATCGGATGAACGAATCGGCATATTGGAGTGGAGAAATAATAATGTTAGTCTGAATTGGGAAAGCCAAGATCAGGAGCGCAGTTCATTTAATCCACGTTTTGTATCCGCTATTGAAGTTAAAAAATACAAATATAAAGGCGAGGAACGTACGAAATACTCTCCGGCTAATAAGAATGAAGCAGTTGCGGCAACAGCCTTCAGGCTAAAGACTTTTGGCCCAGTATTAATATTTGTGGGTGTCAAAGATTCCGTATTTGTAATGGCAAGGGCGTATGATGCTGTGCTTGGTGTAAATGCTCCCGACTATATCTGGACCAATAAATCAAATTGGCGTGCCTACGAACTGGCCTGTGCTGAAACCTACGGGCAGGATAATGAATGGCTTGCTTTTGCTCGAAAAGGTATTTTGTGCCATCATGGAGCACTCCATGCTGATGTTCGTTTGCCCTTAGAGAGATTAATGCGAGATGACAGACCACATGTAATTATATCAACCTCAACACTGGGGCAAGGTGTCAACCTGGGAGTTTCTACCGTAATATTCTCGACGCTTAGCCAAGGAGGCAAGAAAGTAAAAGCCCGGGATTTTTGGAATATTGCAGGAAGGGCAGGACGCGCATTTGTAGATCATGAGGGTAAAATACTTGTTGCAGTTGAAACAAATGGTAGAAGCCCGCAATACCGCCGGGCTTTATTTAAAGGTATACAGAAAGACTATTTCGACAAGGATAGAATTGACCATGCCAAAAGCGGGATACTGTCACTTGTAATTGCTTTAAAAAAATTTGCCGAGGAAAGCGGTACCGACTTTGATTTATTACTTGAACTTATATCGGAAAATAAAGTTGCCGAAATTGGAGAAGACGCCTCCCAAATAGATGATATACTGGATTGGATTGATGATACGTTGCTATCATTGCTCTTGCTGAACAATCCTGTTGGAAGTATAGACGTTAGTTGGGTTGAAGATTTCTTTTGCAAATCGTTAGCCTACATTCAAGCGTCATCTTCTAAAGAAATAACCCCGGAACAACTGATTGATTTTATTACATCAAGGACTTCTGCTGTTGCACGTAAAGTGGGCAATGATCGCACCAAATGGAATTCAATAGTAAAATCAGGCATACCGCTAAATAGTGACCTCATTTTAGAGGATAAGATAGAAGTTATAATTGATTTAGTCGATGGCTATTTGTTATTGGATGATGGAATCATCGAAAAGATAGAATTACTTAAAAATATTGAGAGTAGCATAAGTGGTCTTCCTGTACTAAATGAAAAAGGAGAATATCTTAATTACCATGACATTGATAAAATACGAAGAAAGTGGTTAAAGGGTATTTCAACTGCAAACATTATAAAAATACCCCACGGAATGGATGTCATTACAGATGTTTATGCGTTTTCTCTCCCGTGGGTGCTCAATGGTATTGCTAAAAAAATGAGAAGCCGTGATAGAGAAGAACAAGCAGATGTCATAGAGGAATTATCTATTTTAGTAGAAGCTGGCCTACCTACAATTAAGAAAGTAAAAATTTATCAATCGGGAATTCGTTCGCGAAAAGCTGTGAATGAGCTTGGCGATTTGCTGGATGAATCATTTGCTAACCAATCACTTTCGGCAGTTAAGAAAGAATTAATCCGCAATGCCAATTCTTATTTGCCACAGGTCACTGAGACAACGGCGGAATGGATGGAAATGTTACAGCGCTATTCTTCCAGAGCATCTACGAAAATCCGAATGGTTGAAAGTTTTAAATTCGGTAATACCCATGAAAAAACCGATACACTAATTGCCAGAATAATTAATGGGAAACAATACTTGCTAAGTCCGGATCTAAAGTTTAAATATGAGGGCTGGGGCAACGTCGATTTTTCTTCGGTTGCAGACTTGCCAGGAATAGAGTTCGTTTATAATGGTAAAACAAAGCATTGGGAGATGATTAATAATAATCCGTATTTAGAATTACAAGAAAACGAATAGCATCAATATGATTTGTAACTAAATCTGCAACTTTCTATCGAAATTGGCGGCGGGGCAATCATCGAATGTAAGAGCAGTCAAAAAGAAAAGCGCCGCGCAATCCCCTTACGAAGGAAGCCGATTGCGCGGCGGCGGGCGTTTTCAGCCCACCTTTATTGAAGTACTATTAAAATTTTTAAGGTTCAGAAAGAAACCCCTTGTATCGGTCATGCCTTCCCGGAACAGATTCCATAGCAGGGATGCCGCCATGTTCGCTATTGTAGAATTAATAAACAAATCCTGCTTTTCGAGTGCTTCGGCAAGGGAGCAGCTTGGCTCGTTACTATCATCCTGCGCTTCCAATTGCGCTTTAAATTCTTGGGTCACAAAAGGTAAATCTGCTACAGGCTCGTACCGTTCCGATTTTGGCTGTTTAATATAACTGATAGTAGCCAGTACAGCCTGTCCTGTACTTTTGGAGTTGCCTAAGTCAAGCCAGTACAGCGGCTTGTCCCGCTGCGCCCTGCTATCACCCGATAAGTTTTCGAGAGCGTCAGCAATATTAAAACGTGCGGCTGCGGTATCAACGCAAGTGATGTAAATATTCGCCCTGCCGCGTTCAGGCAATTGATTGATGCCTTTGCTTGTAAAGGGTTTGGTAACTGCTTTCCAGTTCGTGCCAAAAAAGCGGTTAACCCTGTTAATCAGCGCAACGGCTTTGTTCAAGCCAACTTCACAATCTGCAAATAGCTGCCTACCTTGGTTGGCGGTGGTTACCACATCATCATCATACAGGTTTACCTGCAAGCCTGTATGCCCCAATGCCAATAGGCTGTGGTTCATGCGCGCGAGTGCGGTAAGCATCTGGCTGCCTGTTCCCCCTGCACCGATGAGGTTGACCGTTACGGGGTTGGTCGGGTTTATCAGGTAATTATCGGCGAAGTGCATCTTGGTTTTCATTTCAGTAGGTTTTTTAGGGTGTAACGGGTTTCCATAAGGGACTTTACAGGGAATTGCTTTTTAGTGCCGACAAGGCTTTGCCATAGCTGTATAATGTTGCCTTTCACAGGGCTATTGCCAATGGTGTGGCTGAAATAACTCTCGAAAAAGTAGCGTTGCCATTTTTGGATAAATTCTTCCAAGAGGCAGTCGGCAGGTATCTTGATTTTAACCGTCCCCATGCACACTTTGCCATCATTGTACAGGTTAAAAAATGGTGCGCGGTAAAGCGGCGTTTCCGCGAGGATTTGGGTATCATCGACAAGGGCGTATATCCATAGGGTGTCCTTTGATGCCCGCCATACAAGCGGCGGTATGGAGGCTATGCCGTTTGGAATTTTAAGGCTCTCGGTAAAATACAGCATCGCCCGTTGCTTAGGCGTATGCCATACCACATAGCCGCCCTGTGCAGGGTTAATATACAGCAGATTTTTTGGCAGCAAGCCTTCGGGCTTCAAGAAATTGCGCTGCAATTCTTCGGACGTGTCAAGGGATTTGGCAAGTGCGCTTGCTTCCCTAACGCTCAAGGGATGGGCGTTCATGGGGCAGCCGCTATCGTCCATATCATAGCTTTCCACATAATAATTCTTTTCAGTACTATCCTGTTCATAGACCACAAAGGCTTTTACAGGGCGGTACAATGTGCCAAAGCTGGCAGTTATATCGTTCATGGCATATTATTTAATAAGTGACATATACTATCAAGAAGGGCAAACACCCTGCGTTCAAAATCGAGCGTATCATTATCAAAGCGGCTGCCTTCATCAAAATATTTGGTGAGGGTAGGCATTTCGGTCTCGCCGCAATTGCCAAACTCGTCGTTTATCATCTGTTCCATTTGGTTGTACAATACCCCCTCTGTTTCGGCCACAAAGGAGATGTATTGCTGCGCCCGAACCACCTCATCGTCATACAGGTCGGGATTGTCAAATTCTGTATAGCGGAAAATATTTTCATCGGGATAATCCTGAAAAAGTGCATACGCCTGTTTGGCAGCTTTTAGGGTCTCCTGCCCGTATTCGCCCTGCGGGGTATAGTATGCTATACGTTCCGCAAAATGCGAAAGGTGGTACGGGCTGTGCAGTTTGCGCTGCATCACATCGCCGTAATATTTGGCGGTGCTTAGTTCAGACAACATACTCTGCGCATATTCGTCACCTTCACTCTCGCGGATATCCGTATACCAATCCTCCATGTATGCATAGTGGCTACAGATATATTCGTAATCGTTTCGGTAATACGGCACCCCTGCAAAGCGGTAAAGGTAGCTGCAAATGGATAGCAGCAATTCGGCGGTATGCTTTTGCTTTTTATCCTGTAGCATCCTGTACAAAGGCACTATGGGTATATAGTACAGCGTATCCCCTGTATACAGCACCTCGGTTGTGGCAAGGCAGGTACTGCCTTCATCATTTTGCTGTATGGACAGGGTAATGTCCCTGCCTTTGGCGATTAATTGCTTTTGCGCCCTCTCGTACGCCAATAGCACATTGTAGGGATAAGGCTTGCCTGTTACATTAATACCGTTCAGGCTGTATTGCTTTATGAGCCTGTCAAGAGAAGCAAAGAAATCCTGTTCTATGCTTGGTTGTTTAGGCGCAACCCCCTGCCCGTAAAGGGGCAGGAAGCTATGCCTTAGAAAACCATCGGCAGGAGCGCAAGCGGTGCGCCCTGCGCCTTGTTCGCCCTTGCGGCATCGGGCAGGGTGTTGAGGCTTTGTGCGAAGGTGCCTAATTGCTGGTGCAGTTTCCATTGCCTTTTGGTTTTGAGGTTCTCGATTATTCCTGTAGTTGCTTTCATCACTTATCCCTTTGTGCCAATTTGGGCGGCAAATTCATACTGTATTGTATCGTCCTTAATGACAGGCCCCTGTATGGTGGCTGTGGTCAGTATTGGGTAGGTCTGTGCATAAAAGTTCAGTACCGCCTCGGGGCTAAAGGTATCTGAGGGGTCGGCAAGGCGTATTTCCTGCCCTTTTTCCTTAAAGGTAAATACCCGTTCTAATTTGGCTGTAACTAACATGGCTATGCGGTTTTGGGTTCATTAAACAAATCGGGGGCGAATTGGGCAGACAGCAAAGCCTTACGGGCGCGCAGGGCTTCTGCTTCATCGGGATAGTCCTGCGGGCTTGGCACTTTCATCCAGGCGTCCTTGTACTTGCCCTCCACCTCCAGTTCATCCACCTTTTTCATGGCTTCCTCATATTTTTTTTGCTTATCGGTCTTGTCCTTATCCGCTTTGGCGGCTTTGTCCTTTTCCATTTGTGAGGCGGCTTTTGCCTGTTCACGCTGTTTCAAGTAGGCTTCCATGTTGGTAAACAGGGCGGCGGTTTCCTGTACGGGCTGTGCTATCGCCGCAAAAAATCCTGCGTCCAGTTCGGCAGTAGTGCCTTTCAGGATAATCGGCGGTACACGCTTGCGGGCATCATCGCCCACTTTGTCGTTGTAGAACAATGCCGATACTACCCATTTGCCTGTGGTATCATTGGTAATATTGAGTGTCCACCCGCCTGCAACATTCAGGGCGGCAATGGACTGAAAAAAGTTCGTTTCCATAATAAAATCTGTTAGTGTCCTGTAAGAAATAAAAGGATAGCAGCTACAATGAGCAGCATTGCAATGAGCATCAGTATTTTTTCAAATACAGTGGTAAAGAGTGCTTTGCCATAGCTTGTAAAGTGCTGCATACCGCCCCAACCCCTGCGATTGAACCTGCGGCGGTTTACCCAAAAGCGAATGAGTAGTGCCACCCCCAAAAGCATCAGGCTTTTAGGGTGTGCGTTTATGAATGTGGTTATCGTCTCCATAAGGATTAAGATTAGATGTCAAATAATAAGTCCGTTGCCAAATAGAATTTGCGGTTCTCCAATTGCCGTGTCTTGGCATAGGCTATTACACAGTGTATTGTATAAATGGCTTGGTAATGGTCAAAGAGTTGGTCGGAAAATACCTTATTGCTTTTGTGCAGCCCTTTGCCGTACTGTTTGATGATGCGTTCGGCTTGCCCTGCAAGCTGTAGCCAAAAGTCAAACCCGAACAGCCCTTCCTGCCATTTGGCGCGGTGTTCTGCCTCGTTTTGTATGATGTTGTTGCTCATGCCCTGAATGGTGTCCAATAAGGCGGGTATCTCCTCAGGGAACCATGCGTGCAGTACCCTTGCTTTCTCTACGTTGTTTAGTTGCTTTAATGTCTTCATGGCGTATAGGTATTAAGGGACAGGCAGTACCTGCCCCTGTTAGCTTGCAAGATTTAGTTGAATAGAAAAATGTCGCTGCCGTCTTTGGCAAAGCTGCTGCACAGCTCAAATGCCTTTTGTGATTTCCCCTGCGCTGTACCGCCCATGATGATGGATTGCAGCTTGGCTTCGCTGTCCTTGTAGTTGCGTACGTTTTGGTAGTAGCCTGTCACCGCATTATACGCCCCGTACAATGTGCCACGGGTGGTGTCCATCTGCTGCGTATCGCTGAGCATGGCATAGGAAAAAGCATCATCGACGGTGTTTTTGAATACGGTAGAGAGTTCATCTTCCGCACCCTTTTTCAAAAGGTCAAAGGTTTCCTTGTTAGGGCAAAGTGCCAACTGTATCAGTTTCTTCACTTCCTTGTCCGTAACCCTCACGGTAGCCCACTCGTTGAAAATGCCCTCCAGTTGTTCGGTCAGCGTATTGGCTAAACCCATTACCTTATGTGCATCCTCCAAACGCTGTTTTGCCCCTGCGGTGTGCTTGATGCGTACCACGTTGCTCATGTTGCGAAGGGCTGCGTTAACGGTATTTTGGCAGACTACCCTGATGGGTGTAAAGGCTGCGGTAATGCTGCCTGAACCATCGTGGGAGGTAGTCAGGAAAATGTATTTTTCCGTTACATCATCCCCGTTGCCCACGCGGATATAGCCGGGCAGTTTAGCGGTTATGAAAATGCGTTCGCCAATGCCCAATGCCCCTGCGGTCTCGTACAGGATACCATCCCCGCCGCCTACAATAGCGTCAAAAAAGGCGAAGGCGTCTTTGTTTTGTACGATATGGTAATCCCTGCCTACCACGCCGAGTACGGCGTTGTTATCGGTGCGAATGTTGGCGAAGTAGTTCGGTACGGTAACCTCGCTGCCTGTTACTTCCAAACCGCTTGCGGTTTGTATGAGGCCGCTGCCTTTGGTAAACAAGGGGGCTTTGGCTACCTTGTAATCCAGCCCTGCGTGTTTTATCGCCTCACTGCTTGTTGGGTAATCGGTTACGATTTGCCCTAAATTGTGCCATGCCTTTTGCTGTACGCTAAAGAAAGAATAGCGTCCTGTATGCTCGTTGAAATTCAGATTATGTGCCATGATTTCTAAGATTTAAAGATTAAAAAATTGAAAGAATTGAAGATTGGGGTTAGAATGGCAGGTCGTCGTTATCCTCTGCGCCCTGTACGTGTGTTGCCTTTGCTGCTGCCTTGTTGTTTTTAGGCTTGGTACTGGCCTGTACAGGAGTACTGTTTGTTGCCTCGTCCTTTTTACCGCCCCCGTGGAATTTGATTTCCGAAGCGCGGAAATTCAGTGCTGCCCTTACTGAGCCATCCATATCCACCCACGCCCGTGGGCTAATCCTGCCCTGTAGCTCTACGAGTGTACCCTTTGTGAGATACTGCGCTACCTTTGTGGTGCGCCAATAGGCACAGTCCACAAACGTTACCTGCTCGGTGCGTTCGCCTTCCTTGTTGCGGTAGCTGTCGTTAATGGCTACCGAGAAATTCACTACTTCCTGTTCCCCTGACACGTTGCGTACCTCCGCATCCCTTGTCAGCCTTCCGATGATGTTCATGACTAAAATTTTTAAGTGTTATTATTTTATTTCACTTTCCTTTTTCAGCCGTCTGACTTCCTCCAAAACAAGTTTTTTCAAAAGAAAAAACGGAAAAAAAGAAAGCCAGCTAAAAGGTCGGGGCAGCCGCAAACCGGAAGGAAACGGAATAAGTCCCGAAGGGCGGCCAGGGGCCGTTATGCCGTAGTCTTTTGGTTTGTAAGGATGCCCCGGTATACCTTAGCTGCCTTTTTTGCCGTTTCGCATTGAAAAAATCCAAACGCAAAAAATTCAGTAAGACGCTGTCAGGAATAAAAAAATCCGGTTATAGCACCGGATCATTTGTTGTAAAATATAAAATGTACTGCCACTTCTGCATCAGGGATTGCAGCGGATATCCTTTTCCAGGAGAAAAGATTAGAGTGGAAAGCCCGCCCGAAGGGGATGCCCAAAATACTTACTAGATCTACTGTATAAAGCTTGCTTGTCCAAAATTTTTAATTTCATAGTATTTTACTGGAAATGCGTCTGAAGGCATTTTATTTCGCATTAACTTATAAAAGTTCTCATCATGAGAAGATATGACGATCTGCCTGTCATACTTTGTAATCATCGTTCTTATAAGATCAATAAAAGACAAAACATTAATATCACTCAAGTTTTGAATAGGATCATCCATGAAAATTGTACCAATCTCATCGTTATTTACTTCGAAAGCTTTAGCCAGAAAGATACTTAAGGAAAGTACATTGAGCTGCCCTGCACTCAAATACAGAGATGGGTCAAGTTCTTCATTGCTACTTATAGCTTTGATTTCAAGTATCGGGCCACTGGAAGTAACCTTAGGATTAATTTTGATATGATTTAAATCTGGATGCGGTTCAATCCTAGAATATATCTGATTAATGACATCTTCACTAAAATGATGCTGAATTTCACGGTTGATATATTCTTCAGCCGTCTGCCGGCCTTCCGTAATTTTAATCAGACTGCTTTCTAATGCAGTAACTTCGGAACTCCATGTAGCAATGTTATCCTGTTGTAAGTTCTTATTTACATTTTTTTCAATAACTTTTAAACCCACGAAAAGCGCTTCAAGCCTGCTAAGTTCTGTTTCGAGCGCGTCACTTTCATCGGTATTTACCTTCATTTGCTGTGTGAAAAACGAGTCAGTGTACTCAGGTACTTCAGATAGCGTTTTAACACGACTTTCGAAAGTATCAAGATGGGCCGCATTTGTCTTCGCCTCATTTTCCTTCTCAATCCTGACTCCTGCAACGTCCGCCTGTTCAATTTTTAAAGCATGATTTGCGATTAACAGTTCCGCCGCACTTTTTTTGCCCCCTATATCTTTTAATAATGTTTCCAGGTTTGTAATATCTGAAGTAACCGCTTTCAGGCGTTGGTCCAGTATCTCTTTAGAAAAAGATTCCGGTAAAATATCTAAATCTTCAAGTAGTTGTTCCGCTTCCAAAAGAGTTTCATCTTCCAGTAAGATGTCAAGCTTATTTTTGGCAGTAGCATTATCATTTCTTAAAGTGGAAATTACATTCTCGGCAGAAAGGATAAGCTCTGTTTTGCCTTTTAATATCGCAGACATTCTTGTGCTTATATTAGCAAGCCTTTGCAATCGCAGGTGCATTTCACTTTTAAAACTTTCAAAATCAGGATCAGCCTCGTCCAATTCTTCTTGACGATTGTCAAGAAGGTGTTGCCTGCTTGAACTGGCAGATATAATTGCATTATCGAGTTGCCTTTCATTAGTAAGAATCTCACTTGAAATACTATCTTTTTGTTGTTGCAGCGCTGCATAAGTTTCTCCAAAGAGAACCACTTTATCATGGATATAATCCTGAATTATAGTTTCATTCTCATTTAATGAAGCAACAAGTGCTCGGTGTGTAGCGTGAGCCCCGTCAATCTGCCTTTTAAGACTCGGCGCGTTGCTTCCCTGATTTTTTTGCGCCTCTATCTTTGTAAGCAGCGCTGAGGCATCTTTAAATCCCGATGCACATACCGGGCAATGGCTTGCATCAGTATCCTTTACATATTGTCCTGCCCACTCAAGCAAATTACCTAAAGTTTCTTCAAGAGAATTGTTACGCGCAAGCGTGGACTCTAACTCTGTTATGGAATTGGTTGCGTCTTCCACCGACTTTAAAATTTGTTCCCTGCTGTCCATAGCGCCAACCAGGTCCACTTTCATTATATCCGGCAAATTATCATACTGGCGATTTCGTAGTATTTCCTGTAGCTCTGATCGTATTGCTGATTCTGACGCCATTGCGTCTTCCTTTTCTTTAAGCGCTACTTTCTGCTGCTGAATTTTTGACAAAAGCTTGTCCTGTTCAACGGTCCAAAATCGATAATTTTCTAACTCTTTATCCCAAAAGGCGAGGCGCTGATCCAATTGGGTGTGCTCTCTTTGCACTTCATCATAATACTGCTGCAAAGATACTTTTGAGGCATTGTAACCCCTTACATTACCGAGGTACCGGTCAATCTTTTCGTGCGCTGAGCGCATGGCCTGGCGCAGGTCTCTCTCATCAGCATACAATTTCTGAACAAGGTCATAGATACTGACAAGTTTGGTAAGTTTCTGCTGCTCGCCATGAAGCCTGGCAAGATTTGTTGACTGGTCACTTTGCGATTTTATCAACGATTGCAAATCAGCGTAGCTTTTTTCTAATTCACCGAGTTGTGCGAGATATTTTGCTATTGCGGTTCTGTCAGTTATCCATTGTAAATAATTGGGTAGTTCGGAGCGGAGACTTCCCACCTTGGATATAGTTTCTTTACTGTCTAAAATTTTGAGTTTAGCTTTTTCGATGTAGCTCTGGATCAAGGATAGTATACTATCGTAGGTTTGCTGGTTTACCTGCTCCGATAAAGGATCGATTTTAACATCTAAAATGGAATTTTCGACAATCTCCTTGATCGCGATATTAATTGGGGCAATTTGCTCATCGGCGTTTAAATATTCAGCAATTATGTTCCTGGCTTCAGAGATATTACTTTCTAAATCTGTTTTTTGATTTTTTACTGCCGCTAAGTAGCTATCAAGTTTTTGTAATATGGTTACAGCTTTTTCGCCCTCGGGCCAAAAGTTTTTCAACTGATTGAACCTTTGATCCGGCGAAGTGTGCCGTAGAAACTCATCGATTTGGTCCTGAGTAAGTATGTTGGTGCGCACAAGCTTTTGAAGGGTATCCGAATTAAATTCTGAAATCTCTTGATTGAACCTATAGTCGTGCCTAAATTGCGAATTCGTAATTTTACGGTCGTTTGCGGATCTGCTAATCTGCCTATTATCGACAGTTGTTATAACTACATTCCCTATGAGGCCGTTTTCATGGCTTTTTCGATTCGTTAGTAGTATTTTATTGCCGCTTGAATATTCTTTACGCTCTACTTCGCTGCCCAAAACAGGACCTTCAAAACGCCGGATTTTACTGGAATAACACCACTCAACAGCGTCGAAAAAAGACGTTTTACCAAATCCATTGGGAGCATAAATAACCATTAGATTCGCTATATCCTCGTGGCCCATTTCAAAATTGAAATCCTGCTGTCCATTGTATATCCGAAAGTCAGCGATGCGGATGTTTTTTATTTTAGTCATCGTTCAGGATTTTAAGTAGGCTTTCAAGGTTACTTCGGTTATTCATGACGTCAATTCGCTGTATAGCAGCAGCAACTTGCGGATGCTTTGCGATGATAATATTTTCCAGGCTTTCGGCCTGAACTGCACGCTGCGGGATATCGATATCAATCAACGACTTTACCGCCGTTGACTTAATGTAATTATCGTCAATTTGCTTATCCCCGATGAACCAAACCATCTTCCTCGCGGAAAATTTGTCCTGGAGAATATTTTGCTTCAGTTCTTGTGGAATTTCCTCCTTGACTAGGTACAGCAAATACAGATTCCATCGTTCCGCTGCTTTTTCAAGGGTTCTGCTTTGAAAGCTTATGGCCACATGGTCGCGTAGATCTTTATAATGCTGCGCCAGCTCGTCCGCAGTATCATAAATAGAACTAAAGAGATAGATCTTTATTTTCCCGGAATCCGCAGACCAGCAATTTACCCGTTCATCTTTGAAAAACTCATCAAAGGCGCTCAGATGCTCAATGGTATGGTGTGATTTAACTAATTGCATGAGTGAAAATTTCTATTAGGTTTGTAGTTGCATCCGCAAGCGTTTTGCTGCCGGCCACCTTTAAAGAGAGTTGCGTAAAGCTTAAAACACCGAAATCTATGCTTGCCGGGAGATTTAACCCTGCATCAGCGGGACTCGCTATATCAACTATGATTTTTTCCTTATCTTCTTTAGTGAAAGGTTGGAAACCGAAAGAAGGGGTATGAGAATGAAAAATATGGCAATGATTATTTTGCAAGGTACCAGCGATAGAATGCTCAATCAAGTACCTCTGTGCAATTGCGAAATATTCTTTCTCACTGGTAAAAAAGAATTGAAGTGTAAGGTCGATATCTTGGTTTACTTTAGTTTCAACCCCTGTTACCAATTTTGAGACTTCGGCTTTGGGTATAGTGATATACACAGCATTTATGTCCGAAAACTGGCCCCTCAACATTAAAACGTAAGAAAGGAATTCGAGCCACGCCATCCAAATATGTTTATTTAGTCCTGTGGTACGTTTAAGATGGCCAATAATTTCTGCTAGGCCTCCTGCAAATTCCGGAAATAGTAATTTTCCTTTAAGACTATCTGCAATTGTCTGCGGCGACGTCATTTTTGAAACTGCCGTCGCATGGCCAATGCCGATATTTTTAAAATCGCCACTTATAGTTTGAAAGATTTCCGGCAGGTATTGAGTAAAATCCTGTAGCGCATCTTCCTGGATAGGAATTCCGTTTGCCTTCAAAAACGGCTCTGCTTTCTTAATGCTGACGGAACATAAGTCGTTGACATCTTTGAAACGCATTATAGAAGTCACTTGATTGAGCTGGTTTATCAGGCCAGAACCGGAGAATCCCCGAAATGTACGATTTACCTGAATAGGTCCGGGTGCCAATACTACATCATGGGTGTGAGTAGCCGCAATGACATTAATAATTGTTCCGTTAAGCCGCGTGCCTACACTTTGTCCTTCTTGCGTTTCAGGGTGTCCGTGGGTAGCCCATTCCATGCCAATAAACGGTTCTTCTTTACAGAGCGTCACAATGTTTGTAAAGGTATGTTCCTCAGTTTTCAGAATAGCTAAGTCATTTTGTAGGCATACATCTGCAACGCGCACGGTTATTTCATTGGAGGCAATATCCCTAATGGTGAATATTGCATCCTGGAAATGTTCAATAACGTGGTAAGCGGTTAGCACTAAATTTTCATGCACGACAATGCCTGTGCCGACAATTTGATTTGTAGTATTTAATATTTTACAAGTTTTAGTTTGTAAGTCCCTGGTATCAATCATTTAATGGTACGGTATTAGTAATTTCAACCGAATAGTGGAATTCATCCATTAGATCCTGTTTAAAAATTTCTTTTAGGTGGTCTGGACTGTAATTAAAGACAAGCTTACGTTGTTCTATACCGAACTGGAGAGGCCTGTCAATTATGAAAGCAATAGTTTCGATATCGGGATGTACATGTGATGGGTGACCGCCATTGGTCGAAAAAAGATATAATGGGCTGTCAATTAATCCATACAACTCCTTGGGATTGTTGTTAAAGCTACCATGGTGCGGCACTTTCACTGCATCAAAATAAATCTTTTCCTGATTTGGATACAGGCTTTTAAGTTGTTCCATTATGGGTTCAGCATGCGCATCTGCAAGCATTAATATTTTTTTCTTACCTGTATCTAAAATAAACGCGATTGAACTGCCATTGCCAGGGGCACTATCCGCCTTGTATTCTGATTTTTCCTTTACCTGCTTTATGTATTCTTTTGTGATAGGACTTGTTTCGGAGCCACTAATGCTACCGGTATATATTTCCGCTTCAGCAGTTCCCTCATTTCTGCTAAATAGTTCAAAAGCGTCATCTAAAAGGTCTGTATCCGAAACTTCAATATTCATTTTCTTCAAAGCATCCTCAAAAGAGCTCTCAAGTACAGATAATTGCCGCCTATCGGGTCCAAGCAAAATAAGTTTGATGTGATTATTTACTACAATCTCTTTTACATGCTCTGTGCATACCGCCTGGTCTTTAAAATCAGTGTTCCACGCGTATTTTTTTTCTAAAAGGACCTGACCCAATAGAGAAGCTTTGGCAGCCCCAATTTCTTCACCTGTATTATCGCCAGGCAGCTGCTGTTCTGCGACAAACTTGTGGATACGCAATATCTGCTCCTCGTTAGGATTACCTCGTTTTTTGTCAAATTGAAGGTGCCTATAGGTATTATGCCAAACTTGATTGATCTTTATGATTTTAGGATCAGCGAATTGGCCATTTTCTTTTATGAATTTTGCGGCACTGCTAATATGATCATCGTCGTAATGGCTTACAATAAATCGGTCAATAACCTTACCCTGAGCATTAAAGCATTTTAAAAGTGGCAGCAACCCATGTTTATAATTATATCCGCAGTCAATAAGAATATTAGTGTTTTTGGAGTCATTTTCAACATCAATTAAAATAGTATCTCCGTAAAGCGCTGGCAATAGATTAATTGTGATCATTCTAGGTTGATTGGCATGTTAAAGATATTGAAAATTTCATCAACCATTTAAGAATTTTATAGTAATACTTATTGCTGCACAATTCGATGATCTCCAGATGCGCCATTCTTTCTGTGGACGCGCTCCATTTCGGGATTATAGCCAGGTGAGAGTGTCCGTTCATTAAGTAACCGCTCGCGCATTTCAAAGTCATACCAGGCCATTCCTATCAATTCATTGGCAATATGTTTATTCGTAGTCACGATTGATAAGCAGGTACAATTTCCAATATTTTTTACTACAGTGTCAGCTCTCTGACAGATAGCGCTCCACCAACGGCTGTATGGCCTTGCTAAAATACTGCTTACCTTCGTTGACTGCACGTACTGCTGTTTCCAGTTCCGCGGGATCGGCTCCTTTTAACAGGTAACCTTCAACGCGGTAGTTTAGCATCCTTGCTAAATTTTCGTAATCATCATTTACACTAAACACAATGAGCTTTATAATGGGATATCTGTGCCGCAATGTCGCCACAGTGTGAAAACCGTCCATCACAGGCATATTGATATCCACAATGCAGATCTCAGGAAAGGGTTCAATGCTTTGCAGGTTGTCCAAAGCTTCTTGTCCATGTCCGGCTTCCCAGAGCAGCTCAAAGCCGAAGCTTTCAAGGTACTGCCGGATAGCATGGCGCAGCAGCTCATTATCGTCAATGAGCGCTACCTTGATCTTACTTTCTTTGTCCATTTTTCTTCTTTTTGGCAAAAACCAGAAAGTGATTTACAAAAACACCGGCGTTATCGGCAGTGTAAGTAAATAAGAAGATGGACTAGAGAAAAAGTTGCCGGGGGCAGGGCAAGCTGGAGGGCCAAAAGAATTTAGCAGTACCACAATCGTTATTTACTTATGGGTACCACTATAAAAAAACGTGGGACACCACACTTACCGATACTGAGGTACTGGTATACCTAATCCCCGGATAAGCGAGCGCCCACGCCTATGGCATGAGCGTTCTTACCTATCTTCCCGGGGATACAAAAATTACCAGTTTTCAGTACCGAGATTTAAAGCAAAAACACTTTAAGTTTTATATGTATTGGGCAAAGATAGGGCATTTTAATACCGCCAGCCAAGCATACACCCTACAATTTATTATCACGGCATTGCTTTGGTGTCATCACCACATACTTTCGGAAAACACGCACGAAGTAACTTACCTGGCAGTGAGTGGCCGGTATTAAGTAGATTTGTATATTAGCAGTAAAGTATGCCTTCGGTAAACTTTCCGGTTTGCGCGAATGCTACTTACCATACCAAAATGTGTTAAAAGGTATATTAGTTTGTTGGTGTGAACCTATACATGCAACCAGACGCATTGGGATTAACCCGCTATGTCATTATTAACCTGAATCCTGTTAACAATTGAAACAAAGAGATATACTGAAATTTTGGAGGGACATAGAAATATTTGACCTTCCAGATTTTAATAACGATGCTGCGCTTCTCAATAATGGCGACATCTTGCCGTGGCTCCAACAAAGACCTGGTAACAGGAATAATTATAAATGGCGCTATACACTCATTTTTGGTAGAATTGAAAAAAAACTGATCCTTGACCACCTAAATACACTGCTTAAGGTTGATGAAAGAAGCGACTGGGAAGAACCTGTACAGGGATTCAGCTGTTTATCCGCCCTGATTCTCGATGAAGATGGCCGGCCGCAGCAAGACAGCTACATTACTGCAAGCTATACGTTTGGTATAAATGTGTTAGAACAAAGGAAAGAACTTTCTTCAGTTTCCATAGACCTGGAAAAAGCAAGAGACCTTTTTTTGGAACGTTATAATATTCCTGCCAACATTTCCACAGAAGGAACTGCAAATAAAGGGGATGTGGTTTATTGGGGACAACTGAATAAAGAGGTCGGCTACTTAACGAACCTTGCGAAATGGTATCAGGACAATATTAAAGTATTTATATTGGTGGAAGAGGTCCCAAAAGACAGTGAGCCCGCTTCAGGTTTCCTAAACAGTTTTTACATGGATGATCTAAATTTCCTGTCAGCCATTGAGAACAATAAAAATCTCGGCGTAGCCCTCCAGCAGTATCTCACATTGCAGCCCTCCAAAAGGGAACGAAAAGATTTAATCAAAAGCAAGAATCTGTTTTGCGAAACTTTAGATCCCAATCTAATGCCGGCAGGTAGATGGCCTGCTAAAATAGAACACGGTTTGTATTCTGCACAGGCCGGGGCCGTAAATACCATATTTTCAAACTTAAGGGACAATGATGGGTTACAGGGGGTAAATGGCCCGCCGGGCACCGGTAAAACCACTCTCTTATTGGATGTTATTGCCGAGATTATCGTTGAGCGCGCTAAAGCGATATCAAAATTAGGCTGTGAAAATTTGTTTAAAGGCTATAATAGAATTGAAAAAGAATCCGGCTTCACCTTACACACGTACAATCTTGTGCCCTCACTCCAAAGAAACTTCGGTATTGTGGTAGCAAGCAATAATAATGCTGCGGTTGAAAACATCAGTAAAGAGCTTCCCCTCAAAAGCAAGATAGATGCTGCTGTTTTTCCTGAAGCTGATTATTTTTCTGAATGTGCTAAAGCTATTATAGACGAGGAAAGCTGGGGAGTATTGGCCGCTGCTTTAGGAAATGCAAAGAACAGAAGCACTTTCAAAAAGGCTTTTTGGGAATCCCATGTTGACATCTTAGGATTCAATGACTTACTGCACAACGTCTATAAAGACACTGAAAATGACGAGGTCCAGGCCCATCGCGAATCTTTTGGCCGCCATCAGGAACGCTTACGTTCATTACTCGCTAATTTTCAAGAATTTAAAATTTTAGCTGGTTCATTTCATCAACAGTTGCCATTATTTATTAAGAATAAAAAAGAGGAATCCAGAGTAATTACGATGTTGGAACAATTACCGGCTGCTAAATGGCAATTGATAGCCAAAAAGGAAGAGGTTTTGGATAAGGAAAAAAGCGCCAATAAAGAGGCCGAACGTGTTCAATCCCTGCTTAACCTCCATAGCCAGCGTAAACCTTCATTCTTTTTCTTTCAAAAACTTTTTAACACCACAAATTTTAAAAAATGGAATTCCGAGGCGGAAGAGATACTAACCAGTTTAAAACAAATTAATTCCGAATTAAAAGAAATAAAAGGGATACTGGAAAAGAATCTTAAAGATATCCAGGCAGTACTATCAAAACAAAAAGAATGTGAGGCTATATTGAACCGGGTAACCTCTTTTTTTGCGGAATACAAAAAATTGCAGGATATCCTATCACAACGATATGAGATTGATACCAAGAACCTTTTCAATATTGAATTTTTGGATAAGGATATTTCCGATATTCATTTGCTTCATCCTTATCATTCGCCAAAAATAGCGAAGCTCAGAAGTGATATATTCATTGCCGCGTTACAGTTACATCGGGACGCCATCCTGGTGAATGCAAAGAATATCAGAAACAACTTAAGGGCCTACTTTGAAATGACTGCTGGATGGGTCAAAGTAGATGCTGGAATTGCCCAAAATTTATGGGATACTTTCTTTCTTTGTGTCCCTGTGGTCTCTACTACATTAGCTTCAGCCAGCAGGCTTTTCCCGAATCTTGGTAATCAACAAATTGGCTGGTTACTGATAGATGAGGCCGGACAAGCTACCCCTCAATCCGCAGTTGGATTGATTCACCGGGCAAAACGCTGTGTTATCGTAGGAGACCCTTTGCAGGTGGAACCTGTGGTGACCATGCCGGAAAAATTAGTCACAAAATTGAGAAAAGAACATGCCGTTGACGTTGACTGGTCGCCTTACCGGGTTTCTGTACAGCAATTAGCCGATAGGGTTTCCCTTTGGGGAACATATATGAATGCAGGCGATGCCGATGAGAAAATCTGGACAGGTTTTCCCTTAAGGACTCACAGACGCTGCGATGATCCTATGTTTTCGATTGCTAATGAAATTGCTTATAGCAACCAAATGGTGAAAGCCATTAATATAAATTCTACAGAACCATTTATCGGGCTCTCATGCTGGTTTGATATGAGCGCCAGTCCGACACTCATTAACAAACATGTTGTAAAAGAAGAAATAGAGCTTTTGATACAAAAGATTTCCGAATTGAGAAGTGTAAGTTATTCAGGCGATATCTACGTTATCTCTCCATTCAAATCAATAGCCTCCTATTGTAATGAGAAATTGAAAAACCATAAGAAGGTATCTTGCGGGACTATACATAAATTCCAGGGAAAGGAAG
The DNA here is from genome assembly GCF_058782065.1 of Mucilaginibacter sp. FW306-07-L. NCBI lineage: Bacteria > Pseudomonadati > Bacteroidota > Sphingobacteriia > Sphingobacteriales > Sphingobacteriaceae > Mucilaginibacter > Mucilaginibacter sp. FW306-07-L. The sequence goes on from NZ_JBYSXI010000002.1 coordinate 575,521, forward strand.
CGGATATAGTATTTCTCGTATTGGGAAGTGATCCAAAATCTTCAAAGGCTCGGAACTGGGCATCACAAAAACCAAATATACTCAATGTCGCACTTACTCGGGCAAAGAAGCGGTTTTATGTTATTGGGAATAAAAAACTTTGGGTTTCTTGTAAGTATTTCAACACAATGGCTAAAATAATTAAGTAGTATGTTGGGAAAGACTGTTCCTAAATAAACGTTTTTTCTTAAAAATTACCAGTTTTCAGTAGCGAGATTTAAAGCAAAAACACTTTAAGTTTTATATGTATTGGGCAAAGATTGGGCGTTTTAATACCGCCACCCAAGCATACACCCTACAATTTGGACATAAAATCATGAATTTTAAAAAAGTAGAAAACCAGACAAAAAAAGGCCAGATTAACCAGCCTTTAAAATGATGTACCAATTGTAATTACTTACTTCTTTTCAGGTAGGCTTCAACCGCATCACGGTCGTTGCCTACACTTTGTATGGCTGCCCGTACCTGGTCCCGTGTCACACCCAGTTTCTCCGCAAGGTAACCGATTTCATAATCCTCGTCACCGGCCACCTGGCTGCGGTCACGGCCATCCCTTTTGTTTTTATCGTCTGACATAATTATACGTATTAAAGGTTATTTACTTTTTCCAGAACGCTTATCACCGCCGGATTGTTCTTTTTTTAATACTTCCCTGGCGCGTTTTAAGCCAGTTGCGATGGCAATGCCTTCTTCAGCACCGTCTTTTAAAAGCTCGTTGGCTATTTCAACGGCTTTCTCCCTCAGCTTTACCGGCTGGTTCTTGTATGATGGCGGATAGTCGCCTTTGGCCCATGGCATATGAATGATTTTTAAGGTTAATCATTATAAACAGTTCTCATATTTACCTGACATTTTCAGTGCCTTTATGGTCGAGCAGTTCTTCGACATGGGCCGCTGTTTCCGGTACTTCCCGCACGACCTGCGAGGGGTCTTTATCCAGCCTAAAACCCAGGAAAGTGGCGGGTTTGCGTATCCTTCCTGATTTGGTCCAGGTGGCAAACTCAAAATTGGCGACAAGCTCGGGTTTTACCCAGTGCATTACCGCACCTTTGGTATCAAGCACTTTATTTCCGAAGGGCGATTGGTCAATTTCAAGGGCCTGAAGCTTTTTAAGGATGCCCGGCATTTCCTTGTCTTTGTATCCGCCCCCGGAGCGGCCGATCCATTCGAGCTTCCCATCTTTGTAAGCGCCAAAAAGCAGGCTTTTAAAGGCGCGGGACTTATCCGATTCCGCCCATCCGCCGATGACAAATTCCTGTCGCTTGCGGGTGGGGACCTTAAGCCAGTCGTTGCCGCGGGCATCTTCCCGGTAAGGGCTGTCTTTCTTCTTGGCGACAATGCCTTCAAGGTTACGCTTTAGTATTTCCTGGTAAAGCGCGCTGCCATCTTCAAAGCTTTCGCTGAAGCGGAACACCGGGTGGTCTTTTACCAGCATATGCAGCAGGTTCTTGCGCTCAGTCAGCGCAATATCTTTCAGGTCGTGGCCGTCAAGCCATAAGAGGTCAAAAACGCAGTATGATATTGGTGTATGATGGCCGTTGTACTTTTGCAGGGCATCAAAGTCAGGGCTATCGTTCTTATCAAAAACTACTACTTCACCATCCAGTACCACATCATGCCCTAAATTTTTCAGCGCCTCTGCGACAGGCGGGTACTTAGCAGTATAGTCAAGCCCGCTTCGGGAATCCATCCGCACCTTGCTGTCCTTTTTATAGGCGACAATACGGTAGCCGTCCCATTTCATTTCGTAGAGGTACCCTGGGAGTTGCGGCACATCTTTGACTAAAGTGCACAACATTGGCGACACCTTGGAAGGCATTTTGTCCGGTCCATATTTTGGTTTTTGTGCCATACGCTGCAAAAGGATGCTTAATATAACAGTGTGCCTGCCTGAATTGTTCTTCGTTATGGACTACTGAAATTACGAAATAGGCAGAAATGCCGTTATGATAATAGCAAAACTTTAACGCGTCCAATTTAGTCAGGCTATCCGTAAACAATAAAAGCTTCCCAACACTCGCTGCGGGAAGCTTTAACCTAAACCTTATCATACAGGGCGTGGTGCCCTGAAATGCGAATATGGCTATAATACTGCCTATTTCAAAATCATACCGTTTGCCCCGGTTTAGAAGTCGTCATCAGCAAAATGTATCTTCCGGCGCAGGCGCGTAAAAAGGTAGTCGTTCAACATGTTGAAATATACATCCTGGTATCGAGTCTCCCTGCTTTCTGAAATACCGGTGCCACTCAGGGCAACCTCTAAAAGTACACGCGAGTTAAGGCTTTCTTGTATGCCTGCCATAGCGCTGAACATATCTTCATCCCCGCTGCACAGGCGCAGCTCGCGGTAGGTCCGGAACGGTGCAATATCCACTTCCATTTCCTCGCGGAAAACCTCTGCTATCTGGTCGGCAGCCTCCTCATCGTCCCCATTACCCGACATCAGGGCCACTATGGACATAAAACCGACAAAGCTTTCCTTAGTCCCCTGCCACTTGATCTTCCAAAAATCGGGGTTGCCCATTTGCTCTTTGATATCGTCAGGCATTTCCAGCCTTAGTGCGATCTTTTCCAAAGCGCTGTAAATGGCGTCGTTGGTTTCAGGCTTGTAGTCTTCGAGCCTTGCCATCAGGACAGGGAGCGATAGCACCCCGCCAATATCGGCCAGGACATCGGCGATGGTTTCTATATCCCAAAGGTCCTCGGTACGCCGTAACACTACCAGCAAAAAAAGCTCGCCTTCTGTGCCCGGGGCTGCCCGCAGTGCCTTAAGGGCTGAATTGCGTTCCACCAGGTCACCCTTTCGGATGCACTCTTTTATAAGATGCAGGTCCGTCCCTTCAGGCAAGTGCAAAGGTGCGATATGGCTGAGCAATAAATCCCTTGTGATATGATCTGGGCTTTCCAATCCTTTGAGCAGGCAGGTGGCTATAGGAAGGTCGGGCTCATCAAGTATAATACGTTCCAGTATCAGCCTTGCTACCGCTTTGCGGTAGGGTTCCTTTTCATTTTCGATGAACCTGCAAAGCAGCGGGAGGTAACTTTGATAATCCTCCCGGTCAATTGCCCGGAAATTAGCATCCAATGCAAAAGAAGGTTCACCGGGTAGGAGGTTACCTTTGAGCAGCTCGGTAATGTAGTAATGGGTGTCTGTCATGGCTGGATGTGTTTAATGAGCAGATACACAAATTTAAGAATTTCAGTAACTATAGGCACATTTAACCACCCTTCCTTTACAGCAGTGGCATTTTTCGCAGGTATTTTTCGAGCGGCTCCCCTTGTTTGAAAGGCAGCTTACCTACAATTTTATTGGAGGCAGCATCATAATGTACTTCCACATAAAAATCATTAATGGCATAGAGCTGATAATGGCGCTTATCCAAAATAATATCGTCAATGTGCACGCCATGATCCCATATGGCCTGGTATTGCAAATCATCGTTAAGGGATAGGAAATCATAGAGTTTCATAAGATCTATATTAACTTTGGAGCAGTCCCATGGTCAATGGGTCCAAATAACCGGTAAAATATTTGAACAGCACTTCACTGAACACAGGGTGCGCACCTTCAACCTGCGCGAACAAAGTCATAGAGGAGCGCAATTTCATGTCATCAGGAGAGCCGAAGATGTCGGTAGCGGTCTTTCCCTTATGCGCGAGTAGTGCTGAGGCGATTTCAATCAGGTTCTTTCCCAGTACCGGATGTTTAAGATAGTCGGTTGCCTCCTGTAAATCCCTTATGGCATAGAATAGTGCCGTATCACTTCGCCCAAGCCCGGCAAGTTGGGGAAAGACAAACCACATCCAGTGCGTGGTTTTCTTGCCGTTTTTCACTTCCTCCAATGCCCGGAGGTATACCTGGTTCTGTGCATCCAAAAAGCGGGTTAGCCCATTTGATTTCATAGTTTAATCGGCGTTTATACGTTTCGCAAATTTAATCCTTTTTCATTTTGTGACGAGGCAAATTGATCTCCTGTTCCTGCGGGTAAGGTGCGCGGTCGGTCATGGAGACATCCTCGCGCAGGCGCTGCGGCGCCTTGCGCTGGTTCTCATCACCTTCGGCATAACGTGGGTCGGGAATAAAGGGCATCTTGGCCATCTTGCTGATGGTAATGGTCGGAAAATGGTAATCCACTTCTACAGTTCCCAAAAGCAGGTAACAGCCCCCGCCCAGGAAAGGGTATTGCTTCAGGCTGCCGGTGAAATGGGCGGTGTCAAAGAACTCGCCATTCGCATCGATCCAGGTACCGAAATACATGGCACCCATCTTAGTCGGCACATGCTTGCGCGATACCAGGTAAGCCAGCATCCGTACTTCCTTTTTGTGGTAGTTCACAAGGTCTTTCGCCATCACATCGCCACGGTGTTTGGTCTGTAATAATTCAAATGGCGTACAGGATACGGGAAAGCCCAAAAGTTCAATTTCATCAAAGGCATCCTCAAACAGCGAGCGTTCCAGTACGGGCAGCTTGTAGTCTTTCACAGGTTCAGAAAGCAGTGTCAGGCCGCGGTTTTCCGGCTTAAAGTTCACCAATAGCAGCCGTGCAATAATGAGTAGCTGGTTCTTGGTCTTGCCGGTAAAACGGAACGCGCCGATAAAGATGAGTATCTGCACGCCTTCAATGCCTATAGGCACACGGTTGATGAAGTCTTCCAGCGAGACATAAACACCGTTTATCTCCCGTTCTGAAACAATCGCCCGTGCAACTTTTGCTTCAAGCCCCTGGAGGTGCATATAGCCGAGGTAGATATCGTTACCATATAGGGTAGTTTCAAATTCGCTTTTGTTTACGCAGGGGTTATGGACCACACCGCCCGACATTTTCGCCTCATGCACATATACTTCGGTACGGTAAAACCCGCCTTGGTTGTTGATCACGGCGACCATGAACTCCACCGGGTGATATACTTTCAGGTAAAGGCTTTGGTAGCTTTCCACGGCATAGGATGCCGAGTGTGCCTTGCAGAACGAATACCCGGCAAAAGACTCTATCTGGCGGTAAATTTCCGCGCTTAACTGTTCAGGGTGGCCTTGCTCGGCGCAACATTCAAAGAAGTGATCTTTCACCCGCTGAAGCGCTTCGAGGGAGCGCCCTTTACCACTCATGGCCCTGCGCAGTACATCCCCGTCTGCGGCGGATACCCCGCCATAATGCAGGGCAATTTTAATCACATCCTCCTGGTAGACCATAATGCCGTAGGTCTCACCGAGCTGTTCGCGGAAAACATCATGGAAGTATTCGAACTTATCCGGGTAATTATGCCTGAAAATGTATTCCTTCATCATACCGCTTTGCGCCACTCCGGGACGAATAATAGACGAAGCAGCCACAAGAACTTTGTAGTTGTCACATTTCAGTCTTCGTAAAAGCCCCCGCATGGCAGGGCTCTCGATATAGAAACAGCCGATAGTGCGCCCTATGCCGAGGTACTGGTTGCATAAGGCTTCGTCCTTGGAGATGCGGGTATCACGGATGTCTACCTTAACCCCCTTGTTTTTCTCGATCAACCGTACCGCCTCGTCAATGTGCCCGAGGCCGCGCTGGCTTAAAATATCAAACTTGTCAAAGCCGATATCCTCGGCAATGTGCATGTCAAACTGTACGATTGGGAAGCCTTTTTCGAGTACTACCAGGGTACTATAGTTGGTAATGGGCTCTTCCGATATCAGGATACCGCAGGAGTGCATGGAGCGCTGGTTCGGGAACTTTTCCAGCATAAGGCCGTACTCGTGTACCTGCCGTACCACCGAATTATTATCGTGGGTATCAATGGATTTTGTGGCCAGGGCATCGAGTTCCTCTTTGGGAAGGCCGAACACTTTGCCGACCTCACGGAATATCGAACGGTACTTGAACTCTACGTTGGTACCGCAAAAGGCGACATGCTCGCTTCCGTAGCGGTCAAATATATACTGTAATATGGTATCGCGCTCTTTCCAGCTCCAATCCAGGTCAAAGTCCGGCGGGCTTTTGCGGTTAAGGTTCAGGAAACGCTCAAAATACAGGTCAAGTTCTAAGGGACAGATATCGGTAATACCCAGACAGTAGGCAATGATGCTGTTGGCACCGCTGCCGCGCCCGATGTGCATAAAGCCCATACTGTTGCTGTAGCGTATGATGTCCCATGTAATGAGGAAGTAGCCGCTGAACTCCAATTGGTCAATCACGGCAAGCTCGCGTTCCACCCGTGCCTTGGCCGCTTTGTTATTGCGCCCGTAACGCTTTGCCATGCCCTGGTGCGCAAGGCTGGTAAGCAGTTTCATATCGGCCGCCCGGCTTTTGGTGTAAAACTTCCTGTTTTTAGGCACATCATACTCGAAATGGAAATCACAGCTATTAATAAGCTCTTGGGTGTTCGATATAATCTGCGGGTAATCACGGTAACATCTCAATAAATCTTCAAGTGGCAGCATGAACTCGGTCGCATCACATATATCCTTGGAAACCAGCATGGAGAGCAGCTTGTTGTTATCAACGGCCCGGAGCACCTTATGCAGTTCGTATTCCTTTTCCGTACGGAATGTTACCGGTTGCAATACGACCATCTTGTATATGAGCGCTTTCCATTTTGCCTGGAAGAGTAGAGGGAGCTGTTCAGGGCGGATACCGATGTAGTCGTTATCCTGTAGTGCATCAGGTACATTTTCCAAGGGGTAAATAACGGCCACTTGCTTAAAGGCGGGTGCAGTCGGCGGAAGCGGCATCCCGTCCAGGTTATGCGCGGTCAAAAAACGGTTCAGCTCGCCAATCCCCTCAAACGATTTGGCTATCCCGATAAAGCGCAGGTTGTTGTCCTGACGGAACTCTATGCCGCAAAGCGGTTTGATACCAACGGTGGAACATTGCTTTGCAAAATCGTAAATGCCTGTGATTGTATTGATGTCGGTAAGTGCCATAACGGTTGCCCCGCAGGCTATGCCTTGCTGCACCAGATCCGTAAGCGGGATGGTGCCATAACGCAGGCTATGGTAAGTGTGGCAGTTCAGGTACATATCATTCAGATTTTAAAAATGCACCCGCGCACCGTGCTACTGCGTTGGCCCCAAACCGCTTTTTCATTTTATCCATTGCCTGGTACAGGGCCATCATCTCCTGTGTGTCTTCAAAGAGGTTGATCTGGTAGGTGCCGCGTACCAGTCCGGCAAACTGGATACCGATAAGGCGCAGGCGCATGCGCCGCTGGTAGAGCTTATCAAAAAGGCCGATAGCTACCTCGCTTAGCTTATGGTCGGCTGAAGTATAGGTTACCCGGCACTGCTTGGTCTCGGTATCAAAATTGGCATAGCGTATTTTCACCACAACGGTAGAAGCCAGCCACTCTTCATCGCGCAACTGAAAGGCCAGGCGTTCCACCATGCCGCTGATCATGGATTTCAGCAGGCGCACGTCCATCGTGTCCTGGTCAAAAGTGTGTTCGGTAGAGATTGACTTGCGTTCGGTATAAGGCTGCACGGGGGTATTGTCAATCCCGTTGGCCTTCTTCCACAGTTCCTGGCCGTTCTTGCCGATCATCTGCTGCAAAACTTCGGACGGCATTTCAGAAAGCGTGCCGATATTGCGGATTCCGATACGCGATAAAAGATTAAATGTTACTTCACCGACCATCGGTATCTTGCGGATAGATAGCGGGTTCAAAAAAGGGCGTACCAATCCTGAAGGAATTTCCAGGTGCCCTTTGGGTTTGCCTTCGCCTGTGGCAATCTTGGAGACGGTCTTATTAACCGATAATGAAAAGCTGATAGGAAGGCCAGTCTCCTTTGTTACTCTTTGCGAAAGCTCATTGGTCCATTGATAGGAACCAAAGAATTTATCCATCCCGGTCAGGTCGAGATAGAACTCATCAATGCTCGCCTTTTCCATTACCGGCGCTTTTTCCTCAATGATCTCTGTTACCGTATGGGACATTTTGGAGTAGTATTCCATATCACCTTTGACAATTTTTGCCTGCGGGCAAAGCCGTAAAGCCATTTTGATGGGCATGGCAGAACGCACACCGAACACCCTTGCCTCGTAGGAACAGGATGCCACCACGCCACGGTCGCCACCACCAATAATTAACGGGATACCCTCTAATTGTGAGTTGGTTAGCCGCGCGCACGACACAAAAAACGTATCCAAATCCATGTGAACAATTGCCCTCTCCATAACATTTAACATTTATCTCCCGACAAAATTAGGATGGATTATAGCAAACATTATTACATTTGTTGCTAAAAATATTAGCAATGTCATTCCTGTCAGAGAACATGAGGTATTTAAGGGCACAGCGCAAGCTCTCCCAGCAGAAGGTTGCCGATGACCTGATCATCACGCGCGGCCGCTATGCCAAATACGAAGACGGTGTTTCAGAGCCGCCTTTAAGCCTTCTTCAGAATATCGCCCGATACTTCCATGTCAGCATAGACTTGCTCCTGGCCGTGGACCTGCGCCGGGTACCGATGAATGAATTGGTAAAGTTGGAAGGCAATCGTATTTTGCTGCCCATTACGGTGGACTCCAAAGGAGAAAACTACATCGAAATTATTCCACACACTGCCAAAGCGGGATACACAACAGGTTATGCTGACCCGGAATTTATTGAAAGCCTGGAGCATATTTCACTGCCATTTCTTAAGCAAGGCCAAAAATATCGTGCGTTCCCCATTGAGGGAGATTCCATGCCGCCGCATACTGACGGGTCATTTATCATTGGACGCTTTTTAGAAAATAAAAACGAAATCAAAGACGGAAAAACGTACGTCCTGCTTACGCTTAGTGAAGGTATTGTGTACAAGCGCGTACAAAAAAAGGATAAAGAGATACTGACTTTAATTTCAGATAATGAATTTTATGAAGCCTATGACATTTTGCTTAATGAGATAATTGAAATTTGGGGATTTGAGTGTAGTCTTGCCTTGAAAGAATATCAACTTAAGAGTTTCATTACCGGAAACATTCAACATATATTATTGGATTTAGTAAGAGAGGTAGCAAAATACCAAGACTCGAAAGTATAAGACAAAATTTATCGTGAAACTTGTTAAATTTTAACTAATTATTAACCTTTATTAACATAAAAGTATCATAATATTGGAATATAATTTTAAACCAATCATTATGAAAATTTTGTTATTGTGCGCTGCATTAGGTGCCAGCGCTGCTGTACAAGCAAATGTTCCAATTCTTCCGAAAGTTCAACTTATCGATGCCGATGCAGTAGAATCAATATGTTGCGAAAAAAGCGCATTCTTTAGTTATTTTGACGGTAGCTATGTTTATAGCGGTTCAGGGAAAGCTAATGTATGTATAGACCTGGAAGAAGGAGATCACCCTCAGACTATTCAAGATCAGGCATGTGATGATGCAAACAAAGTAGCTATCGCTGAAGCTAAACGAAATCTTGCGGCAGCCATAGCCGCGGGACCACAGTAAACCAATTAAGAAATCCTAAAATTTTCTCGAATGAAAAAATTCATTTTTGCCGGGCTATTTGTAACTACTGCCTCACTGGCATCAAATAATCCTACTGTACCGGTAGCTCCCCATTCAGATAAAGGGCAGGAAGTACTTTTAACAGATGTTTGCTGTCGAAAATCAGCCAGTGTTACCATAGTGTCACATGATGTATCTTATTCTTACACGGCAACTATCACTGCTTGCTTAGATTTACTTAAGGAAGGCGAAGAAGCCACACATGACCTGGCATGTAGCGAAGCTTATGATACCGCGTTAGCTGTTGCAACCGCAGTTGTAAAGGCTATGATCAGCGAGGCTGAAGGTGGTTGATTCTTATCAATATATAGAAACAAGGCTATTGAAAATATAGTGATTCAAGTTAGCTTGTTTGCGAACCTACCACTTTTATAAATAATATTTTAACACACTTTAATCTTATGAAAAATTTTCTTGCTATTGCGGCGTTGCTGTTTTCCGCCGCAACATTTGCATCTAACGGAAATCCGGCCGAAAGAGATTCGCTAAAATTAACGTTAACTGAAGAAGCCTTTGGAGATCAGGTTTGCTGTAAAAAGAAAGTCACCGTTGGTATCTGGCACGAAGAGCAATATTATTCTGCGGATGCTGAGATAACAGCGTGCGTTGATCCAGGTAAAACATTTGACGAAACGTATGCTCTGGCATGTACTGAAGCACATGATACCGCTTTGGCGGTAGCTACGTCACTTGCAAGACAAATGGTCGCTGATGCAGGGTAAAATGAAAACTTTATCCTTATTCCTGCTATTTAGCATTAGCTTATACAGTCAAACGCTTACGGTAAGTTATAAGACTTTCTTTCTTGATACGCTCGAATACGGGAGTGCAATGGTTGCTACTAATGAGCTTGTTACCGATGACAGCCATAGCATCTATTATACTTTACCGATAGACACTACCATTGTAACTCCTTACAGGGATTATATACAAATGTCAGACCCCAATAAAAAGTCCAGGGGTATGAGAATGTACAAGAATTTAAAGGAAAAGTATGTTGTACAAGCACTGACAATCAATAAGCTTCTGAAAGACGTTGACTATTCCATTCACTGGAATATTACCACTAAGTCTAAAACAATCCTGGGATATAACTGCCAAGAGGCAACCGGCGACTTCAGAGGAAGAAAGTACCATGTTTACTTTACAACCGAGCTTCCTTATCGTGACGGACCTTTCAAGTTTGACGGGCTTCCCGGTTTAGTTTTGGAAGTCAAATCCGATGACGGATGTGTTAATATTAAAGCGTTACAGGTCAGGAAAACTTCGGAAGAAATAAGCAATCCCTTTGCCGATAACAAAAAGCCACAGATTAACTGGGAGCAGTATACCAAAGAGTATAAGCTAAGATTTGAAAAAATCGTTAACTACCGCCCTGAGACACCGGACGGTGTCGTGTCAGAGTCCAGCATCCCGAAACGTGAAATTGAATACCTGATTGATGATTAAATTAGAGCGGCTGATATGCTATGTTTTCCTCTTGGTAGGATATTCTTTTTACGGACAGACCATTAAAGGAACAGTTTCAGATGAAAGCGAAACTGTTCCTTTTGTTACCATACTGGTCAAGTCGCCGGCATCGCTGGACAAAATTGTACAATACACAGAAACAGATCTGTATGGCAAATACACCTTGATAGTTAATCATGAAGCGGATTCACTGATTCTCGAAGTGGTCAGTCCTATGTATGAGCCCCAAAGCACGATAGTAAAAGGAATAACTAAAGGCCGGGTCATCACCTATGATTTTAAACTTGAACCCAGGCTTACTGAACTTAAGGAAGTTATCATAGAAAATAGACAATCTGTCACTGTTAAAAAAGATACCGTAAGCTTTAATCCTGAAGCTTTTAGGGACGGATCCGAGAAAGTGGTAGAAGACCTGCTTAAAAATTTGCCGGGTGTAAGGGTAATGGATAACGGTGAGATTAAGTACAAAGGCAAAACCATTAGTAAATTATTGTTAGACAACGATGATCTTTTCGGCGGTCAGTATGCGACCGGCAGCAGGAATATTGATGTAGAGATGGTGGAAACCGTACAAGCCATTGAGCATTACAATGATAATCCCCTTCTTAAAGACTTGGTTAATTCAGACCAGGTAGTCATCAATCTTAAACTTAAGAGCGGGAAAACCGACGTTTCTGGAAACGTCAAACCGGGTTACGGTATAACGGATAAGTATGCTGTTTCCACAACTGCCATAGCGGTCAACAAAAAAGTAAAAGCTTTTGGGGTTGTCAGTTATAACAATATTGGTAACAATTCCAGCCCTTATAATTTCCGCTCATCTATATTGTCGGTAGAGGCGATGAGCGAAGCTTCTTTTTTAGCGCCAGAAGTAATCAACCAGGGATATTTTTTTACAACCCTTAATAGTGATTATGCTAATATCAACAACAATCTTTTCGGCAGTCTCCATTCAATATTTAAACTGAGCCCTACATTATCGGTAAAAACCAATATTGGCATATATGATGACCGACTACGTAGAAATAATAAGTCGGTAACAAAATATTTTTTGAATGGTGAAACGCTGACTGTTGAGCAAACGGATCGCCTGATAAAGAAGCCCAGGGTATATAATGCGGCGCTACTGGCCACTGATAAACCAACCAGAGATATTATGTGGGAATATAATGGAAAAATAACTTATCGGGACGTGCTATATAGCAATTTGAGCAGTAACAATGGGATCGTGCAAAACAATCGCGTCAACACTGAAAATTTGTTTACGAAGCATGATTTAAATTTCACAAATCGACTTAACGATGCCGCTGCATTTACTGCTACGGCCACATTCTCTTTTAACGAGGCTCCTCAAACCTATCTTTTATATCCGGGCTTAAATTTCCAGGAAGCGATTACAGAAGACATTCTGTATAACGACCAGTACAGCCGGTTTGAGAAAAAGGTGGCCTTGGGAAAAGCACGTTATCTTTACGAATTAAGGGAGGAGACTGTATTAGACCTGGATGCAGGTTATTCTTTTGTCCAAAGCCGCATTAATTCTACCCTCAATGCCACTACGTCGGAAGACAGTTATACCAATACGGATTATCAGAACAATATGGAGTATCGGTTCCAATCCCCTCACGTTTCAGCCGGTGTGAATTCCACGGTCACAAAAAAGTTGAAATTAACCGGCAGTGTAAAATTATCGTATTACAGTCTGCTGCATCATGATGAGATAGATGCCCAAGAAACTAAATCAGAACATTGGGTAACCGCGCCATATTTCCAGGCCAGTTATGAAATTGGCCCGAAGTATATTTTAAATACAGCTTACAGCTACAATGAAGCCGTTCCTTCTGAAAGGAATATTTACAGCGGCATCATTCTTACCAGTTACCGCAGTTTCAGTAATAACGAGCCCGACTTACGTTTTCTAAAAACACATGACTTTATCGTCAACCTAAATTATGAGAACCGAACAGCACTTGAAAAGTTAAGCGGTGGTATAAATTATTCGTACCGGAAAAACAATTACTTCTACCGTACGGACATAAACGTTTTTAATTCTATATCGACCGCATTCCTGCTTCCCGTCGGAAATCAGGATCTGACCTTTAATTTGAATGGAGAAAAATACCTGCACTTTACAAGAACTACATTTCAACTGGAAAGCAGTTATATGCTATCCTTCAGCAAAAACATCGTTAACAATTCTGACCTTAGGGATGTGCAGTATAGAATGCTTAATACAAGCATTTCAGCACGTCCTGCCTTTCACGGAGGGTTTAACCTGGAAAATAAACTCAACTTATACATCAGTTCCTCTTACCTGGAAAACAGGAGACAAAATACATTCACCAATCTCAATGATGCGCTGAAATTGACCTTTGATAATAAAGGCAGGCTTAAAGGCAACATGACATTGACTTACCTGGTACCGAACACTTCGATCAGCAGTGATTATACTTTTGTGGATGCGGAACTGACTTTACGCTCAAAGAATAAAAAATTTGAGTATATCTTAACCGGAAGAAACCTGACCAACTATACCCGGTTCAAAACATTTTCAATTTCAGATTACTATCAAAGTGAATCTTCCTATAACCTTATTGGCAGAGTTGTTCTGGCTGAAATGGTTTTCCGATTTTAAGCCTACGTTACTTCTTTTTTCTGATGACTAAATGTGCCTGCCCAGGATCATTGATTAAGCGCTCCATTTCAAAGCGGATAATGTCATCTATATCTTGTTTGATTTGAAGATAATTGCGGTTCACCATTGAGTTATCGAGTTTACGGATGACTTCAATATCCTTATAATTATCCTGTTCTTTTTTGAGGCCTTCATGGTTATTTAATATTTCGCAATGGAAGGCTTTAAGGTCGATTTTGCAATCCGGATCGTCGGCTACCATGCCTACAAACTCACCTGAGCTAAGCGCCGATATTTTAGATGGCGGTATCGCGGATTCAAGTTGCTTGGAACGGCTTATGGAAGTGTCGCCGCTGTTGATAGAAAGGCTTTCCCTGTCCTGCATAATCTTACCAAAACGCTCCGACAATTGCTTGGCTGTATCGCCCGTTACCTGCCCGGCAACAATATTGCCAGTAATATTCATGATGACATCGGCCTGCTCACGCCCGTAGTCCTTGCGGAGTTGGCTGAAGTCCTGGATGCCCAGACAGGTGGATACTTTATTACTACGGGCCGTTGCAATAAGGCTGTCCATATTGTTCAGGTAGATTGTGGGGAACTCATCAAAAACCAGGCTGCTCTTAAGCTTACCCTTCTTATTGACCTGCTTTACAAGGCGTGTTACGTAAAGAGAAAGTACAGCACCGTAAATTTGTATTTTTTGAGGATTATTGCCCATGCAGACGATCTTGGGCTCATCGGGATTATTGATGTCCAGTGTGAAATCGTTGCCGGACAGTACATAATAAAGCTGGGGCGAGGACAGCCGCGCCATTGCTACTTTTGCCGAGGCAATTTGCCCCTCCAGCTGCTCCATAACGTCATTTAAGTAGGCGTTCACAAAAGGGTTGATAAGTACCTCAATTTCCTTTTCTGTCCGAAGCAAGGTAAACAGGCTGTCATAGTCGGCCTGCATCAGTTCAATTACATGCGGCAGCGTACAGAACTCACCGTCTTTATACTTCTTCAGGTACCATATTACAGCAGTGAGAAAGTTGATCGGCGATTCTACAAAGAAGTCGCCTTGTTTTTTTATCCATTCGCGGTTCAGGCCCATCAGGATGGTACGTGCCGATTCCGCTGCATCGGTAATATCGCTCATGCCCGATGGTTCCAACGGGTTACACCGGTGGCTGCGCGAAAGGTCATCAAAATTAATCACATAAAAGGCTGGTGCCTTTTTGTACTTATCCTTATTGTTCAGCCAGGTGTTGTAGGCAATTTTGGATAAGTCATCAAACTTAAAATCGTACACAAACATGGTAAAGCCTTTGCGGATGTGTTGCGTGATAATATGCCGTATCACAAAATAGGATTTACCGGCACCGGGGGTGCCGAGAACCATGACAGCGCGGAACGGGTTAATAATATTGATCCAGCTCTTGCGTACCTTGTCTTTCAGGTAGTATTGCGCCGGAAGGTTTATCGAATACTCGTTTTCCAAATACCGCTCTTCCTGCGGGAAGGTCTCATTTTCCTTGTTGAATATATCTTTATTGTTCAGCCTGTTCTTAATGATACGGGACAGCAAAGTACCGCCCGTTAATATCAGTAGATAGCCTACGGCTGTTATAGCGATATAGATAATGGCAAGCCAGCTGATTTCAAGGGATAATTTCAGCGCAAGGTAGCTGGCAAAATATAACAGCACGCCGGTAATGATATAAGCGAACGCTGTCTTATGGTTCAGCTTCTCATCCTTGCGCCCTTTGGCACCCATAAGCGCAATAGCCAGAAAGCCCAGAGCGATAAGCTTTGACTTGACGAAATTTGACAGCAGCCCTGTGTTGTAAACGTTGCCTAAAAGACGGTCGCTGAACCTGCTGCTCAGCCCCCATTGCTGGAAGGCAGTATAACAAAAATAGTAGCAATGGATAACCAATATCACCATGCTGATGAGCCGCGTCATGTCAAGTATCTTGCGCAGCGCCTTTTCGTTTTCTCCTGTTTGCATAGCCATAGCTTAAAATTTTAAAGTCCTTTACGTTTATTCTTCCTTCTTTTCTTTTTACCCTTAAGCGGATAAGGAACATAATCGGATACCTGTTCGGGCTGCATGAGCACATCCATCAGGTTGGCATTACCATGCGATAATTCCGGCTCTTTGGTTTCTGCCGCTGAAGCTTGCGAAGGCGGCTGTAACCCCATATTCAAAGGGGCTGCATGGCTTGCCAAATGCTGCCCCTGTTTTGGTGCAGCCTGGCAACGTTCCTGGATAGCTTTGGCACTGTATTGCTTGCCAAGGTCACTGCCATTGAAGACACATTTAGTGGTGTGGTCAACATAAGTGACACCATAGATCAGCCCGGTCTCAGCGTGGCGTAGGGCAACATGGATACCCTGGTCTTTTAGTGTCTGTACCAAATCCTTCAAGCTTATTTTATTCCGCAATAGCGCCATATCAATAGCATTTTTAACCCGGCTCTTAAAAGGCGTCCGCCTCACTTTATTACTATCAAATTTGCTTTCCAGGAATTTCAAAGTCGGGCTGTTGTAAAAGTCACTGGCCTTAATCGGCACCCCAACCGGATTGCCGTCATCATCCAGTATCCGGTACACTAAACCATTTGCTTTGAATACTCGGGAATTTTCACTGCCCCGGTCAGCCAATACATTATACTGGCACAGCACGGCATTGAGCTCGGCAAGGCTGGCATATCGATAGACCGGCAGCACCCCGTCAAGCACTTTTGTAATCGCTTTTTTTGACTGGATGCGGCCATACTTTACCGTTCCCATCGCAATTGGCTCTAACTCATATTTAGGGTTCTGCTGCCGCCCCTCTGCCACAACCAAACCAAATAATTCTTCCGTTTCCTTACGAGCTTGCTCAGACTTTTTTGCGGCTAAATGATGCAGGTCGATGCGCTGCCCTTCCGAAGTGATATTTGTGGTTACCACATGGCAATGCGGATGCCCGGCATCATAGTGCCGGTACACCAAAAAGGGCTGCTCACCAAAACCTAATTTTTCCATATACGAGCGCGTGATTTCCATTAATTTTTCATTGTCAAAATGATTTTCTGAAGGCGCGAAATTGAGCGATATATGCACGCTGTTAACCTGCACATTCGGACGCAATTTCGCCTGTTTTAGCAGCCTGTTCAAACGCATGTTTACTGTCATCTTATCGGGGTCGAAAGGATAGTTTTCAGCCCCGATAATTTGTGCCACACCCTCTTTTACCTTGTTCTCATTATAGTTAAAAACGCGGTGCAGCGACTTGCCGGATTTGATCACCGCAACCATGATTCCGAAGCCTTTTGGATATGATTCTTTATTTCCTCAACCTTATTGAAAAGGGTGCGCTTTTCAACCTCAAAAACCATAAGCCAGTTTTTGAATTCAGCGGCCTGCGGTAAGGTGTGCAGGCGCTTAACGACCTGGTTGAAATTGTTACCTATGGCATTAAGCTCAGAGCGTAGCTTGCCGGTTTCTGTTATAAAATCGTCAGCGGAGCTGTTGCGGTAAAGCGTTACTACCGGCTTCTCAAAAAGGCAATGCCTTAAATAATCGCTCAGTTTTTTGCAGGTCGAAGCCTGGCATTTACGTTCGATCTTTGCGTACTCTTCCGGTGTCAGCCTGAAAATCACACGTCTTGTCCTGTTTGAATTTTCATTTTCCATCACATTATCATTTTCACGTTTCAAACTCATTATATCATTGTAGCAACACTGCCCCCGAGTTCCGAGGGAATAGGCAGCCAGATCCGGTTGTACGACAACCGTTTATCTGGCCGTTTGCTAGAACAGGCAAACTCAGACTGCTTTAAGGAAGTCCTAAAAGCTGCTAAAAAGCGTAATGCTGAATATTACCTTTTTTCAGATTTATAGAAGATTTGGAGGTTTTTCTTTAATTGAAAGGATGTCCCTTAAAGTGGTTGCAGTGTGATGGCGGGATTTTATAAGCCAATCGTTTACATCATTGTAACCAACATAAAGGCTACTGTTATCATGGTAAGAATTGCCCCAGGTCAGGGCAAGCTTGGTAGCGGTTTTCCCGGCAGCGTCATTATCAAGGAACAGCAACACATTTGAGTAGCGGTACAGAATGTGGCGGGTACCTTCTAAAAAAGCAAGTGAATTTAGGATTATAAAATCAAGGTCTTTAAAGCTTTCCTTGCCTGCAATAACCATGAAAGATAGGAAGTCGAAAAAGCCCTCGAACACGGCTACTGCATCGCTACCATTTTTGATACTCGTAATGCTCTTGGGCGAGCTGCTCAGCTTATGAAAAGCATTGCGGATTTCATAGCCGCCCAAATCATTTTTGAAGCCGATGCCGAACCATGCTTTGCCGTTAAGCTCATATCGTATTTCGCAGCAAAATTGATGGGCAATCTCAAAGATAATACCACGCTGTTGAAAGTAGTTTAAAAGCGACGGTAAAGATAGCGCAGCTGTACTTAAAATTTTAATCTGCGCTTCCTGTTCCGGAATAATTTTAAAGGGCTTCGCCGGGTGCTGTTGAAGGGAAAAATTACCGGCCAATTTTTGGAGTGCTTCGAATACATTACACGCCCAAAACAGCACGGCAAAATCGACCAGGTTGCCGCCTTTGCCAATGCCGTGGTCATACCACCTATTTATCCTTCGGTTTACTTTGAAAGACGGCGACCTTTCATCCCTTAAAGGTGAGTGATACCAATAGTCATTACGGCTAACTTTTACAGCCTCAAAACCCATCTGTGACAGGATTGTCACCATATCTTTTTCTTTGGCTTGCGCAATGGTAAGCCTGCTTTCCCTGAACTCCATAACTGCATCTTTTCACTTTCACATTCAGTTTACTGATGTAAAATTAGGGAGGCCATATGGATTTTACCTATCATGCCCAAATTTCGGGCAGGATGCGTATAGCCTTGTCGGCTAACTTTGATACCAGTAAAAATCTAATTTAAAACGTGCGATTATGGCAACAACAAATGTAGCGGCCCAGGTATTTGATACGATTATGAGTATCCCTGGCATGAATGAAGTGGTGAAGATTGATTTGAAAGTCTCTCGCAAGAATCTTTTAGTATTAAACAGTGTTATCGAACGCGGACTAACGGGCGAAATGAACGATAGTGATGGGGTTTTAGTAAACGTATCCAAAGAGGATTTGCAGGGGTTAACAACGCTTGCCCACGAGATGCTGCAAAAAGCAGGGCTTGTAGAACTGCATGAAAAGCTCAATTCATTAAGTGGTTCAAAATGATTTAAGGCCGGGCATGATCCCGGCCTTTTACAGTGCATTTTAAATGGCAAAAACGGTTTTTTATCGAATAACGACAAAGTAGAAAATTGTTAAGATTAGCTTTTGTAATTTTATTCAAAGTAAAATCTTTCTACCAGCCAAAATCTTTATGAGCGCCGTTCCTTATAACAATACCTACTTCCGTATCATCGCCGCTTTATCAGGCACATTAGTTGTGCTCTTTCAAGGCCGTCCCTTTGACTTAGGTGAAGCTTTGCATTCACAAAAATTTTGGAAAGCTTTTATTGCCAGTTATTCAGTTGCTTTATTCCTGTTTTATATCATACATCAT
Organism: Mucilaginibacter sp. FW306-07-L; assembly: GCF_058782065.1. NCBI lineage: Bacteria > Pseudomonadati > Bacteroidota > Sphingobacteriia > Sphingobacteriales > Sphingobacteriaceae > Mucilaginibacter > Mucilaginibacter sp. FW306-07-L. The sequence goes on from NZ_JBYSXI010000002.1 coordinate 594,710, forward strand.
TTGATAGTTCGTCTTGACAACAAATATCCATGGAATGAAGATACTCTGGAAAGGTTTGTCCAACAGGTTATCCGTTGTTTTGCAGCTCCACTGGTAATCGATTTTGCCGTTTTTGCAATCTATCATTACGTAGATGGGCAAAATATTTTCACTAACCGGTTTTTCCCACAGGACTTTTTGTATGTCTCCCTACTCTTGTCACTTCTCAATATTTATTACTTCTTACATGCCCAATACTATTATTGGCGTAAAAGTACTGAACTAAATAGGGGGCTATTATCTAACGACGAGCATGGAGAGGAGTCATTTTTAAATCAAGAATCAGAAGCCCATGATTCCAAAAATGTAGTTGACGAGGAACTATTGGAAATTCGTTACAAAAAGAGCCAGATACTGTTGCTACCGGAAAACATATATTGCTTTTATAAATCGGGTAATTACACCCGCGCTCTTACAGAAGATAATAATACTTATACTACCCGTGAATCAATGAACAGCTTAGAAGCCCGTTTTCATAGCAAAGGATTATTCAGGATAAACCGTGAGGTTATTGTCAATCAAAAAATCGTTGAGGGCTATCAATCCGGACTGACGAGAAATACGCTTCGAATATCTATTAAAAAAGAATTTTTGTTAGTTAAACAAAACTTAAGGAAAGATCAATTGACGGTTACTAAAGATCATATTTCAACAATCAAAGCTGCTTTCCCCGATTTAAGCAGAATTGACTAAAAATGCACCCTAAGTATTTTTATAATTCACTGTTTTTTCATCACCTTTTTTGTTTATTCATCACCTAAAAATGTTAAAGATTAGGGACAATTTTCCTCTTAACGGTTTTTCTTGCAGTTCATCTGTTTTTTCGTCACCTTTTTTTGTCGGCAAAAACTCACCCATTGACTCGTACTTTCTTTTGTTTATACTTTTAACCCACCGATACTTACAGCGCTTCAGTTACTGAACCTGACTACCGAAATTCCAATCCAAAACCTAAACCTTTAATGTTTAATTATGCGGATAAAATTTGTAACTATAGTTATTGGCTTGCTATTAGCTGTTGCCTTATCTTATGACATAATTGGAAAGTTTATTTATACTTTTTTCACAAGAGAAACAATGCCAAGCGCGCTATGGAGATTAGAGAGCGATCCTCCCTTTATCCCGTCAGGCCCTCCTGATTACTGGCTTCCCGTTTTAATGCTTTTAGCAACAGCGGGGATTTCTTTGGAAATGGGGACTATCGGTGTTTTTTTATTGGCCAGATACACTGCTTTGCCATCAAAGTTATATAACGACACATTTTTAATGAACGCCTTTTTAACTGCCGGTTATATAGTTACAATTATATGTTTCAAGGAAAGCCTCCCTTCAAAATTACCTTATACATGCATCAATCTGCTGGGAAAGCACTACAGTTGGAAACAACATTTAGTCGTTCACTTTGGATTGCTTACGCTATCGGTAACTGGTTATTTCATACATCGTAAAATTCCGAAATCATACAGCGTCGTTGTAAGCACGAGAAAATACAAGTACACCCGACATTTCGCGGGCCACCATGAAATAGAGAACGATAAAAATAATATGAGATGAACAGCAGGCGAATTTATATAGAACTGATTACTGCATTGATAGTCGTGTTATTTCTCTATTCTTCCTTAAGTAAGTTTTTAGACTTTCAAGGATTTCGCCAGGACCTGAATAATCAGCCTTTCCCCAATGTGCTGACCCCTATATTAATCTGGTTAATACCGTTACTTGAAATTGGCACCGTGATCAGCCTGTTGATACCGTCCTGGCGGCATAGGGGGCTGTGGGCATCAATGGCGCTTATGGCTATGTTCACCCTTTATACAGCGTTGGTACTGATGCACAGCTTTAGGTATATCCCCTGCAGTTGTGGTGGTGTAATCAAACACCTGACGTGGGCACAGCATTTGGCACTGAATCTTTTCTATGTTATCATATCGTCACTTGGTATTTACCTTGATCATCCAATCAGAAATAACCGATCGACCGCGATTCGATCTTAAATAATATTTTTTGGCCGAGAAATTAAGGGGAAGCCGAAAACCTTTGACAGAGTAGGCAACCAATTTTAATTATAACATTATGAAAAAAGTTTCTTTTATCCTTGCAGCTGCCGTTGTGTTTGCTGTAGGAAGCGCGTTCACAACCGCAAAATCAAACGCTCCTAAAGTGGATGAAAACGGTTTTGCCGATTACAGTTTTGTAAGGGTTAGTGGTCCTGACCGCTCTACAAACGCGGCAGATTATGAATATCGGGGCACCTCATCAGGTGATTGTGAATTCAATCCCGATGTCACATGTAAGGCCAACTGGTCACAGACAACAGCACCAGCGCTGAACAGCCATCCCACAGGTTCCTTTGTTGAAGTAATTCAGGATGGAGAAATCCAGTAGTTAGTAGAAAAAGGAATGGCGGGAAGACTATCACTTCCTGCCACCTCTACTTAGTGCAAAGCATTATTTATTTCGCTAATGAGATTTGATGGTTTTATATAGCCCAACCGTTCCATATCATTGGTGATAACTTTACCATCCTTGCCTACCAGCAGCGGATTAGGAAAAGAAGATAACAAGTAATGCTCGGATACCGGATGCCTGTTTCCTTTACCGGCAGTGTAAAGATTGATCCCTTGCGGGAAAGTATATAGGCCGGTCTTTAATCCTTTATGCCAGATATCTTTCTTGTCAATTGAAATGGCAACAAAGACTACATCAGGATTATCATGAAATAATTTTTCGGCTGGCGTAACCGCATTCTGAAAATAACCGCTGCACCCGGAGCAACCGGTGTAGTAAAAGTCAATTAAAACCACTTTCCCTTTAAAATCGGATAAACGTACAATCTTCCCTAAACTGTCAGGCAATGCAAAATCATACGCCGGGCTACCCACCAATAAGCTTTTTTTAAGTTGCCACAAGACTTGTTGATAGCTTTGATCCTTGACAAGTGCCGCGGCTCTATTCAAAAGGCTATCATATTTTGGTATTTTGGTATGATAATACAGATACTTTGTTAAGACCTGATCACGCATATTGCCACTAAATCGTTCTTCTAGGATTGCAAATGTATTTTTTTTCGGCAGTACATAAACACTTTCAAAAACACTCCTTGCTATACACATAGAGATATATTTGTAAGATTTAAGAAGGCCTGTCTCTGGTATTTGAGCGTGAATGTTAAAATTAGCTTGTTTTGTCGAAAAAAAAGCGTTCACAGCACGGACCATTTCATCCGCGGGAAGGTATTTCCCGTCGTCGCTCATGCGGTTAGCAGAATTAAAAAAGTATAGCATATTACTGGCCAAGGTATTAGCTTTAATGATATTCAGTACGGAGGGGGAAATGGAAGCCTTATAGTGCTTTATGATCACATCCTTTCCTTTTCCTAGGTTAATCATATCTCGGTACACCAATTTGGTTAGTTGGTCAGACCGGGACTTAACGCTGTCCCCTCTATTTGACGATTTAAAATACAAATCTTTATTTTGCTTTTCTTTCTCGTCAAGCTCCCATTGAAGAGATAAGCTCTTACTTCCTTTGCCTTTAAAGCTTAAGGTACTGCAATCATTGCAGTGCTCATATCCGTACACAGCTTTACTCACCAAACCGGTGCGTTTAGTTTCCGTCATAATAATTTTACTTCCCGGCGAAATGATATAAGGTTTAAAGAAGGTATACGGGAACGCGGCTGAAGATTCACCATAAGCGATCTCTATATAGGCCACATCCTTTAAAGGCCGTGTTTTAAAGTGAAAGGCCCCGTCCTTTATAGCGCTTTTATATACTTGGCTTGGGTTGTTAAATCTTTTGTTACCAGACAGAATATCGTACCATACATACAATGTAAGGGAATCAGAGGCATGTGTTTCCACATGGCCTGATATTTCAATGGGCTGTGGTGCACTTTGCTTTTTGCCTTGACATAAGGCTGCACCGTTGTTCAGTACTAAGGCGCAGAATATAAATATTATAAAATTTTTCATGTAATTAACGGGGGTTTTGAGTAATACCACTATTATCTGTTTCGGCTTGGGGAATGGGTAATACGTACCGGGGGTCGCCGGGCGGTAAGATGTACTTTGTTCCGCTTAGCTCGCGGGTGAGTGTTAAAGCGAAACGGCTATCTTTGTTGAGCCTTCTCAAATCACTCCAGCGCAATCCTCGCATTACTAATTCCTTTCTTCTTTCATTTAGGATCACAGTTAATGCCTGATCCTGTGAAGAAAATGAATACGGTTGGTAGGTACCCTGCTTCCATCTTTTGACCAGTAAAGTATTAAGGTCTTCGGCAGCGCCCGACAGGTTATTATTCCTTGCCCGGCTTTCCGCGCGTATCAGCAGTATTTCATCGGTGGCCAAGCCGCAAAAAGGCACCGCCGAGCCGGTATATTGGTTGCGGAATGTTTTAGTCGCTGTGAAAAAAAGCGCTTTACGCAAATCATTTGCATTGTAGGAATCATACAGCGCAGGGTCAACGATTGCTGAACTAAACGTGGCAAAGTTGGTAAGGCCCCAATGTAAGATGACTTCGTCGTTAAAGAGGGCGAAAGGACGGGCTGCGGATGCATTTAGCGTGCTGTAGGTGAGCAATTTATTGTATAGCTGTAAGCAGCTGTCCGCGTACTTTTCAGATTGTCCATAGTTTTCCATGCTCAGGTACACCCTAGCCAACATTCCATAAACAGCAGGCAACGATGGTCTGGTTTTATATTGTGATGTTTGCGGCACTAAGTTTCGAGCCTGCCGCAAATCTGAAATCACCTGGTCATAGGTCTGCTGTATCGTTGCACGCTGTACGGGAGAATTTACATTACCGTCAAGGCGCAAAACTATACCCGGATCAGTCGCGGCACTTGGTGAATACTCCCTGCAAAAAACCTGTGATAAACCATAGAAGTCAAAGGCGCGGAAAAAAAATGCCGTTCCCTTTGCCGTTTTCCAATCTTCGGTGGTGTGGTCCGGAATATTTTCCAGCCCTTCCAGAACTATATTGTCAACAAGGACACGCTGATACGGCGTATTCCATTCGCCGGCAGTACGCGTTTCAAATATATCCTTCGCCCATATGTAAAGATACCGCTCGGTAAGGTTTCTTGCCTGCCAGGTGGCAGGGGTTATGTAGAAGTTGTCTGAGGATAGCTCTCCCATACCACCGACAGTAATATTGAATAGGTTTGTATTATCGAGCAGGGACTGGAAATCCCTGACCGTTGTGGGCACGGCAAGATCCTGTGAAGGCTTGGCATCCAGCCAGTCTTTTTTACAAGCGGCAGTGGCTGCTATAAATACCGCAAAAGTGAGTATATAAATTAATCTTCGATTTTTCATGATAATATTATAAAGTGCCTTTAATACCAAAACTGATTGTCCGCGGTGCCGGCCATCCCGTAGTAGGATAGTCCGGATCAAGTTTTACCTTGTTGGCACGCCACAAAATCCCGATGTTGTTGGCATATCCATAAACCTGTACAGACTTGAGTGGCAGCCAACGGTATTTTGAGCGGAACAGATCGTAGCTTAATGTAATGTCCTGTAATCGGACATGATCACCTTTCTCGACGGTCGCTTCGGAATAATTATAGAAATAGTCGCGGTTTGAGTTACCGGGATAAACTTGTGAAGGCACATTGGTCAGTAGTTCATCTCCGGGTTTTTGCCAACGGTTCAGGTATTCCACATTCCCTACTCCCTGATCATAAAGGCTGGTATAGCTTAGACTGTTCCTACGTACATAGTATCCCAATTTGTAGCTGATATTGAAGGCCAATGCCCAACCATCGTAGGTGAAACGATTACCGAAACCCCCGAAGGTTACTGGCCTTGACGGGCCGTGATATGTTATTTGAGATATGTCAGCCGGATTTCTGAGCGCCGCGAAATCCGTACTTAAGGCCATTTGATTATCGTAGCCCTGCGGATCGCCGCTGGTCGCGCTCAGCCCGGCCCATTTATAGCTGTACAATCCGTAGACAGGCCTCCCAACTACCGGTAGAATATTTTTGCCGGTGCCAACCAGGTTATTGGCAGTAAACGGAGTGCCGGTATAGAGGGTTACCTTATCGGTAGCACGGCTGAACAGGAAAGAACTGGACCAACTAAACTTGCCTTTGATATTTTGTGAATTAAGCTGGATATCAATACCCTTACCCGAAATGCCGGAATAATTGCCCTTCATTTGCGTTATACCCGTACTTGGGGCAAAAACGGAAAAACCTATTAGGTCAATGCCTTTTTTGAAGTACATCTCAACTGTTCCTGTTAGGCGCTGTCCTATTGTAGCAAAGTCCAACGCTACATTAAGCTGCCTTACTTTTTCCCAGCGCAATTCGGGATTCCCCACATTTCGCAGTGTTGCTAATAAAGCGTTGGTGTATTGTGCCGGGGTGGCTACATAACTTATTGTATTATATGCAGATAATGTCTTGTCTAAATTTCCCTGAAAGCCATACGATCCTCTAAATTGTAGCGAGGGAAGCATCGCTATCTTATAAAAATTCTCTTTAGATAAATCCCACTTAGCACCCACTGACCATAAAGGCACTGACTTCTGGTTAGTATTAACACCGAAATAATTTGAAGCATCTATGCGGCCACTTGCTGAAACGGTATATTTTTCGTCATAAGTATAAGCAGCATTAGCAAAGTAACTACGGTAGCGGTCCAAGGTGCCGACGCTGGTGTTACCATAAGGAATCGTATTAAATCCATTTCCAGGTGTTAATGTAAACCCGTTTACATAATCAACCGGCGTTGAAATACCCAGGTTTTCATCATAGCCATATAGTAAATTACTACTGCCCTTAAAGCTTACCTCGGTGATCTCGTATCCTGCAATTGCGGCAAGTTGCGAGCGGCCGCCTGAAAGGGCGTAGTCCAGCTGCCCACGGAAATGGTGTGCGTCCTGTCCTGAATCGAATTGGTTTAAAATACCACCAGCCGGAATATTCCTTCCTGAAACATTCCCGTTAGCATCAAGGGATGAATATTGGTTGACCAGGTTTCGTGCATAATAGCTTTCTGCGGTCCCAAGGCTGCGGGTATCGGCCAGAGTTTTTTGGTACTGGTATTTTATATCAGCATTTAAGCCATTTATAATACTGTACCTTAACCCTGTGGTTAGCCGGATATCATTTAGCTGGTTGGCCAAAGTGTTATATCCGTTATTTAATTCATCGACAGGGAGAAATTGCCAATTTAAGAAGCCACGATTTTCTGCATTTTGCACAAAAGAAGAGTTGTAGTCTTTGACAATAGGTAGCGCTCCAGCGGCCTTTTTCAACTGCGTATATGGAAAGACAGTAAGGAAGCGGCCACCCGGAGACAATTGGGATAGTGTATTATCGGCAGTCTGACTGCTATGAACATAATTAATGCCTGCATTGAATTGTAAGGACTTAAATACCTGAAAAGTATTTTGGCTATTAATTGTCAACCTGTCAGATTGGCTACCAACCTGGTTAAGCCTGTTATTATCGTAACCGGCGGAAAAATAGTACTTATACTTTTCTAGGCCTCCATCAAGGCTCAATAGGTATTGCTGGTTCAGCGACCTTTGATAAAAATATTTAGAAAGGTCTGCGCGCACATCATTATTGCGAATAGCATTTATTTGGCTTTCGGCGCTGGATTGTGAAATCAAACCTGACTTTACCCTGTTCAGCAATACAACTACCGGCGACAAAGGGGTAAAAGTGGAATTGGGATCTGACGGATCGTTAAGTGCAATTTCTCCATCATAATACCCCTTATCAAACAGGTATTTCTCTACATCAATATAGGATGACGAAGGCAAAAAATTCCGGTCGTAATACAGGTTGGGCTTATTAGCAATGGTTAAATTGCTGTTGAAGCGAATATTCAATGGTGAGTTATTGGCGCCTTTTTTAGTAGTGATTACGATAACCCCGTTACCGGCCTGAACACCCCAAATAGAAGCGGCGGCGGCATCTTTTAAGATGGTGACGCTCTCCACATCATTAGGATTGATATTACTAATATCGCCATCATAAGGGAAGTTGTCGACCACGATAAGTGGATTGTCATTAGCATAAATAGTACTTCGGCCCCTGACGCTGAGCTTTGGCGTATTGCTACTGGTTATCCCGGTAGTATTAAAGATAAGGCCGCTTGTTATTCCGTCGAGTTTGCTTATAACGTCCGTACTTACACGGGATTCGTATAATTGCTTGTTTGGCTGCGAAAAGCTGCCGGTCGCGCGCTCCCTGGGTACAGATTGGTACCCAGTTGAAAGAACAGACACTTCATTTAGGGTACTGTTTAGACGGTGTAATATTATGTTTTGAAAAGACAGGTCGTCGCTTACCACAAAGGTGACAGGGGCATAACCCACGAAAGAAATGATTACTACATCGCCTAATTCGGCTTCTATAGAAAACTCGCCGTTGGAAGGGGTTGTATACAGTATGTCCTTATCCTGAATGCGGATGCTCGCCCCGGGCAACGGTGTGCCTGCGGTATCACTTACTCGTCCCGACACCTTTTTAGGTACAGAAAACAGGTCTTTTAATCTTTTAGTAAAGGCCCTCACTTTAGGCTTAATTGTTATGGTGTTATCAATAACTTCATAAGCAAGAGGCTGACCTTCAAAACATTTTGCCAGGGCATCGCCAAGGGTTGCATTGCTGATAGTAACTGTTACAGGTTTGGCTGTTTTGAGCACTTCGTTTTTATAGAAAAAGCTATAGCCGCTCTGCCCTTCAATTAATTTAAAGACTTTGCTCAAAGGAGCGTTCTTTTCATTAAGAGTTATGGTCTGCGCGACGACTGAGGCAGAGACGGAAAAACAAGCCAGCAAAATAAAGAAGGAAACAAGCTTCATGATCAGTAAAATTTTGACCAGCCGCTCCCTATAGGGAAGCGTAAAAATATTCATACTTTTGTCGAGTTAGGGTTAATAGTTAAATCGTTAGAAGGATTTTCCGGCTTGCCCGGCTTTTGCCCCGACGTTAAGCCGGGGAGTGTTGGAAGCACTCACCGGCCTTATTGGGCTACAGTATTTTAGTTTAGCCTCGCACAAGCTTTTAAAAACTATCAGGTGCGGTATTCAAATTTAAAAGCCAGCGAGCCGATAGCTTCCCAAGCGCCTGAGGCATTTGTGGAAACAATCATCGAGTCCTGTGAAACTACCCATTTGGAAGAACCGGAACCAGGGTCAGGACCTACTGTGAGGGTAATGGATAACCGAGAACGAAAAGCAGTAGAACATTGTGTACCGTAGTATTTAACCGCATTATCGTTCATTGAATTTAAATAGGTGCTCTGGGCGGTAGTAAGGGTAAAATTATCTTTTACCCAGTCCCGGAAATCGGATTCCACAGCATCTGCCTGTGCGCTTAGCAAAGTATTTGAAAGGGCGTACAATTCAGTGGTTTTGGCGGTTACCCCAGCCGGGGTTAATGGTTGTAATGGCATAAATTTTTAATAGTTTGTTAGAAGGATTTGAAATTAAGGCCGGTAGATGTTGGAAGCATTACCGACCCTTTGAATTAACTAAACATGATCTTTTATTTACATAAGCGAAGGGGTTAAGGGTTAATATTATGGAGTTATAATTATTCTTCTATTATCTATACGGGCATGTATGCCGCCGGTCTCCAATATCCTTAGCAGATTTGATAAATTAGATTTACGGGAAATACCCCCTGTAAAAAGCTCTTTGGTTATTGTTCCCTTATAGACAACTTCTATATTATACCATCGGGTAATGGATCGCATGATGGTTTGAATATCTGCATCTTTGAAGTATGTCTTGCCATTCTTCCATGCTACGGCAGGATATGTATCCGCCTCCTGTACTTTAATGTCGCTTCCTACACACGCTTCCTGTCCTGGCTTTAGCAACGCAGTCTGATCATCGCTCTTTATAACCTTAACGGAGCCCTCAAGGAGAGTTGTTCTTATGAAAGCCTCATCGCTGTAGGCATTAATATTAAAATGGGTGCCGAGTACTTCCACGCTTTGCAGGCCGGTAATGACTTTAAATGGTTTGGCTTTGTTATGGGCAACTTCAAAATAAGCCTCGCCTGTTAACTCAACCCTGCGCTCTTTACCGGTAAAGGCAACCGGATATCTGAGTGAAGAAGCAGCATTAAGCCAAACATGCGTGCCGTCAGGTAAAAGCACCTGGTATTCACCGCCATTAGGCGTGGTTATGGTATTGTAGGCCATCTTTTCAATACCTGCAACTTTAGCATTATAGCTGATGAGGCCTTGCCCATTTTTGGTAATGGCTGTATTGCCCTGCATGGCAAGTGTGCCCTTTGCGTGTGAATCCAGTTCGACACTGCTGCCGTCAGCGAGGGTAAGGATGGCCTTATTACTGCCCGGCGCCGCATCATGGGTGGAAGCAATTGTTTGCTGTTCCTTTTGAGTATTTGGTTTCAGGAAGAAATACCAACCCAGCCCTACGGCCAGGACAATGGACGCGGCTGCCGCAAGGCGTGGCAGTAACGGATATACTTTTGAAGGATTGTGGCCCCGGCGTTTATTGATTGCCTGCCACAGCTCTTGTTTCTTTGCCTGATAGTCAATTTCGCCTCCATAGGCAGGAAGCTTTTTACCTTGTGAAAGGTACCAGCTTTCGAGCAGGGCCATTTCATCGGCAGATGCTTTACCATCATTATACCTTTCGAGCAGTGCTTCAATTTGCTTTGGTTCCATCAATACTATGTGTTATATAGTAATGACAGCGCCCGTCAGTATGTACTCTCAAAAAAAATAAAAATTAGTTTGCTGTCGATAAGTAAAGTTGATGTGACAGTTTCGGTATAAGAAGATGATATCTAAATATTACATATAACGTAATCAATTATGCATTGGGTCATTGTCTGATTTTGACTTCAGCCTGTCAAATTCGTGTATGACGGGGTTCATAAAATAAGGTAATTGAGGTTTCTCTGGTTTGGCAAACATCACCGAGGCGATATAGTTAAAATCATTAACTTTTTTCGAATCATAAGAATGGGCCTTCGTTACCAAATCCTTATTAACCATATAAAAAGCCAATATTTCATTTTGAGCATGTTTAACTCTTTCTCGGCTCTCCTTGTTAAGATGTTTTGTATCGTAAACATACATTTCGGTCACAAAAAGTACATCAGTAATTACATCCGCTTCAATGCGTTTGGCGATCTCATTAAATTTTCGATATACTGTTGTTTTGATCGAGAATCCAAAAGAGAGAAGCTCGAAAGTATTATCGCTGTAAACAACCAAACAGGTAGGCATCAAGGTTTTTTGCATTTGGAATATCACCAAATGCATTAATTCAAATTTGTTAAACAAGTCTCCATTAGGATACGCCTTATTCAGATTTTCTATTGGGCTTCTTGCCTTGGCAGGCCCGGCCCACATAGCTACTCGGGACGCTTTTTCAAATGTGTATGATTTAACAAAAAAAACGTAATCATCCACTAAAAGAAAGTCTTTGGGTACCTGGTAGAAATTCATTTTATCTATTTTGCTTTCCAACTCATCGGATAATTGACAAGGCTCATTTATAGCCTGTTTCAACGCCGCCAAAAGGAGTTTCATTTGGTTGATGCCGAAAATAAAATTATCATACAGGTCTTCGGTGTGGCCTTGTTCGTAAAAGAAAAACTCGGTCGAAAACATTACCTCAAGTTGCCGCAGGCTCATAAAAGTGGCACGCAAGGATTCGACAATTGTCGAAATTTCTACATCGTTATCAATCGTTAAAACCAACTCAGGGAGCGATACTGTCGCCTCAGCAGAATAAATAGTGATAACGATGCGTTTTTCCAGATTAAAAGGCTGTTGTTTTAATACCTCATTACGCTTTTCTACAAACCATTTACCAACACTATTAACAAGGTATTCATTGCGCAGCCTTTCATAGGTAACCAAAAAGTCGGTATGAGCCAAAGAATGTTGAAGAACAAAGGTAATATTCCTGTATTCTGAGAAAAAATTATCCAGATAGCCTATATTATCGAAAAAGTTAGTTCCTTTTTCAAATTTCTCCAAGCTGCTCAGTGCACTGTAAAATTTATGTATTGCCGGATATAATAAGCCTCGTGATTTATTCATATTAATTTGCAATAGCTGATTGCATAAAAGAAAACAAGTTAGGTCAGCTTTTCCTGATTAGCAAGCTATTTATAATATTACAGGATTTACTTATTAATATATACTTTAATATCTCTAAGTCGAAGCATAAATTAATACTAAAACACTTGAAATCTGTGAACATAACTGCTTCAAACTGTATTATTATGTCACATCAACTTCTCGTAATTGTGTACAATTAACTTACTGACTTACAATTGCTTTGGCATTTCTTGTTATGGCTGTCTTTGAGTTTGAAGCTGCCTAACGATTAACAGTTCGTTAACAACTCTCTAAAAGGTATCGTTGTAAATTGCACTGCCTAATAAAATTCGCATCGACAATGCAGGTTTTTGAGGAGAGGCCTGCTATTGCAGCCAATTTTATTGCAATAAAAGCCTTCCGGACTGGTTTTGTGAGGAGATTTCCACCCGGGAGGCTATTTCTTTAACTGTTTAGAAATAGTAAAAGGACCGCCAAATCCCCAAGCCTTACCCTTAAAATCTTTAAAGCCCGGCTGATGTTGTTCCGCACGACATGCTCAGAGACCCCTAATTCTTCAGCGATCTCTTTATAGGATAGATCATGGTTCCGGCTGAGCTCAAAAGCTTTACGCATATGCTCAGGCAACCTGGCGACTTCCTGTTCAATAAGCTCGGTAAGCATTTGAGCTCGCACCTTATGATCTGTCCGGCTTTCTTCATGCTGTATAAAATTCTGGAAAGAAGCAATGTGCTTTTGCCGCACTTTCTCGCTCGTCCAGTAATTCAAAATCCTGTTGCGGACCGCTGTGTATAAGAAAGACGATAAAGAAGTGGTGATAGTGATTTCGGCTGCTTTATTCCATAACGATAAAAACACCTCCTGCACCACATCGCCCGCCTGGTCCTCATCATCCAACATACGAAGCGCATGGCGGTAAAGTAAAGCCCAGTAACGGTCGTAAATCTCGGCAAAGGCGCGCTCATCACCCTTCAAGAGTAAGGATGCCAGGTCTACATCGTTGAGGACACAGTATTTTGGCATAGAACGTTATGCCAAAATACTGGTTTTAAAGCGTATATTAAAATAGAATTAATTCTTACCCATTCAGGTATTCAATCGTAATGTTAACCCCGCCCGTTGCCGGCAGAATTTGCCCGTTACGGTAATAGCGGTCAACTGTCTTACGTACCCTGATACGCTTGCTGCCCGTATCATCCACCGGAGGGTACGGAGGGTCAAGATAAATCGGCAGCTTTTGCTCAACAGCCAGGGACAATTCCCCGGAAAGGAAGCCTAAAAATTCCTCGTCGATGGAATCAAGGTACTGAGACTCTTTTTGGTTGAGCGTAAACTCAGCGTTCATCCAGCCGGGAAGGTCAGATGCGATCCTGCTCGCATGCGCGTTAATGTCTGATTGGGGAAGGGCGTAGATTTCATGAAACTTTTGTTTAACGCCCTGTGGGGTGAAAGGTAGTTTTGCCATGTCAGGTAAGATTGATGTTTTTGATACAATTAATAGCAAAACCAATATCTACAATATTGCTTAAAGGTTAATTTACAACTTCTAAAAGTGACAATAATTTGATATAATTGTTGCAACACCGTTCATTTTTCCTTCAAAGCAAAGATGTTATGGCACTTTTTAAGATACGAGACCACCGGCCAGCGTCGGAAGATTTATATAATGATATGTTTTTCAGGATAGTTTTGGCACTCATTGCTTCCCACATCCTTGTGATGTATAACGAGCCTGATACTTTCTTTGAAGCGATATTTACGCCTTCGTACTGGAGGGGAATGGCCGCCAGTTTTGTCATATCAATAACGCTTACCACCTACATTCATCTTATAACAGTGCGGCTGGATAAGCGGTTTGATTGGCATGACCACCCCATGCAACGGCTTTTTCGGCAAGGCTTGCTTGGTTTCCTTGCGCCTGCTGTCGGGGCTTTCCTCTTGGCAGCGGTATTCTTTGCCCTTATGGGCGTACACATCCTGCAAACCTCTTACTTGCGTGAAGACTATACCATCATCCTGCTCATGCTCCTGGTGCTAAACCTGTATTACTTCGGACTAAATTCTTACCTGCTCAGAGCAAAGATAAATCGGAGCATTGAAAGTGAAGCGCCCGAACAGGCACCGCAACCGCGTGAAGTGCTTATTGTTGATACGCCCATCCGGTCCATTCCGGTACAGTTGAAGGATGTCTCCTACTTCTTTATACTTAAAGGCAATGTATTTATGCGGACAGAAAGCATGGCCTCCCTTAGTGACAGCTACCGGCTGGATATACCACTGAAACAATTAGAAGCGATGCTGGATAAAAGCATGTTTTTCCGCATCAACCGGCAGATGATCGTCAATTTCAAAGCCTGCGGGTTTTACCGTCCCGGAAAAAACAAAACGTTGGAGCTCACGCTTGATCCTGCACCTTATGCCAAAGATGCCAAGGTACCAAAAGAACATGAGCGGCTTTTTATAATCAGCGAGGACAGGGTGCCGGATTTTAAAATATGGATGGACAGATAAGCCTACACAACGGCACAGATTGTGCAATATAGTGTCCTAAAGGCCGGAAACGGCTTTTCTTTAAGGGATTAGGGTTTAAATTAAAATGCTGAATTCCCCACATTCAGTGTTGATTTCCCCATTGAAATACCTGAGTCCCCCAGATAAAGAAATGAATGCCTTGCGCAACATATCGGAAATAATGGGCATTCAACGATTTAGGCGGCACCATGAAAACGCGGGTTTGGCATTGGGCTGCTAATTGTGGTAAGTGTTCCAAATTTATTACAGTATGAATATGTTACAGCAATTACCAACACATTCAGCATCTGAGCATTACTATCCTCTGCAGGAACTGGAACAATTGGCCGATGTATTCCTGTTTCCATCGCCGGATGCTGCAATCAACATTGAAGAATTTAATAAACAACTTGACGCTGAATCGGCCAGCCTTCGGGCTTTCATCAATAACCAGGCACTGGCACTTGGCCGGGAAAAAGAGATCCGGCAGCTCGTGCAACGCTACCATGCAAGTCTTACCCGGTTATTGGACCGAATTACAATCGAGTGGCAAGATAAAGAAGATAAAATTGCTGCTGCTAAGCAATCTTTTGAAAGTTACACCGCAACGGTCGAAGCGATAATCAATTATATCGACAACTACTTCCACGAACACCATAGCCCGCTCCAAACTGTGCCGCTGGTAACCCTTTGCCGCCAACGAAAGGAACTGGTCACCCGACTTAGCGCTATCGAGCAGAAAGTACTTACCCATCCCGAAGAAATGGTCGCCGGGGAGATATTTAAAAGGCTGCGGCACTTCGCGGCTTCATCCCGCCCGATACCCTTCCGTGTTCGGTACAGGGATATACGATACAAGGAAGAATTGTTGCGCCACCTTGAAGAGATCAGATGGAAAAATGAGCCTGATATGCTATTCACACCGGTAGAGCATATGCTGATCTACCTTAATTATAACAGCAAAGGATTTATTAAACTACTTACGCGTAAGATTTTCATGCATCTGGACAGCCTTAATGACACGAGAGAGCGATTAAAAATTTTGCTGCTCTATCAAAAGGCTTTCCGGCATATCCTGCCTAAACCAGGCTTAGTCCTCAATCCGGGATACCACCATCTTAGCCGGGCACTAAACGACTGGTTTGCTGAAGAAATCAGGTATCTCGAAAAAGAATTGGAATGGTCTTCAGAAAGTAGTGAGCGGCCAATTGCAAAAGATAAGGCAGTAGATAAAATAGAGACCAAGGTTTTACAAAAAGTGTTGGTGAAGCTGTCGTCAGACCAGGCGGGGCTAATCCTTAGGGCTGCCGATGACCTGCGCATTCTGGTAGCGCGTTCGCTGAGCGAGGTCTTTAAAACCATCGTTCCGCACCTTTCTACCACTAACAGGACCAATCCCTCTTATAAAGGTATGCGAACCCAGGCTTATGTAGCGGAAGAGCGGGATAAGGAAATTGCTATAGAAACTTTACAAAAGATCATAAATAAAATAAAGGAGTATTGATCAAAACTATGTATTATGAAAGCACTGATAATATTGGTAATGGCGGCCGTTACACTTAGCGGTTGCAGCCAGAAAAAATTGTCAAAGGATGAAGCCGAGCAATTGCTTCGGAAAGAATACAAATATCCACGCGTAATCGAACGTCATATCTTTTGCCGCGATGTCGGCCATGCCAGGATGATCATGAACTCAGGACTTGAGGAACAAGGCCTGGTTACCATAAAAAGGAAGGTCAGAATGTTTGAAGAAGGTGTCGTGCCGATCATATTTTTTACCGAAAAAGCGAAACCCTATTTGCGACCCTTTGCATCTAAAGAGGATGAAAAAGATTTCATTCGGCCGGTGAAACTTGCGGATGAGGATATCGTAGATGTTTTGTCTATTGTCAACGGGGATAACAAGACCGCAACAGTAACTTATAGTACCCAATTCGAGAACTTAACGCCGTTTCATGTATTATCGACCACCGACCTTAAAGGCAAGCAAAAGGAAAAGACCGCGACTTTCGCCTTGTCAGATGATGGTAAGTGGATATTGCAGAAACAGCATTTCTAATTAGAATAAGAATAAAAACACCAAGCCTGCCTCTAAAGGGTGGGCTTTTTTATGTATTGTATTTTCAAGGCTGTAACGGGTTTCAGGGTTTCAACTTGGGTTTCAACAACAAGTTGAAATTTACCGGCGTTCTCATACGCCCTTACTTTGCTCTCAGAAATTAAACAAGCCGCGACGGCGGACTATGTGTAACAATTAAAATGAGAGCATATGTTTACAGGTATTTCATGGCAAAGCTATCTCCTGGTAGTAGCCGCATCGGCAGCCATCTATTATTTCTACATCGCAGTGCGTTATTTCAGGAATGACTTCACCACGTGGTTTGCAAATAAAACCAGCGACAGGGTTGCGCCAAAAGCGGCAACTGCGAGCCTTGCGCAGACCCATCCGCATCAAACCGAGGTTACCGCATCGGCTGATGTCACAGCGGAATCAAATGAAAGTGAATACGACGAGCTGGAACATCTGATCGGCCGTGTCAACAAAACCATCAGCGATGCCGCCATCCGTAAAGCGCAGCCTGGTGAAGTAAAAGAATATCTGGCATTGGTATTTAAGGAATACCCAGCCCTTAAAAACGATGGCATGCGCCCGGCGATCAACGAATTGGTTTCCTCAGAATGCGCCAAACAAAATATACCTGTCAGCGAGGCCGAAGCAGACAAGCTTTGGGAGCAATAAAAATATAACGGAAGCGGGCTCCCTGTCCACGCCGGTGCGTAAGGGCAAGAGTGACAGACAGATGGTGCGATGCGACGGCGATGCCCCTCCCGTTTTTTACTATTCTTTTTTACAAATCTTTTAAATCAAGTGAGTTATGAAAATGTGCAGTTGGATTAAAAAGCCAGCCCTGCAAAGGGCTTTTATTGCCGGAGCTTTCCTTGTTCTGGCCACTATTAACGCAAATGCCCAGGACGGTATTGAGGGCATCGAGGAAGCAAATACCAAAGTCCGCAGCTATTTTGCTGCCGGTACCAATCTCATGTATGCCGTGGGCGCTATCCTTGGATTGATAGGCGCCGTCAAGGTGTACCAAAAATGGAATGCAGGCGACCAGGATACCGGCAAGGTTGCCGCCGCATGGTTTGGCAGCTGCATCTTCCTTGTGGTGGTGGCCACAGTGATCCAGTCCTTCTTCGGCATCTCTTAAGAAATTATCATGGTAGAAAAATTAAAAGAAAAGTTGTGGGCATTTATTGTCCACAACAATCCCGATGTGATGTTGGGCCTCCAGGAGGACTATTCGGTTACCAAGTATCTTGATGAAAAGATTAGCGGCATCTTGCCTATGATTGATAGCCTGCTTGCCGAGGGCAAGCCGCAGTACATCATAGAAGAGCTTGCCTTAAACGAGCTGACCGCAGACCTGAAACCCTCCAAATTCCTCTACATCCGCAGTGTACTCGAAGAAGAATTTCCTGATGATTTCAAAAGGCTCTCGGAAGACGGCGTACTGACCTACGAGGTGGTGAACCTCATTGCAGCCTGCCAGGAAACCTTCGACACCTTCAATTTCTCGACAGAAACGGAAGACGACCGCCACCTGCGGCATGCGATAATCGCGCAGGTACACGACTACCTGCTATAAGCTTGCGAACTGATGAAGAATGAAAATGTGCTGAGATGGCTTATAATACTTCCCATAAGTTAGACGATAATATCCGCGCGATTAAATTTGCACTGGATTATCAGAATGGCGAATCGCTTTCCAATCGCGATATAGATGCCTTGCGAGCTTATGCTGGTTTCGGCGGCATCAAGGCCATCCTGTACCCTTATGGCTCACAGGAAGAGTGGAGGGCAAACGGCGCTACAAAAGAAGACCTGAAGCTACATGGCAGGATAATGGAACTTCACGACTTGCTAAAAGCACATTATCCTGAAAACCAGTATAAGGAGATTGTCGCTTCACTTCGCAACAGTGTCCTTACCGCTTTCTACACACCTGAAGTGGTACCGCAGACCTTTTACAAAGTATTAAAAGAGCAAGGCATACAACCCAAAAGCTTGTATGAGCCTTCGGCCGGTAGTGGCGTTTTTATAACCGAAGCAGCTAAGGCATTTCCATCCCTGGAAAAGATCACGGCGGTTGAAAAGGATAAGCTAACAGGGCTGATACTTTCAGCCATCAACAGTTCACTCGGCGTAATGGCTGATACCCATATCAGTGGTTTTGAAGAAGCTCCTGTAAAAGACAATGGCACTTACGACCTTGTAGTCAGCAACATCCCCTTTGGTAATTTTTCTGTCTATGACCCGGCTTATCCGGGCAATGAACTATCTGGCAAGATACACAACTATTTCTTTGCCAAAGGGCTTGACAAGCTTGCCGAAGGCGGGCTGATGGCCTACATTACCACTGATGCATTCCTTAATGGGCCGTCCAACGCTTCAGTACGGAAATACCTGTTTGAGCATGCTGATTTTGTCAGTCTTACCGTCATGCCGGACAACCTGATGAAGGAAACGGGCAATACCGAAGCGCCCAACCACTTGGTCATCGTACAGAAAAATACCGGTAAAGATCGTCTATCTACAGATGAGCAATTGCTGGTTGTAAGTGATAAGCAACAAAATGAGTTTGGCAGTTACTACCAAAACACCTACATCACAACATACCCTAATGTTATCATAGGTAACCGTATCAGTGCTGGCCGCAACCAATATGGTCAAGCAAATCAATTGGTTTGGCAGGACGGGGATATCAGCGACATCTCAGGCAAGCTTTACAAAGGCCTTTCAGAAGACATTGTATTGGGTGTAAATGCCGCACTATTTAATAAAGCTAAGCCTGAACAGCAAGCTGCCACAAATCAAACACCCGGTGAAAAGCTGACCTACCTGCCTATGCCGGAAAGCAAAGTACCAACTGCATCCGTACAGCTTGGCCTCTTTGATATGGCCCCGGCTGAGAGCATTAACCGCGCGCTTGCGTATGTTAATCCAATGGATGAAACCGTTGTCCAGAAAGATACTGCCCGTATCATTAGTACCATCCGTACAACGGATACCCCCCTGCATGAGAATGTGGTATTGCTTACAGCCAAACAGCATAAAACAAACCGCTACCTCTACAAGCTGTACAGCAATGTAAAGGAAATTGACGGCTTTTCGGCCAACTGGATGGATGCACGGCTGCTCGGCCACGAACTAAAGGCCTTATCGAACAAGCTCCAGCGTTTTGACCACGCCTTTAAATATGATGGCGACCGCACACTGGAAGGTATGTTCCAATTCAGGCCCGAAGCGCAGCTTCCCTTTACCGGGTTAAAACCTTTTTATAAGGGTGGTACGCTGGTCATACATAACGGGAAGGTCGGTATTATTAAAGAGCCGGATGCCGAATTTAAAAGCGCACAATTCCAGCCTGTTGCCGGGCAACCGGGCACCGCTTTTTTTGAACGGTACATTGGATTGCGGGACAACTACCTTGAACTTTCTGCAAAGGAAGTATCAGGTGAGCCCATCGCTATCGCGCAGCGAGAAGCTTTACTAAAGCAGTATGATGACTTTGTATTGGGTTACGGCATTTTGAACAGCGTCGAGAACCGCAGGCGTATACTGGAGGATACGGCTTTTGGCCTGGTTACAATTGCCTCTTTAGAGCGCCGTGAGGGCGAGCGTTTTGTAAAAGCGGATATTTTAACGGGTTCGGTGCAGCATACCAAGGAACGCTTTACCACCGATGACCCTATTGAAGCGCTGGCCCACAGCCTGAACGATACCGGCAAGGTAGACCTGCAATTCATCAGCGCTGCCATGAGTGTGGAAGAACCGGAGGCCATCAGCCGCATGGGCCACCACATTTACCAAAATCCTTTAAATAATGCATGGGAAACCGCAGACCAGTACCTGAGCGGCAACGTTGTAGAAAAGTTGCGCCTTGCCAGCAAAGAACTGGAAAGCCAGCCGGATAATGTACAGCTAAAGCGCAGCGTAGAAGCACTTGAAAAGGTGCAGCCCGAGCGCATCCCGTTTGAGCTGCTGGAATTTAACCTTGGGGAGCGCTGGATACCGCTTAAGTACTACGAGCAGTTTGCAGCGGAGCTGTTCGAGCAGCCGGTAGATATTAACTATTTCCCGTCACTGGATGCTTTTAAGGTGAGCACTGGTATGAACATCAAGGTGTCTACCGAGTTTGCTGTAACACCGAAAAATGGACGGAAGACCTACGGCTATACTTTATTGGAACATGCCTTGGAGAACACTACGCCCTTCTTTACTTATGAAGTTGAACGGGCGGGTAAAACCATCCGCCTGCCGGATAATGAAGCCATCCAACTGGCGCACCAGAAAATTGAGCAGATGCGAAGCGGCTTTATCAGCTACTTGCAGGATCTGCCGGACAGGGAGAAAAAACAAATTGAAAACCTGTATAACGAAACCTTCAACTGTTATGTGCTGCGGGAATTTGATGGTAGCCACCTTAAGTTCCCGGGGCTGGATAATAAGGCACTCGGTATCGAAGATCTGTATTCATCACAGAAAAATGCGGCCTGGCGCATCATCCAAAACCGTGGCGCATTGGTGGACCACGAGGTCGGCCTAGGCAAGACCCTCACAATGATCGTAGCGGCACAGGAGATGAAAAGGCTTGGCATACTGCACAAGCCGATGATCATAGCACTTAAAGCGAATGTGGACCAAATCGCAGAGACCTATAAGAAAGCCTACCCTAATGCACGCATACTTTTTCCGGGACAGAATGACTTTACACCTGCGCAAAGGATGCGCATATTTCACGAGATCAAGAACAACAATTGGGACTGTATCATCCTAACCCATGACCAGTTCGGTAAAATACCCCAGTCGCCGCAGATACAAACGCAGATTTTTCAGCAGGAGCTTGATTGCATCGAAAGGGATTTGGATACCGTGCGGGATTTGGGCGGCGACATCTCTAAAAAGATGCTCAAAGGGCTGGAAATACGCCGGAATAACCTCGAAAACAAACTTAAAAGCATTGAGAAAAGCATTGAGGAAAAGAAAGACACCGGCATCAATTTCAGGGAGATGGGCATCGATCACCTATTCATAGATGAGGCGCACAAATTTAAGAACCTGACTTTTACCACGCGCCACAATCGCGTAGCAGGTTTGGGCAATATGGAAGGCAGCCAAAAGGCGCTCAATATGCTTTTTGCTGTTCGCACACTTCAGGACAAGTTTGATTCAGACCTCTGCGCTACTTTCTTATCGGGTACACCCATCAGCAATTCGCTGACTGAGATGTACCTGCTCTTCAAATACCTGCGCCCAAAAGAAATGGAGCGCCAGCACATTGAGAACTTCGACGGTTGGGCGGCGGTGTTTGCCCGCAAGACCACTGACTTTGAGTTCAGCGTAACTAATGAGATCATTGCCAAAGAACGCTTCCGCCATTTTATCAAGGTACCGGAACTGGCGCTATTTTACAATGAGATCACAGATTACAAAACGGCTAAGCATATCAGGCTGGAAAAGCCGGAGCTGAATGAGACGCTGGTCAACATCAAGCCGACACCGGAGCAAAGCCGTTTCATTGAAAGGCTCATGAAGTTTGCCAAGAGTGGCGATGCCACGCTCATAGGCCGTGCGCCGCTGACAAAGAGTGAAGACAACGCCCGTATGCTCATTGCGACCAACTATGCCAAAAAGATGGCCGCCGACATGCGCCTGATCAGCCCGGCGTACGGCGACCACCCGGACAGCAAGGTCAATACCGCCGCGCGGAAGATTGCCGGGATCTACAAGGAAAGCACCCCACATAAAGGCACACAGATCGCCTTTTGTGATATCGGCACACCTAAACCGGGAGAGTTCAATATTTACGATGCGCTAAAAGAAAAGCTGGTGCGCGACCTGGGCATCCCGGCACATGAGGTGACGTTCATCCACGACTGGACCGACAAGCGTAAACCCGAGCTGTTCCGCAAAATGAACCGGGGTGAGATACGTATCCTAATCGGCTCCACCGAAAAAGCAGGGACCGGACTCAACGTTCAGCAGCGTGTGGTAGCCATGCACCACCTGGACATCCCGTGGAAACCTTCGGAGCTGGAGCAGCGCAACGGGCGCGGTGCGAGGCAAGGCAACTTTTTGGCCAAGGAACATTATGAAAATAAGGTACAGAACTATGTGTACGCCGTCGAGCAATCCCTGGACAACTACAAGTTCAACCTGCTTAAAAACAAGCAGACCTTCATCTCGCAAATGAAGAACTGCGAGCTTAACGTGCGCACCATTGACGAGGGCGCTATGGACGAGAAAAGCGGTATGAACTTCTCGGAATACATCGCCATCCTTTCGGGGGATACTTCGCTACTGGAGAAAAGCAAGCTGGAAAAGAAAGTGGCGGTGATGGAAAGCCTGAAGCAATCCCACTTCCGGGAGGTATCCCGTAACCGCTACCAGATGGAAGGGCTGCAATACGACCTTGTAAAAACTAAGGGTACGCTTGAAAAACTGACTGCCGACAGCACAATCTATTTAAGCAAGTTGCAATATGATACCGAAGGCAGTAAAGTTAACCCCGTTAAACTGGAAAGCATTGCAAGCAGCGACCCTGAGGTAATTGGCAATAAGATCATCCAACTATACAAGGATTGGAGACCCGTAGACCTTGACCAGCCCAAACAGGTTGGTGAATTGTACGGCTTTAACCTGTACATCAAACGGAATCGCAAAGCCTATGAGGAAAATGGCAGCTACGAGTACCGATATTCCAACAGCTTCTACGCGCAGCGCGGGAGTGACGGCATCAAGTACGCTTTTAATGATGGTCAGCCCAATATTGATAATCCCAAGTTGGCGGCGCGGCATTTCCTCAATGCCATTGACCGGGTGGTGCACCTGAAAGAGAAATACGAAAAGGAAGTACAGCGGCTGGATACCGAAATACCAAAGCTGCAAAAACTGACAGAAAAGCCTTTTATGCAGGAGGCGGAATTGCAGCAGATGAAAACCGAACTCGCCAATCTTGAACGGCAGATCGCCATTAAAATACAGGAAAAACAGCTTTTAGAGCATCAAGGGCATGATGAGCATGTGCCTGCAAGCAGCAAAGAAGCCGCTATTATAGCGATGAAACCATTAGATCACGCTTCCGAAAAAACGGCAATGGTGCTGGAACCTGCCAGGGCCACAAGTGAAAGCCTGCAACATGCAAGGCGTAAAGGAATGAGAATGTAAAGTATAAGATTATGGCAAACAGTGTATATCAGATCAACAAAGGCATAAATGCCTCAATTGAGTTCAAGGGATTGAAGGCACAGTACATATGGTATTTGGGTGGCGGAGTGGTGGCATTGCTTATCCTGTTCGCCATAATGTACCTCGTTGGCCTGCCGTCGTACCTCTGCATTGGCGTGATTCTGCTTGCAGGTACTGGACTGGTGGTAAAAATCTACGGAATGAGCAACAAGTACGGTGAGTATGGCCTGATGAAGGCGCTGGCAAAAAAGCAGGTGCCGAAGGTACTGCGCTCACGCAGCCGCAGGATTTTCACCGCTTCTAAATAACTGAATAATAAACAAGGTAAAAGATAAAGAGATGGAAAGAGTGCTGGATGATATGTTACCGATTATGGATGTACAGCATGACTGCATCCTGAGCAAGATGGGCGATGTGACCATTGCCTTTAAAGCGGAGCTGCCGGAGATCTTCACGCTCTCCGACCAGGAGTATGAGGCCTTCCACCAGGCATGGATAAAGGCTATTAAGATACTGCCCAAGCATACGGTGCTGCATAAGCAGGACTGGTTTTTGCAAAGCGGCCACAAGTCTGATTTTTCCAAAGAGGACAACAGCTTTTTAAGCCGTGCCAGCGAACGCTTCTTTAACGAGCGCCCGTTTTTGGACCATACCTGCTATATCTTTTTGACCAAGAAGCCACAAAACAGGCAAACAGCCACCTCAATGTTTTCAAGCCTTTTAAAAAGGTCAATCGTTCCGGAAGAAACCCTTAAGCCACAATTGCTTCAGGACTTCTTGGATAATGCAGGCCAGTTTTGCCGCATTATGGAAGACAGTGGCTTTGTTAAGCTTAAAAGACTAACTGAAAGTGAGCTGCTCAGCCAAAGCAGGTCGCACGGTGTTATTGAAAAATACTGCTACCTCTCTGAAAGGGATCAGAGCTTTATCGTTAACGATATCCAGTTTGGTGAGGGCTTGCAGGTCGGCGACCGCCATTGCCAGCTCTATACGCTATCGGATGCGCAGGATTTGCCAGCGCTGTGCGGCAGCCGTATCAACTACGATAAGTATTCCACTGACCGTACCAAATTCAGTATTGGTTTCGCGTCAACGCTCGGCCAGCTTTTGCCCTGCAACCACATCTATAACCAGTATGTTTTTATAGACGACGCGCAGAAAACGATCCAGAAGCTGGAAGCCAAACGCCTGCGCCTGCAATCGCTGTCTGCCTATAGCAGGGAGAACATGATCGCCCGTGATGCTACTAATGATTTTCTGAATGAGGCCATCGGGCAGCAGCGCCTGCCGGTAAAGGCGCACTTTAATGTACTGGCGTGGACGGATAATAAAGAGGAACTTAAGGATTTGAAGAACATGGTATCGTCAGCACTTGCACAAATGGACGCTGTTGCCAAACAGGAAACTGTGGGAGCAGCCCAGATATTCTGGGCGGGGATTCCGGGCAATGCGGCGGACTTCCCGATGAACGACACCTTTGATACCTTCGCCGAGCAGGCTACCTGCTTCCTTAATTTGGAAACGGGCTACCGTACATCGCTCAGCCCTGTGGGCATCCGCCTGGGCGACCGCCTTACAGGCAAGCCCGTACATGTGGACATCAGTGATGAGCCCATGACGATGGGCATCTGTACCAACCGCAATAAGTTTATCCTTGGCCCTTCGGGCAGCGGCAAGTCATTTTATACCAACCACATGGTACGCAGCTATTACGAGCAGGGTACGCACGTAGTGCTCGTAGATGTGGGCCACAGCTACAAAGGTCTGTGCGATATGGTTAAGGGCTACTACTTCACCTACAGTGAAGAGAATCCCATCCGTTTCAACCCTTTCTTTATTGGTGAAGGCGACAGCCTTGACACTGAAAAAAAGGAAAGTATCAAGACGTTACTTCTGGCACTTTGGAAAAAGGATGACGAGGCCTTTAAGCGCAGCGAATATGTAGCCCTATCGAATGCCATCAGCGGCTATTACCATCACCTGGTACGCCACCCGGATGTGTTTGCCTGCTTTGACAGCTTTTATGAGTTTTTGCAGGATGCCTATAAAAAAGTACTGGAAGATGACCGGGTGAAGGAAAAGGATTTTGACGTGGATAATTTCCTGTATGTGCTGCGCCCATACTACAAGGGCGGTGAGTTTGATTACCTGCTTAACGCCACGGAAAACCTGAATTTATTGCAGGAGCGCTTTATTGTATTTGAGCTGGACAACATTAAAGACCACCCGATACTGTTCCCTGTGGTGACCATTATCATTATGGAGGTATTCATCAACAAGATGCGCAAAATGAAGGGCATCCGAAAGATGATCCTAATTGAAGAAGCATGGAAGGCGCTGATGAAGGAAGGCTTTGCAGAATACATCAAATACCTCTTTAAAACCGTCCGCAAGTTTTTTGGGGAAGCCATTGTAGTAACACAGGAAGTGGAAGACATCATTTCCTCCCCCGTGGTAAAGCAGGCCATCATAAACAACAGCGACTGCAAGATACTGCTCGACCAAAGCAAGTACCAAAACAAATTCGACCAGATCCAGGAATTGCTCGGCCTTACCGAAAAGGAAAAAGCGCTCGTGCTATCGGTCAACAAAGCCAACGACCCGGCACGCAAATACAAAGAAGTATTCATCTCCCTGGGCGGGATGCTCAGCAAGGTATATCGCACAGAAGTATCGCTCGAAGAATATTTGGCCTACTCAACAGAGCAGACCGAGAAAGTAAAGTTGATGGAATACGCTGCAACCTTTGGCGGGGATATCCGCAAAGGGATCGCGGCTATGGCGCAGGATATAAGAAGTGGGACTTTAAAAATGTAAAAGATGAAAAAGAGTATCAGAATTTTAGGCTTAGCCCTTGTGCTATGGCTGGCAGTACCTGCCCAGCAGGCAAATGCGCAGATACCGGGGCTGGATTTTATAACCGGCGCGGTAAAGCGGGTGGTCAAGGCAATTGACCTGCGTATCCAGCGCCTGCAAAACAAAACCATTTGGCTGCAAAATGCGCAAAAGACATTGGAGAATGCATTGTCAAAACTAAAGCTCGATGAAATAGCCGACTGGACTGAAAAGCAAAAGGAGCAATACGCCAAGTATTACGAAGAGCTTGCCAAAGTAAAAGCCATCATCAGCTATTACCAGCGTATCCGGGACATCAGCCAAAAGCAAATGCGGCTCGTACAGGAATACCAGCACGCCTGGGGTATGCTTCAGCAGGACGAACATTTTACAGCGGACGAAATTGAATACATGGGTAAGGTGTATGCAGGCATACTGGAAGAGAGCCTGAAGAACATTGACCAGATTACCCTTGTGGTAGAATCGTTCGCTACTACCATGAGTGATGCAAAAAGGCTGGAACTGATCAACGAAGCCGCCGACCGTGTGGATGAGAATTACAGCGACCTGACCCGCTTTAACCGCCAGAATGCAGTGCTGAGCCTGCAACGCTCGAAAGATGCACATGAGGCCGATGTGATAAAAAAGCTTTACGGTATCCAATAGAGCAAGTGGTATGCAAGCATTTACAGCGAATGACCTTTTTAAGCTTTTTGAAGCTAAGGGATATACGGGGCTTACTCAGTTTTACTCCCCTTCGTTTGAGTTTACCGATACCGTTGAGGCAGGCCTTAAGCGGGTGCAGCAGGAATTTGCAGGGCAGCGTGACCCTGGAACATTTAGTTTGTCTTCTTACCCGGTATGGGAAAAGCAGGGTGCGCCTTATGTATCCAGTTACATATCCTGCGCCTATAAAGACGAAAAATTTAGTATCAGGCTTTTAGATCTGAGCTATAACAACGGTGCCTATAATGGTGAATTGTCAAGACAACTGCTAAAGGAACCGCAGCCTAAAGATATACCTGATAAACAGCAATTAAGCGATACGCTGAAAGGGCTGGCTGTGCCAGCTAACGAATTAAGAAAAAGAAACATTAAACGGATGAAGTTATGAAAGCATTTATAATCACCTGCATTGCCGTGATGACATTTGGTGTTGCAAGCGGCCAGACCTGGAGCGAATGGTTCAAGCAGAATAAGACGCAAAAGAAATACCTTACCCAGCAAATTGCAGCCCTTAAGGTATACATTGAATACGCCCAAAAAGGATATAAGATTGCCAAGGAAGGGCTTGCTACCATTGGTAATATCACAGATGGCGAGTTCAACCTGCACGATGTGTTCTTTAACTCGCTGCGTACGGTCAACCCGGAGGTAAAGAACTATGCCCGTGTCGCTGACATCATTGCCCTTCAGGTGAAGATCGTGCAGGATTATAACCGCACCTACAGCTGGCTATCGGGCAGCGATGCGTTTCATGGCAGCGAGCTGGATTATATCGAAAGGGCCTACGGCAGGATGCTTGACAATTGCGAAGCGCTGATCGATGAGCTTATCGCCGTCACAACAGATGGAGAGCTTGAAATGAAGGACAATGAGCGTATGGAACGCATCAACACCCTTTATAACCAGATGCAGGAAAATTGGGAGTTCTGCCGTGGCTTTGGCAACCAGTCCAAAACCCTTGCCATCGCAAGGATACGCGATAAGAACGATGCAATAACTGGCCGTACCCTAAACGGCATTAACCTCAATGAGCAATGAAAAGGACATTTTTAATATGGATTCTTGTACTATTTGGAATGGTGCAAAACAGGGCTTCCGCCCAATCACAGGAGGTGCAGCAACTCCTGCTCAATATCGAGAAGCTTACGCAGTTTAAGCAAATCCTTTCCGATATGAAAAAGGGTTACCAAATTATTGAAGGTGGCTACAATACCATTAAGGATATTTCGCAAGGTAATTTCAGCCTGCACAAAGCGTTCCTTGACGGGCTGATGGCCGTTAGCCCGACCGTCCGCAATTACTACAAGGCCGCAGAAATTGTGGACTACCAGGTAAAGCTCGTGAGCGAATACCGCGCGGCGTATAACCGTTTCCGAGCCGATGATAATTTCAATACTCAAGAAATTGGTTACCTCGGCAAGGTCTACGATAACCTGCTAAAGGAAAGCCTGCGCAATTTGGACGAGCTGCTGCTGGTCATTACCGCCGGGCAGGCGCGTATGAGCGACGATGAGCGCCTTCAGGCAATTGACCGTATCCATGCCGAAATGATGGACAAGCTCATGTTTCTGCGCAGCTTCAATAACGACACATCCGTGCTGGCTTTGCAACGGGCAAAAGAGCGTAACGATGCCCGTACTTCTAAAAGTGTCTATGGTATAAACGACTAAATCAGCAATTATGAAACGACTAACAAAAACCGCCTTTATGGCGGTAACAGGATTGCTTTTGCCCTTTTTTAGCCATGCGCAGGGCGTTGCAGAGCAGATGCAAAGCATGCACGGCGTGCTGGATGAGCTATACGATGAGATGATACCGCTGTGCAGCCAACTTATCTCCGTTGGACAGGGCATTGCCGGGTTTGCGGCACTGTGGTATATAAGCTCACGCGTTTGGCGGCATTTGGCAAACGCAGAACCTATTGATTTTTACCCGCTCTTCAGGCCCTTTGCCCTCGGAATGTGCGTGCTGATGTTCCCATCAGTACTTGGCATCATTAACGGCGTTATGAAACCTACTGTAACAGCAACGGCGGCAATGGTAGAAGATTCCAACAAAGCCATCGAGCGGTTACTTGCTGAAAAAGAACGCGCTATTAAGGAAACTGATCCCTGGAAAATGTATGTAGGAGCCGATGGTGAGGGCGATCGCGAAAAATGGTACCAATATACCCATGATGGCCAATCTTCGTCAAATGAAGGCCTGTTCGAGGGGATTGGTAATGACCTGAGGTTCGCCATGTCAAAAGCTTACTACAATTTTCGGAACTCGGTCAAAGAATGGATGAGCGAAGTGCTGGAAGTGCTATTTCAGGCCGCTGCCCTTTGCATCGACACCCTGCGCACGTTCCAACTGGTCGTACTGGCTATACTCGGCCCCTTGGTGTTCGGTTTAGCGGTATTTGACGGGTTGCAGCATACCCTGACCGCATGGCTATCCCGCTACATCAACATCTTTTTATGGCTACCGGTCGCCAACATCTTCGGTGCCATAATAGGAAAGATACAGGAAAAAATGATCATACACGACCTTGGGCAGATTGCCGACCAGGGCGATACATTTTTCAGCAAGCAGGATGTAGCATACCTCGTGTTCATGATCATCGGTATTGTGGGGTACTTCACGGTACCATCCGTAGCAAATTATATCGTGCACGCCGGAGGCGGTGGCGCTTTACAACAAAAGGTCACAAGCATGCTGAGTAGTTCCTACCAAACCAGTTCCTCTATGGCATCCGCTGCGGGAGGATCTTTCCTAAGCTCGGCGAACGATGGAGCAAAAATAGTAAACGATGGAGCAATCGCGACTGGTAAAGGTGCATATACGGCTGCGGGTACTGCCGGTGCTTATATGGCAGATAAACTAAAAGGTAATTCATAAAGAAAGGGGGAAATCATGTTTACAAAAATGAAAAATATCGATACGGCGGTACGTCACTTAAAGGCATTTACCATTGCCATTGTGATTGGGTGTATTGCTATCTGCTGCTTCGCCATCTGGAAAAGCTTTGCATTGGTAGCAGAAGTACAATCAAGGGTGTATATCCTTTCGGGGGGTAAGGCATTGGAGGCTTTCTCCGCAGGCAGGAAAGACAACGTGCCGGTTGAAGCCCGCGACCATGTAAGGACTTTCCATGAGCTGTTCTTCACGCTCGACCCTGATGATAAGGCCATTGCAGCCAATACCACAAAAGCGCTGTACCTGGCCGATGGCAGCGCCAAGCGGGCGTATGATGACCTTAAGGAGAACGGCTATTACGCCGGGCTCATTTCCGGCAATGTAAGCCAGACTATCAGCGTGGACAGCGTGATGGTCGATGTGGCTGAGTACCCGCACCGCTTTCGCTGTTATGCCACGCAAAGCATCACGCGTCCTACCAGCCTTACCACACGCAGCCTTGTGACCGAAGGCGCACTGCGCAATGTGTCGCGAAGCGACAACAACCCGCATGGTTTCCTGATCGAGCGCTGGAACACCATTGAGAACCGGGACCTGAAAACCGCCGCAAGGCATTAACGCAAAGCCATGAGATTATTTAGAAAATCCAAAGACAAAGAGGCTTCACCGCTAAAGCAAATGGTAAGTGGCAAGGTAAACACCGGGTATAATAAAATTAAATCGGCGTGGGCTGACTGGATGGCAGCCCGTACCGCGGGGCTAACAAAAAGAGGCTGGATAACATTACTTGCCCTTCTTGTGGTACTGATGGGAAGTTACAGCACTTACCTGATCGTTAGCGCTTTTACCGGTGCACCTGCTACCAGCTTAAAGGTCGGCTCAATCCGAAAACCTGCCCACACGGGCGATATGGGTGAACCTGAATTGCAGGCCAGCATCTCACGCAAAGAATATAAGCGTATTGAAAGGTTTCACCACTACATGGACAGCCTTGCCCGTGACCCGTCAGGCAAAAGGATTTATGACAGTATAACCAAAGCAAGGCCGGGGCTGATGGACAGCGTAAAGCAGGTCGAAAAATATTACCAGCAATTTAAAAACAGATAATCATGAAAAAAGAAGAGATCACACCGAAAATGCAGCGCCAGCGCAAGTTCCTGCTGGTACTACCGCTGCTTGTACTGCCATTCCTTACCCTTGCCTTTTGGGCATTGGGCGGCGGCAAAATGGAGGCCGCTGAAGCAGCATCCTTACAAACAAAAGGGTTTAACCTGAACCTGCCCGGCGCGAACCTTAAAGAGGACAAGCCGATGGATAAGATGAGCTATTACGCACAGGCACAAAAGGATTCAGCACGTCTTGGAGAGCAAAGACGTAACGACCAGGCTAACATGAGCAAAGGGCAGGCTGAGCCATTTGGTAACCCTTTTAGGGACAATACGGCCAGCGGCGGGCTTAATACCTCCGTAGGCGGCGGGATTGGAAACGACCCTAATACGGAAAATATTTACCGCAAGCTGGAACTACTCAATAAAGAACTGAATAAACCGGCAACCTCACCATCTGCCAGCAGCGCTTACGCACAAACGCCGCGCGGCGGGACAACAGTCAGCACGGCCGATGTAGAAAAGCTGGAAAAGATGATGCAGGCCATGAACCAGCCCGGAGAGGCCGACCCGGAACTGGCGCAGCTCAACGCCATGCTGGAGAAAATTATGGACATACAAAACCCCGAGCGTGTAAAGCAGCAGCTTGATAAAGCAAAGGAGCAAAAACAGCAGCAAGCCTACAAAGTAGCAACAGGTGATGCAGCGAATGTCACGCTTTTGGATAATAATGTGTATTTCCAGAATACCGAAAGCGGCTTTTACGGACTTGATGATAACACTACCGACACTACCGCCCAAAACGCGATCCCGGCAGTAATTAATGAAACGCAAACCCTGGTAAACGGGGGAATTGTAAAGCTACGCCTCCAGGAGGATATTGCAGTAAACGGGGTACAGATTCCTAAAGACAGTTTCATTTTCGGGGTAGCCTCACTCAGTGGCGAGCGCCTGAATATTGAGATCACCAATATCCGCTATGGTAATTCCATATTCCCGGTTGCACTTGAAGTGTTCGATATGGACGGGCTCAGCGGCATCCACATCCCCGGTGCCATTACGCGGGATGTAGCAGCAAATTCCGCTGACCGCAGCGTGCAGGGCATCGGCCTAACCTCTCTTGACCCTACATGGCAGGGACAGGCCGCCAGCGCAGGCATCGAAACGGCTAAGACACTGTTCAGCAAAAAAGTAAAGCTTGTAAAGGTTACCGTCAAGGCTGGCTACCAGGTGCTGCTACGTGACGGCAGGCAAAAGCAGGTAACGGTTCAAATACAGAATAATTAATCCTTTAAACATACTAACGATGAAAGCATTCATTTCAATCTTGACATTGGGATTAACCCTATTAGTAAGCGCATTCAGGGTAAATGCGCAGCAGCCAGCGCCCATAGCTGCTTATCCACTTTCGATAAGCCAGTCCAAAACAACCAACATTATTTTTCCGCAGGCCATTATCAGCGTGGACCGTGGCAGCCGCTATATCCTTGCACAAAAGGCAAAGGGCGTGGAAAACATCCTGCAGGTTAAGGCAGCTCGGGATAGCTTCCCCGAAACCAACCTGTCGGTAATTACCGCCGACGGCAGGCTCAACTCTTTTGTTGTGAATTATAGCAGGCAGCCACAAACACTCAATTTATCAATTGCGGAAAGTGCCATAAAAAACAGCATTACATTTTCAGAGGCGAACTACAACAAGGCTGAAGTCGCGCGATATGCTAAAGCGGCGTTGAACACAAAGGTAAAAGGAAGCGTCACCCACGACCGAAAGGCCGGTGTCAGCTTGTTTATCCGCAGTTTCTTTATCCATAACGATGTGATCTATTGCAGGCTGGAAATTGAGAACCGTACCAATATCGGCTACGATATTGGCCAGCTACGGTTCTTCATCCGTGACCAGCAAAAAGCCAACCGAACTGCCACACAGGAAATTGAAGTAACGCCGGTTCTTACAGAAACCAATACGAAGGTGATAAAAGCAAACAGTACGCAAGCCATTGTATTTGCCCTGCCAAAATTTACCATTCCCGACAAAAAATACCTGGCTATACAGCTCATGGAAAAGAATGGCGGCAGGCACTTGGAGGTGCGCATCAAGAACCGGCAGCTCGTAAGGGCAAGGCTTTTAC
Source organism: Mucilaginibacter sp. FW306-07-L (assembly GCF_058782065.1). NCBI lineage: Bacteria > Pseudomonadati > Bacteroidota > Sphingobacteriia > Sphingobacteriales > Sphingobacteriaceae > Mucilaginibacter > Mucilaginibacter sp. FW306-07-L. Next base: position 628,285 of record NZ_JBYSXI010000002.1, read on the forward strand.
CCTAAACCGATCAGGAAATGAAAATAGCATTTGAAGATTACAACACAGTTATGGAAGGCTTGGCTGACCTGTATGCGGAGGGTTACGCCTACATCGCCTTTGACCCAGTACTGCGGGTATCGGATGTGCGGGATCTTAACGCCTTCGATGACAGTTACGATGCAGTTGAATACTGCCATGAGATGAGCACCGATTTAGACTTCTTCAATTATGAACCCATCTGGCCGCTCTACCGTGCAATGGAAAAAGGTATGGAAGACAGCAGCCTGCTCGAAGTGAAGGACGGCTATATTGACTTATCCACATTGCTTAAAACCTATTATCACATCGAATCGGAAACTATTAAACATAAAAATAACATGGACATGAACCAGAAAAATTTAGAATACCTGCAAGACCAGGTAAAGTACACAGGATTTGGCGAGGATCTGCCAAAGCAAATACAGGCAAAAATTGACAAAGGCGGCGATGAATTTAAGCTTCAGCACAGCACTAAGATCGGGAATGATACGGTGGATGCCACATTGAACTTCTCTAAGTCAAAACAAAGTGAAATGTATTTTTTCAATTCTTACGATGTCAGCCTGAAAAAGGAAGGCAAAGAAGAGGCGATGCAACAGACCTTTTACATCAACAAGGGCCAGAACATCACGCTCAAAGAGGCCTACAACCTCATGGAAGGACGTGCGGTAAACAAAGACCTTACTAATAAAGAGGGTGAAAAGTACAACAGCTGGGTTCAGCTCGACATGAGGCAGAGCGACGACAAGGGCAACTTCGCCTTGAGAAAATATAGTGAAAACTATGGTTATGACCTTGAAGCCGCGCTCTCTAAGCATCCGCTTAAAGAACTGAAATACGACAATTCCAAACTTGACCTGATGGACAGCCTGAAAAAAGGGAACATTCAGTCAGTCAACGCAGTAATTGACGGGGTGGAAACTAAACAGTTTGTTGAGGCCAACCCAAAATTTAAAAGTGTCAATGTGTACGATGAGAACATGCAAAAGCTGGGCGCCCGCGAATCGAAATCTGAAAAACAGGCTGAAGGTGAAAGCCAGTCTGCTAAAAAAGCAGAAAAAACTAATGTCACCGATCCAGAAGTGGTGGGCGGCGAAAGCAAAGCTAAAAGGAACCGTGGACAAAAAGTGTAATACGTTAATTCATTAATCATGAATGTGCAGGAACCTTTAAACCGGGTGGCAATAGCTTTGCAGGAATGGCGGGCACGGGAGCAGCGCCTGGGTCAATTGTTTTCAGTTGACCTCGCCCAAAGCAGAGCGCTGCTTGCTGAAAAGCTGCGTAATTATGATCGCATTGCCGCGAGGTTTAAAAATACAGATAGCTCAGAAGAACGCATGGCACTGCGGGTACTCAGGCAGGAAAGCAAGCAGATTGAAAGGCAGCTGTATCCTAATTTCTTTTTGCGACTGCTTCGCAAATTGTTTGTCGCGCCTGTCAGGGAGCAGATGGTGGTATATATCGACCGCCTGTCGGTCCAGCAAAATACCGGTGCGTTGCAATTACAGTTGCAGCGCGCCGGATTTAGGGGCCTGGTAGAACAGCTTGCAAAAAAGATGGACGAAGGGCACCAGCAATTCTCGCTTTCCACAGGGTACTACCATAATGATAAAGAAAGGCTTGAACACCAATTGTCATTTGCAAAAGACCATACCGGACGCTACCAATTTGAAGGTTTTAACACGAGCCTTATCAATGAGGGAAACCCTTCCGAGAAGCGGCAGCACTTTTTCGATGCCCGGCAGGGACACGAAATCAGTACTACTGAAGCGTACAATCTATTGTCAGGACGTTCGGTTGAGAAAGACGGCAAATGGCTACAGTTTGACCTTAACGACAAAGACGCGCAGGGGAACTACCGTATGAAAGAATTTCCAATCGGATATGGTTACGACCTTGACAAAATGCTGCAACAGCTCCCGCTGAAAGAATTACAAAACTTCAATGGGCTGAACAGATTAAAAGACGACCTGAAACAAGGGAACCGTACGGAAGTCAGCTTCTTGAAAGATGGCAGCGAGCGGCGCTACTTCATTGAGGCCAACCCGCAGCATAAGTCGGTCAACATCTATGATGAGCATTCCCGCAAAATTTCAATGAATACGGCAATTGGTGCCAAGACAATGGAAGCGGTCAAAATAGCCGACAGGGAGCAAATGAAAGAACAGGAAAAGCAGCCTACGAAACAGGGTCTACGGATAGTTTAAAGAATGATGGACAGGTCAAAGCCCCTATCGGAATTTTTATCACTGGCGCAGCAGGACGGGCGCATTGGCCCGACCCATATTGCCGTTTACGTTGCGCTATGGAAGTTCAGGGTGAATGAGGGCTTTGCCAATCCTATAAAAGTTTTTAGACACGATATAATGAAGATTGCGAAGGTATTGCGCAACACCTATTATAGTTGCGTCGGCGACCTTGACCGCTACGGCTACATACGTTATGAGCCGTCCAATAATAAGAAAATGGGGAGTATGATCTATTTCCCGGAAGACCAATAAACTGATTAAGCATCCATTAAGAAAATGAAGCGATGGAAAATGTGGTGACAAAAGATGACTTAAGGCAGTTCGGCATGGTATTGCTGAATGATATCCGCCAATTGGTGGAACGGGATAAAAACAAGGAAGCGGACACACTGCACCCGGAATGGCTTAAAAGCAAGGTAGTACGCAGGCTGATGGATATGTCAGCAGGCACGCTGCAAAACCTGCGGATAACTGGCAAGGTCAGGTATAAGAAGATACTCGGCTCATACTATTACAATAAAGCAGATTTGTTGAACCTTTTTGACGAGTAACGCAATGGGAACGGAAGAATTATTGAAATACCTTGCTTTGCTTGAAAGGGATGAGCGCCTTTCGGTCTGGCACTTTGCCATCCTGACTGCCATCCTTTACCTGGGCTACCGGCAGGGGCAAAAGAAAGTAATAAAAGTGAGCCGGAGCAGAATTATGGCGCTTTCTCATGTAAGTACCGCGCCAACCTATCACAAATATTTCAAGGAACTTCAGGATATGGGGTACATTATTTATCGCCCCTCATACCATCCGGGATACCGAAGTGAGGTAGAATTAATAAAGCCTTAAAGATTAAATTCTTTAAGGCTTTAATTTTAATTGCTGTATGTAATCCCTTATGAGGCTTGTTGAATTGACAATTTCCTTTTCATTTCATCAAGTTCCTGCTGCATCCTTGATATCGTTTCAATTGAAATTTCCGAAGCAGGGCTTTCTTTTGAAAGGCGTTGCCTTAATCCCTGCATTTCACGCCCGATGCTTTGCTGCTCGGTAATAGCATATTCCTCAGTTTGTTTTACAGATTGGTGCCCAAGCATTTCTTTAACGATGTGAATGGGAACGTTATTGGCTAAAGTTACGGTGCTGCCAAAGGTTCGGCGTGCCTTATGGGTATTTAATTCCGATGTGATACCACATATATCCGCTATTTCTTTAAGATAAGCATTCATCTTTTGGTTTGACTTGACTGGTAGGACGCTACGACGCTTTAAGCATAGGGGATGATTTTTATATCTTTCAATTATCTCAAGTGCCTTTGGCAGGAGCGGTACATTAGTCTCTGAACCTGTCTTTTGACGCTCGGTCATGATCCATTTTTCTCCGTCAATACCGTTTTTTATATCCTCGGGCTTCAGATTGAAAGCATCAATATAAGCAAGGCCGGTGTAGCACTGGAATACAAATACATCCCTTACAACACCCAAACGTGAAGTTGAAAAGTCATGGTGCTCAAGTTTAAACAACTCGTCCCTTGTTAAGGGCTTTTTATTGGTCTTTAGCTTTTTGCCCTTAAAATTCCTGAACGGATCGGAAGGGATAATATCCTTGTCAATTGCCCGTAACACGATCTTTTTAAAGTTTGAAATATATTTAAGGGTAGTGTTGTTGCTACAGTTTTTTACAGTCCTGAGATAGAAATCGAAATCTTTTACAAACTCGTAATTCAATTCCCTAAATTCCAGGTCTTCTGTTTTATATTTAAATCCTATAAATTCTTTAACGTGTGATTTTGTTATTAAGAAACGGTCAAGGGTTCCCTGTGCATATTCGCCTTTACCGATAAGAGCTAACATTTCATCGTTATGCAATTGAAATTCATCCAGGACTTTTACTTTGGGAACATTTTTGCCCAGGATAAAGTCCATGATCTTTTGTGAAGTCAGGGTATTTCCTTTAATCAGTATCTCACTTTTGAACATATGGACCTTCGCTGTAAATGAATCCAGGAACGAGTTCAATGCCCTTGCATCTTCTCTGTTGCCAATCGCCCTTTCCGCATTTTGGTCCCATCTTGTCATGTCCCATTTGCGTTTGGTCGAAGTCTCTTTCGGAATACCGTCTACGGTAACCCTAAGGTAGATGAACCTTACATTGTTTGTCTTTTTTTTGGGAGTCTTCAAAAAGAAGTTTAACCCGAAGCTGCTCTCTAACATAATTCAACTTTTTAAATTGTTATTAAATGTCGAACTATTGCGCTTTCTAATCAAGATGTTAACGTGCTTTACATGTTGTAAATCAACATGTTACATTGATTTTTGTGGCACTTTTTTTTCTTTAACAAAAGTGCCACGAATCTGCCACGTTAACTTTGTGCATTTTTGCAAATTTTGGGTGTACAGGGGGTAAATAAAAAAACCTGCAAATCCAAAATTTGCAGGTTTTAAAGGCTTTTAAGATACTTTTCGATCTTTTTCCTTGGAAAGTGGTGGGCGATGAGGGAATGGAACTTTATGCTCCAAGCCCGCGTAAACGCTGATTTCTTTCTTTGAAAAATCAAAAGTGCCATGATTCTGCCACGATTGATATTTAAAAGCCCAAACGCCGCTTATCGCAACATTTGGGCTTTCTGTGATCCCGCTGGGATTCGAACCCAGGACCCCAACATTAAAAGTGTTATGCTCTACCAGCTGAGCTACGGAATCATCCTTTATTAGTTTGGATTGTTATATCCGTTCCCTTTAAAGTGGTGCAAATATAGGAGTCTGAATTAATGTGTGCAAGTGCTATTTAAAAATATTTTACAACAATATAATAACTCACTAATGTACAGTCACTAAAATTTCAAAACGCCCAATTTACCTTTATCCCCGGCCAATAGTATGAGGTTTCCATGCTTTGCTTTTAGGCAAACGTTAAAACTTGTCTTATCTATTTGCGTCCACGTAACGCCGCCATCAGTTGTAATATTAGTACCTGATGTACCGGTGGCCACAAATGTATCACCCGAAATATATTCAACGCATGACTGGAAACCTGCGGGCATTTTTACAGGCAGATTGAGTTTATTTGATTTTACTAACACCGCGGCAACAGAGTCATGCTTTGCCGGAAGTGCATAATCACCCCCTACAATAATAACTTTGCTTTTAGTTTTAGTTATTCCGAAAGCGCCGCGACTATCCTTGCTTTGCAACAGTGGTGTGTTTACGTATTGCCACTTTATATTTTTAACAGGAGAATAAATATATCTTGAAACGGCACCTCCTGTAGCAATTATTATTTGCCCGTTTTGTATACGCATACAGGTACCGCTGGCAGCGAAAGCAGCCTCGCCTGGTATAGCTTTAGGGGCATCAGCTACTTTTGCCCAGGTATCTCCTCCATCTTTAGTTTCAAGCAGTAAAAATTTATCATCAATGGGATCGCCCATAATGTAGCCGTGATTATCATCTGCAAAGTCCATTGCATCTAAAAAATAAGCCGGGTCATTATTTTGAAAAACGAATTTCCAGCTATGTCCACCATCAATGGTTTTAAGAACCAATGCCGGCGTGCCTGATGCAATAATAATTGCCTTTTTATCAGAGAATGCCTGCATGTCCCTAAAATCGGCCGTTTCGTATCCTTTAACCTGCTGCCAGTTCCAGTTAAGCCCCCCATCTATGCTTATGCCTACATGACCTTTACTGCCGCTTACCCAAGCTACCTTATTATCCACAACACACATCCCCCTGATGCTTGCTGTAACAGTTTGCGGAATTAATGTTACGGATTGAGCATGGCTCAGATTTGTTATACTTAACGGCGTAATCAGTGCGAAAAGAATTATCAGGAATTTATTCATAATCTCTAATATAGTCAGCTTGTATAATGATTTAACATTTTCTTTTACTATTTGCTGAAAGCGATTATATTTGCAGCCTCATTTGAGCCATTGGCTCATTTAAGCCCGGGTGGCGAAATTGGTAAACGTTGCGGTCTCAGAAGCCGTTGAGAATTGTCTCTTGAGAGTTCGAGTCTCTCCTCGGGCACGCCCCAAAACAAAAACAGATCAGCTTATGGCTGATCTGTTTTTGTAAATATTGAGTTAGGCCCAGGTGGCGAAATTGGTAGACGCACCATCTTGAGGGGGTGGCATTCGTAAGGATGTACGAGTTCGAATCTCGTTCTGGGCACACAAATCAACCTTGATTCTGCTTGTACTTATTTTGGTAATACCATTCCAGCAGATATACACCATCACTCCAGCTTATTTTATTCCCACTTATAGCTTGTGCGCAAAGTATTGAAAAACAATGTAAATGGGCACTTTTAATATTTGAATCCATTGTGCTCAGTGATTTTGTGGCTGACGAGATTGTAGCATCATCATCAGATGAAGCCAATTTAAGTTTTATCAGTATTTGTGGAAGTTCCTCTCGCAGCCATTCTTTTGTTCTATCATCAACATCCCCGGGTATTAACGCTGTAAGGTAATCAGCAAAAGGAGAATCAACAAAATTCTTTAGATTTTCAGTTATGGTAACACTTAAAGCTATGGCCTTTTTAATATCAACCGGCATCTTTGAAAATATATTCTGAACGAAACTTAATATAGTTTTTATAATCGCTTTTATATTCATACTATTTATGGTTTATGTCTTTTAGTTGCTCCTGTAATAAAACAACCTGGCCTTCTAACACATTCAACCTGATTTCATTTATGCGTGATTGTGCGTCTTGCGCTGCCATTGATGAATTCAAAAAAGCGGTCGCTTTTATTATATGTTTTGATGGCCGCCATCAGCGGTGTGTTGCTTTTATAAATGTTGAGCGCGTCGCGTATGGCACCTGCTTTCAGGTTAGGCATATCCTGCCCGCAAACAGTAATAATTAATCCGCCGGTTTCGCATGCCAGGCAAAACAGCACTTGTAATATAGCATAAGTTTTACCGGATGACGTACCGCCCTGGTTAACGATAATATGCGCTGTTTCCTGGTAATTATAATTAAATAATACTGATGTCTGCATCAAAAAACCTATTTATGAAATAAATGACATTTGGCATAATAAATTCCCGTTTATAACTCAACATCACCTTCCTTATTAGCAGGCAAAACCTTACTGCCCTGCACCTCAATTTGTAATACCGGTTGATTAATTTGTACCGGCCCATATTGCTGTTCGCCACCCCAGCCCATTGATCGTAAGGCAAAAACCGCCCCTGTTGGTGATGACAGATGTAAACGCTTTTCATACTCCGCTTCAATCTGCAGCCGTGCCCTGCGGGCGGTTTCGGCAAAGCGGCCTTGCTGTTCATAAACAGCGAATTCATCCCGACTGTTAAAGCCCAGGTAAAGTATCATTCCGCAAAAAGTGGGTGATTCTGCTTTTTTATCAGTTGATGTTATATCAGTACAGTATTGTATAAAATAATTATCTACCCTTTGCTGAAAAGCAGCAGATGATTGGAATTTGACAGACATAAGTTATGTGTGATTAAAAAGAACAATACAAATATACAGATATTTCTTTAAATATAAAGAATAATTTGAGAAATATTTTCCATATCCGGCCTTTTAACTTTTATTAAAAATTAGCTTAGTTAAATAATGTTAAATTGACAATTGGCCATGGTTTTGCTATTGCTTATGTGAATAATTAATTTGTACTTTTAATCATAATCTGTCCGGATGGAAACTAAAAAGTTTACGCATTTATTTTTCCTGCTTTTGCTCTTCGTTTCGGCGGTTATAAGCTCATGCCGTAAGGATGAGGATGTGCAAAGTTTTAACAAAAATGTCGCGGACAGCACTGCTCAATCATCGTCCGGCAGTTTCATTGCCACCTCAGGCGAATTAAGCATTACCTTTAACGACAGTACCTTTGTATTTGATGCCGCTACAGATAGCATTGCCTTTGTAAGGGTTGATACCGCGGGCAACCAATATTTCGGCATAACCGCTATTAATGATGACCATACCATGAGCTTTGGCATAAGCGGCCTTGGCGAAGCTATAAGCAAGGCAAGCACCAAGGTTGAAGGAAGCCAGTTTTTATTTAAGGATGAAAAATTGTCTCCTGCTTATACGCTCAGCAAGTCCGCCCATGAGCTTGACCTGGGTAAGCTATCGCTAAAAAAATATGTTAACGAAAAGGATGATGTTGCCGCCAAAGGCACCTTCACCACCTTCCTGGCATCTGATACCAGCAAAAATGCCGTACTTTATAAAGTAACCGGCAAGTTCGATATCAAACTGAAATAAGCGTTTATTCTGCTGAAAAGTTAGGATTATAGATCAGGCCGATCAGGTTACCCCAGGCATCCTTAACCGTTGCCACCATAATATCTCCACCTACGTTTTGCGGCGCTTCGTGCGCAAGGGCACCTAACTGAATCAGACGTTCGTATTGTGCGTTAATGTCATTTACTCCCCAATAAGTAACCACATTATCACCGGTAGTACTCTCATCAGGCTGCAGGCCGAGCTCATAGCCGCCGATGTTAAAGCCCACATAATATGGCTCGTCAAAGTATGGTTCAGTTTGAAATGCTTGTGTGTACCATGCCTTGGCGGCCTGTAAATCAGTTACTCTGTATATGGTTGTACGTAACCCTAAAAATGCTTTTATCATAGGGCTAATATATATAAACGCAATTTTTATCCTGAAAGAATTTGTACAAAACACCGGTACTAATTATTAAGGGTTAAATCACTGTATGTAGCTATGTATAATCACCTTAAATATTTCTTTTTTAATTTTTATGTAAATTCCAACAAATAAGTGTATATATTTGTAATGTAGTAACAAAAACATCAGTTTATGGAAGATATTATAAAATTCAGAATATTTTTAAGCTTCCCGTTATTAGGTTTGCTTGTTCCGGACCTCGGGTTGTATTTAACAGGTTCGTCAGCTTTAACTTCAATACCTGTTACGCATCTTATTATCACGGCAACATTGCTTATCTGTATAGCGGTACTTACCATTGGCATAATTCTGCATACCAGGAAACATGGGGCTGAAAAACCAGGTACGCCTATTTTTGATTTGTAAGAAAAGTTTATTCTTATTTACCTACAGATAATAGGCACATCTCAGGCTTATAGATAATACTAAATCTTTATTACAGAGGGTTTAGGTTCAGGCTTGTTGCCAAAGGCAAAGTGTAACAATAGCGCCGCCATTACAAGTACACCGCCAAGTATTGAAACACCGGTCCATTTCCAGGTTTGCCAGCATAGGCCTCCAAGCCAGGTACCCATGGCGCCGCCAATAAAATAGCAAACCATGTAGACTGTATTCAGCCGGTTACGGGCTTCAGGGTGTAACGCGAATATGATAGCCTGGTTAGTGATGTGCATAGCCTGCAAACCCAGATCGATCAGGATCACCCCTACTATCAAGCCTGCAAAGTAATAGCCGTACACCCCAAAAATAAGCCAGGATACCGCCATCATGATCAAGGTAATGGTGATGATGAATGAGCGGCTCACCTTATCCGTCAGCCTGCCCACTACGGATGCAGCGATAGCGCCGCCCGCGCCGATGATTCCGAAAGCACCGCTTACATCAGCACCTTTATGAAACGGAGGCCCTTCCAACAAAAACACAAGGGTGGTCCAAAACGCGCTGAAACTGGCAAAGGCCAGCATTCCCCTTGCAGCAGCCAGGCGTAAAGCAGGCTCAGTGCGTACAAAATTTACCAGCGATTTCATTAACGAAGCATAGGTACCGCTAAACTGCGGTTTTAAATCCGGCAATTTTATCAGCAGGGCTATCCATAACAGCACCATTAAACCAGCGGCTATAAAAAATATAGCACGCCAACCATAATGCTCCCCCACAAAACCACTAACCGTGCGCGAGGTTAGCACACCAATAAGCAACCCGCTTACCACAGTACCAATGGCTTTACCACTTTCTTCGGGCTTAGCTAATTGGGCGGCCATCGGCACAAATAGTTGAGGTATAACTGATGTCAACCCGATAAAAAAGCTGGCTATCATCAGCATATTGATATTTTTGGCCCAACCCGCCACTAATAACGCGATCACAATAAATATAAAATCAAACAGGATCAGCCTTTTGCGCCGTAGCATATCTCCCAAAGGAATAATTAACAGCAGCCCTGTTGCATAACCTATTTGCGTAAGCATGGCTATTAGGCTGGCGCGGGCTTCGGTAACTTTAAACTCGGCAGCTATTTTACCAAGCAATGGCTGGTTGTAATAATTATTGGCTACCACCATGCCGGCACCAATAGCCATTAACCAGGTAAGCGCCGGGGTAAGCGTAATTTTTGTAGTGTTATTATTATTCATAAGCAGAGCGCTAAGATAATAACGCCTCTAAAATAATTTGTCAGCCCCTTATAATATGATGCTATAAACTTTTTAATAAGTAGGCTGTTGTCTGATTTATGGATTCAGATCAAATACATTACCGTTATTTTGACAAGCGTAATAATAATACGCTTTACGTGCATTCGTTAAGGCTTGACCCTGACCTGAATATTGACACCATGCTACGCTCAAAATTTGATGAGCTGCGAGAAAAGCATAACTTGCAGGCTGATGAATTAGGCATGGAAAGTGTTGACGACCCGGCTATGGTTCAGTAAATCTACTGATTACTTATTTTTCTCACCGATATATTTGCGTACTTCGGGCGCTACCCTGGTGCCATATAATTCTATCGCTTTTAATACTTGCTTATGTGGCGTATGGCCGGTAACCAATTGTGCTAAAAAGCGGGTATTGCCAAACAATTCATATTGCTCCAGTATCTTGTCCACCACTTGCTGCACATCGCCCACTACCAGGGGGCCTTGCTCACGCAGGTAGTTAAAAGATTCGCGGTTCATGGGCGACCATCCACGTTCGCGCCCAACACGGTTCATTAATACTTCGTAAGATGGATAGAATTCATTTTGTGCTTGCTCACTGCTTTCGGCTACGTAAAATTGTGAGCTGATGCCTAATTGCAATTTACTCACATCATGCCCCGCTTTCTCTGCCGACTCACGGTATAATTCAACAAACGTTACAAAATGCTTGGGCGCACTGCCGAGAATGGCAATGATCATGGGCAGACCTAATGTACCGGCGCGTTTTGCGGAAGCCGGTGTACCACCCACCCCTATCCATACGGGCAGCTTCTGCTGCAAGGGACGCGGGTATACACCCTGATTTTTTACAGGTGCACGAAATTTGCCTTCCCAGTTTAAATTTTCATTGTCATTTATTTTGAGGAGCATTTCCAGCTTCTCACTAAACAGTTCGCTATAATCATCCAGGTCAAACCCAAACAGCGGGAACGACTCGATGAACGAGCCGCGGCCGGCAATAATTTCGGCCCTGCCGCCCGATAGCAGATCAACCGTCGCGAAATTTTGAAATGTACGCACCGGGTCGGCTGAACTGAGTACCGTTACCGAACTGGTGAGCTTTATATTTTTAGTAACTGATGCCGCGGCAGCCATAAACACTTCCGGGGCCGATATTACAAAATCAGGCCGGTGATGCTCCCCAAAAGCGAATACATCCAGACCGACCTCATCGGCCAGTTTAACTTCTTCCAGCAATTGCTGTACACGCAGGTGCGCGTTTACCGCGCCGCCGGCTTTATTATCGGGCGTAACTTCGCCAAAGGTGCTGATACCTAATTCCATTATACTTTATCAATTGAAGCGTGATTGGGTGGCCTGAAAATTTGCAATTCCTCTCCCTTGCCCCGTATGCGTTGCGCCAGGCGCAGGCTTTGGTCGGATGTAAAATATTTATAAGCCCAGTTGATGAATATCTGCAATTTATTTTTGATGCCCAAAATCAGCATCAAATGTAAAAACATCCATATCAACCAGGCGATACGGCCTTTGAAGTGAATTTTAGGCTTTTCCAGATCGACTACCGCCTTACGTTTGCCTATGGTAGCCATCACGCCCTTATTATCAAACTCATAAGGCAAAGGCGGATCTCCGGCAGCTATCCTGATCAGGTTTTTACCCAAATGCTCACCCTGATCTCCGGCTACGCTGGCCAGTTGGGGATGCCCGTTAGGGTACAGATCGGTTTCCATATAAGCAATGTCGCCTATGGCATAAATATTACCCGAACCTATAACTTTATTAAACCGGTCAACCTTAACACGGTTACCGCGGGCTACATTCTCCGGCGGAATACCCTCAGGCAGGTTACCGCGAACGCCGGCAGCCCAAATCACTGTTTTTACATTGATGATCTCTCCATTATCTTCAATGATCTGCTCCCCGTCAAAATGTTCAACACCGGCACCAAGCTTGAGTATAATGCCCATATCCTGCAAGTACTGCCTGGCCTCGTTGCTTGATTTTTCGCTCATGTTTGATAGCGGGTTCTTATTATGATCAATAAGATAGATGTGCATCAAATCCCAGTTCAGCTCCGGGTAATCCTTAGGCAATATATTCTTGCGCATTTCGGCCAATGCCCCGGCAAGCTCTACTCCCGTTGGCCCCGCGCCAACAATGGCAATGCTCATTACACGGCTTTTTTCAGCTTCATCAGCGGTTTCAAGCGCGTCCTCAAAATTATTGATAATGCGGTTCATCAGCCTTAACGCCTCAAAAGTGGTTTTCATGGGGAAGGCATGCGATTGTATTTGCTGATTACCGAAAAAATTGGTTTGCGTACCCGTGGCCAGCACCAGCAGGTCATACTCAAAATTGCAAATATCAGTAACTACGGTATTAATTTCAGGCTTTATCTCTTCAACCTCGGCAAAACGGATGCGTACATTTTTGCTGTTGTGAAAAACCTTGCGTAATGGAAATGAGATGTTGCTGGCCTCCAGGCTGGCTGTAGCAACCTGGTAAAATAGCGGCTGAAACTGGTGGAAAGTCACCTTATCAAGCAACATAATTTCAAACCCCTTTTTGTTATTTAATTCACGGGCCAGTTTTAAACCGGCAAACCCTCCGCCTATGATAACTATCTTCATGTGGTAATCAGCTTAAATACACTACCACACAAGTTGGCAATTAGTTTTGGTTAATTATATCGTATTTCAAAAATTGACATCAGTTTAATCATAAAATGATAATGAGTCAATATTAACTTACTTATTCAATTCCCGTAGCCTGGCACGTATGTAAATACCTGCCGGTGTAAGGTCCTGCACTGCCCAACCCGCTGATGTTGAAGCTCCGGGTTTAAGCAAGGCGGTGGTTTCCTTCTTATCGGTTACATTCCAGTTGGCCCAGCTTAGCTGATTATCTTCCATCCACTTTAACCAAACTTCCGTTTTTGCTTTATCAAACACCCCATTGCCATCAGCCTCCCCAACACCCCATTCGGTTACAAAAAGCGGCAGCTTATTTTTTATGGCAATGTTAGCTTTATTACGTAATTTTTGTTGATGATACGGGTCAGAAGCATAAAAATGAAAGGAGTAAGCAATGTTTTTAAACCCTGAAACAGGGTCGTTGGATGCTATATCCACATCCTGATCCCACTGCGGGCTGCCCACAATTATCAGGTTATCAGCATCAAACCGGCGTATGGTTTTAATAATTTCGGTAGCGTAGTTTTTCACTACAGGCCAGCTTACCCGCTCAGGCTCATTCCATACCTCATATAATATATTGGGGGTACCCTTGTACCTTTGCGCCATTATGGCAAAAAACTGCTTTGCCTTTTCTATATTTTTATTAGCATGATGATCGTGCCAGTCTATGATCACATACGCCCCCATTGTAATGGCTTCATCAATAACCGTGGTTATTAAGCGTACCTGCCGGGAAGAATCCTGCAGATAACCACCTTTGGGCTCTACCCCCATTGATACCCTGATAACCGATGCCTTAAAATCGGTGCAGAGCCACCTGATCACTTCGGGGTTGTAATACTTTTGCCCCTGCCACACACTCCACGACATGCTGATACCCCTTAGCCTGGGCGGTTTACCCTGCCCGTTAACTACCAGCCCGTTTTGCACGCTCAGCTTGCCGTTAATTTTAACAGGCGTGCTAACCGGCTGCGAACATGCCACCTGCATAATTAACAGCGAAACTAAACAAAACAGCATCCTGAAATTTTTTACCTGCATCATATTTTGGTTATGGCTATAAACAAAAAACCCCTCAATGCCTGAGGGGTTTTACTATGAAGTTAAAATATATTACAGCGTTTTTCCGTCGGCATCAAGCTCCACAATAGGGTAGCCTAATTTTTGCAGACCGGGTAAAACTTTGGCTTTATCACCAACAACCAGTATCACCATTTTATCGGTATTCAGATACTTTTTAGCCAACTGATTGATCTCATTATTGCTGATGGTGGATAAAATCTTGTTCTGATCATCAACATAAGTTGGTTTCAGGTCATACTCCAACAGGTAAGACAGGAAGTTGGCTTTTTGTCCGTTGGTTTCATACTTGCGGGCATCGCTCTGACCGATAGATTGCTTTGTGAACACCAACTCATCATTAGTTATACCGGTAGCATTGTAGTTTTTTATCTCCTTGATAAACTCCACTACCGCGCTATCGGTTGATGAAGCGCGAACGCCTGCACTTGCTGTAAAGTTGCCGCCAAACTTGCCTGAGGCAAAGCCTGAACGCGCACCGTAGGTCCAGCCCTTGTTTTCGCGTAGGTTCATGTTAATACGGCTGTTGAACGCGCCGCCTAAAATGTAGTTGGCTATACCCAGTTTGTAATAATCGCCGGTAGCATCGTAGTTAAGGCCGCTCAGGTAACCAACACGGATCTCTGATTGCGCGGCATTAGGTACATCAACCAGGTAAAGGGTAGTTTTATCAAATGATTTACCTTCAGCAGGTTTTGGCAGTTCAACCTTTTTGTCTTTCCAGGTATTCAGGAAAGCCAGCTTGGTTTTAACCGCGGCTTCGTTAATATCGCCTACCACAACTACTTTAGTTAATGACGGCACGAAGTAGCTATCGTAATAATCCTTAACATCCTGCAGGGTAATGCCCGGCACGGTTTGCTCGTTACCCATGGTTGAGAAGGTTCGCACGTTATCAACTCCATACAGAATTTTATTATATACGCTTGATGCCACACCGGCAGGTTGGGTTTTGGCTTGTTTAAAGCCTTCCATTATCTGCGTTTTGTTACGGTCAAGCGCTTCCTGGGTAAACTTAGGGTTGAACAGTTTTTCCTGTAACAGGGCAACGGTTTTATCCAGATTTTTGGTAAGCGATGATATCTCTATGCTAATGTCATCATTACTGGCGTAAGCACTGATATCGCTGCCCAGTTTTTCCAGTTCGGCATTATATTGCTCGGCAGTGTAATTCTTGGTATCCTCATTCAGCATACGGGCAACCAGGTTGGCCACACCCGCCTTTTGCGGATTGTTAATGGCCCACAAACCACCGCCATCAATAGATAATGATATGGTTACCGTCGGGATCTCCTTGGTATCGGTACCTACCATGCTGATACCGTTAGCGGTTTTAGCCGTCCATATAGCCGGAACTTTGATAGCCGGGTTAGCGCCGGTACCGGGAACCTTAGTACGGTCAAAATTATCTTTAGCCTTGGCATACTTCAGGCCGTTATAACCATAGTCCGGTGCTTTATAACCTGATTTATCAATTGTAAAGTTATCAGCAGCTACCGGCTGCAGGGTGCCGCCTTTAGGCAATACGCTTAATATAACCGCCGGTTTGCCTTTAACATACTGGTTATACACCCGCATAACATCAGCCTTGGTTACCGAGCGGATATCGTTCAGTTCACGGCCGATCTGGTTGGGGTTACCCGTAAAGGTTTGCGCGGCTGCCAGTTCAGACACTTTACCGCTGATACTTTGCAGGCCATTGATGTAGTTAGCCTCGGCAGTAGCCTTAAAGCGGGTCAAATCATCGTCGCTAACGCCTTTTTTCTCAAACTCGATCAATGACGAATCAACCAGCTTTTTCATATCAGCTAATGATTGCCCCGGGAACGGGATGATACGGATGCTCACTTCGCCCGCGAGTTCGGTATTTGACGAGCCCATGTAAGCCTGCGCGGCCTTGCGGGTTTTTATAAAGTTTTTATAAAATATAGAGTTTTTACCCTGGCCAATAATGGATGATAATACATCAAGCGCCGACATATCCTTAGCGTACATTTTTACACCCGGATAGCTTATGGACAGTAAAGGCAGTTTGGCATAATTATCTGTATAAGATAGATAACGATCAGCCTTTAATACCGGTGCCGCCATGCTTACATTTTTAACATCCGGCCCTTTAGGGATGCTGCCAAAATATTTGCTTACCCAAGCCAAAGTTTGTTTCGGGTTAATATCGCCGCCAATGGTAATGGTAGCGTTGTTTGGCCCGTACCAGCGCAAAAAGAAGTTTTTAAGGTCATTAAGGCTTACCGCGTTCAACTCCTCTATATAACCAATGGTTAACCAGGAGTACGGATGCCCGTAAGGGTATAACGCTTTTGAGGAGTACTCGCCAACTAAACCATAGGGGCGGTTATCATAATTTTGCCCGCGTTCGTTTTTCACAGTAGCACGCTGAACCTCGAATTTTTGCTGGGTAACAGCATCAAGCAAAAAGCCCATACGGTCTGACTCCAGCCAAAGCATTTTTTCGAGCTGATTGGCGGGAACGGTTTCGTAATAATTGGTACGGTCGCGGTTGGTTGAACCGTTAAGGGTACCACCCGCCGCGGTGATGATCTTGAAGTGATCGCCATTGGCCACATGGTCTGACCCCTGGAACATCATGTGCTCAAAAAAGTGCGCGAAGCCTGATTTACCGATCTCCTCACGCGCTGAACCTACGTGATAGGTAACGTCAACGTGTACGATAGGGTCTGAATGATCTTCGGTTAAAACCACGGTTAAACCGTTAGGCAACACATATTTTTCATAAGGGATCACCAATTCGGTACCTTTACGGGTTACCTTTTCAATGAGTTTGGGCTGCGCCTGTTGTGCATTAGCGGTAAGCGATGCCGCCAATACCGACGCTGCAAGCAATAAGCTTTTAAGAGGTCTGGTCATTTTTTAGTATTTAATCAACTGTAAGTTATACAAGGCCGGTTGCTGCCGTACACTTGCAAGGGAAGGCATAATATTACAAAATTTAGCTAAAATTACTTTGTAAAGGAGTTGTTACAGGAGAGCGCTTAAAGTTTTCTGTTCATTTCGAAGCGTCAGCGAGAAATCTGTCTGCATTTATAGCTAAACGACAAATTTCTACTCGTACCTCGTTTGAAATAACAAGTCTTTTTATCTAAAGTCCTCCCTCTCGGAGAGGATTTAGGAGGGGTTAAACGAGCGTGGGCCTGGCAGAAAACCGGGCCGGGGAGTATGGCCATGTGCGGATGAAGGGTTTTTCTGCCTTGATGTTTGGTTACTTTCGCACCAAGGGAATTAACTGGGCCCTGCGCCCAAGAGCAGACTGACGTTTCAATCAAAGCACTCTCCTTAATAAAAGCAATGCCACTGCTAATGAGCATTGGGATTTGCTCACCCGGGCGTTAGTAGATGTCACTTTCTTTTGTGCAGAAAAAAGAAAGTAACCAAAGAAAAACTGCCGGCTACGTCCTGCCCGGTGAAAGGTTGTGCTTTGGCTAGGCTTGTGCTACTCCGGGCATTACTGATGCCGGGGGTGATAGGTTATTTAGGGTTCGTACGTTTGCTTTTTACACCCTTCTTGTCATTTCGACGAAGGAGAAATCTGCACGTGTCCATTAGCAAGCGACAGATTCTCCTACGTCGAAATGACAAAAAATAATAGATTTCTTTTCACTCTCTCTCCTAAAGGAGAGGGTTGGGGTGAGGTATTACCTCATACCTTCATCCGGCTGTACATCCCCTTGGTTTTGCTGCTTATTTTCGTCTTTTTTGTTCTCACTCTTACGTCCCGTTGAGCCAAAGCGGTAGCCTATCGAAAAAGATATCACCCGCATAGAAAAACGCCTTGAAGCATCCTGGTAATAAGGATAGGGGCCTGCGGTATTCAATATCTCCGAGCGAAAACGGCGGGTGTTGAATACATCGCGCACGTTGCCGCTAATGTTCAGCTTGTCGGTAATATCATATTTAACGCCGGCATCCATTCCGTACATGGCTTTCATTTTACCCTGGGCTATAACCTGCGGGCCCTGGTAATCATACCTTAACTGTATGCCCAGTTTTTTAACGGGTTTCAGGTTACCGGTTATGTTGGCATTCCAGGCATAGCCTGATGTTTCGCGCAAACCCAGGTCAACATCACCATCAATTTGGCGGTAGTACACGTTCACGTTTCCGGTAACATCAAAGGCCTGTGAAAAACTCCATTTGGCTATCAGCTCATAACCGGCGTTGCGCGCGCTGTTAACATTCTCAAACCGGGTAAGGGTACGGCTGCTATCTAACCCAACGCTTATACGTTGAAAATTCTCGTTAGTAAGCCGATAGTATAATGATGATGTAAGCGTAAGCGCCTTCCAGTAGTTAATATAACTTAACTCGAATGAGTGGGTATCCTCCGGCCTTAACAACGGGTTACCCTGCTGATAGTTTAATGGATCGCTCCTGTCTAAAAACGGCGATAACTGCCTTTCCCTCGGGCGGCTTACCCGGCGGGTATAGCTTAACTGCAAGGTTTGCGCGTCACTCAGTTTTTGGCTAAGGAAGATGCTTGGGTAAACCCTGAAATAATCCTGGTTATTACGTACGGTGCTGGCACTGTCAATAAGCGAGGTGCGGATGTTTGCATCCTCCAGCCTAACACCGGCCTGTATGCCAAATTTACCAAACTGGCGCTGGTAGTTGGCATAAACGGCATGGATATATTCGTTATATAAAAAACGGTTGGTCTGGCTCAAATCCCGCTGAAACATGCCTTGCGTAAAGGCGGTATCAACCAGATAATCATTATCGTTTTTGGCGATGGTACTGCGGTAACCTGCTTCAAATCTGCCTTTGTTATCAGCAAATGGCAATACATAATCGGCTTGGATGTTCCAGTTATTCTCTTTTTCCTTATTATAGTTGTTCTGCAAAAAGTTGTTTGCTGATACCGGCTCGTAATACCGGTACGCCGTATTAAGGTAATCGTAATTATCCTCATCGCCCCGCGAGTAGCCCAAGTTAGCGGTTAACTGCTCGCCCTTGCGCTTAAATTTTTGATCGAGGTCAAGGTTGAGATCAAAATTGGTACCGCTGCCATTGCTTACGTTATCCTGCACGGTTTGCTGGGTAAGCACACGCGATTGCCCGAACAGATCGGTTGAGCCGGTTTGATAACGGTCACGTTTACGGGTGTTTACATTGCCCGATAGGCTGATGGTCGTTTTGTCGGCCGCGTTCCAATCAATACCCGCCCGTATGTTATGCGAATCAAATACAAAGCTTTGATCCTGCACCTGGTTTTGAAACAAGGTATCGGCACCAATATAAGTTTGCCTGTTGGTAAAGCCATTACCAACCCTTTTACCATGACGATAGCTGTAGTTAGTATACAGGTTAAATTTTTCGGTTTGATAACCCAGGTTAAGGTTGCCATTATAGGTATCATAATTACCGGCTGTAAAAGCGGCCTGCCCGTTAAAGCCAACGCGGGCGTTCTTTTTAAGGATGATGTTGATAATACCCGATTGCCCTTCAGGATCATACTTTGAGGATGGATTGGTAATTACCTCAATATTTTCGATAGAACTGGCCGGTAACGATTGCAAAATATCGCTCACGCTGCCGCCTGTCAGCGCAGATTGCTTGCCGTTGATCAGCACCCGCACGTTGCTTGAGCCGCGCAGGTTCACGTTGCCATCCACATCTACCTGTACCGAGGGCACATTGCTCAGAAGATCCGTAGCCGAACCGCCCTGGCTTACCAGGCTTTGGTCAACACTAAAGGTTTTTTTATCAACCCCAAGCTGTATGGTATTGGGTTGCGCCTTTACCACCACCTCTTTAAGTACGCTGGTGGCACGGGCTAACTTTATAGTACCCAGGTTATACGCTTTTTGTGTAGCGTTTATGTTTATGCTATCCTTGGTAAAGCTGGTATAGCTTACAAAAGTAATGCGCACCTGGTAACTGCCATCGGCCAAACCATTAATGACAAACTTACCGTCAAGCCCGGTTTGTACACCCTTTACGGGTTGATTGGTCGCTTTATCAAAAATTCCTACGGTTGCAAATTCAACCGGTTTATTGGTTTCAGCATCAGTAAGCGTACCGGTAACGGTGCCTGTTTGCTGTGCATATAAATTGGTAGCCGTTAATAACAATACACCCACAATCGCCTTTATCAACATTCTCATGCTGCAAAAGTGCCTTTTTTAATACCGGGGGGCGAGTGGAGTATGTAACTTTATTAATATGTAACTTAATTGATAACAAAGTATTAACTATGCTTCTACCGCATCATACACAATAACCTTTTCCCACAAATGGCTGTGGTTTTTGATAAATTCCTGGTGAATGGGGTGATCCTGATATGTTTTTTGTCCTTCAAGGTCAGCAAAGAACATCAATTCCGACACGCCCCAGCTATTGTCAACCACATCGCGCTTTTCAGTACTGGCCACTATGCCAACATGCATCTGCTTAATGGTTTCAATTTTTGATAATGCTTTAACACCGGCTACCAGTTTATCCCTGTCCTCAACCGAGCCCGGGTTTTTAAGCCAGAAAAACACATGGTGTACAATTGGGTACTTGCTTTTTGCCGATGCCATAGGCACCGCCGATGCTGCTGTTGCTGCTGCCATAACTGCTGTGGTTGCTATAAAATTCCGCCTGCTTTTTGTGCTCATAGTATCAGATTAACGAGAGCCTAATTTAGTAAAAGTTTGGAAATGCACCCCTCCTAAATCCTCCCCGAGGGGTAGGACTTTATTTTTTCTTTTACTCCCTCTCCTTGAAGAGGGTTGGGGTGAGGTTTTTCCTTTGGGAGGGTTGGGGTGGGTTTTCCTTTTCGATGAGTTGTCGCGCTTGACCCCTTAATCTGTCTTTTTTGCACAGCACGGCTCAACAACAGACCCGGTATGTTTGTATAAATAATCTCCTTTAACCAATAAAAACAACTTTTATGCAAAAGATCGCCCCTTTTCTTTGGTTTGATAATAACGCCGAAGAAGCCATGAACTACTACCTGAGCGTATTTAAAGATTCAAAGCCGATTAGCATTATGCGCGCGACAGAGGGCATGCCCGGCGCATCCGGCTCAGTGCTGGTGGCTTACTTTGAACTCAACGGCGTGGAGTTTGCCGCCATGAACGGCGGCCCGCAATTTAAGTTTGATGAAGCCATATCATTCGTAATAAAATGTAAAGACCAGGAAGAGGTAGACTATTACTGGAACACTTTTATTGGCGATGGCGGCACCGAATCCGCTTGTGGATGGCTGAAGGATAAGTTCGGCGTATCATGGCAGGTAACCCCTACCCGGCTGATCGAGCTGATGCAGGATAAAGACCCGGCTAAAGCCCGGCGCGTAGCGCAAGCCATGATGAGTATGATCAAGATTGATATTGCCGAACTGGAAAAGGCTTACGCCGGTTAATAATGAACAGCAAGGAAAAGCCCTATGTGCCCAAAACGGTAGACGAGTACCTGACCATGCTTGCCGAGCCCGCCAAAAGCGCGTTAACCGCCGTTAGGGCAGCCGTGCGCGAGGCGGCACCGCAAGCCGAAGAATGCATCAGCTACCAGATACCTACCTTTAAATATAAAGGTATGCTGGTGCATTTTGCCGCGTTTAAAAATCATTGCGGCTTTTACGGCGTAAGCAAAGCGGTAATAGATCAATTTAAGGATCAACTGCCTGATTGTAAAATAAATGGTAATACCATTCAATTCAAAGCCAGCCAAGGTTTACCGGCTGATGTGGTTAAACAAATCGTGACTATCCGCCTGAAAGAAAATGAAGAAAGCTTTGAACCGGGCAAAAAGCCTTATAGCAAAAAAGCATAACTTTTGCTAAAAAAATTATCATTATAAAAAACTAACCGGTATTTTTGTCGCGATGTCATTATACATTGCAGCACTAAATTCGGGCAGTAACGGCAACTGTTATTACGTTGGTAATAATGATGATGCCGTATTGATCGATGTGGGTATTTCCTGCCGGGAGGTGGAGCGCCGCATGGTCCGTTTGGGGCTGCATATCAGCAAGGTAAAAGCCATCTTTATCTCGCATGAGCACAGCGACCATATCAGCGGACTTAGCGTGCTTTGCCGTAAGTATGGTATACCTGTATACATTACGCCCGGCACCATGCTGCATGGCCGGTTGATGCTTGACTGTGTGGTAAACTTCACAGAGCATACCCCTGTAACCATTGGCAGCTTAACGGTAACCGCATTTAACAAGTTGCATGATGCTGCCGATCCGTACAGTTTTATTGTGGCCGATGACAGCATCACCATAGGCGTGTTTACCGATCTCGGCGCTGTATGTAACAATCTGACCAGATATTTTAAACTTTGCCATGCAGCCTTTTTAGAAGCTAATTACGATGAGCAGATGCTGGATGGCGGCCGATATCCTTACTTTTTAAAACGGCGCATTCGTGGCGGCAAAGGGCATTTATCCAACACACAGGCGCTGCAGCTATTTATTGAGCACCGGCCGGCGTTCATGTCGCACCTTTTATTATCGCATCTTTCAAAAGATAATAATTGCCCCGATCTGGCACTGGAGCTTTTTAACCAGCACGCCGGTGATGTGCACGTAGCCGTAGCCTCACGCTATGCCGAAACAGCGCTTTACCATGTAAATGGGCAAAAGCCATGTTTTAATACGGTGCCGCAAACCTTACAAATGAGTTTGGCGCTGTAACTATCACCTGCCCTCTTCAAAGTCATTCCTGCCCTCTTCAAGGGAGAGGGAGTGAAAAGGAATTTTACCTACAACCAGCCCTTGCGCCTGAACCAAAAATAAATAAGCAGCGTGATCATTACCATTACGCCGAGCACAACCGGGTAGCCATAGTGCGCGCGTAATTCGGGCATAAAATCAAAGTTCATTCCGTAAATGCCTACTATAAAGGTAAGCGGCATAAAAAACACCGAAAATACTGTGAGTATACGTACGGTTTCGTTAGTTCGCTGCGCGGATACGTTAAAGTACAGGTTAAGAAGATGGTTTATATTTTCGGACAAGGCATCATAAATACTTTGCAGGCGCACATACAGGTCGCGTGTGTCGCGCGTGTTTACATCACCTTGCTCGGCATCAATGTTATCAATTATATCGTACGACAGCATAAGCATCCGCCTTACCAGGTCGGCCTTGCGTTTTAAAAAGTACATCCCTTTTAAAAGCGGCGCTTTGCGGGTTCGTAAAAATATCTGTTCCTCGTAATATTCCAGGCTACGCGACAAATGGTTTGAGGGTTCATCATACGTAAGCAAACAGGCCTTTATAATGTTGTTTAACAGGTGGTAGGTGCTGCTGCATTTACCCTTCTTTACTTCTTCGCCCAGGGTATCAATCAATTTGTGCGATTTACGATGAATCGTAACCACAAAATCCTTAGCGTAAAATATGGCTATTTTATGCGTAAGCTGCTGCACGGTATCAGCCTCGCTCACCCGGCTATCCGTATGTATCCTGAATATAATGAAGGCGTAATTTTCCATCTGCTCATATTTGGGCAGGTGGTCGGGTTGCAAACTATCATCTAACAGTTCTTCGTGCAGGTTATACTTTTCGGCGGTCGCATGGATTTCGTCATGCTGCGGCTCGTAAATATCGATCCACTCAAAATTGTTTTCCTGTTTGCTGGCAAGTTGTCTAAGCATTATCCAAATAAAATAAGTAAACACCGGTTCGGCAAATAAGTTCATAGTACCGATGATGCATTTAGCCATCAATTACAATAAATTAATCTGAAACCTACTGATTTAGAGTTTACTTAACCTTTATTTTATGATTTGCACATACCCTTAACCGACCTTTGAAATAAGAAATTTAACTTAAATATGCGAACGGCAAAATTGATAGTAAAATTCCTTAGGGCCGCGATCCTCCTACTTCTCATTAGCGGCTGCCTGCCCTGCCTGGCACAAAACATCCCCCTGCAAAACGGCTTCGCCCATAACGATTACTGGCACAAACGCCCCTTGTTTGACGCGCTGGACAATGGCTACACCCACATTGAGGCTGATATATTTTACATTAACGGCGAAATGGTTGTAGCCCACTTCTTCCCCTTTTTTCAGGGTAACCGTACGCTTGAAAAACTATACCTGAAACCCCTGGCCGACCGCATTAAAAAACAAGGAAGCGTTTTTAAAGGCTATGATACCCCTATTACGCTGATGATCGATATCAAGACCGATGCTGATGACACTTACCGCGCGTTAAAACCACTATTGAAAAAGTACAGGCACATACTATCAAGCTATGAAAATGGCAAGGTACACCAGCGGCTGGTAACCATCGTACTATCGGGCAATAAACCCTACCAATCCATAAAAAACGAAAAGCAGCGGCTGGCCTTTATTGATGAAGACCTGCGCGATGTGGGTAAAGACAAAAGTAACGCTCACGTGTACCAGATGGCAAGCTGCAAATACAGCTCCTTACTAAACTGGGATGGCAGCGGCACCATGCCCGATAAGGAGCGAAAACTGTTATGCAGCTATGTAACTAAAGCGCATAGTATGGGTAAAAAGGTACGCCTCTGGGCCTCGCCCGAAAAGGAGTGCGTTTGGAAGCAGCTATTAAACTGCGGGGTAGACCTGATCAATACCGACGAGCTGGCGATGTTACGTAAATTCCTTATCACCAATACATCAGGCAATGAAAATATCAATCTTACAAAAAAGGCGCGGGTTGCATCATTGTAAGTTCCTCAAAACATTTCAGATATTCCTTTACCATTTTATCCCAACCGAAGTGCTCCATCGTGTATGCCTTTATCTGCTCTGGCTTTAGCCGGTAACGATCCGGCTCTGTAGCCAGTTTATTCAAAGCCTCTATCCAGGCCGATGTATTGGCGGTGGGCAATAAATAACCATTTTTACCGTCGGCTATTACATCCTTTATTCCCTCAATACTGGATGCAAATACCTTGGTGCCGCACAAGCAAGCCTCCAGGCATACCAGACCAAATCCTTCCAGATCGCCCGCCACGCGAATGTTAGGCATTATGAACGCTTCGGCAGCCATCAGCAATTGCAGTATATCCTCAAAAGGCAAGCGGCCCAGATGCTTAACCCGGTTTGCCGTACCCGATTTTTGCAGCAACCTGCGGATCTCCTCCTCATCCGTAGGCCAGCCTAACAGCGAAGTTACCTGCCTGCGCGTTTTAGGGGGCAGCGTGCGTATCACTTTGTCGGCCAGCGGGGCGCGAGGTTTAAACGGCCCGATAATCAGCAGCATAAAATCATCGCTCAGTGCGGGCATTACATGCTTTATAAGCCAGGCAAAACCCTTACGCTTTACCGCACGCCCCATGCAAATCAATATTTTTTTATTCTTCAGGTCGAGGCCGTGCTGGGCGGCAATTTCATTAAGCAGTGCCGGCTGCTGCAGGCAATCGGCTATGGAGGCATCTACCCCGTTACTGATCACCTGTATCTTATTAGCCGGTATGCCGTATTTAGTGCAAGCGCCCGCCGTGGCATTACTTATTGCAAATACCTTATCAAAATTTTTGTACTCGGGCAATACGGCGCGGCGATAGGCATGGTTAGGGAAAACCACATCCAACCCGTGTAGCGTTACGGTACGTTTAAGGTGCTCATACCCCTTATGCCGCATACATATAGCCGCCATCAGCCCATCATTATAATGTATAATATTGATACCAGGATATTTGCGGCATATATCAATGATACGCCGGTTGAGCGACATAAAAAAGCGCAGCTTGCTGGTGCCTGCTTTGTACACTATGGCATGTATGCGGGTATGCTTTTTCATGCCCTGTATCATCTCATAGCTTTGCTTTTCCATCCCCCCTGTAGCAGGCGGGTGTTTATGGCTAACAAACAGTATTTCCATTTTGGTAAGATGTTGCCGTTTGTTTTCTGTCAATAAAAAAATAAGTTGCCAGGCCCAGCACTATCCAGAATAACTGGCGGGCACGCCGCAGCAGCGAGGCGGTTACCCAGGTTTCGGTAGCGGTTAGGCCAATGGCGGCCAGCATCAGTTTGTTGCCGTATTCTTCAACCCCTAACTGGGCGGGTACAAACGCCCCGGCGGATTTAAAAATGATCACACTCATATCAACAAACATGGCAGGTATAAAACCCGCGCCCGTGCCCAACAGGTAGAGTATAATATACAGTTCGAGCGAACCCAATACCCAGTGCAGCATAAAAAAGCCTGAGGCTATCAGCAGGTGCTTTTTGTTGGTACGATAAAACACGCGGAGCGCCATAGCTGCATCATTTACCTTAACACGTATGCTTTCGGTACGCTTTAAAAACCAACTGCCCAAACGTGTTTTGCCAAGCCCCTTTAAAATCAGTATCAATAGGTATATTACTATACCCATACCGGCAACTATGCTAAGCACCTTTACCATAACACTGAACGAAAAATGCAGCGCGGGCACAAACACAAATGCCAATATGGTGATGATAAGCAATGACAGCAACTGCGTAGCCATCATTAACACCCGCGAAAGCAGTACCGAAGTAACAATAACCTGTTTTTCAATAGCGTAATTGCGAAGCAGGTAGATCTTTAAGGCCTCACCAGCTACAATGCTGGTCGGGTTGATAATGCCTATCGTTTCGCCGGTATGGCGCACCCAAAATAACCGGGCGAGTGTTATCCGCCCGCCATCAGCGCCCATACAATACCGCCAGGCAATGGTACCGCAAATATATGAGCAGGCGCTGGCCAGCAACAGCCCTATAAAATGAAGGCCTACTTGTTGCATGGAGCGGCCTACTTTGCTAAAATCCGTATGGCGAAGAAATAGCCAGGCGCAGATGAGTATCGTAACAATAATTAATATTTTCAGATACTTCATTCAGCAGGCAGCAGTTGGCCATGGTTTTGTTTGGCCAGTTGGTTAACGTCATTAAAATATATAGCGGCAAGCTCATCCCAATTAAACGTACTGCTATACTTTAACCCTGCCGCTGCCACGCTTTGCCGCAAAGCATCATTATTAAGTAACAGCATTATTTTATTGATGAATTGAGCAGCATTATAAGGACTGCACTTAAAGCCGTTCATGCCCTGCGAAATAAAATCGGCAGAGCCGCCGCCATCGGCAATTACACAAGGCAGGCCTGATGCCATGGCTTCTAAAACCACGTTGCCGTAAGCTTCGGACACGGATGGAAACACGAACACATCTGCCGAGGCGTACAGCACCGAAAGCGTTTCATGATCTACCCTACCGGTAAAAACAGCATCAGGCATACGCTCTTCGCAGCTTGCCTTTTCTTTACCATCGCCTGCTACAACCAGGTTGAATGGTGTGCCGGCGGTTTTTAAACCGTCATATATATCAAACAGGGTTTCCAGGTTTTTTTCCCAAACCAGGCGGCTGGCAAATAATATTACGGGGGCACTATTGCCCGTTAGGTTTCGCAACCATGCTGCATCTCGCTTTGAAGGCGAAAACAGGCCGGTATCAATGCCCCGCTTCCAGCTTTTTATTTTATCAGGCTTTACGCCTACCCCCGCAAGCCATTTACTTATACCTTCGGACGGCATGTAGATCATGTCGCAGCCGTTGTAAAAGTTCCGCTGGCTCTCCGTAACGCGCGATCTTATAAAATCGATCAGGAAAGGGGCATGCTTAAAGTAATAATCAATGTACGATACAAAGTGTGTATGATATATAGTGATCACCGGCAAACGCTCCTGCCGGGCATACTTCAGGGCGAACTCGCCTAAAAGCGAGGGAGTGGCTATATGTACCACATCAGCATCAAAGGTTTTGAGCTTTTCCTTCAGGCTGCTTTGTACCAGGCCGGGCAGTGCCAGCTTATAACTGCGGTTAACCGGCACCGTAAAGGCGGGTACCTTTACACATTCAAAACCGTGCAATACATCAGGCCCGGTACCGCAAATAAAAAGGTATTCAAAAATTTCGGCATCAATACGACTGATGAGCTGGTACATGGTACGCACCGCGCCATCATGATCTTTATCCAGTATCTCCGAGAAGAATACAACCTTTATCCTTTTGCGGTATATCATACCCAAAACTATGAGCAACTTATAATCTCAGCATTAATTTAATATTGTTAATGGCTTATATCAGTGGTCGTAAAAAGCGGGTATGTTACTAAAATATAAACAATCAGGCTTGTATTGTAACAATTTGCTTAATCGTTTCAGTTTTTTATAAAACATGGCAATCAAGGCGCTCAGGTATGATCAAATTTCCTATATTAGCCCACCTCGATATAACAATTATTATGAGAAAAAACCTTTTACTAAAAACAACATCCCTGTTGTTCCTGTCAGCCGCTGCTTTACCGTTTGGTGTTGCCGCGCAGGATACACAGGTACCTCTGAGTGATCTATCGGCTTTTAAAAAGCCATCAGCCAACTGGTCTGTTGCCGGTTCGGTAAAAAGCGATTTTAACAAAGAAGAGTACCTTGAAAAAAAAGATGGCCAGGGCATACTGGTAACCATCCCCGGCAAGGGCAAAAATGAAGACCTGTTTACCAACATGGAACATGGCGATATTGACCTGAGCGCTGATTTTTTGATGCCTAAAGGCTCAAACTCGGGCATTTATCTGCAAGGCCGTTACGAAATTCAACTGAGCGATGCCTGGGGTAAAGATAAACTGACCTACCAGGATCTGGGCGCTGTTTACCCGCGCTGGGATGAAAGCCGTCCGCAAGGGCAGTTCGCTTACGAGGGTGTGGTACCACGTATTAACGTAAGCCGCGCGCCGGGGCTTTGGCAAAACATCCGCATTGTTTTCCAGGCACCTAAATTTGATGCATCGGGCAAAAAAACAGCCAACGCACGTATTGTAAAAATTGTGCTTAATGGCGCAACCATTATTGAGAATGCCGAATTACAGGCACCTACACGCGGCTCGGCATTTGCCAATGAGGCTGCTACCGGCCCTATCCGCCTGCAAGGCGACCACGGTGCTGTGGCTTTCCGGAACATCAAGTACAGCAATAAGGTTGATACAAAAGCAACCGATGGCTCAGACCGCAGCTTTAGCGAAAAACAAGTATTTGTTACCGTAACCGATGAGCCTGTATTACTGCGCAGCTTTGTTGATATTAACGATAAAAAACGCGTTACCCATGCTATTAACGTAGGCTACCCGGGCAACATCAGCTACTCTTACGATTTAGGTACAGGTGCTTTATTCCAGGTATGGAAAGGCGGCTTTGTTGATGGTACGCCAATGTGGCTGTTCCGTGGTGATGGTAATACTACCGTTATAGGCAGCAAACTACCTTTAACTGATGCACCATCGTTAGCTGTTTTAACGGCAGAGAACACCGCGTGGCCGGATTCACTTAATGCCGACCAGGCGTTCCGCAGCCGCGGTTATGAGCTTGACGACAAAGGTTACCCAACCTTTAAATACGAGGTAAGCCAGTTAAAAGTAGATGATAAACTAACCAGTGCGGATAGCCGTGGCTTAACCCGCGTGGTAACGGTTAGTGGCCCGGTTAAAGATAAGCTTTACCTACGCGCCGCAACCGGCAGCGATATTGTTGAGGCCGGTAACGGCATGTACGCGGTTAACAACTATGAGTACTACGTACAGTTTGATAAAGGCACCAAGCCCGTACTGCGCGCAGCAGGTAACGGCAAGGAGTTGCTTATCCCTATAAAGGATGCGGATAAAGGCGCATCTATTAAATACTCACTTATCTGGTAATCTCAACAAACACCGCTATAAATGAAAGCTAATTTAAAAAATATATTACTCTCTTTATCTGTAACTGCCGTTGTTGGGTTTACAGCTAAAGCACAAAATAAGGAAGCGGGAGCTACCGAAAAAGATTTTTACCGCATTGTTACCCTGCCGATACCTGAGGGCGTTGAGCTTGAGGTTGGCGGTTTAGCCCTGTTGCCTAACGGCGATATGGCGGCATCAACCCGCCGTGGCGATGTTTACATTATTGAAAACCCGTACATGCTTAACGGCACTACGCCATACTACCGCAAGTTTGCTACCGGTATGCACGAGCTATTAGGCCTTGCCTATAAAGATGGTGCCTTATATGCCGTACAACGCGGCGAGTTAACCAAACTGGTTGACAAAAATGGCGACGGCAAAGCTGATGTTTACGAAACCGTATTCGCCTGGCCGTTAACCGGTAACTACCACGAGTACTCTTACGGCCCGGTGGTTATGCCTAACGGTAACTTTATGGTTAACGCCAACGTGGGTTTTGATGGCTTTGAGTGGTGGCGAGGTAAAAGCCATGTGCCATGGAGAGCATGGACAATGGAGATCACGCCTGATGGTAAAATGATGCCATTTGCTACCGGTTTACGCTCACCTGCAGGCCAGGGTTTGATTGATGGTAAATATTTTTACTCTGAAAACCAGGGCGACTGGGTAGGCTCGGGCCACATGATGCAATTGAACAAAGGCGATTTTGCAGGCCACCCGGCCGGTTTAAACTGGGCTGACCGTCCGGAATCACCGGTTAAGGCACGTACCCAGGATATTTACTCACGTGTTGACCCTCGCTTTAACCAGGGCAAAATTGAGGATGACGATCCGAACCGTCCGTACAAAACATATTTTGAAGTTGCCAAGGAAGTACCGGGCATGAAGCTGCCAACCGTTTGGTTGCCACACTCTATCTTAGGCACCTCAACTTCAGCAATGATACAGATCCCAAATGACGATCGTTTTGGTCCGTTTGCAGGGCAGGTAATTATTGGCGACCAGGGCCAAAGCCGCCTGAACCGCGTTTACCTGGAGCAGGTAAAAGGCGAATATCAGGGCGCAGCCTTCACCTTCCGCGAAGGTTTTGAATCGGGCGTATTGCGTTTGGCCTGGGGTAATGATGGTTCACTGTTTGTTGGCCAAACCAACCGTGGCTGGGGCTCAAAAGGTCAAAAGGATTTTGGCCTGGAGCGCGTAGTTTGGAGCAAACGTACACCGTTTGAGATGAAAGCCGTTAAGGCCATGCCTGATGGTTTTGAGATCGAATTTACCAAACCGGTTAACAAAAAAGCGGCGGCTAACCCGGATGCTTACGCCATTACCGGCTTTATTTACAAATACCACCCCGTATACGGCAGTAACACCGTGCGTGAGCAACAGCATGTGGTAAATGCGGCTATTGTATCAGCAGATGGTACAAAAGTTCGCCTGGTGATTGACGGCCTTCGCGAAAAATATGTTCACGAGATCACTCTGAGCGATGATATTACATCGGCAGATAGCGCTGCAAAGGTATTGCACCCGGTAGCCTACTACACATTGAACAACATCCCCGAAGGTGCAAAACTGAACGTGCCTAAACGTACGCCTAAAATGGCAATGGCAGGGCATGACCACATGAATATGGGTAAAACCACCCAAACCCCGGCTAAAGCCGCGGCTGCTAAAACGCCTGAAGGCTCTGGCCTGAAAAAGAATCAGCAAACTA
Organism: Mucilaginibacter sp. FW306-07-L; assembly: GCF_058782065.1. NCBI lineage: Bacteria > Pseudomonadati > Bacteroidota > Sphingobacteriia > Sphingobacteriales > Sphingobacteriaceae > Mucilaginibacter > Mucilaginibacter sp. FW306-07-L. Next base: position 660,047 of record NZ_JBYSXI010000002.1, read on the forward strand.
AACCAGCTTCATGGACGGCTGTTGACCAAACCATAACACTGGGCACCAAACCGGGCTTAAAGTATGATAAGGGCGAGCTTACCGTTAAAGCCGGCAGCAAGATCAAACTTACCTTCAGTAACAATGATGATATGCCGCATAACTTTGTGGTAGTGCCTGACGGGCAAGCCGTAGCCGTTGGCGAACTGGCCATGAAACTCGGTTTACAAAGCGTTAAGCTGAGCCACATACCTAATACACCTAAGGTGTTGTTTAACACTACACTGGTAGGGCCGGGCGGGTCACAAACCATTTATTTTGTGGCACCTGCCAAACCCGGAAAATATACCTATGTTTGTACTGTACCCGGACACTTCTACGTGATGCAAGGCACAATGATTGTGAATTAACTAACATTACACCATACATGATAAACCGGTACTTAGTTACCGGTTTATTTGTTTTAACCCAATTTTAACTGTGAAACGTACGTTTTATTTACGCTTAACGGGCTTTGCCACACTGGGCATTTGCATCGTGCTGTTTTTATGCGGAAGGATGGCCCCCAAGCCGAGGGTGCTGGTTTTCAGCAAAACGGCTGGCTACCACCATTCATCAATACCCAAGGGGCTTAACGCCATTATTAAACTGGGGGTTGAGAACAATTTTGATGTGGATACCACCACCAAAGCAACCGCGTTTACCGAGGCTAACCTTAAAAAGTATGCCGCCGTGGTTTTTTTAAGCACCACCGGCGATGTATTGAACCAATACCAGGAAGCAGATTTTGAACGCTACATACAAGCCGGAGGTGGTTTTGTAGGCATCCATGCCGCTACCGATACGGAATATGGCTGGGGATGGTATGGCCGTTTGGTTGGCGGTTATTTTAAAAGCCACCCGGCACCGCAACAGGCTGTATTAAATGTGATTGATAAAAATCATCCGGCAACAAAACACCTGCCTGATACCTGGACACGTACCGATGAATGGTATAATTTCAAAAAGCTTAATCCGGATGTTAAGGTACTGATCAACATTGACGAAAAAAGCTACAAAGGCGGCGAAAACGGCGATAAACACCCGATGGCCTGGTACCATGATTTTGATGGCGGCCGTGCTTTTTACACCGAGCTTGGCCATACTGATGAATCTTATGCTGATCCGCAGTATTTGCAACATGTTTTAGGGGGCATAAAATACGCTATTGGTGATAACAATGCAATCGATTACAGTAAAGCGAAAAACCAGCGCGTACCCGAAGCAAACCGCTTTGTAAAACGCATACTTACTGAAGGCACACTGTTTGAGCCAACCGAAATGGCCATACTGCCAAACTTTGATATTTTGGTAGCACAGCGCCGCGGCGAACTGATGAAATATGATGCTAACAAAAAAACGGTTAAACAGGTTGGCTTACTCAATGTGTACTTTAAAACCAGTGTACCAAATGTTAACAGTGAAGAAGGGCTGCTGGGCATAACCGCCGACCCTGATTATGCTACCAACCATTACATCTACATGTATTACAGCCCGGCGGGCAGTGAGTCGATAGACCGCTTGTCGCGTTTTGTATTTAAGGGCGATACTTTAGATAATAAATCTGAAAAAGTAATATTAGAGGTTAAAACACAGCGCGAAATATGCTGCCATACCGGTGGCTCTATCGCCTTTGGTAAGGATGATAACCTGTATGTATCCGCCGGTGATAACTCTACGCCATTTGATGAACCGGGCGAGAAATACCCAACACATAGCTTCGGCCCGCTGGATGACCGTCCCGGCCATCAACAATACGATGCACGCCGCTCCGCAGGTAACACCAATGATCTGCGCGGGAAAATTCTCCGCATAAAAGTAAAAGCCGATGGCAGCTACGATATTCCGGAAGGCAACCTGTTCCCTAAAGGTACAGCCAAAACCCGCCCGGAGATCTATGTAATGGGTAACCGTAACCCATACCGTATCTCAGTTGATAAAAAAACCGGTTACCTGTACTGGGGCGAAGTTGGCCCTGATGCCAATGTAGATAGCACAGGCACACGCGGCCCGCGTGGTTATGATGAGGTTAACCAGGCACGTAAGGCTGGCAACTTTGGCTGGCCATTGTTTGTGGGTAATAATTACGGTTACAATATCCATAATTACAATACCAATGAAAACGCCGCACCTTACCCGGCCGAAAAACCGATGAATACATCACGCAACAACACCGGTTTAAACGAGTTGCCGCCTGCGCAACCGGCATACATCTGGTACCCTTATGCAGAGTCGCCGGAGTTTCCGGAGCTGGGTAGCGGTGGCCGCACAGCTATGACCGGACCTGTTTATCACAGCTCAGATTATGCCAAAGGTACCCGCTATCCATCTTATTATGACGGAAAGCTAATTATTTATGATTTTGTACGCGGATGGATCAAGGCCGTATCGCAAACCCCGGAAGGTGATGTGGATAAGATAGAGCCTTTTGTTGACGGCATGAAGTTTAACTCCATGATTGATATGGAAGCCGGTCCTGACGGACGTATCTACGTGTTGGAATACGGCAACGGCTGGTTCAACAAAAACCCGGATGCAGCCATATCGCGCATTGATTACCTTGCCGGTAACCGCCCGCCCGAAGTAACTGCTTTAAAGGTTGATAAAACCAGCGGCAACGTACCGCTCACCATATCGGCAACGGTAAAAGCTACCGACCCTGAAAAAGATGTGCTTACTTATATTTGGCACATTGGCAAAACTAAAAAGGTAACCAAGGTTCCCGTACTTAAACATGTAGTAGCCACTGCCGGTGAGTATGACCTGAGCGTTGATGTTATCGACAGTAAAAAAGCGATGGCGACAAGCAGCACCGTAACCGTCTACGCGGGTAATGTACGCCCGGTGGTTGCTGTTAATGTAAGCAGTAACCGCAGCTTTTTCTTCCCCGGCAAACCGGTTAAGTATAAGGTTAGCGTAACAGATAAAGGTGCGGCTGTTAACCCCGCCAACCTATATGTATCTGCCGATATGCTGAAGGGTACCGATAAAGCCGGTGCCAACCTTGGCCACCAAGTGGTACAGGCAACAACCATCGGTAAAAACATTATGCTTACATTGGATTGCAAGGCTTGCCATAAGGAAAATGAAACTTCGATAGGTCCGGCATTTGTTAAGGTAGCACAAAAATATAAGGACGCTAAAGATGCCAACACGCATCTTACCAATAAAATAATCAAAGGCGGCGCCGGTGTTTGGGGCGAGGTAGCTATGCCTGCACATCCATCATTAAAAGAGGATGATGCCAAGCTGATTGTTGGCTGGATCCGTTCTTTGGCTGATGACAACAAACCCAAATCATTACCGGCCAGCGGCACGATAACACCTAAAACCGATGATGCAGGTAAGCAAAACATGGTTTATACCATCCAGGCTAACTATACCGACGAAGGTGCCAACGGTATCAGGCCGCTTTCAGGCACAAGTGCGGCTATACTACGCAGCAATGTTATTGAGGCAAGCGAATTTACTGCCGTTAACGGCTTAGCCGCCAAGGATTCGGCCGGTACAGAATACCTGGTGTTCCCTGCCGCTACAGGCAGCTTTAAAGCGGGCAAGTTTGACGCGACAGGTATTGCCTCGCTTGAACTTATCGGTTTGGGCAATGGTACTGCCGCGAGTTATACCATCACTGTTTACAATGGTAAAGGCGGCGTTAAATTAGGCAGTGGTACCCTTAGCTTTGCAGCAGGCAAGCAAAGAACTACGGCTAACATTCCGCTTACCAAAGCACTTACCCCCGCCCTGCGCGATTACTTTATTGAAGTGAAGCAAAATACCGCGGTTAAAAATCCGCCTTTGCTTAAAGCCATCAGGTTTGTGCCTTTATAGGCTGAACCTGTATAAAACAAAAACGCCCTGCTGACTTAACAGCAGGGCGTTTTTTTATGGCAATTAGTTTATGATCCTTACAAAGGGTTTAGCAGATATGCTGATCTCATTGCCGTTTATCCAAGTTTTCTGTATCACATTATTGCTGATCTGTGTTTTTAGCGTATCCGTTTTCAAACTACCGTATTTAACCTGGGTAAAACTTTCGTTCTTACTGTCAGTAAAGCTACTTACCATAACCCTCAAAGTATATTCTGTTGGCTGATTATTCGTACTGAAAAACAAAAAGCCATTCTCAGCATCGTAACCTGTATTTTTAACGAGCTGATATTCGCCCTTATAAAGATAAAATACCTTGATGCTGTCGGGAGTTAAATAACCCGGTACAGATTTATCAAATACACTTTGGTTGGATTTATGCCTTACATCCAGATCAACATTCATACTAACCACTTTACAGCAATCACTCTTTTTGGTGCAGGATGTGATTAGTAAGGCGGCTGCGGCTAAAGCCACCCGGGTAGCTGCCTTAATGTGATGGAGTGCGATCATGGAATGCGTTTATTTTACTAATATAACTAAAAAACATAATCGCCGGAAGCATTCACTTTAACAGGTAATTCCTGCTGCTTAGCCAAAAATTGATCGTACCCTTTTTTAAGATTTTTCCAAAAGGCTATGGTATGCTGATCACCTGCATACGGTGCCGAAAACTGGCTTGCCGATACACTGTTAAACTTATACGGAAAGATGTAAACCGGTATATGATGCTGCCCGCTTTGGTAAGCTTGCAGCGCAAGCAGGTAAACCTCCTTAATGTAATCATCAGTAAGCGGCATGCAGCCTATGGTAACACACTTACCATGGATAAATATATCGCCGCCCGAGTTAGTACCGCTGCTCCTGATCTGGTCAGCCTGGTTGGGGTAGTCAATTCCTAACGAAAGATAGTAATTGCTTGTAGGGTTTAACCTGTTAATGTGGTAAAACCCTTCGGGCACCTGCCTGTCGCCCGAGCGGCGCTTAGGCCCCAATATGCCCGACATGGAGCAGATGTTATACGTACCGAACTTTTTATATTTAGCTTCGCCGGGCGTTTTTACATACACGGTCAGCTCCTGCTCTGTTTTAAAAGCGGTTATCAGTATGTTGATCTTTTTCAGCGAAACATTCATCAGTTTCAGCTTTTGTGCCAGCAGTGTTTCCTTGTCGGCATAAGCCTGTTTTACATGGGAGTATTTTTTCTGATCGCGTAAAAAAGCGGCATCATCAATAAACGCGGCTGATAGTATTACAAATATCGCTGCAGTAATGTGTAAGGCAAGGCGTTTCATCATGTTGTGTTTAGATGAATAACGCCTTCTGAAACCTAAAATTATAGTTTAAACTAAATAATTAGTAGATTGCTTTGATAGCCACTCATAAAGGCGGTCAACATCATCATTTTTAAACAATTCGGTGCCGTGGTTCATGGTAGCCGCGCTGCCACAGGCAATGCCCATACGCACCATCTGCCCCAGATCAAAATCATTCACACAACCGTATACCATACCGGCAACCATGCTATCGCCCGCGCCAACCGTACTGCGCTTTTTTACCGATGGCGCGTTTACGAACTCCGCGTGATCCTTGGTTACCACGTAAGCACCCTGCGGCCCCATAGATACCACCACAATGCCGCATTTATCTTTATTAACAATAATACGCGCCGCTTCTTCAATCGAGTCGTTGTCCTCGGCATCTATGCCGGTAAGTTTGCGTAACTCATTCTGGTTAGGTTTAAGCAGGTAAATACCTTCTTCAATAGCCTGTTCAAGGGCTTCGCCGGAGGTATCAATCACCAGGCGGGCACCTTCGCGGTGAGCAATGCGGGCTATCTGCGCTAAAAAATCGGTACTTACACCTTTGGGTATACTACCGCTGGCCACAATATAGCTGGCTTTTGAGGCCATTTGCTTTACAACCTTTAATATCTTCTCCTCTTCGCCCGCAACCAAGGCCGGGGCAGGCATGCCAAAGCGTAACTGCTCATTGGTAGCACGGTTAACTACAATAAAGTTTTCGCGCGTCAGGTTAGCGGTTTCAACCGGGTGCTGTTCTATTTGTTCGCGATGCAGTAATTCCTGCAAAAGTTTACCACTCAGTCCGCCGGAGGTAAATATGGCGGTCGACTCTAACCCTAACCTTTTAAGGGCGCGGGATACGTTGATGCCACCACCGCCCGGCTCAAATTTGGGCTCGGCACACTGTAGCTTATGCTCTGCAATAACTTTATCAACCGATGTACTTTTATCTATAGTGGGGCTTAATGTAAGCGTAAGTATATGTTTCATAACAGGGGGTATTTTTGCAAATCGGGGGCAAACATACGCAACCTTTGGCAGGCATACCTCATGCAAACTGCATTTTTAATGGTATTCTAACCTGCATCCTATGGCAAAAACTGTACTTTTACACCTCGCAAGGATGTAGCTTATGACTGTATTAACATTTACCCTCATTTTACTTGCCGGTGCCTACGCCGCGGGTTTGTTAGGCTCGCTAACCGGCCTGGGTGGCGGGTTTGTGGTCATACCACTGCTTACACTTGCTTTAGGGGTTGATATACATTACGCTATCGGCGCATCTCTCGTTTCGGCTATCGCCACCTCATCAGGCTCGGCCGCGGCTTATGTAAAGGAGGGCATTACCAATATGCGTTTAGGTATATTTTTGGAGATAGCCACCACTATAGGCGCTTTTACCGGTGCTATGCTGGCGGCCTTTATACCGGCGCATTTTATAGCCATCCTGTTTGGTACTGTTCTGATATGCTCGGCCGTGATATCACTCAAAAAAAAATCAAACGAGGTAAACGTTAAAAAAAGTTACCTGGCCGAAAAGTTGCAACTTGATGGCCAATTTCCGGAAGCGGGGGGCTTTGTGGCTTACCGGGTTATAAACGTAGTAGGCGGTTTTTTTATGATGATCGTAGCCGGTATCATATCAGGCATATTGGGTATAGGTTCGGGCGCGCTAAAGGTGGTAGCGATGGACGGGGTAATGCGTATACCATTCAAGGTATCAACCACCACCAGTAATTTTATGATCGGCGTAACCGCCGCCGCGAGTGCCGTAATATACCTGCAACGCGGTTATATTGAACCGGGTATTTGCATGCCTGTGGTAATAGGTGTGGTACTGGGTGCTTTAAGCGGTTCAAAAATACTGGTACGCACGGCATCAGCCGCCTGGCTTAAATATTTATTCGCGGGTATTATTTTAATACTGGCCATACAAATGATCTATAACGGCATATTAGGGAGGGTATAATTATGAGGATACAGATTATTATAGGCCAACTATTGCGCATCGGGGTATTCGCATCCATAGGCATCGCTTTTTTGGGCGGGGTTATCTACCTTACTAGGCATGGCCATGAAACAGTTGACTATGCTACCTTTAAAGGCATTCCGGATTATGTGCGGCCTTCAAATATTTTTAAAAGTATTTTTGAACTCCGTGGTCGGGCCATTATACAGTTAGGCATTATGCTGCTTATCGCTACGCCGGTTGTGCGCCTTATATTTTCGGCCATTGGCTTTGCTGCCGAAAAAGATTACCGCTACACCGCTATTACCATCCTGGTATTAGGCATCATCATTTTCAGCATGTTAACCGGCAAGGCGGGCTAAGCAACACTGGTACATGTTTTGATGGTTTAAGGGATAGCAAAATGAAACGCGTCCAAGTAGAATCATCAGCTCTGGAAAGCATTGGTTACGATGCCGAAAGCCAAACTCTCGAACTGGAGTTCAGGGATAATGGCGGCGTTTGGCAATACTTCAAGTTCAAGCCATCCACCTTTAAAAGGTTTGCTAATGCCGATTCATTAGGCCGCTTTTTTGTGAAAAAGATAAAAGGCAGATACATGGAGCAGCGCATGCCCTAATTTTCGTTACTGCTACCCCCCATACGCGATACTTCATCGCCCGAACCACCGGTGCGTTTACGGGCGGCCTTCAGTGAGCTATTACCAAAGCGATAATTGAACGTTACTGTTACAAAACGCGTTCCCGGCTTTTCGCGGCCGCGCATGTTAAGGTTTAAAAAGCGGGTATCGTACCGGTCAATCTGCGTATTAAAAATATCGCTCATGGCCAGCCGGATAGTGCCCTGATCATGCAGGATGATATGGCTCATTCCCGCGCTGAAATAATATTGCTCTCTATAGTTTTTGATACCAAAGTAGGTAGGTGTTTCGTAATTGGCATTTACCTCAGCCTTAAATTTATCGGTTATACTGAACGACTGGTTGATCTGGGTTACAAAATCATACGCGTGCTTATTTACGGCATTTTCATCCTTATAAAAGTACCGGCTGTGGCTAAACTCAAAATAATTATTTATTTGCCACCAGGGCGTAATGTCAAAAGGTGCTGTAATTTCTAAGCCGTACACCTGTCGGTTAGCAATATTACTTTTTGTGGTAGTGTAAACACCTGTGGCGTTGTTCTGCTCGTAAATGGTGGTATAAAAATCGGTGGTTTGCGTGAAGCTAAGTGCCGCTTTAAACTTAATCAGGTAGGTATCAGCCAGTTCAAAATAGTTAACGTATTGCGGCTTCAGAAAGGGGTTTCCGGTACTAAACGCGTACGGATCGATATAGGCTACAAAAGGATTTAGATCCTGGTAATTGGGCCTGCCTATGCGCCTGTTGTAAGATAAGGTGAACTGATGCTCCTCCCCCACACCCCGTATCAACTGGATACTCGGAAATAGGTTGAAGTACGACGTATCGGCTACGCGGTTCGGGTTGTATGAGGTACGGTTGGCATGGGTTTGCTCGGCCCGCAGCCCGGCGGTAATATCAGTAGTGCCTATTTTAGTATGATAGTTTATGTAGCCCGCCTCAATACGCTCTTTATACACAAAATGATCGGTAAGGCCGGGCACCAGTTGAAAGTTGCCATTAACCTGCTCGTTAAAATCAATACGGTTATCGCTGTTTACCTTGCTCACCTTAACACCGGCATCAACACTGCTTGATGCGGACAACACGCGGGTATAATCAACCTTGGCCGAATATATATTAATATCGGCAGGAGATATAACCTGGTAAAACAGTGGATCGCGAACCTGCGCTCCGGCTGGGTTAAAAAAATCGTTACGCAACTCTTCGTCCGACCGCCGGTTATAATCCGAATAATCCAGGTCAGCCGAAAGCACATGCTTGTTATCCTTACCAAAATAACCCCTATAATTCAGGTTATAGTTGAGGTTATATATGGTGCGTTTAATGCCGGAGTTAGTGGTAATTACCGAGTCGGGAATGCCGTTATTGGCAATGTTAGTGGTGTTTTTCTTATCAATATCCGCCGGGGTGGCATAGCCATGTACAATAAAGCCTAAGTTTTGCGTAGGCGATAAAGCCCAATCGGCACCGGTATTAAAAGTATAGCTTTTAAGGCGGGTGGTGCCTTTGTAACGCATCCTATAGTCGGATGTATTGGGGCCAACGGTGATCAGCCTGTCCACATCCCAAAAGCGCGGCACTTCGTTAGCGGTAAATACGTAGCTGCCAAACAGGTTTACCTTTTTAGCCCGAAAGTTGAGGTTTACGCTTGAGTTAAATTTATAATTTTCGCCCACGGCAGCACTTTGTGTGGTACTGATGCGCCAGCCCAGATCGCGATTTTTTTTAAGTACTATATTGATCAGTCCGCCACCCGCCGCATCATATTTAGCTGATGGATTACCGATCAGTTCTACCGAACTCACCATACTGCTCTGGTAGCTTTTTAGCAGTTCGGCCAATTGCTCACCCGTAAGCTGGGTTACTTTGCCGTTAATGGCTATAAGAGCTTTCTGTCCGCCTTTATATAACACTTCTTCACCCGATACCTTTACCCCCGGCGCGTTCTTCAGCACATCGAGCATGTTATTACCTGCGGATACAATGCTTTTTTCAACATTGATAACGGTTTTATCGGGCCTCACCTCAATAAATTCCTTTTTGGCAGTTACCTTAACCTCTTTAAGCTGGTAGTTAAGCGGCACCAGTTTAACATCGGGGGTTTTAATATTTCCCGAACCTTCGGCAACAACGTATTGCAGGGTATAAAAACGGTTATAACCAATTTTATTTATGGCGATGAAATATTTGCCCGGCTTAATATCCCTGAATTCAAAAAACCCATTCTTATCGCTAATGGTGGTGGTAATCAATGCTGAGTCGGGATAGTGAAGCAGTTTTACCGTGGCGGCATCCGCCGGTTGTTTAGCCTCTGTTAATACTTTACCCTCGATACCTTTTAAACCTGTTTGCGCCAAACTTTGCCCATACGCTAAAGCGAACAAAATCAGCAAAAAGGATCGGGTCAGTATATTCATTAACACAGTAGAAAGAAAACTTGCTGTTTACCATCGGTTTAAGTATTGACGGTATCACAATAATAAGCTTTTTTACGCTAACAGCCCAAATATGTTGTTGTTATAAACAATACACAGCCACGTTTTTTAATTAGCTTTGCCTTTATACTAATTATATTGCCGTTTAAAAATGAACACTTTCAAAACGCTCGTTACTTATATCATACTGACAACTGCCTCGCTTAGTTTATTTGCCCAGGCCGAACCTGAAGCTAACCAAAAAGCGGTACAGTACTTTATTAAACAATATAATACCGGGCATCCCGATAGCGTATACGCTCGCTTTAGTACTGAAATGAAAGCAGCTTTAACTGCCGAACAGTTTCGCACCACTACCATACAGCTTAAAAACCAGTTAGGCCTTTTAAAAAGTGCCGATTATGTTAAGATGGAAAAAAACGTATCGGTTTACAAAGCTAATTTCGACAAAGCCACCTTTACGCTGAACGTAGCAGTAAACGCCCAAAACCAATACATGGGTTTGTTATTACGCCCTTATGAGCCCACTGCCACGGCAGCACCGGCGGTTACAGCTATTGATGCATCCTTAACAGAAATACCTTATACGCTGAAAACTTTTTCGGGCAGTATAGCCGGATCACTGGTTAGGCCTAAAACTGAAGGTAAAGTGCCCTTGGTGTTGATCATAGCCGGATCAGGTCCTACCGACCGTAACGGTAACAGCGAAAAGCTTGGCTTAAACACCAATGCCTATGTGCAATTGGCTAACGAACTGGGCAAAAAAGGCATAGCCACATTAAGGTATGATAAGCGTTTGATCGGCCAGTCCGTAAGTACTACTAAAGAATCAGAACTAAGGTTTGAGGATATGGTGGAGGATGCCGTTGGCCTGATAAATGATGTTAACGACAAAGGCGAGTTTTCAAAGATCATCGTACTTGGGCATAGCGAGGGCTCGTTAGTGGGTATGCTTGCCGCTAAAGATGCCCCGGTAAAAGGCTATATATCGGTAGCCGGTGCCGGTGATCCTGCCGAAAAGATACTGACCGAACAGATGAAGACCCAGCCTAAATATATTGCCGATGGCTTTAAGCGGGTGCTTGATAGTTTAAAAAGAGGCAAAACCACACCGAATGTTGACGCGTCGCTATATGCCTTGGCCCGCCCGAGCATCCAAAACTACTTGATGTCGTGGTGCAGGTATGATCCGCAGCGCGAGATCAAAAAATTAAAGATGCCGGTGCTGATTGTACAAGGTACAACAGACCTGCAGGTGCCGGTTGCCCAGGCCGAAAAACTCAAAAAGGCAAAATCAGACGCGCAATTGCTCATCATTCCGGAGATGAACCATATCCTGAAATCAGCCCCGGCTGATAACAAACAAAACATGGCTACCTATAACAACCCAAGTTTACCGCTGAAACCCGAGCTGGTTAACGGTATAGTTGATTTTGTAGGAAAGGTGAAGTAAAGCCATTTTTTATCACGTCATTGCGAACGATAGTGAGGCAATCTCTTTAGGACAGTCTTTAAGCTAACCGCTTTAGAGATTGCTTCGTTCCTCGCAATGACGACATTTAACAACCTGTCATTTGGAAGCGATAGCGAGAAATCCGGCCGCGTTCATTAGCAAAACGACAGATTCCTCCTCGTACCTCGTTCGGAATGACAAAAAAATTCATTTTACATCACGGTATTGCAAGGGATAATCTTTTAACAACCTGTCATCTCGAACGATAGTGAGAGATCCGTACGCATTCATTAACAAAGCGACAGATTCCTCATCGTACTTCGTTCGGAATGACAACAATGAAAACACTTCCCTTTATTGGATTAAAGTGAGGTTACTTCCACGCGCCCAGCATTCTTCTGATCGCTAAAATCTCCCCAGTGTGGTAAGCATTATGGTCGGCTATCTGTAAGGCTTCTCGCAATAGGTTCTGGCCGGAGCCATGGGCAAAGGGTGCGTAAATATCGTCGGCGTTTTTTAACAGGGCGATAAATTCATTCATATCATTATCAATCTTTTTGAGGGATTCATTCCAGGTATCTTCGCTTTTAGGCGCGGCTTCTTCCGGCCAGTATTCATCCGGCCATTTGGGCGACTCATGCCCGGCATCGCGGCTAAACTCCAGCATATCCCACTGGGCAATGCGTATATGCTCCACCAGTTGCCATATACTATAAGGCATATTATCCGGCTTTGCGCCGCGCAGGTTAGCAGGCAGGCCTTCAACCGCTTCGGTAAAACTTACGTGCGCACCCTTTCCGGTTAGCAGGGTTATCAGTTCGTTAATGAGGATATCGTGTTGCTGGCTCATAGTTTATGTTTTACAGCTTAACAATCGCGATAGCGTAAGGTTGGTTTTATTTTAGCGCTTTGTTTAGGTTATGCTGTAAAATTTAAAGTAAATGCTTTAAGTTTATGCGCATGATGATTAATGCGCGCACCTTATACAAACTACTCCTCACCGTTATTTGCGGCTTCACTGTACTTTCGGCCTGCAAAAAAGACGGCATGGGCGGCGAAATGTCTGACGAGGAAAAAAATAACGACTCGTTTACCCGCTACGAAGGCAAATTTTTGGATGAACTTTGGAAATTGAACCCCGATTGGGCCACATCAGTAGGGTATCATAATTACGATAGTGTGTTGCTGTTACCCAGCGAACAAAAAAAGAAACTGGAAGATTTTGCCAAGAGAAACCTGGACTCGTTAAGCCATTACCCGCAAAATGAATTAAGCGCGAGCAACCGGATGGATTATAACCTGATACAAAACCAACTGCGTAAAACACAATGGGTTTACGGTTCGCTTAAAGCGTACGAGTGGGACCCAACCTCATACAATGTTATTGGTGGTTTCGCTTATATTCTGAATGAAAAATATGCCCCGCTTACCAAACGGCTGCAAAGCTTTTATCAAAAAATGGAAGCTATACCGGCCTATTATAAGGATGCGCAAAAACTGGTGAAAAACCCGGTGCCCGAACTTACCGATCTGGCTATTGACCAGTTGAACGGTGGTGCCAACGTTATCGAAAAAGATTTTATAGACTCGCTTACCAAAAGCAGCCTGCCTGATGCACAGCAAAAGCTGATGCGCGAAAGGGCTAAAACGGGTGCTACGGCCATCCGTAACTTTACCGCCTGGTTAAAAACAATCCGCAGTGATAAGGGGCGCAGTTTCAGGCTGGGTAAATCACTCTATGATGAAAAGTTCACTTATGAGATTGAATCGGCCCTTACATCGCAGCAAATGTTCAATGCCGCTGCTGAGCGCAAAAAGTTTTTGCATAAGGAGATGATCAAGCTGAGTAAGGAGCTCTGGCCAAAATACATGGGCGATAAAAAAATGCCGGCAGACTCATTGGCTTTGATTACTGATGTAATTGAGGCGTTATCCTTAAAACATGTTGAGCCGGCACAATTCCAATCGGCCATTGAAAAACAGATCCCTAAACTGAGCGCCTTTGTTAAGGAAAAAGATCTGCTGACCATGGATCCAAGCAAGCCATTGGTGGTACGCCGCGAACCGGCTTACATGGCCGGTGTAGCCGGGGCATCGGTATCATCGCCGGGCCCGTACGAAAAAAATGGCAACACCTATTATAATGTAGGCAGTTTGGATGGCTGGGATAAAGAACGCGCCGAAAGCTACCTGCGTGAGTATAACGACTATACCCTGCAGATACTGAACATACACGAAGCTATCCCCGGCCATTATACGCAATTGGTTTACGCTAACAAATCGCCGAGTTTAATAAAATCGGTATTGGGCAATGGAGCTATGGTAGAGGGCTGGGCTGTTTACGGCGAGGAGATGATGCTTGATGCCGGGTACGGTGGCAACGAACCTGAAATGCGCCTGATGTGGTGTAAATGGAACCTGCGCGCCGTATGTAATGCCATACTGGATTACAGTGTACACGCCGGCGGCATGACCAAGGAGCAAGCCATTAAATTGCTTACCAAAGAAGCCTTTCAGCAACAGGCTGAGGCTGAAGGTAAATGGAGGCGTGTAACCCTGAGCAGTGTACAGCTTACCAGCTACTTTACCGGCTACCACGAAATAAAACTGCTGCGCGAGGAGTATAAGAAAAAGATGGCCGACAAATACCGCCTCAAGGAATTTAACGAGAAATTTTTGAGTTACGGCAGTGCCCCGGTTAAATACATTAAAGAGGCTATGCTGAGCAATGAAGTTGAAAAACCGGGTAACAAAAAAGCCGATCAGCCTGAAGAAAAAGACGAAAAGAAGGCACCGAAAGCCGAAGATAAAAAACCGGCAAAAACTGATACCGGCGCGCAATAAATCTGAATAATTACAGCCAAACAAAAAGCGATGCATCTAACAGCATCGCTTTTTGTTTGTTTAAAAATAAGGCTGTTACAATAGCTTTGCAAGCTGTTCTTCCAGCGCTTTTTCATCTAAATTTTTGGCCAGTACTTTACCGTCTTTATCGATCAAATAATTGGTAGGCACCGCGGTAATATGATATAGCTTACTGACCTCGCCATTCCAGAATTTCAGGTCGGATACATGAGTCCAGGTAAGCCCGTCCTTTTTAATAGCATTCAGCCAATCATCCTTTGTATGATCTAACGATATGCCTAATATTTTAAAGCCCTTTGCTTTAAATTTGTTGTACACTTTAACTAAGCCCGGGTTGTTTGCCCGGCATGGCCCACACCAACTGGCCCAAAACTCCATCAGGGTAACATTACCTCTAAAACTTTTTAAGGATACTTCTTTTCCGGCAACATCTTTCAGGCTAAAATCGGGCGCTACCTTACCAATCAGGTTACTCTGAAATTGATTCCGGTCAATAGCATTATATACTAAACGGGCACTGGGCAAGGCCCTGATCCTGTCTGTAAGGTTATTGTATAATAATGATAAGGCATCATAATTCACAAAAAGGGTGTACGAATATTGTTCTAACAGATGCAAGGCTGTAGGAGAATCAGGATGCGATTTAATATACGCAAGCACTACATTATCATAGTGTTTACGGTATGCTTCTGTCGATTTGTTTTGCATCACTTCAGATAATGAATCTTTTAGCTTACCGCTGGCTGATTGTAACTGTGCAAACTTGTCGGCATTTTGCCGCCAAAAATTTTCCTGAAACTGTTTAAGCTGTAATTCCATGGTATCATAATCTTTTTGATACTGGCTGGCATTCTCAATCTGGCTATTATTTATAAAATCATTAACGGTTATATTAAAATTGCCCGGATGCGAAAAGAAAGTATAAAAATCGTTATAAGCTACTACAATGTTATCGGTTGACCGGTTCGGATCTTTTTTGATGCTGTCTCGCGGATAGAACATTATATAAGCCCTTCTTGGTTCCTTTAAATAATGTTTAACCATTATTCGGTTATTCTTAATTTCAGGAAACAGCGTCTCGCCGCCAAAGCGAACTTTAAAAACCCCAGCAGTGTCTTTAAGTGTAGTTACATCAATATTAAGGGTAATAAAGCCGCTTAATGAATCGGTTGAACTGGTTTTAGTTTGCGAAAAGGCCGGGCAGCTAAACCAGCATAGGGCAGCCAGTATAAAAATTGTTTTTAAGGTTGACATAGGATTATCAGGTTAGTATTTAAAGATAAGATTTAAGGTTAGATAACTTATTGGCATAAGGTTTAAAGCGCAGGAAAATAATATCATCAAATGCTTTCCAAGCACTACCCTTGATGAAGGCATTACCTCACCCGCAGATACATTACATGATGCGGCCCGATGCCGGGCACCTCAAACTCCGGCGATATTACCTCAAAGCCAACGTTATAGTAAAACCCCATGGCTTTTTTGCGGGCGTTGCACCACAGGTAATTGGCCTGCCGACCACGCAAATAAACAATAGCGAAGTTTACTAACTGGTTGCCCAGGCCCTTGCCCCTATGTTGCTCTACTGTGGCCATGCCCCGTAACTGATAACCTTTGCCTGTAAATTCGCCATAACTTTGCGGGTGGAACGAAGCCACGCAGGCCAGTTCATCATCCACATAGTATCCAAGGTGAAACGCGCCCTCTATCCTATCCGTCGGAAAAACACATTCGTGCAATTGCAGCCTGCCTTCGCGTAGTACTTCGTTACGTATAGGGAGCAGGTCATCAACCTGTATAAATTTGATCATTATTTAAGGCCGTTTATTTTTACCACCAGATCGGCAAGGCGGCTTGAGTAGCCCATCTCATTATCATACCAGCCAACTACCTTTACCAAGCCGCCAACAATAGAGGTTAGCTGCGCGTCAAATATACAACTGTGCGGGTTATCCAGAATATCGGTTGATACTATAGGGTCTTCCGTATATTCCAATATATTTTGCATCGGTCCCGTTGCCGCTTGTTTAAACGCGGCGTTGATCTGTTCAACGGTCGTGTCTTTTTTAAGGCTGCAGGTAAAATCGGTAAGCGAACCGTTAAGCACGGGTACACGTATACCGGCACCGCCTAATTTACCTTCCAGATGGGTAAAAATATTGGTGATGGCTTTTGCCGCGCCTGTAGTTGTAGGGATGATGGATGCCGAAGCTGCCCGTGCCCGGCGCAGATCCTTATGCGGGGCATCGTGCAGGTTTTGGTCGCCCGTCATGGAGTGTACGGTGGTGATATAGCCATCCACAATACCCCAGTTATCATCCAGTATTTTCACCATGGCTGCCACATTGTTGGTGGTACACGATGCATTGGATAGTATGGGCGCAGTAAGATCAATTTGCTCATCATTAACGCCAAGCACTACAGTAGGCACGGATTTATCGGTCGGAGGCGCTGATATAATAACCTGCCTGCCGCCCGCTTGCAAGTGCTGTTCTGCTCCGTTTTGAGAGGTGAATTTTCCGGTGGATTCGATCACCAAATCTATATCAAGCTCAGCCCAGGGCAATCGCGATGGGTCGCGCTGCGCGAATACTTTTATTGTTTTTCCGTTGATAACAAGTTCGCTATCAGTATGTGTTACCGAACCTTTAAAGCCTCGGTGAACAGAATCATACTTAAACAGGTGGGCAAGCGTATGGGTATCCGTCAGATCATTAATGGCCACAACCTCAATGCCCGGTTTATCCAATATATTCCTCAGAAAAATACGGCCGATACGCCCGAAACCGTTTATTGCTATCCTCATAACCTTGCGCTTATCAATAAGGGCACAAAGGTACGCAACCTGAGCTCGGGATAAATAAATTGGAAGTAATTTTTGTACCTCACCCCTCTCCTAAAGAAACCCCACCCCAACCCTCTCCAAAGGAGAGGAGGTAAAAAAGAGTTATAAGTTCTTGCGAGAAATACGCTTAAATAAGTCCTCCCCTTGGGGAAAACTTAGGAGGGGTCAGGGTGCTACTGATTAATGGCCTCCCACAGCAGATCTTTCAGCTTATCGATATTTTTTTGGGCTACTGATGATATGAATACGTAGGGAATACCCGGCGGCACCTGTTGTTTCATTTCTTCGGTCAGCTCATCGTCCAGCATGTCGGCTTTGGTGATGGCCAGCACGCGTGGCTTGTGCATCAGTTCGGAATTATATTCTTCCAGTTCGTTTTGCAATATCCGGTATTCCTCAGTAATAGTGCGCGTGGTATCAGCGGGTATCATAAACAACAATACCGAGTTACGCTCAATATGGCGCAGAAAACGAAAACCCAGTCCCTTGCCTTTTGATGCCCCCTCGATAATTCCCGGAATATCGGCCATAACAAATGATTTGCTATCGCGATAAGCTACAATGCCTAGGTTAGGTACAATGGTGGTAAAGGCATAGTCGGCAATCTCCGGCTTGGCGGCAGATACTACCGATAAAAGGGTTGATTTACCTGCGTTAGGGAAGCCTACCAGCCCTACATCGGCCAGTAATTTTAATTCGAGTATATTCCAAACTTCCTGCCCCGGCAGGCCTGATTGCGCAAAGCGTGGTGTTTGCTGCGTAGCCGATTTAAAGTGCCAGTTGCCCTGCCCGCCACGCCCGCCCGGTGTAAGCACCTTGGTTTCGCCGTCGTGCGTTATTTCAAATATCACTTCGCCGGTTTCAGCATCCCTGGCTATGGTGCCCAGCGGCACTTCCAGTATTTCATCACGACCGGTTTTGCCGGTGGATAAGGCACTGCCGCCCGGATCGCCGTTGCCGGCTATTACGTGTTTGCGGTATTTAAGATGCAGCAGTGTCCATAACTGGGCGTTGCCTTTTACAATAACGTGCCCGCCACGGCCTCCATCGCCACCATCGGGCCCACCTTTGGCGGTGTGCTTATCGCGGTGTAAATGCGCAGAGCCTGCCCCCCCATGCCCCGAACGGCAGCATATCTTCACATAATCAACAAAATTGGAACCCTGGGACATGGCGTTATGATTTCGAATTTCGGATGTTCAATTTCGGATTTAGCTAAGCGATATTGCTTTTGCTTAAATTGGATGATTGATTATCCTGAAACAGTGCTAAACAAAAAATCGGATTTCAAACGTTCAATTTTCTATAAATCCGAAATTGAACATCCGAAATCCGAAACCAAAAATTAATATTTTTCAATTACCGCTACAATGGCGCTGAATATTTCCTCGATGGAGCCTATGCCATTGATGCTGGTAAATTTACTTTGATTTTTATAGTAACCGGCTACCGGTTTAGTTTTATCGTTATACTCTTTAATACGTTTGCGGATGATGGCCGGGTCGGCATCGTCCGGGCGGCCTGAATCCTTACCGCGCAGTAAAAGGCGGCGCTCCAACTCGTTATCGTCAACCTCAAGGGCTACCATGCCTGATATGGCTGATGATTTTGACTCCAGCAAAGTATCCAATGCTTCGGCTTGCGCCACAGTGCGCGGGAAACCGTCAAATATAAAGCCTTTGGCATCCCTATTCGCATCCAGCTTATTGCTGATCATGCCGATAACTACGGCATCGGGCACTAACAAACCTTCGTCCATCAGTTTTTTAGCCTCTAAACCAAGCTCAGTACCCTGCGAAATTTCGCCGCGCAGCAAATCGCCGGTTGAAAGGTGTATCAGTCCGTATTTATCAATAAGTTTTTGTGATTGAGTGCCCTTACCTGCGCCGGGAGGGCCGAACAAAACCAAGTTTAGCATGCTTATAAAATTTAAATAGCCTTTCTGTACGATTACGGAAAGGCTATATTTACTATTTGAGTGAACTTGAAGGGAGTCGAACCCCTAACCTTCTCATCCGTAGTGAGATGCTCTATCCAATTGAGCTACAAGTCCGTATTATTTATCCCTTTTGATTGGGACTGCAAAAATACGTTTCTTTTTAATTAGTGCAAATTTATTTGAAAAAATAAGTGGCTTGATAGGCTATTTGCCTCATATCAAGGCTGATTATTGTTGCAGATACTACTACTATTGCTCGCTTTGTAATTTTGGTAAAGCAGATTTGTGAATATACCAACGCCCTTTATAGTGCTTAAATCCTTCCAATATTGATTTTTGCGGCGACGAAACTGTTCTTAACAAAACATGATTATCTGATTCGTAAGGCCTAATGTAGACGTTTCCAACACTGTCTGCCTCTATCATAAAAAAACCATATTTGTCAATTGCTGAAGCCATGTGTTTTATTTGATTGTCAGTCATATAATCTGGACAGTTATTTTGTAACACCAGCTTATTACTAATATCAAAAAAATCCATAATAATGAATTTGCTATGCTCTACAGCATAAGGCGCGCAATTGAATCCCTTTACCCTTACTCCTGCAAAGTATATTTTGGAATTAATGTTATTGCCAGAGCTTTGGTAGTGTATGTAAAATTGGTTAAAAAGACTAAAGTCAGTTTTATCGTACTTTTTTATTAAAGCATCAGTAGCCTCTTTATAAGTTATTGGCTTAATACATGAACTCCAAACGGTAATCAGCAGTGCTAAAGGCAAGTATTGTTTTAAAGTAATCATGAAACCTAAAGTTTAAACTTAATCCGTAATCAACCTTCCGCAATCCGCAATTTAAATCATTCCTAACAGCTCTTCATCACTAATAATCGGCACATTTAGCTTGTTGGCCTTTTCCAGCTTAGCCGGGCCCATGTTGTCGCCTGCTACCAGGTAGTTCAGCTTGGCCGATATGCTGCTGAGAATTTTGCCGCCATTCTGCTCAATAATATCCTTCAGCTCATCACGAGAGAATTTCTCGAATACGCCCGATATGATAAAGGTTTTGCCTGCAAGCTTATTGCTGGCCAGCGTAACCTCTTTCTCTTCAACCACAAACTGTAGCCCGTGATCCTTTAGTTTCTGTATCTCCTGCTGATGTACCTCGCCGCTAAAATATTCTATCAGGCTTTGGGCAATACGGTCGCCTATTTCCTCGGCGGCTATCAGTTCATCGTACGTAGCTTTGCTTAGCGCATCGATATTTTTAAATTGCAGCGCCAGTTTTTTGGCCACCGTTGCGCCTACATAACGTATGCCCAAGCCGAACAGCACTTTTTCAAAAGGCATTTGTTTTGACTTTTCGATCCCCTCCAGCATATTGGTGATCGATTTTTCTCCAAAGCGCTCCATCTGCTTCAATTCATCCGCATGTTGGTGCAAAAGGTAAATATCGCTGATGTGGTGCAGTAAACCTTTTTGGTAAAGCGCTTCAATGGTTTCATCGCCAAGCCCGTCAATATCCATCGCCTTACGCCCGATAAAGTGTTGCATTTTACCAACAATTTGTGGAGGGCAGCCTTCATCATTAGGGCAATAAAACGCGGCCTCGCCTTCCTTGCGTTCTAAAGTTGTACCACATGCCGGGCAGCTTGTTATATACTCAACCGGCACGGCGTTCTGATGCCGCTTTTCGGTATTCACGCTGATGATCTTGGGGATGATCTCGCCGCCCTTTTCAACGTAAACGCTATCACCCTCGTGCAGATCAAGCCTGATGATCTCATTGGCATTATGCAGCGTGGCGCGTTTAACCGTAGTACCCGCCAGCAAAACCGGCTTTAAGTTAGCCACCGGGGTAACCGCGCCTGTACGGCCTACCTGGTAACTTACGCTAAGCAATTCGGTTTCAACACGCTCAGCTTTAAACTTATAGGATATAGCCCAGCGCGGCGATTTAGCGGTAAAGCCCAACTCTTCCTGCTGGCCATAGTTATTTACTTTTATTACGATGCCATCAATATCATAGCTCAGGTTAAAACGCTCAGTATCCCAATGGTTAATAAACTCCAGCACCTGGTCAATACTGCCGCAAAGGCGACTATGATCATTTACATTAAAACCCCATTTTTTTAAGACCCCCAGGCTTTCCCAATGGGTTCTAAATAAGGTTTTATCGGTATACAGGCCATACAAAAAGCAGTCGAGCGGGCGCCTGGCTACCTCTGCCGAATCCTGCATTTTCATGGTGCCCGATGCAAAATTACGCGGATTGGCATAAGGCACCTCATTATTTTCAATACGCTCATTATTAAGCCTTTCAAATGCCTTGCAGTGCATAAAAACTTCGCCACGGATCTCAAAAAGCGCAGGGTAGTCGCCCGTGTTTAACTTTTTGGGGATGGTGTGTATAGTGCGTATATTGGTGGTTACGTCATCACCCTGAACGCCATCGCCGCGGGTAACGGCACGGGCCAGCTTACCTTCTTCGTAAGTTAGGCTCATGGATAGGCCATCAAACTTCAGCTCACACACATACTCAAAATTATCGCCAATGGCTTTTCGGATACGCTGGTCAAAATCAAGCAGTTCCTGCGCGTTATAGGTATTGCCTAATGAGAGCATGGGCCAGCGGTGCCTAACGGTAATAAACTCCTTGGTAACCTCGCCGCCCACTTTTTGGGTAGGTGAATCAGGATCAGCAAACTCCGGGTGCTGCTTTTCCAGTTCGGCCAGTTGCTTTAATTTCTGATCAAAATCATAGTCGGCAATAGTAGGCATAGCCAACACATAATAATTATAGTTGTGCTTTTTGAGCTCGGCAGTAAGTGCTTCAATTTGTTTTTTTACCTCGTTGGATGACATATAGGCGAAGATACAGTTTTGCCCGCTTTAGCTGCAAGTGATTGACGCTAAGCCAAAGACTTACAAGCCATTTGAATTATTTTAACTTTTGCGAAACCATTATCTTGCAGCAATGTTGTACCCTATGAAAAAAATAT
The DNA here is from genome assembly GCF_058782065.1 of Mucilaginibacter sp. FW306-07-L. Classification (NCBI taxonomy): domain Bacteria; kingdom Pseudomonadati; phylum Bacteroidota; class Sphingobacteriia; order Sphingobacteriales; family Sphingobacteriaceae; genus Mucilaginibacter; species Mucilaginibacter sp. FW306-07-L. The sequence continues at coordinate 682,387 of NZ_JBYSXI010000002.1, forward strand.
ACAAGCATATTTTTTACTGTGCAATGGCATAAATATTGTTAAGCACAAATAATTAATATTTATCGTTAACCTTATTTTCAACTTATGAAAAAAATTTTTCTTTTAGCCGTAACCGCAATTGTGTTGTCAGCAACACATTCGTTCGCCCAAAGCTACAAAACCGGAGCTGGTTTGGGTATTGAGTTTGGTGATGGTTCAACACTTGTTGGCCCAACTTACAAACATTTTTTTAATGGTAAAGATGCCATCCAGGCCGACCTGTTGTTTGGTGCCGATGCTGTTTGGCTTGGTGCTTACTATCAATACCATCAGCCATTAAAAGGCACGCCTTTAAAATGGTATTTAGGTGTTGGTCCGCAATTAGCTTTTGCTGATGACAATGGTTTTGGCGATAGCAATACCTTTATATTTTTACGCCCGATGGTAGGTTTAGATTTTAAAGTACCATCTGCACCGATCAGCATGACGCTTGACTGGCGCCCGGCATGGCAATTAAACAACGACTCTGATTTTGAGGCAGCACGCTTTGGTCTTGGTTTCCGTTATACTTTTTAACATTGATTGTTAACTAAACTCAATAAAAAAAGCCGCTTTACGCGGCTTTTTTCGTTTTCCATAAATTGTTATTTAAGGTGTAGGGTAGGTTAAAATTTTAAGCGGGCTAACCCTGCGCATACGGTAGCCGTTTATGGCAGTTTCGCCCAGTTGATTGATCAACCTGTAGTTTACCACGGCGCCAACCGCCGCGCCAATAAAAGGTATCAGTTGCGCCATTTTGGCCAGATCAATATAATCGCGGTACTCCTGCTGAAAGGTGCGCCAGTCAAACTCATTCTCATCCTCAGGTAAGCCCCGGCTATACCCCTGCCATGCGGCAAGTTTTTGGTATACCTGGTTACGGCCCTGCTGGCTGCTAAATGCCAGTTGAAAAATGTAGAGGATATATAAACGTTCCTTATAATCGTGCACATCGTAGCCATACAAAGCCGCTATTTCAAAAAGTAATTTCATCTTAATACCAATCAGTATCGGGAAATCAGCCAAGCCCATCAATATGCCCCCCGCGCCGGTTACAGCACCTTCAACTGATGCTGTGCGCTTGTAAAATTCAATCTGCTCCTTGACAAATACCTCACGCATTTGCAATGGGACATCGGCAAGCGGTGCTTTGGTTACATACTTCGCGCCAAACAAAACGCCTTTTACCATTTTTTCAATAGCTATGGTGATAGCCGCATGTACCTTCTCGGGGATGATATTATTGATCTTACTTTGCAGCCCTTTGGCAATGCGATTACCCAACGAGGGCTTTTTTTGCATGCGGTGCTGCCAAAACTCCAGTTGTATATAGGCCTGCTCTTCGTACGGTGTCATAGCTGATATATTACTTGGTTATGGTGTATGACAATTAAACGGGCAGGCTTGTTACGATAAATTTTTAAAAATCCCTCTCTGTATAAATTGTACAGAGAGGGCATGCCGGTATTTACCAGCTATAGAAAAAACCAAGGTTTAGGTAGTTGACTAAATTAGCACTGAAACTATTGGCCGACCCGGTATTGTAGCCTGTTGATTTGGAATGACTGTAGGCTATATTAGCTATGTTTGAAGTTATGCCTAAATGCTTAGTGGGATAAAACACAAAATCAAGCCCTACGCGTCCGGTATAGCTGTTTGTGGTGGTTACATTGTCGGGGTCTTCATTATAAGTTGATGTTTGCTTGTCGCGAGAGTATTGAAAGGCCGGCCCGGTACGTATGCCCACTTTATCGTTAAAGAGTATATATTTACGCAACTGAACACCGGCAAATAAGCTTTTGTATTTTTGAGCGTACCCATAAACGTCGTTTTCCTGGCGATTTTCCTGGAAACCGTAACCGCCAAATACGCCAACATCCAATTTATCAGCAACAAAATAGCCGTAATTAACATTTGCATTGTACACATTTAATTTAACCTTGTCGGTTGTGGTGCTTGTGCCGTTAAAAAAGGTGTTCTTACTGTCTGAATTTTGGATGGAAAATGAAGCACCAATGTTCTGTGTTCCCTTTTCGGTTTGGGCAAAGGCGGTCGCGGAAGCAACACATAGCAGCATTGCAGCAATAATTTTTTTCATGAAAATTGTGTAGTGTGTTAAGTTGAAATTGTGTGTTTAATTGTCAGTATGACGGCAGGCGTGACAGATAGTTTAACGGCTATTTTACATTTTTTATAAAGCGTTAATTATGTGCAGGATAAATTAAAAAAACAATCAAAAAGCACAACCTGATCATAACCCATAATCCCGTCCATCTAATTTTCGGGCAGCACTGATGATGCACTGCCTTTCACAGAAAACTTAACAGCCGGCAATTTTTGCTTGGAGGGTAAGGTCGTTTGCATTTATTGGTTTGAGCGACAGATTTACAACACCTAAATTCTTCCCAAGGGAGAGGACATAATATTTAAGTAACAAAAAATAGCGTGGGCTGCCGGAAAACCGGGCCAAGGAGTATGGCCTGTGGGCGGAAGGTTTTTTCCGGCTTGACTTTTGGTTACTTTGTGTCTAAGACAAAGTAACTGGCCTCTGCGGCCAAGAGCAGACTAACGTTTCATTTAAAGCACAATCGTTAATTAGAGCACTAAAAGCATCTTGATACCTGCACTAAACTCCTTTTGTACGTGTTAACCTAACATGAATTTTGCTTAAAACCAATCACCTTTTTAACTTTTACGTTCGGTATTTAAAATAATTTGCTGATTTTGCGGCACTGCTGAATTATTATAACCAGTTTGAATATGAAAACAATTGATCAGATAAGTTTTTCGGGTAAAAAAGCCCTTATAAGGGTTGATTTTAACGTTCCGCTTGACAGCGATTATAAAATTACGGACGACAACCGCATTACCGCGGCCTTGCCTACCATCAAAAAAATATTGAAGGATGGCGGCGCGGTGATCCTGATGTCGCACCTGGGCAGGCCAAAAGATGGCCCGACCGAAAAATATTCATTAAAGCATGTTATCAACCACCTGTCTGACCTGTTAGGTCAGCAAGTTGAGTTTGCTGATGATTGCATTGGCGAAGAAGCTACCCAAAAAGCAGGCGAGCTTGAAAAAGGCGAAGTGCTTTTACTGGAGAACCTTCGCTTTTATAAAGAAGAAGAAAAAGGCGATAAGGACTTTGCTGAAAAACTATCGAAATTAGGCGATATCTACGTGAACGATGCTTTTGGTACCGCTCACCGTGCGCACGCTTCAACAGCGGTTATCGCGCAGTTTTTCCCTGATGCCAAATACTTTGGTTACCTGATGGCCGGAGAGCTTGAAAATGCCGAAAAGGTATTGAATGGCGCAGCACGCCCTTTCACCGCTATTATGGGTGGTGCCAAGGTGTCTGACAAGATACAACTGATCGAGTCATTGCTTGAAAAGGTGGATAACCTGATCATTGGTGGTGGCATGGCATACACCTTTGTTAAAGCGCAAGGCGGCGAAATTGGCACTTCATTATTAGAGGCCGACAAGCTTGACCTGGCTAACGAACTGGTTGAAAAAGCCAAAGCCAAAGGCGTTAACCTGATATTGCCTACTGATTGCATTGTTGCCGATAAATTTGCCAACGACGCGCAAACAGCGGTATCGCCAAATAATACCATTAAGTCCGACTGGATGGGTCTGGATATCGGCCCGGATTCAAGGGAAGCTTTTGCCAAGGTGATCGAAGAATCAAAAACTGTTTTATGGAATGGCCCGATGGGTGTTTTTGAGATGGAAAGCTTTGATAAAGGCACCAAGGCAGTTGCCGATGCCGTAGTTAAAGCTACCGAGAACGGTGCCTTCACCCTGATTGGTGGTGGCGATTCGGCAGCGGCTGTAACTAAGTTTGGTCTGTCGAACGAAGTGAGCTATATGTCAACCGGGGGTGGCGCTTTGCTGGAGTATATGGAAGGCAAAGAGTTACCGGGCGTAAAAGCGATCAACGAGTAATATCTGTATATTGAGATAATGTAAGGCGACCATCTGGTCGCCTTTTTTGTTTAGCTTTGAATATGAATTTACCTAAGCTGAAAATAGTATTAGCCATTGCGTGTGTTAGTACTTTTATAGCCTGCGAACAACCGGTCAAAAAAAGTAAAAACTATCCGCTCGCTGAACTTGAGAAAGAGGATAAACAATTCCTGGCCTTACAGGACACCGCACAAAATCACATCGGCGAATTTATTACCGGCCTTGAAGAAAACAGGCTCGATACCAATTACCGGTTTATGGTGAAGTCGGATTTTGCTGAAGGCGAAACTCATGAACACATGTGGAGCGTGATCCTGAATTATAAAGAGGACAAATTTTATGGTGTAATGGCAGACTCTGCTTATAACCTGAAAAAGATCAAAACCGGCGATAAGGTTGTTATCCCGAAGGGTAATGTAGAGGACTGGGCGATATTTGATTATAAACATCAAACGGAAAAAGGTAATTTCTCCGACAAGTATCTGCGCAGCAAAATGAAATAATTATACACTCCCCTCATACATGAAAAAACACTACACTATAGCTTTATGCCTGCTGCTTTTAGCTTTCGGCATACCGGGCTTACAGGCTCAATCCGTTAACCCTGATGCCGAGTATGTGAAAGCCAATTACCAAAAATTTGAGTACCAGATACCCATGCGCGATGGGGTAAAGCTGTTTACTTCGGTTTATGTGCCGAAGGATAAATCGAAAAAATATCCTTTTATGATGGACCGCACACCTTACAGCGTTGCGCCTTATGGAACTGATAAATATAAGGGCAGCCTTGGCCCTTCGCCATTGTTTTTAAAGGATGGCTACATATTTGTTTACCAGGATGTGCGCGGCCGCTGGATGAGCGAGGGCATTTATGAGGAGATGACACCCGAGCTTGAAAAGCATAAAACCAAAAAGGATGTTGACGAGGGTACGGACACCTATGATACCATTGACTGGCTGCTGAAAAACGTTGCCGGCAATAACGGCAAGGTGGGCGTTTGGGGTATCTCCTATCCCGGCTTTTATACTACTACGGCCTTATTGAGCCGTCACCCGGCTTTAGTGGCCGCATCGCCGCAGGCACCTATTGCTGATTTATATCGCGACGACGCCTTTCATAACGGCGCGTTTATGCTGGTGGCCAACTTTGGCTTTTACCCGGGTTTTACCAACCGTCAGGATGATAAGCCGACCCAGCGCCGTGGCAGCCGCGTTGATTTCGGCACGGAGGATGGTTACAAATTTTTTCTGGAAATGGGTTCGATGCGTAACAGTAATGTGAAGTATTTTAAGGATACCATCCTCCTGTGGAATGAGATGATGGATCATCCCAACTACGATAAGCACTGGCAAGACAGGAACGTGCTGACCCACCTGCACGATATTAAAACAGCCGTACTGGTTACTGGCGGCTGGTATGATGCGGAGGATCTGTACGGCGGCATTAATACTTATAAAGTGTTAGCCAAAAACAACCCGAAAACACCGGTATACTGGGCAATTGGTCCGTGGGTACACGGCGGCTGGGCACGCGGCGCAGGCGATCATTTAGGTGATGTGGATTTCGGCGGCGAAACCGGGCCATTTTATCGCGAGAGCATAGAATTTAAATTCTTTAGCCATTACCTCAAAGGCACCGGCGATTTTAATCTGCCTAAAATAAACGCCTTTGAAACCGGAACCAACAAGTGGAACACTTACAGCACCTGGCCGCCAAAAGAGGCTGCGGATAAGAACCTGTACTTTTTGTCCAACGGAAAACTGTCCTTCACGGAGCCTGCTGCTGGGGAGAGCTTTGACGAGTTCGTGTCCGACCCAAATAAACCCGTGCCCTTTGTTAACAACATCAGCATGGATATGGACCGCGAGTACATGACCGCCGATCAGCGCTTTGCCGCCCAACGCCCGGACGTACTGGTTTACCAAACGGATGTATTGACCGATGATATTACCCTGGCCGGGGATATATGGGCCAACCTAAAGGTATCAACCACCGGTACCGATGCCGACTGGATTGTGAAGGTAATTGATGTTTACCCGGACTCGGCAAGCAGCAACAAGTTTACGGGCAAAGGCGTAACCATGTCAGGCTACCAGCAAATGGTGCGCAGCGAGGCCATGCGTGGTAAGTTCCGCAACAGCTTTGAAAAGCCTGAACCTTTTAAACCCGGCGAGATAACGCCTGTAAACTTTGAGTTGCAGGATGTACTGCACACCTTTAAAAAAGGGCACCGCATTATGGTGCAGGTACAAAGCACCTGGTTCCCGCTTATTGACAGGAACACGCAGCAGTTTCAGGATATTATGAAAGCTAAGGATAGCGACTTTAAAAAGGCTACGCACAAAGTTTATACCTCAAAAACAAGCCCGAGCTTTTTAAAGGTGCAGGTGATAGAGAAAAAATAGATCTTGCAACAGGTGGCTTAATATTCAAGCCACCTGTTTGCTTTTATATGGAGTTTTTCGCCCACATAGTGCATGTCTTTTTTAAGGTTGACGGCACGCAGTAATACCCCATCCCGCTCCAGCAATAGCTCTTCATAAAAGCCTTTAAACAATATTTCCTTAACCGTCCAGTCGCGGTGGCTCAGGCTGCTGGTAATAGCTATTTCGTCAGGATAAATAACCACCGTTGGCTTTTGCGCCGATATATGGAGCAGCTTTGCTTCGTTAGCGGTAAGTACATTACAATTACCCAGAATTTGCGCGGTATACAAACTCCCCGGTTGCTGATACAGCTCCTGCGGCGAGCCTGATTCGATTATCTCGCCATCCTTCATCACCACCAGCACATCGGCCATAGAGAGTACCTCTGCCGGGTCATGTGATACCATTACTACGGTGATGCCGGTTTCCTTTACCACCTGCCTGATGTCGCGCTGCAAACCATCCCGAAAGGAAGTATCTACCTGGTTAAAAGGTTCATCCAAAAACAACACCTCCGGTTGGGTAACCAATGCGCGGGCTATGGCTACACGCTGCTTTTCGCCGCCGCTCAGGTCGGCTATGCGTTTACCGGCAAGGTGCAGCATATTGAGCTGTTGCAGTACTTTTTCGGTCTTTTCCTTTTTCGCCTTGAGGTTGGTGCTTGGTAACAGGATGGAAACATTATCGGCTACCTTGGCAAACAGGTTCAGGTCATCGGTATGCTGGGTTACCATCTTCATACTGTCGTGCCCGGGGATCAGTTTTTCCTCCGGCCCCCAAATGCGTTCACGTTTAAAGGTGATCAGTCCCGAATCGGGTGATATCAAACCATAAAGTAAGCGCAACAAGGTTGTTTTGCCGCTGCCGCTCGCGCCTACAATGGCGGTAATGGCATGGGGCTTTATATGCAGATCCACATTGTTTACACCGGCGGCATGTACGCCGGGATAACGCATACTTACGTTTGCGGCCTGCAAAAATGAATTATCAGTCATGTACGGGCAAATATACATAAAACAAAAGGCCACCCGTGGGGCAGCCTTGTTATAGCGTAGAGCAATTAATAGGTTAGAAACCTACGGTTGCGCCGAACGAGAAGTTCTTTAAACCTTTTTGTGCCGAACTATCCTCAAACATATCGTTAGCATAGTATTTGGCAAAGAAACCTATGCCGCCGTAGCCTGCGCGTAAAAAGCCACCGTACCTAACCTTGGCCATGTTAAAGCCTGCCCTGAAGTGCTGATCGCCATTCTCCAGGCTCTTCTGGCGTACGTGGCCGTCTATCAAAATGCCCAGTATCGGGCCTGCTACGATGTGGAAACGGTGACCGGCGTTATCATTCTTACTTCTCCAGTAAAACGATAGCGGGATGCGCAGATAGGTTGATGAAAACACATTCTTATCGTAATCAATATCATCAACGCTGTAAGTTAGCTGATCCTGAAAACGCAGCGGGGTAACGTTTTCGCGCAGGCGAAAGCGGGTCCAGTCGAAACCGGCTGAAGCGTATATTTTAAATGAGCTGTTAAAGCGGTAGCCCAACTCCAAAAGGTCGAAACCAAAGTTGCTGCTCTTCCATGAACGGTATCGTAAAAATTCGTTTTCAGGGGATAAGGCAAAACTGCCGTTATCAACCAGTGTAGCGAAACCGATATCCACCCGTGAGAAAGTTGGTGTGAACGACCATCCGGGATGTTTGGACGCTTCTTTGTACACCGTATCGCGGTTTTCAGTACTAAAACTGAATTTCAGCTTGCGTTTTTTTCGTATAACGGTATCAGTAACCGTACCCTTAGCGGTGGTAGTAGTAGTTATGGTAGTAGTGGTGGTAAACACGCTGTCGGCATTGTTTTGGGCGAACAGGGCCGTAGTAAAGCCGGCAGCTATCAGGGTAAAAATCAGGCGTTTCATATATATTACTGTATAGTTATTTTAGGTTGATCTATTCTTCTTCTGTTTCTATTTTTATAATGCCGAGGTTAATGCCGGTAAGCCTTTGGCCATCGCCGTTATCTTCAAATTCAATTATCTTGTCCTTACGTTTATCAATTTTTGATACGATGGCATTAAGCAGTCCGCCAAAACCTCTGCGCTTCTTTTTCACCGGCTCATCAGCCTGCGCCTTACCTGTTTGCGGCAACCCTGCCGAAGCAATTACAACAGGCTTTGTTTTAAATGGTTCGGGCTCCTGCAAAATTGTTTGCTCGTTAAGTTTAACATCCGCATCGGGCAACACCGGCTCCGTTATTATCTCCTGCTGATTGGTAACAGCAGCTATCATGACCGGCCTGGCCTTGATACCTGCTATCGGTTTTAAAGGCGTTGCCCGGGTTTTGGCTAACTTAGCCGGAGCGGTTTTTTCCCTTTTACTATCATTGTTGCGTACTTCCTCAATCGGGGTTGCTACCGGCGCGTCGCTCTTATCAATGCTTTGCGCTATCTCGGGCTGCTCAACCTTGGCTATGTTGTCAGCTACTTTTTTTGCAGGCTGAACTTTAGTTATGCGTTGGGTATTATTGCCTGGCTTAACCTCCTGCTGCTTCATGAGCAACAAACCGGCGGTGGCAATAACTATAACCGATGCAGCTACGCTGATGTAAGCCCAAAGCGGTTTCTTTTTTTTGTCCCCGTCAAGCCCGCTCACTATATTGCCCCACACGTTGCCGGATGGTTCTACTTCCAACGCGTTCAGCTTGTTTCTGAACAGATCGTCGAGTTCGTTATCCTGCATATTCATATCTTTTTCCATCGCTTTTAGCAATTAATTCCTTTAAAATAGCACGCGCCCTTGATAGTTGCGACTTTGATGCCCCCTCGGTGATCCCCACGATCTCGGCTATCTCCTTGTGGGTATAACCTTCAATAGCGTACAGGTTGAACACCATGCGGTAACCCGGAGCCAATTGCTGCACCATGGCCAGCAAGTCCTTAGCATCAAGGTTAGCCGCAGCAGCCGGGTTAACCGATTGCTCGTGCCCATGTTCGGTAATATCAACCACCTGCATCATTTTATGATGCTTGCGGTAGTATTCGATAGAGCTGTGCACCATAATGCGCCGTATCCAACCCTCAAATGATCCTTCGCCGCGGTAGTTTACCAGGTTTTTAAATACCTTGATAAAACCGTTCTGCAACATATCTTCGGCCTCCATCCTATCCACCGCGTAGCGCATGCAAACCGCCAGCATTTTTGAAGCATACTGCTTATACAGCATTTCGCATGCTTTACGGTCGCCCGTTTGGCATCGCTGTATCACATCATCAATTGTAAAGGTTGGCTCCAAAAACATCATTTAAAGGTAAGATGAATGTTTGCAGGAAATGGTTGCAACGGGTAAGAAAAAAAATTATATATCTATCCGGAATAATTTATGTGTATATTTATTTAAATTTATACACATGAGAACGAATATTGATTTGAATGATGATCTGCTCAATAAAGTAAAAAAGATCACCAACTCGAAAACCAAAAAAGCAGCTATTGAAAACGCGTTGCAACTGGTGGTAACTTTAGAAAACCAAAAAAACCTCATTGACCTTTGGGGACAAGTGGAAATTGATGACAAAGCTTATTTGTAATGGAAACCGTGTTAGTTGATACATCTGTATGGATAAACGTTTTCAAAGGCATTGAAACTGATGCAAGTTTGTTTGTAAAACATAACGGCGAAAAGTTCAGGATAGCAACGTGCCTGTGGTTGTACAAGAGGCGTTACAAGGCATTGTGAATGACAAGCAGTTTGATACAATAAAGACCTATTTTGGTGAACTCGCCCTTTTGCGGGGAAATGTCTATGAAAATGCTTTGGAAGCCGCACGCCTGTACCGAATGCTAAGAAAACATGGTGTTACTGTGCGAAAACCTAACGATTGCCTGATTGCTACTTATGCCATCAAAAATAATATGAGGTTATTGCATGATGACAAAGACTTTACCAACATTGCCTCATTTAGTGACTTGCGTACTTTTAAAGCCTGATACTATTTCTTCTCCCTAAAATACTTATAAATCTTCACGGCAGACATGATGATAAGTGAGAATACAATGATGCCAATAACGCCGAATATCCAGTTAAGCGAATTTTTAAGCACCACCAAAAACACAATGGCGAACAGGAAGATAGTAGCCAGTTCGTTCCAGATGCGTAGCTGGGTAGATGTCCACTTGAAGATGCCTTTTCGCATCTGGTTTATTTTGCTTTGGCAGATGTGATGATAAACGATCAGTAATACAACAAAGGTGAGTTTAATGTGCATCCAGCCTTGCTGCAGCCAGGCGGGAGCCAATATCAGCATACTTATGCCTGCCAATAAGGTAAGCACCATGGATGGCACAGCGATAATATACCAAAGCTTCCGCTCCATGATCTCGAACTGCTCGGACAGGATGCGGCGATCCGGCTCGGGCTTTTGCTGCGCCTCGGTATGGTAAATAAACAGGCGCACAATGTAAAACAGCCCCGCCATCCAGCAGACTACAAATATGATGTGTATGGCTTTAATGTATTCGTACATGTCTTCCCGGTTAAACAGCTTAATACCTGTCCTAAATTTTTTTTGAGCGATCAAAAGAAACAAAACTTAGCGTTAGCGATCTCATGAGCACAATTAACATAAACAATAGCTAATAAATCGCCGGCTTTTTAATTTTCTATTAGCGGTATGCTTCAACCTGCTACCCGAAAATTAAGAGGCCGGAGGATTAGTTTATGAGAGGTTTTACTTTTATTTATTAACTACTTATCAATTCAACACCACAAGTTATTGCCTCGCAATGACGTGTGGATTTAAACTTTTATCATGCTGAGCTTGTCGAAGTACTCGCCGCCTGGCTAATTCCCCAGCGCTCGTACCCTTCGACAAGCTCAGGGTGACAGCCCCCCTGTTTATTGACTACTGCACATCTAATTCCCCCTTTAGGGGCTTAGGGGGTCTAGCGTTAGTAACGAAATTCTTTAATCACCTCAACCGCGTACTTCACGTTATCAAACGGAATATCAGGCATAATACCATGACCGAGGTTGAATATAAAACCATTCTCGCCGCGCATACGTTCGAACAGGCGGTGGATACGCTCCTTAATTACCTTTTTATCGGCATACAAAATATGTGGATCAAGGTTGCCCTGTACTGCAATGCCTTGCGGTAAACGCTGTTTAATATCCTTCAGGTCAACATTCCAGTCGATAGAGATCACATCAGGCTTGGCCTCCGCCATCAGCGGCGCGAATACTGAACTGCCTTTGCAGAACGATATTACCGGGATATCCTTACGGTTCAGTTTGCTGATGATCTCGGTGATATAGCGGTGCGAAAATTCGGTATAATCATCCCACGATAATGCCTGTGCCCAACTGTCAAATATCTGCACGGCATTTACACCGGCAGCGATCTGCAGGTTAAGGTAATCGGCAGTCACGGTAGCGATTTTCGCTAACAGGCGATGAGCCAACTCTGGCTGGTTGTGTATTAACAGTTTGGTCAGCTTAAAATCTTTTGACGATCCGCCTTCAACCAAATAACTCATTACCGTGAACGGCGCACCGGCAAAACCGATCAGTGGTATTTTGCCATCCAAACGCTGTTGTATCACCTTAATGGCATCGGCAACGTATTGCAGGCGATGGTTAACATCGGTTTCCAACGCGTCAATATCAGCAGCGGTACGTACCGGGTTGGCAAACTTTGGGCCTACGCCCTGGGTAAAGCTTAAATCGCCACCCATGGCCTCGCCGGTAACCAGTATATCCGAGAATAGAATAGCAGCATCAATACCCAGCAGATCAACCGGCAGCATGGTAACATCAGCGGCGATCTCCGGCGTTTTGCACATTTCTAAAAACGAGTACTTGTTTTTGATCTCCCAGTACTCTTTCATAAAACGGCCTGCCTGGCGCATCATCCACACGGGTGGGCGCTCTGTTTGTTCAGATAAAGCTGCCTTAATAAATAACGAATCTTTCATACCTCTCCTAAATCCTCTCCAAAGGAGAGGACTTTTTACCTGTCAATATAAATGACAGATATTATTTCTTTTTATTGTTTAATTCTTGTTTTAGTGTGTTCAGCACCTCACGCATTTTGGCAGTGATGTTGTCACGATGCTTTTCGGCCAGGCTTAAAAAAGCGGTGGCCTTTTCGTAATTTCCGTTGCGATAACTTATGGTAGCCACATGCACCAGCGCCGCCACATGGTCATTAACCGTACGCAGCGGGTATTGGGCGGCTATTTCAAAATGCTTTTCAGCTTCCTCATAATCACGCTTTTGCAGGCTGATACTACCGAAGATGAATTCATAAAACCCGCGTCGTTTTTTTCCCAAGTAATTAGGGTTACGAATTTGCAGCAACAGTTTTTCGGCCTTATCAAATTCCTTGTGGTGAAATTGTTTGGCGGCTAAAATAACGGTACCCTCCTTAAAGTATCCCCAAACTACTAAACCTGCCAGCAGTAGCGCAACCGCCGTGAGCTGATAGGTTTGATAGTATGCGAACACAACGGCCAAAGCCAAAAACAAAAGCGTTACTATTATACGCGCTTTGTTAGTGAACATTAGTGATGATCTTCGGTAAACTTATAACCTACCCCACGTATAGAGTGAAAATACACCGGATTTTTAGGATCAGGCTCAAAATATTTACGGAAGGTGAGTATAAAGTTGTCAATGGTACGGGTTGACGGGTATACGTCATAATTCCATACGGTTTCCAATATTTGCTCACGCGATACGGCCTCGTTGCGGCGTTCGATCAGCAATTTCAGCAGCATGGTTTCCTTTTTGGTAAGGGCGGTGATAGAGCCATCCTCATTGATCAGCTCAAAGGAGTTGAAATGGATGGTTTTATCACCAATTTTATAGCTGTTAAACTCTTTCAGATCCTCACCCTTCAGACTGCGTTTTACCAGGTTGTTAACGCGCAATATCAACTCTTCCAGGTTGAAGGGCTTAGTCAGGTAATCATCAGCACCTTTTTTAAGGCCTGATATTTTATCTTCATTGGTATTTTTAGCGGTCAGGAACATGATGGGCACCTCGCTGTTTTCCAGCCTAATGGTTTCAGCAACCACAAAGCCGTCAATTTCGGGCATCATTACGTCCAGTATAATCAGGTTAAAGCGCTCCTCTTTAAACAATTGAAGTGCCTTTTTACCATTTTTAGCGGTTGATACCTTGTAGCCTTCAAGCTCCAGGTTAAGTTTTATAGCTTCCAGCAGGTGTTCTTCGTCTTCTGCTAATAATATCCGTTTTTTGTGTTGCATGTTATGTGTTTTAGGTTATCCAAAAGTAACTTCAAATATACTGCCTGATGGATCGTTGTCTTTTACCTTGATACTGGCCTGATGTTTATCAAGCACTTGTTTAACAATATATAAACCCAAACCTGTACCTTTTGTGTTACGGGTCTCTTCGCTGCCTACCCGGTAAAACCGGTCAAATATACGTGCCTTTTCCGGATCAGCTATACCAATGCCGTTATCAGCCACCTCAAAATAAATGCGGCCATCATTGCGGTACAACTTAACATCAACCGATTGGCATGGATTTGAATATTTTACAGCGTTCTCAATGAGGTTGGTAACTACCGAGGTAAGGGCGAATTTATCGCCGGTTATTTCAATTTTAGGTTCAATTTCGGCATTAATGATCTGCTGATTGCAATCGCATTTGCTGATCTGTAAACGGTTAACAATATTATCAACCAGGCTTGAGAGGTTGAAACTTGCTTTGGGGAAGGTGTATGAACTGTTCTCAATTTTTGAGGCCAGCAGCATATTCTCTACCATATCATCCAAACGCTCAATATCATTAAGCGATTTATCGATAAAATCAAGCACCTGAGCCTTGGTCAGATCGCGCTTTTGTATGGTTTGCAGCAGGAGTTTGATGGATGCCAATGGTGATTTCAGCTCATGCGTTACGGATAATAAAAAGTTCTTCTTTTGCTCCTGTAGCTTGCGCTCCCTGTTCATGGATTTATGCAGGTAGAACGCCCCCAAAAAGAATACGCCCACAAACATGCAACCCTCACCCATGATCATGCCGCTACGCTCGGGCTGCAGCTTAACCAGCATATACCCCCACCAAACCAATTCGGCAACCGCGTAGGTTATTATCGCGTAAAATATGATCAACGACTTTTTCATCTCTCTACAATCTGTATGCGTTGTTTATAATTGGCTAAGTTACTAACTATTAGACCTGAACACTACATCCAGGCTATCAAATATAGCACGTTTAGCCTTTTCAAGGTCTGTTTTTGTGTGGGCCGATGAAATAAAGCCTACCTCGTAACCTGATGGCCCGAAGTAAATGCCCCTGTTCAATAGCTCGCGGTGCATTTTTTTGAATTTTTCCATGCTTGTAGGGTCAATATCTTCGGCCGTGCGGATATCCTTATCCGTAAACGCGAACCAGAATATCGAACCTATGCCGAATACTTTAAGCTTATAATTACGTGCCGTTGCAAAACGCTGTATGGCCTCGGTAAACTCCTGTGCCTTGTTATTCAGGTCGCGGTAAAAACCCATGCGCAGCAGCTCGGTAATTTGCGCTATACCCGCGCCCATGGCAACCGGGTTGCCTGACAATGTACCTGCCTGGTAAACGCTGCCTACCGGCGATATATGATCCATAATTTGTGCCGATGCACCGTAAGCGCCCACAGGCATACCGCCACCGATAATTTTACCATAAGTAATAATATCCGGCTTGATCTGGTAATAACCCGCTGCACCTTCAAAGCCTACCCGGAAACCAGAGATCACCTCGTCAAATATCAGCATGGTACCGTTGGCCGTACATAGCTCACGTAAAAATTGCAGGTACTCTTTATGCTGTAACAGCAAACCATTATTGGCCGGTATTGGCTCGATAATTACGGCGGCTATCTGATCCTTAAATTCTTCAAAAGCTTTTTGCAGGGCCTCTTTATCATTTAATGATACCACGATGGTTTCATCAGCGAATGATTTGGGCACGCCTGCCGATGAGGTTTCACCAAAGGTTACCAGGCCTGAGCCTGCTTTTACCAACAACGAATCGGAGTGGCCGTGATAGCAGCCCTCGAACTTTAATATCTTGTCGCGTTTGGTGTAACCCCTTGCCAGCCTGATGGCCGACATTACCGCCTCTGTACCAGAGCTTACAAAACGGATCTTTTCAATGAATGTATTATTTTTCAGGATGAGCTCAGCCAACTCATTTTCTAACGCTGTTGGCGCACCGAACGACATACCATTTTGGATAGTTTCGATCACCTTTTCGCGCACCTTGGCGTTGTTATGGCCCAGGATCAGCGGCCCCCATGAGCAGCAAAAATCAATAAACTGGTTACCGTCGGCATCCCAGATGTGGCAGCCATCGCCTTTTTGTATAAAAAGCGGTGTACCATAAACTGATTTAAACGCCCTAACCGGCGAGTTAACCCCACCCGGAAAGTAAGTTTTGGCCTTCTCATACAATTCGGCAGATTTTTCCCTGCTTATATCCGGCTTAGCGGTAGTGCTCACCGGCTTACCCTCGTCATCTGAAAATATCTTCTTTATTGAATCGAACATTTTATTTTTAGCTGAAAGCTGAAAGCATAAGGCTTAAAGCTTTTGTTTGTTTGTATTCTTCACTCCCGTCATCGCTAACCCCTCCTAAATCCTCCCCCAAGGGGAGGACTTTATTTTTTAGCCCTCTCTTCGGGAGGGTTGGGTGGGTTTGGAGATTGCTTCGTACCTCGCAATGACGGCTTTATTACTTTTGTCATGCTGAGCTTGTCGAAGCACTCGCCGCTTTGCTAATCCACCTCGCTCGCACCCTTCGACATGCTCAGGGTGACAAGCCTCTTTTATTCCTTTTGTCATGCCGAGCTATCGAAGCACTCACCGCTTGGCTATTCCCCCGCTCGCACCCTTTGGCTCGCTCCTGGTAACAGCTACAACCACTTATTCTCCAACACTTCTTTAGCGTGGTAGGTTAAAATGGCGGTAGCACCTGCCCGGCGGATACTCATCAGCACCTCCGATATGGCGCGCTGCTCGTTAAGCCAGCCGTTTTGTATAGCAGCTTTAACCATTGCGTACTCGCCGCTTACATTGTAGGCCGCTATAGGTAACTCGGTGCTATCCTTTAATAGCTTGATCACATCCAGGTAAGGCAATGCCGGTTTAACCATCAGGAAGTCGGCACCCTCGGCTTCGTCCAAACGGGCCTCAATTAATGCCTCACGCTGGTTAGCCGGATTCATCTGGTAGCCTTTTTTGTCGCCAAATTTAGGTGCAGAGTTCAGTGCATCCCTGAACGGACCGTAAAACGCGCTGGCATATTTAGCCGAGTACGACATGATGCTTACGTGCTTAAAGCCATTTTCATCAAGCACCCGGCGTATGTAACCTACACGGCCATCCATCATGTCCGAAGGGGCAATAATATCTGCACCGCTTTGGGCATGTGCCAGAGCCATTTTGCCTAATACCTCTAACGTTTCATCATTCAGTATCTCGCCGTTCTCCACAATACCATCGTGGCCGTCGCTGCTGTATGGGTCCATGGCTACATCGGTAATTACGCAGGCTTCCGGAAATTCCTTTTTCACCTGGCTGATGGCACGCAGGTACAGGCTTCCCTCGCGGTGGCTTTCGGTAGCAAGTTTATCTTTCAACGCCTCCTCAATATTCGGAAACAGATCAAACGACGTCAAACCCAGCTTCATGCAACTTTCCACCTCACGCAACAGGTTATCGATAGAATACCTGTAAATGCCCGGCATAGAGGCTACCTCGGTTTTTTGATTTTCGCCATCCACAATAAATAACGGAAATATCAGGTTAGCCGCACTCACATGTGTCTCCTGCACCATCTGGCGTATCGCCTCGCTTTTCCTGTTTCTTCTTGGTCGTTGTAACATAAGCTCAGTCCATGGACGATAGTCGATGGTCCATGGTTTTCTTGTTTTATAAAAATATCTATGGTCTATCGACTATGGACCATGGACTAAATTCCAAACACCGCTTCGGCCAATCCTACCTCGTCGGGCGAGAAAGGCAGCGTATAGCGAACACCCATTTCTTCAAATTTCTTTCCGGTTGATTTGCCTATGGCGATCACTTTTTGATGCGGATCAAGCAGGTTATCGGCAAAGTAAGCATCAACGTTTGACGGGCTGGTAAATATTACCACATCTGCCGAACTGGCTTCCACATCTTCTTCCAGCACGGTTTCATAAACCGGCAGGTCGATGATCTTCGTATCGGCTGATAAACCCTGGTGAATGCTCCGCATCGGGCTTGCCGCCCCCGGGAAAGTTACGGTAGTACCGTTGGCTAATACTGCAAACTCCGCGGCAACATCGGCTGTATCGGTGCCTTCGCCGGTAAATTCGGCAAAGTAGCCGTGGCGGCGCAGCGCATCTTCAGAGCCGCTACCCATCACTCCAAATTTCACCTTTTTAGGCAGTTGCGGGTCGAGTTTAAAGAAATACTCAACCGCGTTCTTGCTGGTAAAAAATACCCAGTCGGTATTACGCAGTATAAACGGATCGAGCTTGGTGATCACCGCTACGGTACGTATCAGCGAACGTGCTTCGATCTCTATATTATTTTTACTTAATGCTTTACGGAAATAACTGTTCTCGCTCACCTCGCGCGAGATAAATACTTTAGCCGGATGCTTATGTTCGGCACCAAAACGGGCCACCACTTTTTCGGCCAGGCCTTCGGTGGTATCTGCCTCAATAAACAAACGGTCGGGGAAGCCCTCGCCAGTATCGGCCTTAGAGGTAAACACTTGGAATTTGTCATCATCCCTGCGGCAATAGCAGCCTAATGGCAAGTGGCAGCCGCCGCCAAACAGTTTAAGTACCCTGCGCTCTACGGCAAGTTCTTCGGCAACATCGGCATGGTTCAGGGCTTGCAGGGCTTGAAATAGCTCCGGGTCGTTCTCCCTTATTTGTATGGCCAACGCACCTTGCGCGGGCGCGGGTATCAGTTCGGTTGGCGTTAATTCTTCTACATGAAATTCGCTCAGGTCTAATCCTAAACGGGCTACACCGGCTTTGGCCAGCATAATGGCATCATAATTTTCATCGCGCAGCTTACCGATACGGGTTGGTACGTTGCCGCGCAGATCCTCTATTTCCAGATCGGGGCGAACAGCCAGTAACTGCGCCTTGCGCCTGTTAGATGATGTACCCACAATAGCGCCGTATTTAACCGACAGCTTTTGCCGCACATCTACACAATCTTTCAAGATCAGCAGTAATTCGGCAGGATCTTCACGTTCAGATACCGCGGCGATGATCAGCCCCGGCGGGTTTTCAGTAGGCAAGTCCTTATGCGAATGCACAGCCAGATCAATGGTACCGGCAATAAGTTCTTCTTCCAGCTCTTTGGTAAAAAAGCCTTTGCCTTCCAGTTTATCAAAGCTCAGGTTCAGTATACGGTCGCCCTGGGTCTTGATGATCTTTAATTCGGCTTTAATATTAATTGCTGCCAAACTATCCTTAATAAAGTTGGCTTGCCATAGCGCGAGTTCACTTCCGCGGGTTCCTATTATGAGTGTCCTGTCCAAAAGATATATTATGTATTTGCGACAACAAATTTAACTTTTTAAGGCTTTGGTTTACTTAATTATTAACGATATGAAATTGAAGTGACTGAAAGACTTAGCAGCCAGCACGCTAACAGCAATTAATGGAGCTGTTTATCAATTTGTGCAAACAGCGCCTTGCTGTCGCTCGGGCGGGCGGCATTCGTTTCTGCTATGTTGCCTTTAACATCTGCAATAAGGTAAGTTGGCATCGTTATCATTGTAGAATTATTACGCACAGCCTGGCGAAAAAGCTTATTGTATTGCTGATCATTCACAAAAATATGCGTGCCTTCCACGTCATATTTGTTTACCTGTTTTTTCCATAAATATGGGTTGCCTTGTGAAATGTATAGGTAGCCAACTTTTCCGGCTTTACGGTATTTATCTTTTACCGGCTTGGTAAAATCCCGAAATTCGGCCAAGCAAGGGCCGCAGGTTGTCCCCCAAAAATCAATGTACACCACCTGGTTTTTAAAGTTCTGCTTAATAACATTGGAAATGTCTGTCTCCTGATCGTTTACGCTGATAAACTTTATCTTTTCACTGTCCGGGCTAAGCATAAGGGCCAGGCTGATCTTAGCACCTGTGAATAAAACCATCAACACCACGGTAAATGCTATAGGTTTTAATATTTTACCATGATGCTTTTTGTATTTAATTAACAACCACACACCCGCTACAAGTAATGCAACTACTAAAAAGCTTTTTAAATAGATCAGCATATTAAGGGTGTAATTACGCTCGAGGATATTATCCAGAATATGCGCTTTTTGCTCACGGCTCAGATCATAAACATTTTGCACTACGTTGATCATTTCTTCGCGCACATCTTTCTCCCAGGCCAGGCGATGCTCGGCAATATCAATTCCCAATAAAGGAATAATAGCCAGCATGATGGATGCCACCCAAAAAAGCCTTGATCTTATCATATTGCAATGTAAATAAAATAATTACATCATAAATAATACAGTACTTAAGTTAACAAAGCATCCTGAAAAAGCTAAATTGCGCTATGCGTTTACCCTTTTGCCTATTACTGATTGCATTATTCGCAGCGGCCTGTTCCAATAAAAAAACGGACGAGCACATAGCAGCTACAATAGACAGCAACGCAAAAAATTGGGCAGCAAAAAACCTCGCTGATACGCCGGGCTACAAGTCAATTAACTTTAGCCCTGTAGATAGCATAGTCCTGTCTTACCAAAACGATAGCGCTTACATCCGCCTTGAAGATTCTATTATGCAGATCGAGGCTCTTCGTTTCCAGGAAATGGGCGAAAATTTTAAGTTATTTAACGAGCGGAAAGAGAGCGGGTATTATGAAAAAAAACAGACGGGGTATAAACAGAAGCAGGCGGCGATAATAAAAAGTGTGGAGCCAAAATTCATCGGCTACAAAGTTGACCATCACTTTAAGGTGACTGACAGTAGCGGAGCCGCTTTGCTGAGTAAGTATATTTTGTGTTTTGACAGGAATGGAAACCTGATAAGGGTTATCCGGTAACCGGTTTAATTACCATTGATCAATATATCCTTCGCCATGATCATGGGTACGCTGATATATTTCTTTTCCATGTAGCTGATCACCTTCTCTAATACCTCGCGCGATTGCTGGTCCAGGCCTTGTACCTCATCAACAAATACGGTATTTAAAGCGGTAGTACGTATCTCCTTAATTTTTTCAGGCACCTGGCGCATGGCGATCTCCACACGGCGTTGTTTAAGCTGTAAGCTAAACTCGGTAGTGTTGGCATCAATTATGGCTTCGGCATGTACCAGTTCCTGGTAGCGCTCCTGCAGGTTACGTTTGGCTACCTCGTTAAGCGAATGCACCTCGATAAAGTTAACCGGGAATTGCTCCAGCACTTCGGCAGCGGTATCATTAGGTACGGCAAGGTCAACAACGGTTTTACGGCCGGTTTCGCCATTCAGTAATGAGGCGTATAACTCAGGAGTGATAATAGGTGATGTTGCCGATGTACAGGTAATAATAACATCAAACCCGCTTTTATAGTTGGCAAGCTCTTCCAGTCCGTAAGCCTCGCCGCCCAAATCGGCAGCCAGTTTTTCGGCATTGGCCACAGTGCGGTTAAATACCACAAAGTTGCTGAATTTATGCTTTTGAAGATACTTGCTGATATTGCGGTTAGTTTCGCCGGCACCGATAATTAGTATGCGGGCGTTTGAGCAAAGTTTAAGATCCTTTAGCTTACGGTAAGCAAGAGATACTACCGATATAGGATTTTTAGAAATATTGGTATTAGTATAAACCTCTTTAGCTGTTTTAACTACACAGTTCATTACCATGCGCAGGTAATCGCCGGTCAGGCCGCCTTCCCTGCCCTGCTCATAAGCTTTGCGAATCTGGGCCAGTATTTCCTTTTCACCTACTACCAAACTTTCTAACGAGCAAGAGGTACGCAATAAATGGTTTAAGGCATCCTGCCCTTCGTAAATAACGGCTGCATCCATAAAGGTGCCCATATAGTGTGAGCATAAGCCCATCTCCAACGAACCGATAAATTTTTCGGCGAAAGGTCTGTCAACATTTTGAGAGGTGGCCATAACAAATACCACTCGATTACAGGTAGCCAGGTAAAATAATTCAGAGATACCGAACTCTACTTTAACCCTTTGAAGTTTAACGGTCAGATCCTCCTGGCATATCACCAATTTCCCCAACTCCTTCAGCTCGATCTGTTTGTGCGTAAAAGCTATAACCTTTAAATACTTCAAAGCAGTTTTAAATTTAACCCAACAAAAATAACAGGAATAAAAACCCCTTATGTCAACCCTTTGTCAAACAGCCGTATTTAGAATGTGTATAAATAACCATCATTTACTTAATTACGGGGCTGCAAATAAACATTATTCAGTCCGCACACGCAACATTGCAAAACAATATTTCGCGTTTACCGCTTAACACTTATCCATAAAGTAAATACTCTTAAACAAGCTCCAGGGTTGCCTGTACTACATTATAAATAAGCGATGCGCTGTTAATAAGGGTTTTACCGGCGATTTAATTACAACTTATGAAGAAGGCGGCACTTATTATCATGATCATCGGCTATATGCTTGCGGGCCTTAATCACTTTATCAGCCCTGCATCATATCTTAAAATAATACCGCCTTATTTACCATTCCCGCAGGTATTGAATTTGTTGGCGGGGGGGTTTGAAATTCTTTTTGCCGTTTTACTGATCTTCAAACAAACCAGAACCATAGCCGCTTACGGTATTATACTGATGCTGATCGCTTTTTTACCGGTACACATCAGCATGGTTGCCGATGCGCCGCTGCAATTAGGTAAGCTCACCGTTACCCCACTGCTGGCCTGGATACGCCTGGTTGTTTTGCAACCCTTGCTGATAGCCTGGGCATGGTGGTGCGGTACACCAAGCCGCAATACCCGATAAACAAAACCCGGCAAGCGCCGTTATTTTATTACGACTACTTATTTATAATGATAGTACAGCAAAACTTTGTAACGCCCGGTGCCAAAGGCCGGCCCATCTCTCTTGACATTACCGTGGATAACGAAAACCGCGATGCCCCGCTCGTGATCTTCGCGCATGGCTTTAAGGGCTTTAAGGATTGGGGTACCCATAACCTGATCGCGCATTATTTCGCGCAGCAGGGTTATCGGTTTTTAAAGTTCAACTTTTCGCATAACGGCACCACGGCTGATGAACCCACCGAATTTGCCGACCTGACCAGTTTTAGCGAGAACACCTTTTCCATCGAACTGGATGACCTGAAACATGTGCTGGATTTTGCCGCCAGCGGCGCGGCCTTTAAACGTACTAACCAGGTGTATTTAATTGGCCACAGCATGGGCGGCGGCGTTAGCATTATACAAACGGCTGAGGATTCGCGGATAAAAAAGCTGATCACGATGGCTGCGGTGGCTACCTTCCGTAATCTGTGGCCGCGCCAGGCCGAAAAGCAGTGGAAACTGATGGGGGTAATGCATTTCCCTAACTACCGTACCGGGCAGCAAATGCCGGTAAAATCTACATTGCTGGATGATCTGGATAAAAACCCGGAACGGCTGAACATTATTGTTCGCGCTACGGAGATCACGCAACCCTGGCTTATAGCCCACGGCGATGCCGACCCGACAGTGCCCCTATCCCACGCGCAGGAACTGTATGCCGCGCAGCCTGATGCGGAGTTATACATCATTCCGGGTGGCGACCATGTGTTTGGCGGCAGGCATCCTTATAGCGAAAAAGAGCTACCCGCTGTATTGCAGGAGTTTTGCGACAAATGCATCACTTTTTTACAGAACGATTAAATACTAAAGCGCCATATTAGCCCTGAACAAAACACACCACCATTATGGGCATACAACCCGCTAAAAAACAAGGCAAAAAATTTGTCAACATTATACCTACGGATGCCGCGGGTTTAGGCAAAATGCTGCCGATACTGCGCGAATACATCAGTAATAAACAGGAGAATGTACCGCTTAAAAAGTTAGGGCCTTTTACTACCGACGCGGGCATCTATGATACAGCACCAACCACCGACCTGCGCATTACGTGGATAGGCCACTCCAGCATTATTATTGAAATTGACGGCAAACGCCTGCTTACCGACCCGGTTTGGAGCCAGCGGGTATCATTTTCGCAAAGCATCGGGCCAAAACGCTTTTTTGATGCACCGTTGCCCCTCAACAAACTGCCGCATATTGATGCCGTGATCAGTTCGCACGATCATTATGATCACCTGGATGAGAACACCATTAAATACCTGGCTACTAAAAACATTCCGTTTATATGCTCATTGGGCGTTGGCCGCTACCTGCGCAAATGGAGTGTTAAAACTTTTACTGAACTTAACTGGGGCGACAGTACCCAACTGGATAACCTGACGATAACGGCTACCCCGGCCAGGCATTTTTCGGGCAGGGGAGCATTTAACCGCGATGAAACGCTATGGTCATCCTTCGTTATTAAAGGGCCACAGCACAATATTTATTTTGGTGCCGATTCAGGTCCATCGCCAAGTTTTAAGGATATAGGCGATGAGTTTGGCCCGTTTGATTTAACCATGCTTGAAGTTGGGGCTTACGGTAAACACTGGCCCGATATACACATGGGGCCCGACCATGCCACCAACGCGCATTTAGCCTTAAAAGGCAAGGTAATGCTGCCCATACATTGGGGTACTTTTAACCTTGCCCCGCATGCCTGGTACGAGCCTGCCGAAAAAGTGATCGACTATGCCGCGCAAAAAGGTATCAGCTTGTTTATGCCTTCGCCGGGTACGCCTACCGAGGTAAGCGCCAACCTGATCTCTAACTGGTGGACACCTTACCTCAGCTTATAAAAAAAACAGCGGCCGGGTTATCCGGCCGCTGAAAAAATAAAGCATTAATCAAAAAACTACCTTGTATACCTGCTGATGATGTCAATAATCACCTTGTTTTTTTGCAACTGGGGCAAATAATCAAACAGGATGTAATGTTTTTCAGGATCAGTAGTGAGCGCTATCTCTAACTGGTTTAGCGCCTCGTTATAATCGCCCTGGGCAAAAAGGTAGGCTACCATGCGGTAATACAGTTCGGCCGCGTCGGGGTTGTTCTTGATCGCCTGGGTCATCACCTCTATGGCTTCGCCCAGTTTTTCCTGCTCGTATAATATAGATGAATAGTCCAGCCAGGCATCCACATCAACCGGATTCAACTCCACCACCTTTTCGTAAGCCTTTTCGGCCTCGGGTATGTGCCCCAACTTGTACTCGGCATCCGCTATAGCGAACCAGTAATCAGCATTTGACAGGTCAATATCCAGCGCTTTTTTATAAAAGTGCAGCGCCTCAAAATAGCGTTCCTCAAAATCAAGTGTTACCCCGATACCAAACCAGGCATCGGCCAGTTTAGGGTCCATCTTAACTGATTTTTTGTAGAAGGCGCGGGCATCATCCATCTGCTCCAGCTTTTCGTAGCATTCGCCAATGGCGCAGTAAGTATCGGCATTGGGTTGTTCGTACTCAAAGGTCTGGCGGTAAACCTCAATAGCCTCGGCATATTTTTCAAGGTTAACCAGCGCGTTGCCCTTATTAAAGTAGGCTGATGCAAAGCTGTCCTTGATCAGGATGGCGTAATCATACGCGTCAATAGCCTTTTCAAACAAACCGAGTTTAGTAAACGCGTTGCCGAGGTTATACCACGCGGCATAGCTGTAAGGCTCGTTATCAATATATTGTTGATAGAACTGTATACTTTCGGCCTGGTTATCCAGTACATCATAGCAAAATGCCAGTTCGTACAGGGCATCCTGGTTTTCCATGTTTTGCTGCAGGCAGCGTTTAAGGTATATTACAGCCTGCTCATAATCGCCCATGTTTTGATGAACATAGGCCATGTGCAGCAGCACCTCATCAGTATCGTCGGCCAGTTCAAGGGCCTTTTCATAATTCTCAAGGGCTTCAGTATAGCGCTCCATACTCTCGTACAGGTTACCGCGGATGATGTAGATATCCGGGTCAGACGCTTCGAGCATGGCGGCTTTATCAAGCGCTTCAAAAGCATCATTAGCACGGTTGGTAACCATTAACAGTTGCGCCTGCTTTATAAAAAACACAGCGGCAAACGGGTGCTGGTTACGGGCATATTCCACTACCTGTAATGCTTTCGGCGGATCGTTCTTCTCGATGTAGTAGTCGATAATGTTCTCAAACGCCTGGGCATCAAAAAAGTACTGGTCTTGGTTACGAATCATCTCTTCGTAACGTTCTACTGAAAACTTTGGATCTTCAGCAAAACCAAATTCAAATTCTTCTTCCATTCACTATTTTGTTTGCAGAACATCTCGCTTAAAAAGCAACGTTTAAACGTTACTTCAGTGCTTATTGCGTTCAATTTAATAACTTAAAGTATCGGGCGGATAATTTAGTTTTCCACATCCGAACATTAGCTAACACCTTTCAGTTGTAACTATCTGATAATAAACAAATATCAATGGGTACGAACGCAAAGGAGTGTTGCTGATCGGAATCGGATTAAAAAATTACCTTTGATAAAGGTACAACATAATACGCAACCTTACTGTTATTACGTTGACGATTTACATATAAACGACAAAAACCGGGCCTGTAGTACAGCATCCGGCAGGATACATTAACAGCGATTAAATAACAGCGTACTTATTACATTTTAACAATTGAAAAACAATCATTTATTCATGCTTAATATAAAACGAACGATCGCCGCGCCCTTGCTGGCCGGTGCCTTATTGCTTAACCTGGGCGTGCACGCGCAAGCCCCTGCCCCGGCGGCAGAAGCCGAATTACCTAAAAACTGGCACTTGCTGGATTTAAAGAGCGACGGCTTTTTTGGTATAAGCCTTACCCCCGCCTACCAGCTAATTAAAGGCAAAAAAAGCAAAACGGTAGTTGTAGCTACTATTGATAGCGGTATTGATACCGCGCAAAAGGATCTTTCGCCGGTACTTTGGATCAACCCTAAAGAAAAAGCCCGCAACGGCAAGGATGATGACAAGAACGGCTATATTGACGACGTACATGGCTGGAACTTTTTAGGCGGCCCGGGCGGCAAGGCTGATTATACCGAAACTACCGAGGAGGTGCGTGAATATAACCGCCTTAAAGGCAAATACGCTACCCTTACCGAAGCATCGGCCACCAATAAAAAGGAGTTTGCTTACTGGCAGCAGGTAAAGGCCACGCACGATACTACCGTTGCCAAGGCTAAAACCGAAACCGAGCAACTGTCGCCGGTATTGAATGTACTGATGGCGACCAGCGGCTATATTAAACGCGAACTGAAACTAAACTCCGAAGGTTCATTTAAAAAAGGCGACCTGGATAAGATCACCTCGGCAAATGATACCATTATGCAGAGCAAGGCCATCTGGCAATCCATATTTACCCAGCAGGGCGGCGATAACGACGCGGCAGGTGTTATTAAGGAATTAAGTGAGTACCTCACCAAACTGAACAATGACCTGACCCCTGACCTTACCTCGCGCCAAAAAATTGTGGGCGATAACCCTGACGTTTGGGATACCAAACCGTATGGCAGCAACATTCTTAAATTCCCGGATGCCTCGCACGGTACTGGTGTTGCCGGTTTAATAGGTGCCGTACGCAACAATGGTTACGGTATTGATGGTGTTGCCGATAATGTACGTTTGATGGGTATTAAAGCCGTACCTAACGGCGATGAATATGATAAGGATATTGCCAAGGCCATACGCTACGCGGTGGATAACGGCGCGCAGATCATCAACATGAGCTTTGGTAAAAAGCTGTCGCCACATAAAAAATGGGTTGATGATGCTTTTAAATACGCGGCATCAAAAGATGTACTGCTGGTACAGGCCGCAGGCAATGACAACCAGGATGTTGATGCTAAACCGCAATTCCCGAATGATACCTTTGAGGATGGCTCGGTAAAAGATATGGATAACGTGATCGTGGTAGGTGCTTCAGCCGCCAGGAACGATTCGACCCTGGCCGGATCATTCAGTAATTATGGTAAAATGAATGTGGACGTTTTCGCGCCGGGCGTTAAGGTAACCTCGGTTGATAAGGATGCCGAGTTTAACACGGCAGACGGAACCAGCTTTGCTTCGCCCATTACCGCGGGTGTTGCTGCATTAGTGCTGGAGTATTACCCTAAACTAAGCGCCAAACAATTGAAACAGGTTATCCTGCAATCGGCAGTGCCGCTTAAAGGCACCATGGTATTAAAACCGGGCAGCAAAACCGATAAGGTTGATTTTACCACCTTATCAAAAGCAGGCGGTATTGTTAACGCCCAAAAAGCCTTAGAGATAGCCGCTACTTTAAAAGGCGAAAGGAAATAAGTTGGTCATTTTGTTCATTAGTCATTGAACAAAATATTAATGACAATTACCTAATGACTAATGAACAATGCAAATAAAAAGCGGAGGCCCGGTAAATATACCAGGCCTCCGCTTTTTTATTTGCGCTTGATGAGGTAAGTGCCTGTTCCGTTTACCTGGTCAACCTTTGTGTCGTCATAGTAAACATAGTTCAGGTTTTTAAACACCAGTTTCACTTCAAAGCTTTTTGACTGGCCGGTAAGCGTAAGTTTTGATGCCGGTACCGTTATGGGGTCATAATCATACTCGGTATTTCCTGATGCATGTTTACGCTTAATGGAATCTAACTGAGGAATAATCTGCATGGTATTGAGCGTAATATGTTCGTTATCCAGCCATAAGCTATACTGCGCTTTGCTAACACCTTGCCTGATCGCTAAGCCGAAAGACCGGGTTACTACACCAAGGGAGTCGTAGGCATCCAGGTTCAAACTGTAGTCATATCCTGCCAGTAATAATAAATTATCCTGGTTAACAAAGTTACTGTAGGGCTGTTGTGTAGCCACATCTGTATAATCGTCGTCATAATATCTGCCACTATAATGTTCAAGTTTTAGTTGTTGCTTTACCCAATCCAGTTTTTTACTCTTGAGTTCATACCGGCTGATATAATCGCCATCGCTCCATTTACTTTTCTGCTTACTTAACGAGTCGCTTACAACCGTCAAATCCTTATTAAAATAAGGCTGTAATGAGGCCAGGTCATGCTTGTTTACCAGGTAATCTAAAACCGCCGCGGCCCGGTTGCCGTCTTTTTTATTTATTTTTTTTACGGGGATGAATTTACCATCGTGATAGGCACCATTACGCGCCATCACATTAACCAGTATACGGCGCTGCGAAAACTCCGACACCGAAAAAGCACCCTGCGGCCCATAAACCGATAGCAGGGTAAGTATGCTCAGTGTGATGGGGATCAGCTTAATATTCTGTTTTTTAAACAGTAAAAAGTATATGGTAATAAACAGCAGCCAGCAGGCCAGCGCTACCAAAAAGTATCGCAATTCGGTAATGCCATATTTAAACACCCTTGCGCCAATGGCCACAAACAGCAGCACCAGCAAGGGCAGCATTAAAAAGTAAAAGCTGCGGGCGTATGTTTTGAGCCACTTATTTTCGGCTTGCTCACGTATAGGGTAAACCAGCAGTAAGGACAGGATACCAAATACCGAGTACCCCATGATAAGGTAGGCTACGTTACCTTTAGGCAGATTCCAGGCCAGTAAAATTTTCACCTCGTAAGCCAGTAAAATAGCCACGTAAATAGTCGCCAGCGGAATAAGTACATACTGCGTAAATACTTTTAATCCTTTGGGGTAACTTAAATCTACATCTAAAGCCGAAAAATCCGCCGGCACGCTCGATAAAAAGAAGATAGTGCCGAACATGAACACAATCCAGGTCCAGATGATGCGGTAGGTGTCAAATTCAAAATCAAATCCAAAGAGGTAGTTAACCGCCGCGATAGCTGCGGAAATACCCAAGCCAAGCACCACGCAATATAAAGCGGATGTTAAAAACCGCAAAAACAGCGTTTTATTAAACTGCCAAAAGCCTTGTATATGCCCTTTAGCGGTAAACCCCGCGTAAGCTACAATGAGGTGTAATGCCAGGCTCAGTAAAAAAAAGCGGATATAGTCGGATTCGCGCTCCATTGGGTTAAGCGCGAATAATATGCCCACCGCTACTATCGCGGCAGCTAAATTCAGCAGCAGTTTTTGGCCGCGTGCAAGCCCCTTAGCCTCGGCATACAAGGTAGCCGACAAACTGAGCAGCAGGCCCAGGTTACCCATCATGGTAAGGCGCATGCACCAGCTTTCGGCATCGCGGGCTATACTGTCCAGCTCAATATTTATTGTGGTAGCAATAGTGGCCATAAGCGCGAAAAGCAGCTCGAACGGAAAGCGTTTGGCAGTAGTGGCAGCGCTTTCGGCCAGATTTTTTACCGATGGAAATTTCATGCAGATAAAGTTTTGTTTGGCTAATGTAACAAACTTTAAACATGCCCTCTAAAAATCACTTTATTAAAATGCAGGCAGATTGCTTTTCAAACATTATCGTTTATATTTGCCTCCGTAAAAAAATCATTTTTCAACGTACAATGAGAGAAATACAATTCAGAGAAGCGCTTCGCGAGGCCATGCAGGAAGAGATGCGCAATGACGATACCATATACCTGATGGGTGAAGAGGTTGCTGAATATAACGGTGCCTATAAAGTAAGCCAGGGTATGCTTGATGAATTTAGCGCTAAACGCGTTATTGATACGCCTATCTCTGAATTGGGTTTTGCGGGTATCGGTATCGGCTCGGCCATGAATGGTTTAAAACCGATCATCGAGTTCATGACGTTCAACTTCTCGCTTGTAGCTATTGACCAGGTGATCAACGCGGCAGCAAAAATGATGAGCATGAGCGGTGGCCAGTTCTCTGTGCCTATCGTTTTCCGTGGCCCTACAGGCAACGCGGGTATGCTTAGCTCACAACACAGCCAGTGTTTTGAAAACTGGTATGCCAACTGCCCAGGCCTAAAAGTGGTGGTTCCATCAAACCCTTACGATGCCAAAGGCTTATTAAAATCAGCTATCCTTGATCCGGATCCGGTTATCTTTATGGAGTCGGAATTAATGTACGGCGACAAAGGCGAAGTGCCTGAAGAAACCTATTACATTGAAATAGGTAAAGCCAAAGTAACCCGTGAAGGTACAGAC
The DNA here is from genome assembly GCF_058782065.1 of Mucilaginibacter sp. FW306-07-L. Lineage (NCBI taxonomy): Bacteria > Pseudomonadati > Bacteroidota > Sphingobacteriia > Sphingobacteriales > Sphingobacteriaceae > Mucilaginibacter > Mucilaginibacter sp. FW306-07-L. Next base: position 712,971 of record NZ_JBYSXI010000002.1, read on the forward strand.
GTTACCTTAGTTGGTTTTGGTAAAATAATGAAAGTGGTTAACGCCGCTGCCGAAGAACTGGCTAAAGAAGGCATCAACGCTGAGGTTATTGACCTACGCACCGTTCGCCCTATTGACTACCCTACAGTTATTGAATCGGTTAAAAAAACCAACCGTTTGGTAATTGTTGAAGAAAGCTGGCCTTTAGGTTCTATCGCGACTGAGGTTGCCTTTAAAGTACAAAAAGACGCGTTTGATTACTTAGACGCGCCTATTCAACGTATTATGGGTGGCGATGTGCCACTACCGTACGCTCCTACCCTGATACAGGAGTACCTGCCAAATGCCGACAGAGTGGTTAAGGCGGTTAAACAGGTAATGTATGTTACCAAATAAGACCTCCAAACCAAACTAAATACAATTTTTAAGCCTGCTTTTTAAGCAGGCTTATTTTTTTAACACCACCCTCATCATTATGGACGAACAGATAATAGTAAAAGACAGCAACGGTAATCAGCTTAACGACGGCGACTCGGTTACGCTGATAAAAAGCCTCAAGGTAAAAGGCGGCAATACCACCCTTAAACAAGGTACTCTGGTAAAAAAGATACGCCTTACCGATGACCCGGAAGAGATTGATTGCCGCATAGACGGGATGAGCATCGTGCTTAAAACCGCCTTTGTTAAAAAGAGATAGCAGACCGCCCGGCAAACCCGCCGGGCGTTTTTGGCTTTAGCAAATAATTATATATATTTAAGTGCTAACCTTTGTTATGAACCTAAAGCCATTTTTATTTTTGCTATTACTTATTACCACATACGCATGTTTGCAAAACAGTGTAAAAGCAACGCCACAACCAAAGCGAGATACATCATCAAAAAGTAACCCGCTCATTTTTTTTAATACTCTTTTTGGCGGTGGTAGTCATGGGCTTAATTTAGGTGCCGAGCTTAATTATCAATATAAACAGCATGTTTTTACCATTAAGGCGTTACATGCAACGCAAGGTGAACATCTTTATACTGCGCCACCGGTATCTTACTCCCCTGACTATGATGAGTTTGGCATAATGTATGGCCAAAGCATCAATAATATGAGTGTAACGATAGGTACATCATACAATAAAAGGCACCAGCTTTCTTTTACAACTGATAACGCAATTCATCATAACAGCAGTTACATTGGTTTTCCTTTGGAGATCAATATGAACTGGTTCAGGCAAAAGAAGACCCGTCACAGAGTTGGTGGCGGCGTTGGCCTTAAATTATTCGGCAATATTTCAAAATACAGTTACATAGGTTTAGGAGGTACATTAGGCATCGGCTATTGTAAAAAGCCTTAAGGTTAAAGATGGTAGTAAAACGCCGGGCGTATTAGTTGTATATGGAACTATATTCAATCAAAAAACTGTCTGAACGAAAATCCCGGCGAACACATCTCTATTTCGTTCCGGCTTGATGCTGCCTGTGCCTCCCGTGCATAAATAAACATTTGTTGCTCATAGTCAGCAATGGCATCATTAACGTTGGCAAACTTACCGGAGGTAAGATTATCGGCTAAAATCAGCGCATCCGTTAACCCTGTATTTACACCCTGTCCGGCAAAGGGCGGCATCAAATGCGCGGCATCGCCAATAAGGGTTATGGGTAAAGGCCGGTTTGTTCTCCATGGGTTATCCAGCGGAAATTTCCGGGTAGGCAAACTCACAAACTGTGCTGTTGGAGTAAACAGTTGTTTATACCGCATATCCCAGCCGGAAAAACGGGCAGACAGAAATGCGGCGATACCGGCATTATCCTTATAATTGGAGTCCTGCTCAAATGAGTCATCCGGCTTTTTAAATATTACACCGTAAGTAAGACTACCATTATTAAGAGGATTGACAACCAATAAATTACCCTGATATGCAGCCATTAACCTGCTGCCATCACACAAATTATAAAGTTCAGGGCAGTTTTTTTTGGGCTGAGGTATGTCACCCTGGATAATAATAGTTCCGGTTTCTTCAACCTGTGCATTGGTAATATATTGCCTGATGACCGACATACCGCCATTAGCACCTATAACCACATCGGCCACAGCATCAGATTTATTATCAAATTGTAAAAGCCATTGACCATTGTACGCTTTCAAGTCGGTAAATTTGCTATTCCAAACAACCGTATTACATGCCAGGCTATCCAATAATATCTTTCGCAGGTAGTTTCTGTTAATCTCGGGGTTATCGTACCGGTTTTCAAGTGTGGGCTTCCGGGTAGCTAACACCTCTCCATTTTGGTTAGCAAACACTATCCCCATAGGTATAGCCGCGGCATAATATTGATCAAGCAGTCCTGCTTTTTTCATAGCCTTTTGCCCTGAGTTTATATGCAGATCGAGCGTACCACCCCATATTCTGGCCCGGGCATTTTCATCTCTTTCGTAAACGGCTACACCTACACCACATTGTTGCAGCAACCTCGCCATCATTAAACCAACGGGGCCGGCTCCAATAATGGCTACCTTTTTATTTGTCAATAACATTATTTATATATTATAGTACAAAGATGCGTGCAACATGACAGGTAAAATACCTACATTCAACCTAAAAATAGCCGTAAAAGACCTTTAAAACAATGACCGATAAAACGATACCTGAAGTGTTATACACCTTTGCCCGATTATTAAATACAGAGGTAACCAACCATCGCCTGGAGATCCCTCAACAATTTGGCAGGGGTTATTGCAGCGGCTTTATGTTTAATGAAGATATCCGTATGCTCATCAGTAATTATGAGTTACATCAGGATCTGACCATTAGCAACCCCAATCTGCATCATACCGGTAAAGTGATATTTTTTAAATTTCAAAACATCTTTCCGAAAGCAGCATCAGCCATATTTGATAGTACAAGCCCTGCTTCACCTTCGGTACTTATTGCTACAAGCCGTATTAATACCGATGAATTAATAACCATACACTCAAACACTGCCACTATTAATATTGAGATACAGGCTGATTATCTGAATAAGATTTTAAACACTAACATCCATTCGCCCATTTTGCAGGGATTGCTGGATAATAATCAGCCGTTAATATTTGAGCAACTTATTTATCCATCATTACAAAAAGTGGTTAGCGAAATTTTAACCGACCCTATCAGCGAAAACTTTAAGCTTTTTTTATTAAGAATTAAAGCCGAAGAACTGATATGCAAACTATTGATAGCGTTAGAAAAACGAGATGCAGTACAGGTGCACGCGCTAAATATGGCTGATGTACAAACCATCTACAACCTGAAGGAGCAGATGATAAGGCAACTGCATATACCACCTGTTATTAGCGAACTGGCCATTGAAGCCAACATGAGCCCTACCAAGTTAAAACGACTATTCAAGCAAATTTTTGGCGACAGCATATTCAGCTATTATCAGGCATTCAGGATGAAGGAGGCTGCACGCTTATTAAAAGAAAACAAGCTATCTGTGTCGGCAATAGGTTATAGTTTGGGGTTTACCAACCTGAGCCATTTTTCGAAAGTATTTTATGAGCATACCGGTATGAAGCCTAAGCAATACAGCAATTATAAACATGCGGAGGATGAAGGTATATAGGCTAAATCAAAAATCGTATAAAAAAGCAAGGCCCCTGATGGGCAGGGGCCTTTACTAACCAATTATAAACCTAAATTATGAGAAGAGCTGTAGGAGAAGGGGTCGAACCTCCACGGAGTGGTTATTCTTATTGCTAAGAGTTTCCCAGGTTCTCCGCCACCGGGACAAGGAGGTGTGTCTGCCAAAATTTCACCATCCTACAGTAATTATCCGAGCCATCGGATGCTGTTGGGGAAGGATTCGAACCTCCACAGAGTAGTTAGCCCGCTTCGGGTTTCCTATGATCTCCGCCACCGGGACAAGGAGGTGTGTCTGCCAAAAATTTCACCACCCAACAGTATTTTTTCTTTATAAGAACGTTAAGCATTTGTCAATTGCTTGATACAAATTTAACGGAGTTATTAAATTCTTGCAAATATTTCAACAAAATAATTTTATTTTTATGCAAGTTTTAATTAAACTTGTAATAAAATATAGATTTTCTAATTTATGCCCCACAGAAAAGCCCAAAATTTAGAAATTGATAATCTGGATATTCAGATCTTATCAATCCTGATGAAAAATGCAACAACTCCTTACACTGAGATAGCTAAGGAACTGATCGTGTCAGGCGGTACTATACACGTGCGTATGAAAAAGCTTGAAGAGATGGGCGTTATAAAAGGTGCCAGCCTCGAGGTTGACCCGCAAAAATTAGGATATGACATTACCGCGTTCCTGGGTATTTACCTTGAAAAAGGCTCACAATACCAGGAAGCTGTAGCGCAGCTAAAAAAAATCAACGAGATTGTTGAGCTGCATTATACCACCGGTAGCTGGAGCATTTTCGCTAAAATTGTATGCCATGATACCAACCACCTGCGCGAAGTATTGAACGAAAACATACAAAGTGTAAGCGGTATTCAACGTACCGAAACATTTATTTCACTCGAAGAAAGCATTAAACGCCAAATAACACTGGAGTAAATTTTTACTTAAACTTACTTTTTAAAGCAGCAAGCTTAGCAGCCATATCCGTTTCCGGGTGTGGCTTATTTTTTGGGTTTGACGCTCCCTTATTATTATCGTTTCGGCGTGGCAAGGCAGGTTTTTCATCATCCTTCATGGATAGCGATATGCGCTTGCGGTTAGCATCCACCTCGGTAACCCGCACCTCCACCTTTTGATGCACCTTCAGTACCTCATTCGGGTCCTTTATAAAACGGTTGGTGATCTGGCTCAAGTGTACCAAACCATCCTGGTGCACACCTATATCAACAAAAGCACCAAAGTTGGTAATATTGGTTACGATGCCCGGCAGCTTCATACCTACCTTTAAATCGCCAATGGCGTTTACCCCATCAGTAAAGCTGAATGCCTCGAACTGCTCACGCGGATCACGGCCTGGCTTGGCCAGTTCCGCCATAATATCGTTCAGCGTAGGCAAGCCCACCGTATCCGACACATATTTTTGCAGGCTGATGCTTTTGCGCAGCCTTTCATCAGTCATTAGCTCTTTTACCGAGCAGTTATGATCCTTGGCCATTTGCTGAACCAGCGCATACTGCTCCGGGTGTACAGCACTTGCATCAAGCGGGTTTGCGGCATCGCGGATGCGTAAAAAACCTGCCGCCTGTTCATAAGCCTTATCGCCCAGCCGGGCCACCTTACGCAGTTCGTCTCGGCGTTTAAAGGCTCCGTTCTGATCACGATAGGTTACTATATTTTGCGCCAACTGCGGCCCAAGGCCTGATATATACGCCAGTATTTGCTTTGATGCAGTATTCAACTCAACCCCTACGGCATTTACGCAACTGATCACGGTGTCATCCAGCGAGGTTTGCAGTTTATTCTGATCCACATCGTGCTGGTACTGCCCTACTCCTATTGATTTCGGGTCGATCTTTACCAGTTCGGCCAAGGGGTCCATCAGCCTGCGGCCGATAGATACGGCACCACGCACGGTTACATCCTTATCCGGAAACTCCTCACGCGCTACGTCAGACGCGGAGTAGATCGATGCCCCGCTTTCATTCACCATCACGATAGTAACACCCGTTAGATTCAATCCACGTACAAAAACCTCCGTCTCGCGCCCGGCAGTACCATTCCCGATGGCTATAGCTTGTATTTTATACTGATCGGTTAAGTATTTAACCGTTTTTTCTGCTTCTTTAACGTTACCCGAGCCGGTATGCGGATAGATGACGGCATTCTCCAGCAGCTTGCCCTGTTCATCCAAACATACCACTTTACAACCCGTACGGAAACCGGGGTCGATAGCCATGACCCGTTTTTGGCCCAGCGGCGCGCCTAACAGTAATTGCCGGGCGTTCTCGGCAAATACACGGATAGCCTCATCATCTGCCTGCTTTTTGGTGAACAGGCGAATCTCTGTTTCCATAGAGGGTTTGAGCAGGCGTTTGTAGCTATCCAGCAAAGCCAGTTGTACCTGTTGCGATGCCGGGTTATTGCCCTTTATAAATACTTGCTCTAACAAACTTATTGCATCCTCATCGGCAGGCTTGATATCCAGCCAAAGTATCTCTTCCTTTTCGCCGCGGCGCATGGCCAGTATACGATGCGATGGCGCGGTTTTCACCGGTTCGCTCCAGTCAAAATAATCTTTGTATTTAATGCCTTCGTGCTCCTTACCATCTACCACCTTACTTTGTATCGTACCTTTTTCGATAAACAGCTCGCGCATTTTGGTGCGGGTGTCGGCGTGCTCGCTGATGTACTCGGCAATAATATCGCGGGCACCTGCAAGCGCTTCGTTACTGTCGGCCACACCTTTTTCCGTATCGATATATTTTTCAGCCTCGGCTTCCACATCAAACCTGTTTTGCTCAAGCAGGGCATCAGCCAGTGGCTGCAACCCCTTTTCACGGGCGGTGGTAGCGCGGGTTTTACGCTTAGGGCGATACGGCAGGTAAATATCCTCCAACGATACCATGGTTTCAGCCTCGTTGATCCTGGCTTCCAGCTCGGGTGTTAACTTACCCATATCGGCTAATGATTTCAAGATGGCTTCCCGGCGCTTGTCAAGATCACGCAGTTGCTGTAATCTGTCGCGCACGGCGGCAACTTGCACCTCATCCAAACTGCCTGTCAACTCCTTACGGTAGCGGGATATAAAGGGCACGGTAGCACCCTCATCCAACAGGTTGGCAGTAGCGCTTACCTGTTTTTCGGCAATAGCAAGTTCGGTGGCAATTTTTTTAAAGTGGGTTACCATAAGCATCGTTTTTTCGGACTGCGAAGTTGGGTTTCTTTGGGCAATTATCAAAGAAAAAGCCTTCCTAAAAAATCAAGAAGGCTCATCATTATAATGATAATCAATATTATTTTACATACACAAAACTTACGCTATCCTTAACGGTTAGTCCGCTTACGCCTGTGCTGTTGTATACCACGGTGTATTTGCCCGGTTTTTCAATAGCGTATGATTTTGACAGGTCGGCCGTAGATGAGGTGCTGTCGCCGGGGGCAACTTTAATATAGCTATCGGCAGGTGGCGGCATCATGCGTTTGGCCATGGCACCCTTATAATTGGCTTCCTGGCCATCCTCACCTTTAACGTCAACATATTTGCTTAAAGGCGGCTCAAAGGGGGTATGCCATTTCAAAAACTTTGATGCCGTATCCGCAGGGTTATAAACCGTAAATTTCAAGTTTACCGGCTCGCCAACCTTAATGGTATCGGCAATCTGCATGGTGGCATATATGGTTTTTGGCGCATCCTGATTTTGGGCGGTGGTTGAATCGGCATTGTTAGCCGTTGAATCAACATTGCTTGAACTGTTGTTGCTAACGCTGCATGATGCCAGCGCCATTGCTGCGGCAGATAATAATATTTTGTAGTTTTTCATAATGAGCGCAAAAGTAAGTGCTGAATGTTTAATTCTAATTAATTTTTAAGATTTGACATGTAAATACCTGAAAAGTAAATTCCAGATCACTAAAAATGCCATATGGCTTTCAAACTCACATTGCGGCCCATATTGTAAATACCCAGTCTGCCATTGGGTGACGATTGGTAGTATTCAAAATATTTTAACCGGTTAAGGTTGGATTGGTATACCTTGTCAAACACATTATCAGCCTGTAAAAAAAGTTCCAGGTATTTTTTATCGGCTTTGGTTTTGATGGTTGTACCCGCGCTTAAATTAATCAGCGTATAGCCGGGGGTATAAGTTTCGGTATTGTCAAGGGCGTAAAATTTATCTTGTTCGGAATATATATCAGCTTCAACTCCGGTGTAAATTTTAGAGAACGCGCCATATTCCCTATCCAGCTTGAACCGCAACTGCGACCGCACATGCAACGGCGGAATAAAAGGCAGATACTTAGCCGCGCCGTTGGATTGCGCTATCAGTGCCTCATTTTTATTGATGCCGCGCACATACGAGAGGCTGTTATTAAAGCTCACCCACTTTAACCCTTCGGGATGCAGGTTAAGCGTAAACTCGGCACCATAAAGCCTTGCTTTTGATTGCTGGTATTGGTAAGTGCTGTTGCCTTCTACAATTACCACAGGGTTTCCGTTCGCATCAGTTAAGCGGGCCTGGTATATGTAATTGTCGATATTGTTGTTGAACAGTTCGGCCATAATATCCATATGGCGCAGGTAGGCAATAAAACCCACATCCTGCTGTAAGCTAAACTCCGGCTTAAAGGTGCGGTTACCCAGGTATACGATGTGCGCCCCGGGATCAAGCCCGTTTGAGCCGATCTCGGTAATGTTGGGGGCACGGTAGCCGCGTGCCACATTGGCCTTAATTAGTAATCGCTCCGTAATGTTATAAGTTAAGCCCAAACTGCCCGAGATACCGGTATAATTTTTATCGAACTCCGGAAATTGTAGTTCTGCATTGGTTGTACCTGCCTGCACCCTTTTGCCGAAGCCGGTTTGTGCATCGGTGCCTACATAAAAATCATTCCAGGTTATGCGGCGGTTATCATAACGCACACCTCCCGAAACATCAACCTTACCCCAGCTTTTTTTAGCGAAGATGTACGTTCCAATATCAAACAAATTATAATCAGGTATTGGGAAACTGGTAGCGTTTTTATTACGGTTAGTTTGGTAAAAGCCATTTGCGCCGATGGTACTTTCTATCCCGGCAAACACCGGCAGGTTATAGCGGGCTTCGTAGTTTAAGGTATTGAGTACAATATCCAGCGCGGCTTGTTTAAGCGCGGTAGGGTGTGTGTACTCCTGCCTGATGTTTTGCTGAACACCCACCAGCGCGTTGATGCTCCCCTCACCTACTTTAAACTGGCTTTGCGAGTACACCCGGTAGTGTTTTATGCTTTGATGCAATGGCGCTATACTATACGTTCGCAATTCATCATCACTAACCAGCGGACGATTCTTGATATCATCGTTCTCAGCCACCTGCTTGGTAAACCTGCGGGTAAGCGAATCACGGCTGCCATCCGGTATCTCCTGCAAATTATGGTATAGCGTGGCGGCAATTTGTGTGTAACCCCATTTTTTATCGGTACGGGCGATGCCTGTAAAATTCAGTTCGCGGAAGCCGCTGTTGTATACATAACCATCGGTACGGTTACGGTAATCGTGCGCCATTTTGTAGGTGCCTCGCAGGTTATATTTCCAGTCGTTTTTACTGTAATTTAAGCCTAACGAAGTAGCCGCCATGCCATTATTGGTATGGTACTCGGTAGTAACATCTCCCCTAAAACCGGTACTATCCGGCTGAATGTAAGGTATCATGTTGATCACGCCCGCCAACGCGTCAGATCCATAAGTCAGGCTTGCCGGGCCTTTTACCACCTCTACCCTGCCCAGGCCGTAAGCATCAATTTCGATACCGTGTTCATCACCCCATTGCTGGCCTTCCTGGCGGATGCCGTCATACAGGGTGAGCACCCGGTTATAGCCTAATCCGCGGATAAAGGGCTTGGATATATTAGGCCCGGTAGTAACGGCATTAACGCCCGGTACACCTTTTACTACACTCTCGATGATGTTGGTGCTGATCTGCCTTTCTAACGTACTTTTTGACAGCACGGCCACAGGCACGGGGTTTTTACGCAGTTGCGTTGCACGCGATACACCGGTTACCACCACCTCGTTCAGCTTGGTTTCAATTGGTTTAAGGTTTACGTTGATGGTTTGCGGCTGCCCTGCTATTATATTCACTTTAATGCTCTTACCCTCAAATGTTACGCTCGAAAAATTGATGTTACGGTTACCTGCCGGGATGCCTTTTAGTTCAAAATAGCCATTGGCATTAGCCCGGGTACCCAACTTGGTACCGGCAACCGTTACTGATGCGTAAGGCAAACCGGTGGTATCGGCAGTTACCCGGCCTTTAATTTCACCTGTTTGCGCATTAACTATTATAGGCACAGCTATCAGCATAAAAAACAATAAAGCGTATCTCATAGATTTATTTTGTACAAACATAGATATTTATTTATATTTATAATATAAATAAAATTAGACAAGGCTAATTTTATTTATTTAAACTATTAACTATGTTTGTGTACTTGTTGTTTGAGGGATGTATACACTATCAGAAGAAAATTATTTAAAGGCTATTTACCGCCTGTCGCAGGATGAGGGTAAAATAACGCCCACAGCCATAGCCGAATCATTAGGCAACAACCCGGCATCGGTGGTAGATATGATACGCAAACTAAGCGAAAAGCTACTGATAGAATACGACAAGAAAAAAGGCGTAAAACTAACCCCGCAAGGTTTAAAAGATGCCGTACTGATTGTACGCCGCCACCGTTTATGGGAGGTATTTTTGCTTGAAAAACTGGGCTATCATTGGGATGAGATACATGATATTGCCGAGGAACTGGAGCATATAAATAATGATACCCTGGCCGACAGGCTCGATAAGTTTTTAGGCTTCCCGGAGTATGACCCGCATGGCGACCCGATACCCAAGGCAAACGGCAAAATGGCTAAGCCTTACTCGGTAACCCTGGCGGCCATGAAAAGCGGAAGCACTTGCCATGTAGCTGCCGTACGCGATACCAGCAGCGCTTTTTTACAGTACCTGCTTAAACTCAACATCGGTATAGGTACGCAGATACAATTGGTAGAAAAAATAGCCTTTGATAATTCGCTGGTGATCAGCATTAACGGAAAAGACCAAACCACCGTATCTCAAAAATTTGGTGAGAATATTTTGGTGGAATAAGTTTTTAAATTACTTTTTGATAATAATTTTTAAATCTCTATATTTTTCAATTTCGTGACTTAAATACTTATCACGACCGCTTTCCAATTCTTGGCTAAAAGACTTCTCAATTTTAACACGAGTTCGGTTACTAAGTGTTCCATAAGTCTTATTCTCTGGTTTATCTTGCCTTTTCATTTCTAAAATTTTATATGTTTGTCAACAAAAGCACAATAGTAAACTATTTGATTTGTCCATAATTTAGTTTCATCTTCTGATAATTGTATTTCGTCATTACTGTCAATGGCGACTACTGCAACAACAGAGTTACTTTCATTAAATATAGGTGCCGTAGTACAAAATTTGACATCATTAGTTTTACTAATCTGATAATGAGTTAAATTGTAATTTCTCGGTTCTACAGAACAATCCACTATTATTGCCTTATCATTACAGGTCTTTCCTACCAAGCCTTCACACTTTGGTGTAATTTCAAAATTCAACTTTCCAGCATGGATAGGATCACTAATACCTTTAATCTCCTTCAATGTAAAAACCAATTTTTTATTATACCATTTGTTGAATAAAGCTTTAAAACCACGCTCTGGCACAAATATTCTTGTTTTAAACGTTTTGTTATGCTTTTTAATATTGTCTTTTATACTTTTAAAGTATATGTCTTTATTAAACGATAATAAATCTTCTAAAGTTTTATTTATTTGTTCCAGCTTATTTTTAGTATGTGCAAACTGAATTGGCAATATTAAACCCGCCCAAAAAATACCTACAAAAAAAGAATAAAATTGAAGCTTGGCAATATCCGCATTTGAAGAAATGAAATTGTGCTCTTTTAGAAAAGTGAAGAAACCATCCGATTTACCAATAAAAACTAAAGCTGTAGGAATTAAAGATAAACCTACGATTTTAATATATTCTCTCATTAAAAATTACAGAATGTTATAAGGTTAGTATTAATCAAATATACAATTTACAAACCAAAAATTAACACACCATAAAAAGAAAAGCCGCGGCTATTAAACCGCGGCTTTTCTTATGAATTGACTATCAGTTATTAAAAGAACTTATAGCCAACGCTTAATGCCCACAGGCTCTGGCGCTGATCAAAGTAGTTGCTTACCTTACTCAGGCCACCTTCATAACGCAGATCGACTGTGATGTTACCAACATCAACACCACCACCGGCCTGGAAACCAAGTGTGCTGCTTTTGTAGTTACGGAAAGCCTCGTTCACATTATCGCCAAAACTGCGGCTATCACTCAATATGGCCGAATAAACTGGGCCCGCCACCAGGTGCAGGTTCAGATCGTCCTGTCCGAAGCTTTTACCTACAAGTACCGGTATGTTAAGCGTGGTAAAGCGCACTTTACCGCTATAGGTGTTATCATCACTCTCAAACTTACCACCGCTGCTGCCTAAATATAATTCGGGTTGTAAAAACCAGTTAGAGCCAATACGGGCAAAACCACCAACCTGGTAGCCTGCAACGCTTGATTCTTTCAATTCATCGGTATTAATTTTTGAAAAGGTAACGCCTGCCTTTGCTCCTACTGTAACCTGTGCTTTTGCGCTGATGAAACATGCCACCAGCATTGCAACTGATAAAAAATACTTTTTCATGTTGTGTAAAAATTTGGTTCAACATCCATTTAGATGCATCGTACTTAACAATAGTTTAACCGGATTGTGTGAAATTTAACAGGCATTAACATTTGTGTTGCTTATAGTACTGTGTTATCTCCTCATTTACAACTTAATGATGATGGTGATTATTCAAGCTTGTATCTTTATTAAACTTAGTCTGCTCTGGGCGCAGGGGCCAGTTAATTCCCTTGGTGCGAAGCAACCAAACATCAAGCCGGAAAAACCCTTTAGCCACACATGCCATACTCCCTGGCCCGGTTTTCAGGCAGGTATATGCGCTTTAACCCCTCCTAAATCCTCCCCGATAGGGAGAACTTAAAATAAAAAGTTTGTCATTTCGATCTATGTACGAGAGAAATCCGTCGCTCTACTATGAATGCAGGCAGATCTCTCACTATCGTTCGAGATGACAAAGTATTATTCAGGTAAAGCATGAACCCCAGATAACCTCAACAACCGGCATCAGTAATGCCCGGAGCAGCACAAGCCTTGCCAAATCACAAACTTTCACTGGGCAGGACGTAGCCGGCGATTTTTGTTTCTTTTGATCGTTCAAAAGAAATTTAGGACAAGATAATGAAGCGACCAATCGTTAATATAAAATTGCATTTAAACGCCTAAAACCTTATATTGTATGCCCCCTTTAAAATAAGGGCATCTGTACATGACCGATAGACAAATTAATATAGCTTTTAAAGAATATACTTCTGTTAATGAACTGCCCGATGCAGATAAAGCATTATGCCTTGAAGCGGTAAAGGCTTTAGATACTTCTCACTCACCTTATTCGCACTTTAAGGTAGGCGCGGCGCTGCAACTGAAAAGCGGAAATATATTGCGCGCCAGCAACCAGGAAAATGTGGCCTACCCATCCGGTTTATGTGCGGAGCGTGTGGCGCTGTTTAACTGGGGTGCTAACCACGCCGATGATGCTATTGTAACCATGGCGGTTACCGCGCAAACCAATGATTTTGATTTGCTGAAACCCATAACCTCGTGCGGGGCCTGCCTGCAGGTAATGGCCGAATGCGAAAAAAAGCAAAACAGCCCCATGCGCGTACTGTTATACTGTATAAACGGCCCGGTTTGGGTGGTTGAAGGAGTACAGAGCTTTTTGCCCTTTATGTTTTTTGAAGACCGTTTAACACATTAACCAATGAAAATTAAACTACTGTTAGCCATTGTTGCCGCTTTATTTACCCTTAATGCCAGCGCGCAAAAGGGCTTTCCGTTTGATGCCGAAGTGCGCCAGTTCAAACACCAGGATAGCTTGCAGATGCCTGCACCGGGCGGCATATTATTTGTCGGCAGTTCGTCTATCCGTTTGTGGGATGATTTGGAGAAACGATTTGAGGATAAGCCGGTGATCAAACGCGGACTTGGCGGCTCCGAACTATGGCAGTGGGTAGAGTATTATACGCCTTATGTGCTGTTTCCGTATCAACCAAAAAAGGTGTTTGTTTATGCTGGTGAGAACGATATTGCTTCAGGCCGCACGGCTCAAAATGTAGCCAGTAATTTTGAAAAACTGTGGACCATGATCCATGATAAATTGCCCAATGCTGAGATCTACTTCCTGTCGATAAAGCCAAGCCCAAGCCGTGCTAAATTTTTAAACGAGGTGGTGCTGGCCAATAACCTGATCAAGGCCTATACGGATAGCAAGCCAAAAACTAAATTTATTGACGTAGCCACTCCTATCTTCAACAAAAAAACCATGCGGCCCGATTCGGCCCTGTTCAAAGGAGATTACCTGCACCTGAACAGCAAGGGGTATGACAAGTGGGAAAAAGTTTTGAAGAAATACGTGAAATAGAATTAGTTTAGGCAGATGATCAAAAATCGGCATCTACTGTTAGCTGTAATATTCTTTACGCTGCCTGGTCTTATTCAGGCACAATCCTTCAAAAAACTATCCACCGGCCTGGTTTTTACCGCTCCGCCTTTTAAGCAATGCCATACATCAACCATCGTGCAAAACAAGGCGGGCGAATTGCTGTTGGCCTGTTTCGGTGGCACGCAGGAAGGTAAAAATGATGTGTCCATCTGGTTAACCACCTTACGTAACGGCAAGGCCTCGTCAGTAATGAAAGTTGCCGATGGCGTAGTGAACGATACCTTGCGTTACCCGGCATGGAACCCGGTGCTGTTTAAAGATAGAACCGGTACCATTACCCTGTTTTACAAGGTTGGCCCAAACCCGCGCGAGTGGTGGGGCATGTATAAAACATCTAATGATGATGGTAAAACATGGTCGGCAGCCGTAAAATTACCTGCCGGTATTTTAGGGCCGATAAAAAACAAACCTATTCAGCTTAAAAATGGCGTGATCCTGTCACCGTCAAGCATTGAGGAAATGGGCGAAAATGGTCGCTGGAAAGCTCATATCGAGTACTCCGCGGATAGCGGAAAAAACTGGGCCAACATCCCGGTAGATACCGGCGGTAAGTTTGATGTGATACAACCCAGCGTATTAACGTACCCCGATGGCAAGTTGCAGATACTTTGCCGTAGTAAGCAAGGCAAGGTTGTACAGGCCTGGTCCGCCGATGGGGGTAAAACCTGGGGCAAGCTTTCGGCAACCTCACTGCTCAACCCCAACTCGGGCACAGATGCCGTTACACTGAAAAGCGGTAAGCAACTGATCGTTTATAATCCTGATGTGCCGGGTAAAGATTGGTTTAATGGCCGTGGTAAGTTGCGCGTGGCCATGAGTATCGATGGTGAAAAGTGGACTGACGTTGCTGAATTGGAGAATGGTGACAAAGAGGAATACAGCTACCCCGCCATTATACAAACTAAAGAAGGCTTGATACACATTACTTATACGTATGACCGTAAAAACATTAAGCACGTAGTATTGAAAGAACAATAAATAAAAAACCCCGGTCAAATGACCAGGGTTTTTGCTTAAAGAATAAAAATAAACTAAACTAATTATTACGCTTTGAAGGTAGAGTACACATTGGTGATCTTCCAGCCGTTACCGGTGTTGCTTATGGTTACCAGATTGCTGCGTGTAAAACCGTTATACTCTAAATCAACTTTTACAATGGCTACTTCGCCGTTGCTTTCAACTGTTGAAGTGGTTACTTTACACTCCTGGTCAGTATTTTTGGTTGATTTCATCGACTCCAGGATCTCGCTTTTGCTGAAGTTTAAAGTTTGCTTGCCGCGCATCATGCTGAATTTTACATTATTGTCAAGCACTTGCGAAAAGCCATCAAGTTTGCCATGTGTAACGGCTTCTATATAGGTGTTAACAGCGTAGTCTTTTGTTAATTTAGCAATGTCGTCGGCTTTAACAAAGTTGGTAGTTATGATTAAAGCTAAGCCTAATAGGATTGATTTTAAGGTTTTCATGATATTGATTGTTTAAAGGTTATTTATAAATTATGTTTTGTTTTTATATCTATAAGACAGCAGCACTATTGCAAACGTTACAGGCATTTTACTAATTGATTCACTTTTAACATATATTTAACAAACGCCGCAAAAAGGCAAGCTAAAAGCCTCAAAAAGCACTTTTTAATTAACCGGATTATAACACTAGGCCTATGTTATTACAAAACCTCACATTTATGCAGCTACGGCTGGAGCATTTAGCTGCAAAAAAAATAATCGGGCTTCAGGTAACAACCAGCATAGCCCATAACCGCACGGGCTTATTATGGCAAACGTTTATGTGCTGGATAACCGGCTGTACTTTGAGCCACTTGACGGAAAGTATAAAAGCAACGATCCATCATCCGAAGAAGAAATATGGATACCGGTAAAGCCAAAAAAATCAGATGATCACGTTTGATAC
Source organism: Mucilaginibacter sp. FW306-07-L (assembly GCF_058782065.1). NCBI lineage: Bacteria > Pseudomonadati > Bacteroidota > Sphingobacteriia > Sphingobacteriales > Sphingobacteriaceae > Mucilaginibacter > Mucilaginibacter sp. FW306-07-L. Next base: position 729,157 of record NZ_JBYSXI010000002.1, read on the forward strand.
GATTATACTGCAATTTGCCGAGAACGGCGATAAAACCGGCTGGACGTATATTGAAGTACCGGCTGATTTGGCAGCGGAGTTGAAGCCCGGCTTTAAGAGGTCGTTCCGGGTTAAAGGCATGCTTGATGGTTTCGCTGTGGCCGGTGTAGCTTTACTGCCCGCCGGCGAGGGTAACTTTATATTGCCGGTAAACGCGCAGATGCGCAAAGGTATCCGCAAGGGAGAAGGCGCTATGCTGCGGGTGGAGTTGGAAGAAGATACGGATTTTAAAATAGAAGTACCCGATGACTTGGCCGTATGCCTGGAGTACGAGCCCGAAGCCGGCGAGTATTTTTATGGCTTAACGCCATCACACCGCGGGTATTTTATTAAATGGATTGACAGTGCCAAAACCCAGCCCACACGCGATAAGCGTATCGCCCTTACAGTAAACGCGCTGGTTAACCGCTGGGATTACGGGCAGATGATCCGCGCATCCCGAAAGGAGTAAAAATAAAAAGGGCCCCTGAAAGCCAAATCGGGACCCTTTTACACACAATTGTTATACACCAACGCTTACTTATATACCGAGCAAACATTAGTAATTTTCCAACCCTTGCCTGTGTCGGCAAAGGTCACGTAGTTGGTACGCGTAAAGTTACCATACTCCATTTCTACTTTGAGTACTGACATTTGCCCGTTCTCCTCAACAACGGTGGTATGGGTATTACACTGTTGTTTTATGCCTTTTAAGTTGGTTTGCATGTACGCGATCATTTCGGTTTTGCTGTAAGTGGCCACACGTTTGTTGCCCATCAGTATGCAAAACTTGGCATCCTTGTCTAACAGGCTTTCAAGGCCTTCCAATTTGCCAAGCGTTACCGCTTCTACATAAACATTGGTAGCGTATGTTTTAGTTAGTTTGTAATCGTCGTCGTTGTTTGCCTTTGCAAAACCACCAACTACTATCAGCAGTATGGTGAATAATATTTTTAAACTTTTCATGATCGTGGTAGTAAAGGGGTTAATTATTATTTATATAGATAAGACACTCCGAAAATTAAATACGTTACAGCCTGATCAGAATATTTATTATAAAAGATACTTATGGCAAACAACTTAGGTTAACATGTGCATAAGTAGGCTTAGATAATAGCGGGGGAAGCCTTATCTTTACAAATCCATATTTTTTATTGCTAATAAATGAGTGACGATCTGACTAACGATATACCTGCTAACGGCGAAGAAAAATTACACAATGTTACCTCACTTGATGGCCTGTACGAAAACTGGTTTCTGGATTATGCCTCGTATGTAATACTTGACCGTGCCGTACCCCATATTAATGATGGTTTAAAACCGGTACAACGCCGTATACTGCACTCGTTAAAAGAGATGGACGACGGGCGCTTTAACAAAGCGGCCAACGTTATTGGTAATACCATGAAGTACCACCCGCATGGTGATGCCTCCATTGGCGATGCCATGGTACAGATAGGGCAAAAAAACCTGCTGATAGATACGCAGGGTAACTGGGGCGACCCGGTAACCGGCGACTCGGCGGCGGCACCCCGTTATATTGAGGCCCGCCTGTCAAAATTCGCTAATGAAGTAGTATTTAACCCGGATACCACCAATTGGCAGGCCAGTTATGATGGCCGTAATAAGGAGCCGTTAACACTGCCGGTAAAGTTCCCCTTGCTGCTTGCACAGGGTGCCGAGGGTATTGCCGTAGGCTTGGCCACTAAAATATTACCGCACAACTTTGTGGAGCTGATTGATGCCTCGGTAGGGGTATTAAGGGGTGTGCGCCCTAACCTGCTGCCCGATTTTACCACCGGCGGCATGGCCGATTGCTCTAACTATAACGAGGGCCAACGCGGCGGGCGTGTGCGTGTACGTGCTAAAATTGTTGAGCGCGATAAAAAAACGCTGGCCATTACCGAGATCCCCTTCAGCACTACTACCGGGGGATTGATTGATAGCGTAATATCAGCCAATGATAAGGGTAAGATCAAGATCAAGAAAATAGAGGATAATACCGCTAAGGATGTAGAGATCATTATTCACCTGGCACCAGGCATATCGCCCGATGTTACCATTGATGCGCTTTATGCCTTTACCGATTGCGAGGTATCCGTATCGCCCAATACCTGTGTAATACAGGACGACAAGCCACGCTTTTTGAGCGTGAACGATATGCTGGTGGAGTGTACCGAAGCCACGAAGGCCCTGCTTAAACAGGAGCTCGAGATCAGGCTGAAGGAGTTGATGGAGAAGATCTTTTTCAGCTCGCTGCTTAAAATATTTATCCAGGAGGGCATGTACAAGCACCCGGATTACGAGCGTTCAACTAATTTTGAAGAAGTGGTGGCCGTGCTTAACCGCTTGTTCGAGCCGTTCTTTCCACAGTTTTACCGCGAGATATTAGCGGAAGATTATAAAAAGCTGATTGATAAACCAATGAGCAGCATCACCCGTTTTGATGTAAAGAAAACGGATGAGCAGATCAAAAACCTGCAGGATGAGATCAAGGAAGTAAAGCATCACCTTAAACACCTTAATGATTATGCCATTGCCTGGTTTGAAAAATTAAAAGACAAGTACGGTAAAGATCGCGGCCGCAAAACGGAGCTGCGCACATTTGACAGGGTAGAGGCTGCACAAGTAGCTTTGGCCAACGTTAAGCTTTACGTAAACCGTGCCGATGGCTTTGTAGGTTCAGGCCTCAAAAAAGATGATAATGTAGAGCTGGTAGGCGAATGTTCAGATATTGATGATATCATCGTTTTCCGCAGCGATGGCCGCTTTAGCGTGGTGAAGATACAGGATAAGGTTTTTGTAGGTAAGGATATTGTGCATGTAGCCGTGTTTAAAAAGAACGACGAACGCACCATCTACAACATGATCTACAAAGATGGCGAAACCGGCGTATGCTATATTAAGCGTTTTGCGGTAACCGGCATTACGCGCGATAAGGAGTACGACCTCACCAAAGGTACCAAAGGCTCAAAAGCGCTGTATTTCAGCGCCAATCCTAACGGCGAGGCCGAGGTGATCAACATACAGTTAAAGCCGCACTCCAAACTTAAAAAACTACAGTTCGATCTGGATTTTGCCGAGGTAGGCATTAAGGGCCGCGGCTCAATGGGTAACATTGTTACCAAGTACCCGGTTAAAAAAATAACGCTTAAAAGTAAGGGCGTAAGCACGCTTGCCGGCCGTAAAATTTGGTATGATGACGTGCTTAAACGCCTCAATGCCGATGGCCGCGGCAAATACCTGGGCGAGTTTGACGGCGACGATCGCATATTGACCGTGCTAAGCAACGGCGTGTATGAGCTAACCAGCTTTGATTTGAATAACCACTTTGATGACAAGATGATCGTCATCGAAAAATACGATCCGGAAAAAGTATATACGGTGGTGCACTTTGAGGGCAAGGCCAAAAACTATATGGTTAAGCGCTTTATGTTTGAAAATACCGCCATTGGCAGGCAAACCAGCATCATCAGCGATGAGGCCGGCTCAAAACTGGTCATCATATCCGGCGCGGCGCAGGTAGTGGTTAAGGTGGAGCAGTTAAAGGGCAAAGCCCAGGTAGCCGAGGCCGCTGAACTTAACCTGGCCGACCTTATTGATGTTAAGGGAATGAAGGCGATGGGTAACCGCCTGTCGGCCCATATAGTGCAAACGGTTGAGCTGATTGCCGAGCATGATGATGCCGCCGATGTGCCCGACCCGGCACCCGATAGTGTGGAGGCTACCGAGATCATCCAAACACCGGAGAATAAAACTACGGTTGATGCCCCGCCTGCTAAAAACACACCGGTTAATAACGTGGTGGAAGAAAAACCGGCAAAGAAGATAGACCTGGAGATCACCAATCCGGATGATATTGATATAGACGATAAAGGCGGGCAGTTGGGCCTGTTTTAAACTACAGGGAATTGGTTATATTTGATGGTACTTAGTACTTTATCATATATAACTGATTCTCTATATGTTTTCTGCTGATAATAGCTATCTGTATTATATACCATTTGTTTTACAAGGTATTTGCGCCATCCATTGCATTCGTAACGGGCATCAGCAAAAATGGTTATGGGTAATTATAGTACTGCCGGTTATTGGCTGTATTGCCTACCTGTATTCCGAAGTTATATCGGGCCGCCGTATGCGCCAGCCTAATATTGATGTAAAGGCCATGCTTAACCCCGGTGTTAAGTACAAGCGTTTAGAGGAGCAATTGCGCTTTAGCGATACCTTTGCCAACCGCATAAAACTGGCCGATGCCTACCTGGAGGGCGGCTTTACCCAACAGGCCATTGAACTGTATGAAAATAGCCTGACCGGTGCTTTTGCTGAAAATGAGCATGTTTTGCAGCAACTGATCATAGCCTATACCCAAAGCGAGCGGTATGAAGATGCGATTACAACCGCACAAAAGATATACAAACTGCCGCAGTTTATACGTTCCCGCTCACATATATTGTATGCTGTAGCCCTCGAAAAAACCGGCCACACAGAGCAGGCCGAAGCTGAATTTAAGCTGATGAAAGGCCGCTACTCCTACTTTGAGCAACGTTACGAATACGCGTTATTTTTAATACGCAACGACCGCCCCGCTGATGCCGCCGATATACTGGCCGATATGCTGGAAGAACAACAGCACCTTACCCCGGTTGAGCGCAAAAGCAATAGTAAGTGGTTTAGTTATGCCAATGCTGAACTACGTAAATTACATTCATCAAATAAGACCGCATAAAAAAAGCGACACATTGCTGTACCGCTTTCCGTAAATAATATTTTTCTTCCTCCAGATTACAAGATCAGGATCAATACCAGGATGATGATAATGATAGCGCCTACTGAAAGGTAAACACCACCGCCACCCATGGCTTGTGCTTCTTTATTCAGGCTTTTCAGCTCGTTTTTCAATTCCTTGCGCTCGGCTTTGTTCATTTCTGATCTGTCCATCGCCTTGATCTCGGCAACGCGCAGTTTAATTTCTTCAATGCGGGCTTGCTTTTGCTCCTCGGTCATGTTGGCAATGGCCTCTTTGTTAACGCCGTCTTTCTTGTCGTCGTTATAAGTAGCGGCATTGCTGGTAAAAGCTGCAAAAGTTAGCAGCAAGGTAGTAGCTAATAGATAAATTTTCCTTTTCATAGCAGTTAATTTATTGTGAGTTTTACACTGATAATATTTAAACGCTTTGAAATGTTTTAAGAATTTGCAATAAATTAACACTACACATTTTTAAATGCTGATGAACCATGCCGCTTCAAACGTATGGCCCTGTTTAAGTGAATGTATAGCCTCTTTCTGGCTAATGTCATTCGGGTGGCCTTCGGTATCGGTATAACCCAGCCAGGGCTCAATACAAACAAAATCAGCACCCGGTTTTGCCCAGATCCCTAAATGGTTAAAGTGCGGGTATTCTACCGTTAGTGACTGATCGTGCTTGTCGCTTTTAATAATTAGTTGCTTTGATTTAACGTTCTTGAAAACCAGCGCGTCGCGGTCAAATAAAGGTTTGGTTAAGCGTAGCTTTTTCCCTTCAAGCGCTACCGGTTCGGTTTGGCCAGTCAAAAATCCACCGTCAGAGAGTACATAGCGGTTCAGTTCTTCTTCCGTTTCAAACTCCAGGTAATAATCCTCATAGTTCTCACCCGCGTTAAACGGCACATTAAATGCCGGGTGCCCGCCTACCGAAAAGTAAATAGTGCGGTCGTCATGATTAATGACCTTGTAGGTAATACGCAGGGCATTCTCAATCAGGGTATAAATTATCTGGAAATCAAATTTATATGGGTAAACCTTTAAGGTTTCGGCACTGTTGGGTAACGAGAAAACGGCATGTACCTCACTTTCGTCAATCAGTACAAACTCGCTGTTGCGGGCAAAGCCGTGGCGGGGCAGCGGGTATTTTTCGCCATCAACCAGTAATTCGTTATTTAATACCATACCCACAATAGGGAACAGGTTTGGCGCATGCCAAGGCCATACCGTTTCATCGGCCTGCCAAAGCTGTTCAACGCCTGTTTTTTTATTGAATACCGATGTTAGTTCGGCGCCTTTAGAGCGGACAGATACTTTTAAGTGATCGTTTTGAATGGTTGTCATGTACGGATAACTTTAGCTGATAATATATGTTTATTATAATTGTGCTATGCAAAAAATTCTAAAATCTAAGTTCTAAATCATAAATGCTAAAACCTAAAATTCTAATCAGGAGTTACTAACCACCGGCCTCTGATCACTAATCTCTAAACACCACTCACCATTCACCACTCACCATTTAACTATTGGCTCACCTTAGTTGCTGATGTCATCAGCGAGTCCTTATCAATCGGGCTAAGCCTATTACGCCATTTGTATAAAGCGCCTTCCCAATCACCATACGTGGGGTTAGGCAGCACGATGTATTTAATACCGAACTGATTGGTCAGTCTGCGTGTCGCCTCATCACGATCTTGCTCAGTAGGCTTATTATCATATAACGGATCAAAATCAGGCAGGTTATCACCGCAAAGCAAAATAATGTTATGCGTTTTTAACACCTGCTGGCGGCGGCTCTCTTTACTTGATGATGTTGTGCGTAATTGTAAATGTGCATTATCGGCATTGGGTAAGCCATAGCGTTGCAGGTTTTTGAGGGTAGCGCCTCGTTCGTCCTCATCGCGGTTGGTAATGTAGAATATGGTGATGCCTTTTGATGCCGCGTATTTAAGGAACGATGGTGCACCTGCAACCGTGTCGGCAATGGCTTTGGCTGTCCATTCCTTCCAGGTTTTCGCATCAAACTCCAGGTTGTTAAGGGCACGTTGCGCATCGTACGGACTATTATCCAACACGGTTTCATCAATATCAGTAACAATAGCCAGGGGTTTGGTGCTTGGTGTTTTTATAGCCTGATCAACCTGTAAATGGGCACTGTTATACGCCTGAAAGCATAAAGCTTTATATTCCGCAGCTCTTTGTTGCCATAATGATGCCCATGTTTTACCACTGTTTACTGCCGAGCGCTTTTGTACAGCTAAGCGGTATACAGAACAGGCACTAAGTAAAGTGCAAAGTGCTACTACCAGCGGGAGTTTTATTTTTTCAATCATTATAACAGATATTTAATTCTCTACCGGCTCAATCCAGTTACCATCTTCACGAATGATGTTGATCAGTTCGTCCAGCGCGTTTTCAGATGTTACGTTCTTTTTAACTACTTCCTTGCCGCGGTATAGGGTAATACGATCAGTGCCTGAGCCTACATAGCCGTAATCGGCATCGGCCATTTCGCCGGGACCGTTTACGATACAACCCATTATACCAATTTTCAATCCTTTAAGGTGACTGGTACGGCTGCGGATCATCTGCGTGGTGATCATCAGATCGAACAAAGTACGCCCGCAACTTGGGCATGATATATATTCCGTTTTTGAGATGCGCGAGCGGGTAGCCTGTAATATGCCGAACGAAGTTGAAGTAATAGTCTGCGTGGGTAATCCCGGCGCATCTATCCAGATACCATCCCCGAAACCATCAACCAGCAAAGCGCCCATATCAGTAGCGGCGTAGAGCTGGAGTAGGGTAATGCTTTGGTTCATAGTCGATAGTCCATGGTCCATGGTCGATGGACTATCGACTATAAGGTCATAACTCCTTTTCACAATCACCGGAGTATTCAACCCCAGCTCCATCAGCTTGAAAAAGAACGTACGCTGATCGGCCATGCCGTGCGCTTTGTCAGTTTCCAGCACAAATACTAACGACCCGTCATTCGGGATGTTAGCGAAATCATCTTTCAGCATATCATCAGCCGTAACCCGCACCAAATTCAAAGGCGATGATCGGTCGGCCGAAACATCCAGGTATTCATCCAGCGTAAACACCGGGTGGCATAAAAACTTATTGGTTAAGCCTGACCATGTTCTATAATTATACAACTGTTTCAGGTTGCCCGGAAAGTTGAATGAGGGTAGGTTATCACCCAGGTAAACAAAATCAACCGACTGCTCGGCCATGTTATATTTATCCAGTATGGGCGAATAGAGGTAACCCGCATCATTTAATATCGATGGGTCTTTCAAATTAGCCCGCGACAGATCAACCACAACCCTCGGCACCATGTGCCCTCCAATAAAAGCGTTGGCTTCGTGGGTTTCGCGGCGTTTGTATTCGTAGGGGTTATGCTTCGCGTCCATGGTCCATGGTCTATGGTCCATGGTCTTAATACTGCTTTCAGCTTTACGCTTATTGTACCGCTCCACCAGCGCGATGGCTACGGGGGCTTCGGCTTCGGGTTCTTCGGTGAGGGATACGCGTACGGTATCGCCCAAGCCGTCCTCTAATAAAGTGCCAATGCCCACGGCAGATTTAATGCGGCCGTCCTCGCCGTCGCCGGCCTCAGTAACACCCAGGTGCAGCGGGTAATTCATGCCCTCGGCCACCATGGTTTCAACCAATAAACGGTAAGCCTGCACCATTACCTGCGGATTGCTCGATTTCATGGAAACCACCAGGTTGCGGTAATCCAGCAGTTCGCAAATCCTTATAAACTCCATAGCCGACTCCACCATGCCCTGCGGGGTATCACCATAACGGCTCATAATACGGTCGGACAGTGAGCCGTGGTTTGTACCGATACGCATGGCCGTGCCATACTCTTTGCAAATATTTACCAGCGGGGCGAATTTTTGGTAGATCCGCTCCAGTTCGCCCTGGTACTCGGCATCGGTATAATCTATCTCGTCAAAGCGTTTTTTATCGGCATAGTTACCGGGGTTAACACGTACCTTTTCAACTATACGTGCGGCCACCTCGGCGGCGTTGGGGGTAAAATGTATATCGGCAACAAGCGGGGCATTATAGCCGCGCATGCGCAGTTGCTTTTTTATCTCGGCCAGGTTTTGGGCTTCCTTAATACTGGGCGCGGTAATGCGTATGTATTCGCAACCGGCTTCAATCATGCGGATGGATTGTTCTACCGTGCCTATGGTGTCCATAGTGTCGGTAGTGGTCATGCTTTGTATGCGGATGGGGTTATTGCCGCCCATCGGTACATCACCTATCTTAACTTCACGGGTAACAAAGCGCGAGTATTCAGTTAACGAATTACAGTAGCGGCCTTGCAGCAGCTTTACAGCATCAGCATTCATGCAATCAGAAATATATTTAAACAAAAGTACGAAAATGTAACGCCAAAGGCATGTTAAAATAATCAAAGCATATTCATCACCTATCCTGAATTTCTTTTGAGCGATCAAAAGAAAGAAAAATCGCCGGCTTTTTAATTTTCTATGAAAGTCAGTGCATCAACCTGCTGCCCGAAAATTAAGAGGCCGGAATTATAGGTTATGAATGGTTTATGCTTCTTTCCAATTAAATAAAAAATGCGCGTTGGCCTGCCGGAAAACCGGGCCGGGAGTATGGCCTGTGCGGATGAAGGTTTTTTCCGGCTTGACGTTATTCACATTATTATTTGTTTTTTAAGGCGTTCATGAGATCGCTACGCTTAGTATGGTTACTTTGTGTCTAAGACAAAGTAACTGGCCTCTGCGGCCAAGAGCAGACTGACGATGGTTAGAGCATCGGCTCTTAATCTTCGCAGTACAATTCGTAAAAACACCGTTGATTACCACGGGGAGGGTTATTTTTGTATCTTGCTACGCCTCATAACTTTTATTATTGATGAAAAAATTTACCTCACTACTTGGCGTTGCCGTAATGCTATACGGTTACACGCATGCACAAACCATGAATATTAAAACACTACCTTACCCCCAAACTAAAAAAGGCGACGTAATCGACACGTATTTTGGCACTACCGTGCCAGACCCTTACCGCTGGCTGGAAGATGATCGCGCTGCCGATACCAAAGCCTGGGTGCGGGAAGAAAACAAGGTTACCCAAAACTATTTAGGGCAGATACCTTACCGCGAACAGATAAAAGCACGCCTTACCGCCCTGTGGAACTATGAGAAGTACAGCGCCCCCTTTAAAGAAGGCAAATACACCTATTATTATAAAAACGATGGCCTGCAAAGCCAATCGGTATTATGGCGGCAGGCAAAGGATGGCCAGCCGGAGATCTTCCTTGATCCTAATAAATTTTCAAAGGATGGTACCACCTCGTTAGGGGGCATCAGCTTTACCAAGGATGGCAGCTTGGCCGCTTACCAGATCTCTGAAGGTGGGTCAGACTGGCGCAAGGTGATCGTTTTAAAAACGGATGATAAAAGCGTGGTTGGCGATACGCTGATCGACGTAAAGTTTTCGGGCACTGCATGGCATGGTAACGATGGCTTTTACTACAGCAGTTATGATAAGCCGAAAGAGGGCAGTCAGTTGGCCGGATTAACCCAATACCACAAACTATTTTACCATAAACTGGGTACACCGCAAACCGAGGATAAGTTGATCTTTGGCGGCGATAAAACACCACGCCGTTATATTGGTGCGGGTTTAACTGAGGATGAACGCTTCCTGATCCTGAGCGCGGCGACATCAACCAGTGGTAATGAGCTTTATATTCAGGACCTGAGCAAACCGGGCAGCCCGATCATCAATATTGTAGATAATTTCGATAACGATAACAGCGTTGTTGACAACGTTGGGGATAAGCTGTACATCCATACCAACCTTAACGCGCCTAACTATCGTTTGGTAACGGTTGATTTTAAGAACCCGAAATCATCTCAATGGAAGGATCTGATACCGCAAACGGAGAATGTGTTAAATGTATCAACCGGCGGCGGAAAGATTTTTGCCGAGTACCTTAAAGATGCGACCACCTTTGTACAGCAGTATGATATGAACGGCAAGCTGGAACGCGACATCAAACTGCCTTCGGTAGGTTCGGCAGGTGGCTTTGGCGCTAAAAAGGAGGAGAAGGAATTGTATTATACCTTTACTTCATATATCTACCCGTCAACCATATTTAAGTATGATATAGCTACCGGTAAATCTGAATTATATAAAAAATCAGGCGTGCAATTTAATCCTGAATTGTACGAATCAAAGCAGGTATTCTATAACTCAAAGGATGGCACCAAAATACCGATGATCATCACCTATAAAAAAGGCACCGTGATGAATGGCAAGAACCCGTTACTGCTTTACGCCTACGGCGGCTTTAACGCGAGCATGACCCCGGGTTTCAGCACCTCGAACATTGTATTGCTGGAGCATGGCGGTATTTATGCCGTACCAAACATTCGTGGCGGCGGCGAGTATGGCGAAAAATGGCATCTTGCCGGCACCAAGCTCAACAAGCAGAATGTGTTTGATGATTTTATCGCGGCAGCAGAATACCTGATCAAAAACAAATACACCTCGAAGGATTACCTGGCTGTTTCAGGCGGATCTAACGGAGGTTTGCTGATAGGCGCTACCATTACCCAACGCCCTGACCTGTGTAAGGTGGCCTTCCCGGCGGTAGGGGTGATGGATATGCTGCGTTACAATAAATTTACCGCGGGTGCAGGCTGGGCGTATGATTATGGTACGGCCGAAGATTCAAAAGAAATGTTTGAGTACCTGTACAAATACTCGCCATACCATGCCATTAAACCGGCAAGCTACCCGGCTACTATGATTACCACCGCCGATCATGACGACCGTGTAGTACCTGCGCACTCGTTCAAATTCGGCTCACGTTTGCAGGAAATGCAGAAAGGCGCAGCTCCGATCCTGATCCGTATTGAAACCAACGCGGGCCATGGCGCGGGCCGTTCAACCGCCCAGGTAATAAGTGAGCAGGCCGATAAATGGTCGTTCATGTTTTATAACATGGGCATTAAATGGTAATAGTTTTATCTTGATGTAAAAGCGAAACGGCTGCTCTATCAAGGGCAGCCGTTTCGCTTTTACATTAATTTCATCCGCGTTTCAGCAGAGGTGTTTTGTGTTCGTGCGAATTTCGCTTCAGCAAAGGCGTTCTGTGTTTATTTGAATTCCTCTTTAAAAGCGGTGTACTGTGTTTGTTGTCGTTCCTTTTCAGCAGAGGAGTTTTTCTGCCACGCTGCTTGTACTTTACATGGGTAACTTTGGTATGGTGGCCACGGTACTTGGTGTATTTAATATCGCGGCTATCACGAATTACAGTTGTGCTTGGGCGGCCTTTGTAGGTAATATATTTATTATGTATTACGGTATGGTTACGCCATGGGTCGCGATCGTTTATCACTACCTTATAGCCATTGTACAAATTGTAATTACTGTAACGTGCCGGTAAGGATCTGCGGTGTACCCAAACATTATTATCTAAATATACATAGCGGCGTGCGGGTACATCATAATAGGCATCAATATCCGGCATGTAATAATAATTTACGTAATCGTAACCCGTAGGTCCCCATGCCGGCTGGCTGCCAATATTTATGTTAACGCTTAATTGCGCGCTTGCTTTTTGTATGGTTAAAAAGCTTAATGCTATGGCGGTTGTTAATATGAACTTTTTCATAGTGTTATATCATTGTTTGGTAGGTATGACAATGATATGCTATAAAAAGTTTAAACACTTATTGTTTATAGCTGTGGCGTAGGTGTAAATAATTGATAGTCAATGCGAAAAAATAATCAATATTTTGTGTATTGAATTTTGATATATGATTTTATAATTAAAATATTTAACCGATAGTGTATCGGTATGCTTATTCATCATCCTCATCATCACTGGTAGCGGTACTTTTTTTAACTGCCATGGCAGCTAACTGTGGCTTGCCGATGGTTTTATATTTCCCCTTGCCGCTAAGTACCGAAGTGAGCAGTGTTTTATCCTGCATGGTTTTTATGGCTTCGGCCAGTTCCTTGTCATACTTAAAATGGGTTTCGTACCGCCCTTTTTCGTAATAGTAACGGGCGGATATTTCATTTTCCAGCAATTCCTTTATTTCCTGCTTATGCTGTTTTAAATCGTTGCCTTTGCTGGCCAGCAGCTTGTTTCGCAAAACATCATATTCAGCCTGTATCTCTCCAAACTGTTTTTCGTTAGTGGCCTGCGTTTTCAGGCTGTTCAGCAGGGTTTCGGTAACGGTGGTGTACTTGTAATCCTTGCCCGAAAGGTATTTCACAAAATCATCATAGTCAGCATCCGTAAGCGAGAACGAGCGCGAGTCGGCAATTTTGGGATGGGTGTTTTTGTATTGGGTGGCATAATCAAATATCAACAGCTTGCCTACCAGTGTTTGGGTAATACGGGCGTATTTATCGCGCTTCACCTCAATATCCGGCGATACGCCGCTGCCATCATATACCGAGCGGCCGTTTTTAGTTTTAAATTCATGGATGGATGAATCGGCTACCTTAACCACGCTGCCATCATTTTTACGGTGGGCGTAATCCAGTTCCTGTACGCAACGGCCGGATGCGGTGTAATACTTAGCCACCGTTATCTTAACCAAACTATTATAAGGCAGGCTGAACGATTGCTGTACCAAACCCTTGCCAAAACTCCGCTGACCGATCACCACGGCACGGTCCAGATCCTGCAGGGTACCGGCCACAATTTCTGACGCTGATGCCGAGCGGTTATTTACCAGCACCACCAGGGGCAGGTTAAGCTCAACCGGGGAACTTTGGGTGGCGTATACATAATTTTTCTCTTTTATCTTACCCATTTGCGATACCACCTTTACATCCTTTGGTACAAACAGGTTCACAATTTTTACAGCTTCCTGTAAAATACCGCCACCGTTTGAGCGCAGATCGAGAATAATGCCCGCCGGGTTGTTCTTTTTAACGGACTGTAGCGCATTGTTCACTTCCTCGGCTGACCGTTCTAAAAACTTATCAAGTTTAATATAGCCCATGTTGCCATCAACCATGCCGTAATAGCTTACATTAGGCTGCTTTATCTCATCACGCAGCAATGTTTTTTCTATCGGATTAGCTTCGCCGGGGCGTTTTAGAACAATTTTTATAGGCGCGCCTTTAGGCCCTTTAAGTAACTGGCTTACCTCTTCATTATTTTTACCGTTGAGGGTTATATCGTTAATTTTTAAAACCTGATCCCCGGCACGTACATCATTCTTTTGCGCGGGGAAACCCGTAAATACATCAGATATATAAACCTTTTCGTCGCGGGTGAATATGGATGCACCTATACCGCCATATTGGGTGCTGATGTAATGCAGCTTATAATCCTCTATTTCTGATTCAGGCACGAACTCGGTGTACGGATCAAGCCCGTTAAGCATGGCATCAACCCCGGTTTTTACCATCTTGGCCGAATTGATATCATCAACATAATTAATGTTTACCTCTTTATACAGCGAGGCAAAAACATCAAGGTTTTTTGATATCTGGAAAAGGTCGTCCTTAAAACCGAAGGTAATAGCTGCCGCGGCAACTATACCGCTTAGTAGTAACTGTACTTTATATTCTTTGATCTTCACGTTGCCGGTATTCGTATTTATACTGAAATATAAATGTACAAAAAAGCCCCCCGGTTTTAACGGAGGGCTCTTAAATTTTACAAGCGGTTGTTATCAATATTAACCAGCGCTTTTTTAAGGGTGAACACCACATAATCACGGTCGCGCTTAACGAGATCCATTATGCGGGTAATGAGGTTATCTTCCTGCCCCTCGGTATATTGTAGCTGCGCATCAGTAAGATGGTTGTACTTGCGTTGCAGTTTTATTTTTACGCGGTTCCAGTCCTGGTTGCTAATGCTAATTTCGGCCATGCTTTTAGTTGTTTGTTGCAAAAGTATAAAAAAATGCAATTTTTATCAGACATGGTATCCTATTTTACAATCTGTCATCCTATGTTTTGTAAAGAATAATAGCATGCTTATAATGATTTCAAGTATGACAGCACTCCGCTTATTAAATATTGTTAAACAAAAAAGAGCCGACATCACTGTCAGCTCTTCAATATATTATTTCAATATCTGATTACTTCAAATATTCACCGTCATTTTTAGGATAACCTTCTTCGTCCAGGTCGTCGCGGTCATCTTCAGGAGTGCGTGATATGGCTTCGTCAACCGGGTCAACCTCGGTGATACGGCCACTGTCAATGTGCATACCTAAATTGTCAACATCCGTTTCCAGGTTTTCATTTGGTATATATTCGTCAACCGCGTAAGGGTTAGCTTCGTCATAGGTCGAATCAAAATCATCGCCATTCTTCGCTATGGTATTGTACGGATCAGGATGGTCGTAATCCGTGTCTTCGCTTTCTACATCCAGCTCAAAGCTGTCGGCATCTTCATTAAATTTCAAGTTCTCCCCTACTGTCGAGGTACTCTCTTCTGCATCACGGTTGGTATCACCATCAATTTCGCTACGCAGATCTTTGTCGTTTTCCGCACTATCATCATTAAAGCCCGGATATTGATTTTTAGGGTCCATAGGTTTCTGTTTTAATATATTTGATTAACATTAAAAACCTTGCCAAAGTTTTAGGCAAACCGGCTTCGCCAATTTATTAGTCGCGCGTTAGCGGTTTATGGTATGAGGTAACCCCGCCTATGGAGAACTTTACGGCAAGGGTAAGCTGTGTCCAGATATCCCTGCGCGAGCCGGCATCAAAACCATCCAGGTTTTCGCCCGTCATGATATTTACCTGGTAGCCCAAGTCAATTTTTACCGACGGCTCGTTATAGCTATTGAATATTTTGTACTCATAACCCAGCTTAACCGGTACATAAAACTCTGTGCTTTTATCTTTACCGGGCGTATAATAACCGGGTATAGTATTGGAATTCCGCGAAACATCTTTAATACGGTTTGATACCAACCCTATACCAACCGAACCGTATACATTTTTAAGCGCGTCCATTATGGCGCTGTTAGAGTAATCAATAAACTCACCGGCCTGCAACTGCGCACGAAAGGTACCCGCTATAAAATCATTTTTAAACTGCCTGCCCGAGCGGTACTCAACCGAATCGCCACCCTTTAACGTACCCGCCTGCAATTCAACAATGTAGTTTACAAATGGAGTAGCATTATAGCTGTAGCTTAAACTGCCCGACAGTGTTGAAGTTGTTTTTTCGGCATCACCAAAAACCTGGTTATTGCTAAGGCCTATGCCAATATCGTGCTGGCTGTAATTAAAACCGAGCTGCGCTTTTGCTGTGATGGTTGCCATGGCAGCAAGGGCCGTTAGCAAAAATATTCTGGTAAATTTTAATGTCATAGATAATTGCTTGTGGTAAAGTATTGCTCGTTAAACGACTAAACACTGATTATAGTTTTGCCAAAGGTAAAAACGCTGCTTATATATCACTACAATAATCGATTGCATAGGTATTAAAATAGTTTTTAATTTAGAGCATCGTAAGTGGTATTTTATATATTTGAAACCTTTAAAAAACCTAATAACAGATAGTATGTCAAAAATTAAAGTAGAAAACCCGGTAGTTGAACTGGATGGCGATGAAATGACCCGCATTATCTGGAAATTCATTAAGGATAAACTGATTTTCCCGTACCTGGATCTGGATATAAAATATTTTGACCTGGGTATTGAGTACCGCGACGAAACCGACGACCAGGTTACTATTGATGCCGCTAACGCTATTAAACAATATGGTGTAGGTATAAAATGTGCCACCATTACCCCTGATGAAGACCGCGTAAAAGAATTCGGCCTTAAACAAATGTGGAAATCGCCGAACGGCACGATACGTAATATATTGGATGGCACCGTTTTTCGTGAGCCTATTTTAATGAATAACGTGCCGCGCCTGGTGCCGAACTGGACAGCCCCTATCTGCATTGGCCGCCACGCGTTTGGTGACCAGTATCGCGCTACCGACTTTTTAGCTAAAGGCAAAGGTAAACTTACCGTAACCTTTACGCCGGAGGATGGCAGCCCGGAACAATCATACGAGGTATATAACTTTAAAGGTGACGGCGTGGCGCTGACCATGTACAACACCGACGAATCAATAACCGGCTTCGCGCACGCTTGTTTTAACCAGGCGCTGATGAAAGGCTGGCCGTTATACCTGTCAACCAAAAACACCATCCTTAAAAAATATGATGGCCGTTTCAAGGATATTTTTGAAGAGATCTATCAAAACGATTATAAAGCGAAATTCGCCGCTGCCGGTATTACTTATGAGCACCGCCTGATTGACGACATGGTTGCCGCCGCCCTAAAATGGAACGGTAACTTTGTATGGGCCTGTAAAAACTATGATGGCGACGTACAGAGCGACACCGTAGCGCAAGGTTTCGGCTCGTTAGGTTTAATGACCTCAACCCTGGTTACGCCTGATGGCCAAACAATGGAAGCTGAGGCAGCACACGGTACCGTAACCCGCCACTACCGCGACCACCAGGCCGGCAAGCCTACCTCAACCAACCCTATTGCGTCTATCTTCGCGTGGACACGTGGTCTGGAGTTCCGCGGTAAGCTGGATGGCAACCAGGAACTGGTTGATTTTTGCCACACCCTTGAGCAGGTTTGTATTGAAACCGTTGAGAGCGGCAAAATGACCAAGGATTTAGCCATTACCGCTAAAGCCAAAGTTGAGCACGGTGTTGATTACCTTTACACTGAGGAATTTTTAGCCGCTATCGATGAAAACCTGAAAGCTAAATTAGGTAAGTAATTATAGCGAGATAATTATTAATGAGCAGGCCGCGATAGTATATATTGCGGCCTGTTTGTTTTATAATATATTTAAACATGAAACCTACATCCTTTAACTGTTTAATACCGCTATTATTTATAACCTTATTTATTGGCAGCGGCTGTGTACGTAACAATTGCGGCAATGTGGCCTGCTTTACCCCGGCACCGGCTATTGTATTTGAGTTGAGAGATTCTATCGGCCGTGACCTGCTTAACCCGGCAACACCCAACTTTTACGATACAACCAAAATTAAAAAACTTAATAACGGCAATTTGGGCATAGTGCCGAGAGGCACGGGCAGTAACCCTAATCGCATAAAACTGGGCTTTAGCACACCATTTGGTGGCGAAACCAATTTGATAATAAAGCTTGACTCGATAGATCAGGACACCATATTCGCGGCTAACCGCAAGCTTGATCAGGATTGCTGCACCAGTTTTGAAAATACTTCCTTCAGGTACAATCAGCAAAACTTTACCGACTCGTTAAAAAGCGGTCATTTTATCGTGGTTAAAAAAAGATAAATAACCGAAAGTGTTGAGCATAATGAATGTTACTCATAAATTAGCAACACAAGCGTATTAAGATAAATCATATCTTTGCTATATGTCTCATCTTAATTTAATAAGAACGACGTTATCAGCTATGAAACCCGAGTTGATATCTAAATATCCAATCAACTCCATTGGCTTATTTGGCTCAGTTGTACGTAATGATTTTAAAGACTCAAGCGACATTGATATTATAGTTGACTTTAACAAGCCAATAGGAATAGAGTTCATTACGTTGGCGGATGAATTAGAGTCGTGCTTAAAACGTAAAATTGACCTCGTATCAAAGAGTGGTATAAAACCCAAGTACCTCGAACAAATCGAGTCTGAAATTATCTATGTCTAAACGTCAGCCAAACCTCTTATTAGAAGATATGCTGGAAAGCGCGAATAAGATTCTAACTTACACAAGGCAATTAGATTATCAGGATTTTATAAACGATAGCAAAACCATTGATGCTGTTGTTCGAAACTTTGAAATAATAGGCGAAGCCGCAAACCGGCTGCCTGAAAGTTTCAGGGATGAAAACCCGGAAATTGACTGGCACAAAATCAGAGGTCTCAGAAACCGGATAGTACATGATTATTTCGGCATTGACTACAGCATTATCTGGACTATCAAAGAAGAGTTTTTAAACCATCTTATCGAACATATCACCGCATTATTGAACAAATACAATTAATATAAATAAACTATCATGTCAACATTATATCCGCTGAAATTCAAAACCATCTACAAAGACAAAATTTGGGGTGGGCACAAAATAAATACTTACCTGCATAAAGATTTTGGCGACCTGCCAAACTGCGGCGAAACCTGGGAAATATCAGGTGTTAAAAGTGATGTATCGGTAGTAGCTAACGGCCCGCTTGAAGGCCGCTCATTAGCAGACCTGCTTGAAGAGTACAAGGGCGAATTGGTAGGCGAAAAAGTGTACGAGCGCTTTGGCAACACCTTCCCGCTGCTGGTTAAGTTTATTGATGCCAACGAGGATCTGTCCATACAGGTACACCCTGATGATAAACTGGCCAAGGAGCGCCACAACTCATTCGGTAAAACGGAGATGTGGTATGTTATTGAAGCCGATCCGGGCGCTACGCTGATCACCGGCTTTAACCAGGAAGTGAATGAGCAGGTTTACCTCGAAAAATTTAACAGCGGCCACCTTACCGATATTCTGAACCGTGAGGATGTTACCGCCGGTGATATTTACTTTTTACCGGCCGGCCGTGTACATACCATTGGCGCGGGCCTGCTGATCGCTGAAATTCAGCAAACATCAGACATTACTTACCGCATTTACGATTTTGACCGTGTTGACGATAAAGGCAACAAGCGCGAACTGCATGTTGAAGAAGCCCTGGCCGCTATTGACTACCAGTTTTACCCGGAATACAAAACCCAGTACGAACAAACGCAAAATAAGGCTGTAGAAGCCGTTAGCTGCGAATATTTCACCACCAGTGTGCTTGATTTTACCGAGAACACTACGCGCGATTATAGCAGCATCAATTCGTTTGTGATACACGTTTGCGTGGCCGGTGCCTATACCATTAAATATGATGGCGGTACATTGGATGTTAAAATGGGCGACAGCATTTTGCTGCCAAAAAACATCAACCATATTGAGATAAGCACTGAAGGTGGCTTTAAAATACTGGAGAGCTACGTTTAGTAAAAATATTTTAGCTGCATTACAGGCAGTTAACCCGTATTGCGAATGTTTTTTTGAAAAAAGTTTCGATAAATAAAAAAAGAAGCTACATTTGCAGACCCAAAAACGGGAGCGGTATCATAGCTCAGTTGGTAGAGCAAAGGACTGAAAATCCTTGTGTCGCTGGTTCGATTCCAGCTGATACCACAAAAAAGCCTCTTAGAGAAATCTGAGAGGCTTTTTGCGTTTGACAAACTCCACCAACTTTAGCCTTCCTTAAGCTATTGAGTTTTTTTATATTTGCTTTACCAAAACCAGTAATCACGTCTCAAATCATAAAGTGACCTCTCTATAGTTATATCGCGATATTAAATTCAAAGCTATTCACATTAAAAGAATGACGAGTAATCAATTCAAATCCAAAAAAGTAAAACACTATGTTTATTCGAGAAAAGTATAAAATCAGGCATGAGATTTTGAAAGCTTTAAGAGAGTGCACAAAGCCATACGACTACACTAATGATTTTAATAGTTTCGACTTACAAACTACATTATTAACATTGGAATCTATTTCACAGATTCCTAAACATAAAATATTAGAGCAAATCGATTACTTGCTTATCCTTAATGAGGTAAGTTGCGAGTGGATAGAGGATGAGCCCTATTATTTAATCTTACAAAAAGGTCAAATTTCATTATATGATAACAAATATTTAGATGAAGGTAGAAGTTACACATTTCGGTGGTTTAAAGAAATAATTACCACAATTTCGATAATATTTGCAATCGCTATCTCTATAGCTACTCTAATTAGTAATTACTATACAACACAAGAAAACGCTAAACGACTTGAACGCATAGAACAGCGACTAATAAAGTGAATTTTCTAATGTTAAGTAAGCTAATTGGCTAATAAATTATGAAAGTGTGTTTACCTACCACTCCTCACCAACCTGCCCACTATGTACTTTTACCCATGCGGCGGCGGCTTTGTCAGTACTTTGGCTTATATAATTGGCGAAGGCTAACATGCGGTCGGTTTGGGCAAGTTGAGCGTAATGGGCGGCAAGGTTGATGAAATACTGTGATGAATCGCCCCGCTTTTTAGCTACGGCACCAATATTGGCAAACACGGCGCTTAATTGCTTACTTAAAAGTGTTGCAGGTGAAGCATTAGTCTGTTTACCAACGCCGGC
This sequence comes from Mucilaginibacter sp. FW306-07-L, assembly GCF_058782065.1. NCBI lineage: Bacteria > Pseudomonadati > Bacteroidota > Sphingobacteriia > Sphingobacteriales > Sphingobacteriaceae > Mucilaginibacter > Mucilaginibacter sp. FW306-07-L. The sequence goes on from NZ_JBYSXI010000002.1 coordinate 750,131, forward strand.
AATAGCCTTGGTTATGGCCTGGTTATACTCCTTGTCGGCAACATTAACTACCGGCGGCTTTTCGCCGGGGGCGGTTTTAAGTGAGCCCCCTTTGAGGATGCTTTGCATATTGCCGTAAGCCTCGGCACTGCTTGGGCCGTCGGGTTCAATGGATAGATAGTGGCAAAGCGCCAGTAATGCCGGGGCGCGCTTGTTTTGATGAAAGGTTACCAGGGCATACAAACGCACACTGCCCGGATGTTTTGGCTCGGCGGCAAGTACATTAAGCACCGCTTTCTCTGCCTCGTTGTACTGCCTCGCCCTGAAATAAGCCAGTGCCAAGTTATAATATAAGCTATTATTGGCACTATCAGCTTTAATAGCCTGCAGATAGCTCTCCACGGCTTTTTTGGGTTGGGCGCCTTTATCATAAATACTGCCCATCAAGCTATAGGCTGATGATAAAACTGCCGGCGATGCATCCGAAACCGTTACCTTTTGCAAAAAAGGGATAACCTCATTGCCCTTGCCCGACGCGTTTAGCGCAAAAGCCATTTGGTAATTGGCCGCGCTGTTTGCGGGCTCGAGTGCTAAGGCGGCCTTGTACTTGGCAATAGCTTCCGCATAGTGTTTTTTGCCGGCCAGGTCATTGCCTTCCTTTAGGTACAATTTGGCATCCTGCGCCATAGCCGACCAGTAGTTGGCAACGGCGATCAGCGTCAGCAAGTATTTAAAAACAGCTTTCATGTAATCTAATATAAATAATGTTTAAAATATGGGGTGGACAGCAAGCGGCAAACAAACATGTGTAAACTATATAATATTTATAAGGATACTGATATAAGCTTATACCCGCTATCTGTCCGTAAAAAATCAAAATGATCCTGCTTTATGTCGCCGTTTATATGGTGGGTGATCACCAGTTGTTTAACCGGATATTTGCCTGATAGGGCCGAGTTGCAATTATCAAAATACCTTTCAAACTCTTTTAAGATATAATCATACATAAAGGGGTTAAGCCCATCGGTAAACACATTATACTCGCAGGCCGGGTTTTTCAACTCGAGCAATTTGGGCCGTATGGTACTGAAGTTTTGATCGATATATGCTTCTTTGCTTTTTTTGTTCCATTGCTCATCACCGGTACCCCAATAGTAAATTTCAGGGTAGGCTGATTTAAGCAGGTTGGCAGCGGTTAAATTATTCATTAACGAATCCTTTAACCACGCCCTGAATTCCTTATCATAATTAATAAACGAATAATATTCACCGGTCAGGCTTTTAAAGTTATCTCTCAGCGGGTCTGCACTTGGTTGCTTTGATATCAGCAATGAATAAAAATTCAGCTCCCGGTCGTAACTAAAATCCTCAATTAACACCTTGTTTTGTGCATTTATCAGTACCTCTTTACTGCCCATCCAGGGATATTGGTTATGCTCATCTATTTTGCTTGCGTCAAAAGTTCCGCCTTTAAGGGCCGGGATCAGTCCGTTGGCAACAGGCATCAGGTTATCGTACTCCGCGGGTATGGCTATATCGCCTTTGGCATTAAACATACCCACACGATGCGTTGCCTTATCCCTGAAACGAATGTAACCTTCGCTTTCGCAATCGGGTGTATTGTCAAAAACATATAGCTGATCCTGCCCTACTTTTTTACCTGATTTTGTAAGGTAATAAGACAGCCATTTGCCACCCTTGTCTTCAACTACCGATATAATATTAACAAATTTGCCCCCCAATGAAAGTCCGGAAAATTTAGGTTCGATCATGACTTTGCCTGCCTTGTCCTTATAGCCTATCAAAGTAGTATCCCGGTTCCAAAAAGACACCCAGGTATCTTTATCCTGACCAAGCAGCAAACCCGGTGCAAACAAAAAGATGATAAAAAATAGTGTTCCGGCTTTCATAAGTGTAAGATTTATCGGGTTTATAAATAACCTTAAAAAGCGGATTTTATTATGAATCACATACCGTAGAGCTGAGAGGTGACTTGAAATAATATATAAAGTCATCCGATTATCATCTTCATTTGTGATGACATTATTATGGAACATTCATTCCGAATTGAATATATATTTGCGGAACGATTATTCCAAAAACATAATTCAAATAAAAATCACAATGAAAAAATTAGAAAACAAAGTAGCGATAGTAACCGGAGCATCAAAAGGTATAGGTGCCGGTATAGCTAAAGATCTGGCAGCAGCAGGTGCCGCCGTAGTAGTAAACTATTCATCATCAAAAGAAGGTGCCGATAAGGTTGTTGCCGAAATAGAAAGCCTTGGCGGCAAAGCCATCGCCGTACAGGGCGATGTAGCTAAACCTGCTGATGTTGAACGCCTGTTTGCGGAAACCAAACAAGCTTTTGGCCAGGTTGATATATTAGTAAACAATGCCGGTGTATACAACTTTGGTTCGATTGAAGATTTTGATGCGAATGAGTATCACCGCCAGTTCAACATCAACGTATTGGGCTTATTGCAAGCCAGCCAGGCCGCGGTTAAAAGCTTCGGTGAAAATGGTGGCAGCATTATTAACATCGGCTCAACCATTACCAACCTGAACATGCCGGGCAGTGTAATTTATACCGCTACCAAAAGCGCTGTTGAAGCGATTACCAAGGTACTTTCAAAAGAGCTTGGCCCTAAAAACATCCGCGTTAACTCCATTAACCCGGGTATGGTTGAAACCGAAGGCACGCATACTGCAGGTTTGATCGGTAGCGATATGCATCACGAAGTTACAAAAACCACACCGCTCGGCCGTATCGGTCAGCCGGATGATATTGCTCCGGTTGCCGTATTCCTGGCGTCAGATGATTCACGCTGGTTAACCGGCGAAATATTGATCGTAAGCGGCGGCGTACGTTAATTATCGGCAGCCGTAAAACAGGTTAATATAAACGGCTGTTAAACATTTAATATAAAATAAATTAGCTTTGCCCACTAAAGGGCAAAGCTTTTTCGGTTATGGCACGTAGTAAAGATTTTGATGAAGAAGAGGTTTTAAAAAAAGCCGTATGCACATTCTGGCATAAGGGGTACAATGCTACATCCATGCAGGATTTAATAGATGCGCTGGGTATAAGCCGTTCAAGCCTGTATGATACTTATGGCGATAAACACACGCTGTACATAAAAGCACTTGAATATTACCAAAACTCAGGCAGCAACCATATGTGCGATTTGGCCAACAGCTCCGTACCTGCCCGGCAGGCCATTCGCCAGATGCTGGAATACACCGCCACCGCGCTTTTAAGTGACGACCAGCAGAAAGGCTGCTTTATGGTAAATGCCGAGGTAGAGGTTGCCCCGCATGATACCGAGGTACGCGACATTGTTTGCAAAACCGAGCAGCGCACCGAGGAGAGCTTTTACATCGCCATAAAAAAAGGGCAGGAACGCGGCGAGATCACCAGTAAACAGGATGCAAGGGCACTGGCCCGCTTTTTATACAACGCCGTTAAAGGCATACAGGTGCTGGCAAAATCAAGCACCGACAAGGCCTTTTTTGACGATATTATCAATACCACCCTCTCCGTATTGGATTGATTAGGCTTAAAATGTTAATTTGCGCTATGAGCAAGTTGCAAGAAGCATTCCGGTTATTTGACGAATATAACATGCACGACCCGCGCACACTGGAGTGGGACGGCACTACCTATCCGGTTGAGTATGCCTATGCTTTGCGATTGTATGACTGGGTTTTAAAACTACAACCTGATGCCGCTGAGAAACTGCTTTTGGCATCGCGCAGCCAGCACATTGGCCGCTGGGAGATGCCGCGAGAAAGCTATCCCGAAGGGCGTGAGCCATACCTGAAATGGCGTAAAGACCTTGCCCAGCATCATGCTACCGTTACCGCCCGGCTAATGCAGCAGGCCGGTTACAGCGATGAACAAATTGCCCGTGTAAGCGAGATCATCCTGAAAAAACGTATTAAGGTTGATGCGGATGTACAAACGATGGAGAACGCGCTCTGCCTGGTTTTCCTGGAATATCAGTATGAAGATTTCCGTAAAAAATACGAGGGCGACCCGGATAAGATGGTGAACATCCTGTACAAATCTCTTTTAAAGATGGATGCGCACGGGCATACCTTTGCCCTGCAACTGCCTTACTCTGATGGTGGCCTGGAGCTGATCCAGCAGGCACTAACCCGTATGGCTAAATAAGTTTATCTAACGCCTTGCGCCTCCCCTTGCCATTACTTTTAAACTGGCTTGGCGTTAAACCCGTAACCGCTTTAAACTGCGCGGAAAGGTGTGCGCTGCTGCTGTAACCCATTTTCCAGGCAATCTCATTGAGGTTGAGTTCGCCGTACTCCAGCAATTCCTTTACCTTTTCGATTTTTTGCTGGATGATGAATTTCTCGATGGTGGTATCTTCACTGTCAGAAAACTGGCGGCTAAGTTGTCCGTAATCCTTATGCAGATGATCGGCCAGGTAAGCCGAAAAATTCACCTGTTGCTCGGCCAAATCGCTATGGTGCACCTTTTCAATGATCAGGTTTTTGATGCGCTCAACCAGTTTGTCCTTCTCGTTATCTATCAGCTCAAAACCCAATACTTTTAACGCGGATGCGATAGCGGTAAGCGCAGTGGCATCAGGTTCGGGCTGTACGGTAGCGCTGCCCAGGTCAATACCAGCAACTGCAAAGCCCAGGCTTTCCAGTTGCTGCCGCACCACAAGGATGCAGCGATCACAAACCATATTTTTGATGTGCAGCACCATGCTTAATTAAATACTTTCGGCCTGGTAGCCTTTTTCTTTAAGGGCGGCTATTATGGCTTGCTCCGATAGTGCATCGTCGCTGTTAATAGTTAGCACCTTTTCGGGTGTAGCTACATCTACCTGCCAGTCTTTAACACCTTTAAGGCTGTTTAACGCAGGGGTTACAGCGACTATGCAGCCACCACATTTTATATTGGTTTTGAATTTTAGCGTTTCCATATATTCTGATAATAACAAATTTAAATATAGAGTTTTGAAAATTTTAACCGCAGACTATTGCTTACTACCGACACCGAACTTAAAGCCATGGCGGCCCCGGCTATCATCGGGTTAAGTAAAAAGCCGTTAACCGGGTATAGTATGCCCGCCGCTATTGGTATGCCGATCAGGTTATAAATAAACGCCCAAAACAGGTTTTGCCGTATGGCTTTCACCGTTAAGCGTGATAATCTCAGAGCCTTTGGCACCTGCCTAAGATCAGACGATACCAGGGTTATTTTAGCTACATCCATGGCAATATCGGTGCCCTTACCCATGGCTATGCTTACATCAGCCTGCGCCAGCGCCTGGCTATCGTTAATTCCATCGCCGGCCATGGCCACTATTTTACCCTGCTGCTGCAATTGCTTTATAAAACCGGCTTTGTCTGATGGCAATACATCAGCCTGGTAATGTTTTATACCCGCCTGCCGCGCAATGGCGGCGGCGGCTTGCTGGTTATCGCCGGTAAGCATGTATACCTCAATGCCCTGACGAGTTAGTTGCCGAACCGCATCAGCCGATCCGTCCTTTATAGCATCGCTGATAGCTGCAATGGCCAGCACCTGTTTATCATCAGTAAAGTAGATAACGGTTTTTGCTTCATCTTTAAAACGGGTTATAGCCCCGCCCAGGTCAGCCGGGATACTGATCTGTTTTTCGGTTATCAGTTTATGGCTGCCTGCATAATAAGTTATGCCGTTATACGCAGCCTTTACGCCACGACCCGTTATGCTCTCAAATGCGTCAAGCTTAACAGTTGAAGCATCTTTCAAGTCATCAAACGCCACAATAGCCCACGCTAAGGGATGTTCAGATTGCTTCTCTAAACTGAGAAAGATGCTTTTAAAGATTGAGATATTATCCGAAACTGCATCGCTCCATAACAACTCGCTCACCTCGGGTTTGCCTACGGTGAGGGTTCCTGTTTTGTCAAATACAATGGCGTTTACTTTGTGGCCGAGTTCAAGCGCCTCGGCATCTTTTATCAGTATACCTTCTTCCGCACCTTTGCCCACGCCTACCATAATGGCGGTTGGCGTGGCTAAACCCAACGCGCAGGGGCAGGCAATAACCAGCACGGTAACCAGGGCCATTAAGCCATGCGTTAAGGCGTGCTGACCGCCCACTATCAACCAAACGGCAAAGCTTAACAAGGCAATGCCAATTACCACGGGCACAAATATGCCCGCGATTTTATCAACCAGTTTTTGTACGGGCGCTTTTGAGCCCTGGGCATCCTGCACCATTTTGATGATGTGCGCCAGCATGGTATCGGCACCAACCTTTTCGGCCCGGAAACGGAAGCTGCCTTTTTGGTTGATGGTACCGGCCAGTACTTTATCACCCGTTTGCTTTTCAACCGGCACCGGCTCCCCGCTGATCATGCTTTCATCAACAAAAGAATTGCCATTGGTCACCGTACCATCCACCGCTACCTTTTCGCCGGGTTTAACCATGATGATGTCGCCAACATTTACTTCTGCAAGCGGCTTTACTACCTCTGCTCCATTCTTTAACACTAAAACCGTATTGGGTTGCAAACCCATCAGTTTTTTTATGGCTGATGAGGTATTCGATTTGGCTTTCTCTTCCAGCAGCTTACCCAGCATAATAAACACGATAACCACCGAAGCCGCCTCATAATACACATGCGGATGCAAACCCTGCCTGTGCCAAAACTCAGGATAAAAAGTATTGAACAGGCTGAACAGGAAAGCGATGCCGGTGCTCATGGCCACCAGCGTATCCATATTAGCCTTGCCGTGTGATGCCTGCTTAAACGCGTTCGCAAAAAATCCGCGGCCTGCCACAAACAATACCGGCGCGCTTAGTGCCAGCATAATGTAATTAGCATACGGCATATCCATCAAAAACATACCGATGATCACCACAGGCAGCGTTAGTATAGCCGCGTAAATAAAATTATTCTTCAGCTTTTTATAATGATCCTGCTGTGCTTCGGCCTGCTTTTCGGCAGCGTTCTCGGTATCAACTATCAGGTCGTACCCGATGGATTGAACGGCCTTTTGCATGGCGTCAGGGATTACCTCGGCATCGTTATAAGTAACCTTGAGGGTTTGGGCGGCATAGTTCACGGCGGCTTCCTTAACCCCTTGCTGCGCGCCTACCATGCTTTCAACACTGCCTGCACAGGCCGCACAGCTCATGCCCGTTACCGGGAAAGTTTCTGTTTTTAAACTGTGTGCCGCCATAATACTCCTTTAATTTATACGACAAATTTACTTAGAGTAAGGCGCTCATTTCTTACATCATTATGTAAAAGATTTATAGAATTCTATGATTGTTTTATAGAGGATAATAAATTCAAGTGATGCGCTAAGAGCATCAGGATGTGCTTTTTAATCTTTGCTGGTTGTCACTTTCTATATCCAAAAAAATCTGACGACCGGCGAAAAATATTTTTTTGTACAGAATAACAAAAAATCATGATATGCCTAATTTACCAACACCTGTTTATCGTTACCAAAGTTTTTAGCTACCTTTATACCTGTGGAGAATTTTATTGTTTCGGCACGCAAATACCGCCCGGCTACTTTTGAAACCGTTGTTGGCCAGCAACATATAACCAACACCCTCAAAAACGCTATTAAGAACAACCAACTGGCGCAGGCATTTTTGTTTTGCGGGCCACGCGGTGTGGGCAAAACCACTTGCGCACGTATACTGGCAAAAACCATTAATTGCCAAAATTTGCAGCCTAATGGCGAAGCTTGCGGCACCTGCGATTCGTGCCGCTCATTCATGAATGGCAACTCCTTCAACATCCACGAGCTTGACGCGGCATCAAACAACTCGGTTGATGATATCCGCAGCCTGATAGACCAGGTACGCATACCGCCCCAGGCTGCCCGTTACAAAGTATACATTATTGATGAGGTGCACATGCTATCTCAGGCGGCATTCAACGCCTTCCTGAAAACACTGGAGGAGCCACCTAACTATGCTATTTTTATATTAGCTACTACCGAGAAACATAAGATACTGCCTACCATCCTATCGCGTTGCCAAATATTTGATTTTAACCGCATCCGTGTGGAGGATATGGCATCGCACCTGGCATCAATAGCGCAAAAGGAAAGGGTGAACTATGAGCCCGACGGCCTGCACATCATCGCCCAAAAGGCTGATGGCGGCCTGCGCGACGCGCTTTCCATGTTCGATCAGATCGTGAGTTTTTCGGGAGCCAATGTTACTTATTCATCAGTAATTAATAACCTGAACATACTGGATTATGATTACTATTTTAATGTTACCGATGGCTTATTAGCCGGAGACAGTGCCAAAACATTATTGTTGTTTGATGAGATATTGAGTAAAGGCTTTGATGGCGCGCATTTTATATCAGGCTTATCTGAGCATTTTCGTAACCTGCTGGTAGGTAAGGATACATCAACCTTAAAACTGCTGGAGGTGAGTGAGAACATTCGCAACCGTTATTTGCAGCAATCTCAGGCGGCCCCGGTATCTTTCCTGCTATCGGCATTAAACATTGCCAACCAGTGCGATCTGAACTATAAGCTGAGCAAAAACCAGCGCCTGCAGGTTGAACTCGCTTTATTAAAGATGTGCCATTTGCCTGCCCTATTCAGCGCTGCCAACACGTCACTGCCCGAGGGGGAGGTAAAAAAAAAACCTGATACCTCAACAATAAGCGCCCCGGCGGCAGCTAAACCTGTTGAGGTTAACACGGTACCTGTAGTTAGCGAAAACCCGGTAAGTTACCATACCGCTAAAAATACACCACCTGTTGCCGTTCCTGTTTCGGCACCGATCCCGGCACCTGTACAGCCAAACGTTCCGGTACAGGCCAGCCCTGCGGCGCCCATAGATAAGCCCAAGGTATTTATACCTAACCTGCATTCGCCATCTACCTCTATAAAAATACCCTCGCTTACTAATTTAAGCGCGCTTGATGACATTGCCGTAGAAGAGGAAGACCCTTACCTTAAAGGTGAGGATAAAGAACCTTTTACGCCCGATCAGTTTATGCATTACTGGAATTTGTACGGTGAACGCATAAAAACTGAAGGCAAAAAAATACTGGCAACCATTTTTACCGGCAAACCGGTAATGATGAACCCGGTGCTGTATGAGGTAGTGATAGAAACCAAAGTTCAGGAAGCATCGATACGAGATGAAAAACCCTTTTTGCTAAACTACCTGCGCAGTAACCTCAAAAATTTCGATCTGGATATTATTACCCGTATTGATGAGGTACAGGCAAACAGAAAGCCTTACGGCGCTAAAGAAATTTTTCAATACATGGCCGCCAAAAATCCGCAACTGGTTGATCTGAAGAATAAATTAAACCTGGAGATAGATTAGCCTTTATCAACCACTCTTAAATTCTCTCCCAAAAGATTAATTGCTTATTATTATCGAGGCCGGGAAGTGTAAAAATCGTTGATCTATTTTTTCCCTTGATTATTAAATAATCAAAATCATTTTGAACACTTCTCCTTTAAATAGATAAAGCGGGTTATTCACACTTTTTTAAAACTCATACACAGCCTGTTGGTTGCTATGTAAGTGTTTAAACATTAACAATTACAACTATGGCAAAAACAGTAGCTGACCAATTGGTTGAAATGCTGATAAATGCGGGCATAAAACGCATATACGCCGTTACAGGCGATAGTTTGAACGAGGTGAACGATTCCGTTAGGCGATCAGGCAAGATACAGTGGGTACATGTGCGCCATGAGGAAGCAGGCGCTTACGCCGCCGCGGCCGAAGCGGAACTGACGGGTATTGCCTGTTGCGCGGGCAGCAGCGGGCCGGGGCACGTACACCTGATCAATGGCTTGTATGACGCGCACCGCTCTGGCGCGCCGGTTATCGCCATCGCTTCAACCATTGCCACTACCGAGTTTGGTACCGAGTATTTCCAGGAAACCAATACCCTGAAACTATTTGCCGATTGCAGCCATTACAACCAGATAGCCACCACGCCTAAGCAATTGCCCCGCATGGTACAAAGCGCCATACAGGCGGCCCTGCATAAAAAGGGGGTTGCCGTTGTAGGTTTACCCGGTGATATTACCGGGATGGATGCCGAAGAAATAACCACGGCTACACAAAACTTTAACCCTGTGCCGGTCATCAAACCGTCGGATGCTGATCTGAGCAACCTGGCATCCGTTCTTGGTCAGCACAAAAAGATTACTATATTTTGCGGTATAGGCGCTGCCGACGCGCATGATGAAGTGGTTGCGCTTTCACAAAGATTACATGCTACGGTAGCCTACTCCTTCCGCGCCAAGATGGATATACAGCACCATAACCCGAACGAGGTAGGCATGACCGGCTTACTGGGCTTGCCATCAGCCTATCAAAGTATGCACCATTCGGATCTGATCCTGTTGTTGGGCACTGATTTCCCTTACGCTAACTTTATACCCACTGACTGCACTATTGTACAGGTAGATACCAAGCCAGAGCGTATTGGCCGCCGCGCCAATGTGGATATTGGCCTGTGCGGCTCAGTAAAAGATACCCTGCAAGCCTTGCTCCCGCTGGTTAACCAAAGTACCGACGATAAATTTCTGCGTGAACAACTGGAGTTTTATGCCGAGGTGAAAAAAAAGATGCACACCTATGTGGAAGATACCGGCGATACAGACAAGATTCACCCGGAATATGTATCGCACTGTATTGATGAACTGGCTGATGATGATACCATTTTTACGGTAGATACCGGCATGTCGTGCGTGTGGGGTGCGCGGTATATTAATGCTACGGGTAAGCGTAAAATGCTGGGCTCGTTCAATCATGGCTCCATGGCTAATGCCATGCCGCAGGCCATCGGCGCGTCGCTGGCTTTTCCGGGCAGGCAGGTGGTTGCCTTTTGCGGTGATGGTGGCCTGTCTATGTTATTGGGTGATCTGGCGACTATCACCCAATATAAACTACCGGTAAAGATCATCGTCTTTAATAACCGGTCGTTAGGGATGGTTAAGCTGGAAATGGAAGTAGCCGGCCTGCCCGACTGGCAAACGGATATGCATAACCCTGATTTTATGCTCGTAGCGCAAGCCATGGGCATGAAGGGCTTCACGGTTAACGAGCCGACAGGTGTAAAAGCGGCGATACAAGCGGCCTTTGCCCATGATGGCCCGGCACTGGTAAACATCATGACAGACCCTAACGCGTTGGCCATGCCGCCAAAAATTGAGTTTAAACAGGTTAAAGGCATGGCGCTTTCCATGAGCAAGCTGATACTTAACGGCAATATGGACGAGGTATTAGATACTGTGAAGGCAAACTACAAACACATTAAGGATATTCTGTAAAGATAATTCTGTTATTGAGGAGCCGGGCATCAGTCCGGCTTTTCGCATTTAGGTATTTGCTTATCTTTGTACCTCTATGATGATTTGTGCGGGATTGCCTTTTAACCTGTTAGGCGAAGATTTAATATTACTACCGGAACGCGCCATCTACTGGCAACAGCAAAAAACTTTAATAGCTGCCGATGTTCATTTAGGCAAGGTGGGCCACTTCCGGAAGGCGGGTATTGCTGTTCCGAGGGATATGGAGCAGGATGACCTGGCTATACTATCAGACCTGATTGATGAATACCGGCCGGAAAAGATCCTTTTTTTAGGCGACCTGTTCCACAGCGATATGAATGCCGACTGGGGCTGGTTCACGCTATGGCGCCGCCGCCATGCTAAAATTGAAATTATACTGATTAGAGGCAACCACGATATTATTCATGACAGGCATTATACCGAGCTAAATGTAGCCATGTATGATGAATTGCAGGTTGGCCCTTTCCTGATGCTGCACCACCCGCTTACCGCTAAACAACTGGAACACGCCACGGCTTACGCTTTTTGCGGGCACATTCATCCCGGTGTATCATTAACCGGGAAAGGCAGGCAGCATATCACCCTGCCTTGCTTTGCCTTTGGTGCCAAGCAAGGCATATTACCCTCTTTCGGCAGATTTACCGGCAAAGTAGCCATCCGCAACCAAAAAACAGATAGGATATTTGGTGTATTAAAAGATAAGGTTATCGCGATAGCGTAAAACAAAAACCCCTGCTTTATTCGGCAGGGGTTCAATCTATTTACTAATCTTTTTAATTTATAGCTTAGTTGCTTGCTTGTTGCTTCGCATCTTGTTTCATGGCATCATTCGCCACAATTACAATCTCTACACGGCGGTTTTGCGCACGGCCGTCAGCAGTTGAGTTTGATGCTATAGGCTCGTTTTTACCTTTACCGGTAGTGCTTAAACGTGAGCCGGTAACGCCATTATCAACCAAATAGGTTTTTACTGACGCGGCACGGCGTTCAGATAATGTTTGGTTATAGCTTGCTGTACCTGTACTATCGGTATGGCCAATGATTGATATATTGGTTTGCGGATTATTTTTTAATGATGTAGCCAGATTTTCAAGGTTAGTACGCGCGGCTGATTTCAAATCGGTTTTATCCACATCAAACAATATACCTGAATCAAACTTAACAATGATACCTTCGCCCTCGCGGGTTACGGTTGCTCCCGGTACAGTTTGTTTGATCTCCGCTGCCTGGCGGTCCATTTTACGGCCGATAAATGCACCAGCAGTACCACCAACGGCACCACCAATTACAGCGCCTAAAGCGGTGTTACCTGCAGCCTTACCTATAAAAGCACCTATAGTACCACCGGCACCGGCACCGATGGCGGCACCTTTTTGAGTTTTTGTCAACGAGTCGCAACCCGATGCTATGATACCTACAGTAGCTACAGCAATACTCAACTTAGCTATTCTTAATTTTAACGTTTTCATTTTTCGTATGTATGATCTTGGTTATGCAGTTATGACAAAGGCAGTGCCAAAAAGGTTTAATAATATTTATTGCGTTTATTACCGCTGAATCAATACCACAACAATAATTATTTAATATTTAGGAAAAGAAAAGCCTAATCTACTAAAGCAAATAATGCCATAGTTACATCAATGCACACTTTTTAGTACAACCTGACAGGCAATCAACTTTTCAGTATAGCTTCCGGAATGATCAGACTAAAAACACTTCCTTTATCCTTTTCGGATTTAATCTCGATTTGTATCCGGTGAAAATCAGCAATTGATTTTACGATGGGCAAGCCCAGGCCAAAGCTATCCTGCTGTAATGAGCGCTTTAATTTTTTAAACCGGTTAAATATAAAGGGCAATTCATCTTCGGCTATGCCTATGCCGGTATCGGCAATATTTAATATCAGGTTATTAATATTTTTTTGTACGGTAATATTTATACAGCCGCCCTCGTGGTTGTATTTTATAGCGTTGTTTATGAGGTTGAACAACAGGTTGAACAGCAAAAATTTGTTTACCTTGTGCAGCACCACATCGGCAGGCACATCAATAGTACAGGTGATCTCCTTTTGCTCCAGGCGGATAGATATTTCATCGTGCACATCATGCAGCATGTCGTTCAGGTTCACCTCATCCTCTTTGATGAATTGTTCGTTCTCAATTTGCGATATCAGCAGCAGCGTTTTAGTGATGCTTTTTAACCGGTTGAGGATGCGCTGCATTTCCAGCAGGCGTACCTTCAGGTCATCCGCGATATCTTCTTCCACAAACATGTTCTCGATTTTTGTTTGCAGGATCGATATCGGGGTCATTAGCTCGTGCGAAGCATTAGAGATAAACTCGCGCTCTTTTTGAAATTTATCGGTTATGGTTTCCATCATACGCTGTATGCTGATGTCGAGATACTGAAAATCAGCCGTGGTGGTGCGCACCTTGCGATAGGTGGCCGTATATGGAAAGCGGTTGGTATTAAGCCTTATTTTGATGATCTGCCGTAGCGGGCGCAGCACATAATTGGAGTAAACCTGATCGGCCAGAATGGTAAGTAATATCATGCCCACCAGCACCTGGAAGGCTATATTTTGCAGCGGGCCGCTAATATCATCAAGCGTTGATACGCTTTTGCCTACCTCCAGCAGGTAGTTTTTTTTATTAACCTTAAACGTATGGCTTAGTATGCGGTATTGAATGGTATCACCTTCAACAATACGCCGTTCATTCATAATGGTATCCAGATATTCGCGCGGGTCAACCTCATCCAGGCTGATGTACTCCTCCTTTAAAAGGGTATAACTGCCATAACTTTCACCTTCGGTTATGTAATTGCCAATGCCGAGGGTTTTAACAATTTGCAGCACCTTTTCCTTTTGCTCAATCAGCTTGCTATCGGTATAGTTAAGATTTATTTTAGTGATGAGCAGGGGCAGCAATAACACAAAAAGCACCACAATAACCAATTTTGAAATGGTATTGAACAGGGTGAGTTTGGTATTAAGCTTCAAATATTTACTGTTTAATTGTTAACCACAATTTTATAGCCAAGCCCCCTAACGGTTTCTAACCAGTTGGGCGGTGCAAAGGCATTTAGCTTTTTGCGTATATTTTTGATGTGCGCGTCAATATAGTTCGAGTCATAATCATCATTAACTATACTGCCCCAGATATGTTCGCTTAGCTGTGTACGGGTAAGCGTGCGGTTTTTATGCAGCAGCATGTAGGCAATCAGGTCAAACTCCTTTTTGGTGATGGTACTTACCACATTACCCTCGTGGCTGATGATACGCTCAGTCAGGTTAATTAAAAAATCGCCGAGTGTTACCGTGTTTTGCTTGAGGCCGAACTTGCGGCGGGTAATAGCCTGCATACGGCTTTGCAATTCCAGCAACGAAAATGGCTTGGGCACATAATCGTCAGCACCCAAATCAAGGCCGGTTATACGGTCGTTCACCTCGGCACGCGCGGTTAGGATAATGCAGGCGGCATCCGGATTATTGGTTTTGGCCTCTTTAAGCAGGTCCAGCCCCTCATAGTCAGGCAAACCCAGGTCTATCAAAATAAAATCGTACAGGTTAACCGATATTTTTTCAGATGCTGAACGCCCGTTGTAGGCTACTTCGCAAACGTAATTATTGTTGGTCAAAAATATATCTACTTCCCTGGCCAGCGAGCGTTCATCCTCAATTATCAATACATTCATCGGTTTTTAATAAAACAGGTAATAAAACGTCAAATTAAAAAAAGATGCGTGCCTGTTCTGTAACGCGTTTTCAACATTTACAGGGATAGAGTAACGGTACGCCGCTTCAAGGGTATAATGTGGTGTGTTGTAGGCTATGGGTACTTTAAGGTAATAATTTAATACCGTAAAGCGCCCGTTGTTACGGGTGAGCATGGCCGAGCTGAATATCTTATCGCGGTTATGCAGGTAAAACCTGTCCTCAGAATAGCGGTTTACAAAGTTTTGCGTACCCAGTATTACGTTTACTGACGGGTTAAACGTGAGGTAATCATTATCGGTAAATATGCTCCAGTTAGGTTCGATATACTTGGATTGGCTGATCGTCAGGAAAAAATCGTTCGATTTACCAAACAGGAAATCAGCCGTAACGCTTGATTTCAGGATCTTCCAGTCGTAAGAGTTTTTTAGATTGATATCATTGGATGATGCCGACTTGATGATACGGGCATCATTGTTAAATATAAAGCGGGTGTAGCTGATGTTACCGGCGTATTTTTTATTTTTTGATTTAAAGTAATATCCTCCGCCCAGGTCAACCTCGTCAAACAACGGATCGTACCCTAAAACCTTTAAGGCTGAACCATACAGAAAAAAGCCCGACTTATCATTATAAACTACATCCGTAGCTACATACGGATATTTTACCGGCCCTACCCGGCCAAAAAATATGGCATCGTTACCGTAATTTATACCTACCGATACCGAACGTTTGCGCACTTGCACGCTATCGCTATCCGCCACGGCGGTTTTTGGTGAATTTAAAAAATAGCGTGGCTCCATTGCGGCCGCATCAGCCACAACATATAAAAACGAAAAAATAAATATGCTTAAATACTTCATTTACCGTTTTAATAATTAACCGCCATTACGCCTGATGATCTCCGGCGGACGCTCCATACCCTCAGGCCTGCGCTGCTTCCGCTTTTTAGCCTGATCGTCATCCTCGCCTATTTTCTCGGGCTTGTATTGTTTCTTAGCCCGTGCAATTTCCTTTATTTTATTCTTTTCGTCCTCTTCTTGTTGTTTTTTTGACTGCTTGTTGATAATTGTATCCTTTCGCGTTTGAAAAAACGGGGAAGCCTTGGCTTCAAAACCAAGCGGTCGGGATGCTGCGTACCTGCTTTTTTTTGCAGCAGATGATAATAGCGGCACTGCCAGGAGCAACAGCATTATGTAAAACCACTTTATCATTTAACGGAAGAAAGTAAAAATATTTTCAATATCACACAATTACAATTAACAGCAGGGTATAAAAAGTATAAAACCGCTATAATTAATATAGCGGTTAAATAATTTAATTGTATATAAATTGTTTGGGTTGAAAAATACTTATTTAAATGCTGATATCTTTTGAGGTATAAACCCGGTTATGGTCGTCAACTATTATGCAGGCTACCTGGTTTAACCTGTTAATTAAATACAAACCGGCATTAACGCCGATACTGATTACCGGTGCAGCCATGGCATCAGCCAACTCGGCGGTCGGGCTTAAAATGGTAACGCTTTTTATGGCGCTAACCTCAAAGCCGTTATTGCTGATGGCTGTAATATTTTTTTTGCTGTTAACCGCATCCACATTAACTGATGTGGCTAAAGCCAGGTTGCTGATGTTGAGTTGCGCGTAGGGTTTATCAGCCTGTTCAGGATCAGCGGCGGCAACTGTCCACGGTTCGCTGCCGGGCTGTGTGCCCCAGGCTACCATATCGCCACCGGCGTTAATAACACCGCTGCTAACGCCGCTCATCTGTAAAACAAATTTAGCCCTGTCGGCAGCGTAACCTTTACCATTCGCGGCAAAGCTGATGCGCATGCCCTCGTGCTTTAAAAACACGGTTTGGGTTGTCGCGTCAAGCACAACATCTTTATAACTTACACCGGCAACCGTTTTTGGGGCGGTGCTGTAGGTAATATCAAAAGTACCATAAGTAAGTTCAGCAACCTGTAACGAGCGGTCTATCAGTTTGAACAGTTCCCCGTTAACTTTTACAGGTGCAATACCCGCGTTACCGTTTATCTGGTTAACATTGCTATCATCACCAAAGGTGCTCAACAACTTGTCAACCCGGTTTATTTCTGCTATGGCATCATTAATACGCTCTGTAGCCCAGCCCGGATTTTCACCAACAACGGTGATCTCAAAGCGGGTACCCATCAGCATGGCTGAATGCCTGTATATGGTTGATTTACTTACTAAATTCTTTACGGCCAGCATATTCATCCGGTTTTAAGTGAAACTATTTATGCTAATACGCAGGCTAAAGTAAAGGCGCTACATGAAATTAAAATGAAATGTCAGTTTTACCATTAATAACCTGGAGCACTATAGTAAGTACCCCTCAAAAAAATGCCTGCAATAGTTTACTTTTGCCAAAGCATGGCCATACGCAATAAATTATACTTCGCCTCTGATTTTCATTTAGGTACTGACAGCTACGGCCCCAGCCGCGACCGTGAGGCACGCATCATCCGCTGGCTGGACAGCATTAAGCATGATGCCGCCGAAATATTTTTAATGGGCGATGTATTTGAGTTTTGGTTTGAGTACAAAACCGTTGTGCCCAAAGGCTACATCCGCTTTTTGGGTAAGCTGGCCGAACTGGCCGATGCCGGTATAAAGCTATACTTGTTTAAAGGCAACCATGATATGTGGATGTTCAGTTACTTTACGGAAGAGTTGGGCGCTACCATCATCAGTAATGAACTGGAGATTGAGCGCGGCGGCAAAAAATTTTATCTGCACCATGGCGATGGCCTCGGCCCCGGCGATAGTAGTTATAAGGTATTAAAAAAGATATTCCGCAGTAAATTATGCCAGTGGCTGTTTGCGCGCTTGCACCCTAACCTGGGTATTGGCATTGCCGGCTCATGGTCGCAGCATAGCCGTGATACCAACCTGAAACAACCCGACCTGAAACCCGGTGAGCATGAGTGGCTGGTAACTTTTAGTAATGAGATGCTTGAACATACTTACTATGATTATTTTTTGTTCGGGCACCGCCACCTGCCCATGGATGTACAACTGAACAAAGGCAGCCGCTATATCAACCTCGGCGAGTGGTTCAACTACAACTCGTACGCTGTTTTTGATGGCGAAAACCTCAGCCTGGCGTATTTTGAAAATACAACGGTTCGCCCTTAACGTTTACCTTGCGCTGAAAAAAATACGGCAAAAAAACTGTACTTTTGTGCACTTTTTAGCATAGCACTTGTTATGCTAACAGACTAATACATTTATGTTAGATAAATTAGAAGCTATACACCAACGCTGGAAAACAGTGGAAGGTGAATTGAGCAGCCCCGATGCAATGGCTGACATGAAGCGTTTTGCCCAGCTTAATAAAGAATACAAGGATTTGAACAAGATTGTTGACGAGTATTTCATCTACCGCAACATCATGAGTAATATTGATACCAATAAAGAAATTCTGGCTACTGAAAAGGATGCGGAGTTTCGTGATATGGCCAAAGAAGAACTTGATTTATTATTGGTTCAACAAGAGGAAAAGGAAGAGCAGATCCGTTTGATGCTGATCCCGAAAGATCCTGAAGATACAAAGAACGCCATTATTGAGATACGCGGCGGTACTGGTGGTGATGAAGCCTCGCTTTTTGCAGGCGATCTTTACCGCATGTACATGCGCTTTTGCGAAAAACGCGGCTGGCGTACCGAACTGGTTGATTATACCGAAGGCACATCAGGCGGTTATAAGGAGATCGTGTTCAACGTACTGGCCGAAGATGCTTACGGAACATTAAAATTTGAGTCGGGCGTGCACCGTGTACAACGCGTGCCGGATACCGAAACGCAGGGCCGTGTACATACCTCGGCAGCATCAGTAGTGGTATTGCCCGAGGTTGATGAGTTTGACATCGAACTTAATATGAGCGATATCCGCAAGGATCTGTTCTGCGCATCGGGTCCGGGCGGGCAGTCGGTTAACACCACCTACTCAGCCGTTAGGTTAACACACTTACCTACCGGTTTGGTGGCCCAGTGCCAGGATCAAAAATCGCAGTTAAAAAACTTTGACAAGGCTTTACAGGTACTACGTTCACGTGTTTACGAAATGGAGCTGCAAAAGCACCTGGAGGAAACTTCTAAGAAACGTAAAACCATGGTGGCTACCGGCGACCGTTCGGCCAAAGTTCGTACCTACAACTTTCCACAGGGCCGCTTAACCGAGCACCGTATCGGCCTTACCATTTACAACCTGCCCGAGGTGATGAACGGCGGCATACAGGATATAATGGAAGCCCTGCAATTTGCCGAGAATGCCGAGAAACTAAAAGAAGGAACGGTAGCGTAAGCCATCCGATTAGATATTAACTCTCTGGTATGCAAGTGTTATAAATTGTTAAACACTTGCATATCATTATAAAAGCACATAGATTTGTGTTATGTTTAAAAGATCAGGCGTTATAACTTTACTGCTGCTGTACTTTGCTACAGTGTCCGGTTTTGCCCTGAACTTTCATTACTGCGGCAAAACGGTTGCATCCGTAAAAATTGAGCAGCCTGCCAAAAAATGCCATACCGAAACAGCGGCTTCAAAAATGAAGTGCTGCAAGGATAAAAAGGTAACTGTTAAGGTAAAAGACGCTCACCAGGCCGAAAAACCGCAATCGCTTTTAAGCAAAGTATTTTCATTTGATATTTCGGCCTTACCTTTCGAGGAATTCTTCCTGTCTGCACAAAGGGCATTATTAGAGAAAATTTTTGACCGTGGCCCGCCGCCGGATGCGCCGAAGGCTAAAAACTCCATCTTTCTCATCAACTGCAACTTTCGTATCTGATTTAAAAATTAATTTTTAAACCAATTGCACGTGCTGTTAACTAGCCCGTGGTATAGTTTTTTACATTAATTTTTTGATAACAATATGAAAGCCTTAAAAATATTCATAGCCATTATGGCTATATCTGTTGGCATTGCCAAAGCCCAGTTCACCAAAGCCGAAGTACAGGTAAGCGGCCTCACCTGCTCCATGTGCTCAAAAGCTACCGAAAAGTCACTCCGCTCGTTGAGCTTCGTTGGTGATGTAAAGCCCGATTTGAACCGCAACATCTTCGTCGTAACCTTTAAAAAGGATGTGGCTGTTGATTTTGATAAATTAAGCAGCAAAGTGCAAAGCGCGGGCTTTTCGGTAAATAACCTGAAAGCTACCTATAACTTTGCCGGCACCAAACTCAGCAATAACATGTTCGAGTATTCGGGCAAGCATTTTCACCTGGTAAACGCCAGCGAAAAAGATCTCAACGGCCCGGTAGCCATCACCTTTTTAGATAAAGGTTTTGCCCCCATTGCCACCAATAAAAAGTACGCCCCGCAAAAACCCGCTGCCACTGATGGTAAAAAGGTTTATTGTGTAGCGATATGAGGCAAAAACTGCAAATCAGCCAATCGTCATTGCGAGGTACGAAGCAATCTCTTTAGGATATTCCTGTTTGATAAGACGCTTTAGAGGTTGCTTCGTACCTCGCAATGACGTGGTTTTTAAACAAAAAACTCAATCAAGTCCCCCCCTCGGGGAGGATTTAGGAGGGGTGCTTGTCCTAAACTTCTTTTGTGCGAAACAAAAGAAGCAAAAGTCGCCGGCTACGTCCTGCCCGGTGAAAGGTTATGCTTGGGCAAGGCAGGTACTACTCCGGGCATTACTGATGCCGGAGAAATGACCAATAAAGAACTCACAACCGCGTCATTGCGAGGTACGAAGCAATCTCTTTAGGATATTCTTCAAGCAGATCGCTCGAGGATTGCTTCGTACCTCGCAATGACGTGATTTTTATACAAAATTCAATCAAGTCCTCCCCTCGGGGAGGATTTAGGAGGGGTCATGAAAAAACTACTATTCATCGCCATACTAATGGCGATCACTATAACAACCTACGCCCAGGAGCTTTATGTGAATACCGAACCGGCCAGCAACATGGCGGCGCGATCATTAGGTATACGGGTAGAAAACCAAGGCTTTTTTAAGCCGGAATACAAAAACCGCAGTACCATTGAGCTGATGTATGGCGCGAGCAAATATTTTATGTTTCATGGCTCGGCCTACATGTCTAACTTTTACCAGCAGGGTCAGCGCTTTGAAGGTGGCAGCCTGTACGCCAAGTACCGCTTTTTATCGGTTGATAGTGTGCAGCGGCATTTCAGGGGGGCTATGTTTGTTAAGGCAGCAAGCATTAAAAATCCGCTGGTCAATCAGGAGATTTCCCTGGAGGGCGACAACTCCGGCCTGCAAAGCGGACTGGTGTTTACACAATTGATGCACAAGCTGGCGTTATCTGGTTCGGCAAGTTACCTGCGCGGGTTTGATAACCGCGGCGGCTATACCTTTGCTGGCGGCTATGCGCGCAACAGCATTGGCTATACCCTATCAGCGGGTTATTTGTTGCTGCCTAAAAAGTATGAGAATTACGACCAGGTAAACCTTAACCTGTATGTGGAACTGCTGGGTAAAACCAACCCGGGCCATGCGCAGAGTTACCTTGATATAGCCCCGGCCGTACAGCTTATATTTAACAGTGTATGCCGGCTGGATCTGAGCTACCGCACACCTTTATATAATGATATGGTACGTAATAGTAAAAATATGTATTTGCTGAGGTTTGAGTATAATATTTTCGGACTATAGGGCAACAGCAAGCCGAGCCCCCCAGCCCCCTAAAGGGGGAGTGATAAACCAAGTTTTTGATGTAGAAAGCTTGGTTTATTGGTTTATTAAAACCCATACTTCTTCCTCGTTTCAGTAATATGTGCCAAATGATGACGGCCGTGCCATGAGTAGGTGGCCAAAGTTTTTTTGAGCGAGTTAGTGGCACCGGTTTCCGGGTGGATGAAGGTACGCTCCCACTCCTTTTCGGTAAAACTTTCAAACAGCACGATCATGCGCTGGTGGATGCCTTCCAGCATTTTTAATGATGGCTCCACGGGCAGGTGGTAGTCGGCTTGCAGTGCCCAGTAGGCTTCCTCGTACGGTTTTATGGTGGGGCTATCCTCGGTAAGGGCGAGTTTGATGCGGGTAATGGAGTTCATGTGGCTATCGGCTACATGGTGTACAACCTGACGCAGCGTCCAGCCGCCCTGGCGGTACGGGGTGTTCAGGTCATCGTCATTTAAACCGATAACTGCCTGCCGCAATTGCCCGGGCAGCATACGTATATCATTCATCCAACGGTAAAGGTCATCATCCGTATACGATGCCGGGGGCTGAAATTTCCCTATCGGGTAGCGCATTTGTTCGTCGGTAAGCATGGGCAGAATATATTATGTATTAATCTTTCAGTTCAACAAGGTTTTGCCCAAATTAGCGTTTTGTATTTTGTTATTTAAGCCTGATGATAAAAAAGTTACTGCTGCTTTGTGTTTTCCTTCAATGTGCTGTTTGTTTTGCCGAAACCATTAAAACCGATGTGCTTGTTATAGGCGGCAGCGCCAGCGGTACGGCGGCGGCCATACAATGTGCACGCAGCAACGTAAAAACCATGTTGATTGAAACCGGCCCCTGGCTGGGCGGCGGCATGACGGCTGGCGGCATTTGCGTGCTCAACGCCAACAGAAACTTTCAATCAGGCATTTGGGCGGAGTTTCGCAGGCATATCACCACTTTCTACAAAAAAACACCGGGGTATGATACCACGCTGAACGCCGTACTCCGTTACGAACCATACACCGGCGCGGCCATCCTGAAAAAAATTGCCGATACGGTTAAAAATCTCACTTATAAACTCAACACGCCTTATACTAACCTTAAAAAAGATGGCACCGGCTGGGAAGTTACCATCACCGAAAAAAACGAGCCCATCACCATCAAGGCCCGCGTGCTGATAGATGCCACCGAACTGGCTGATGCCGCAACAGCCGTGGGTGTAAAGTTTGATGCCGGTACCGATAGCCGCACCCAAACCGGCGAGGCGCTGGCTCCGGCTAACGCAACTTCCGAAATTCAGGATATCAGCTTTGCCGCGATAGTAAAGGATAACGGACGGGCGGCTGATCGAACTATAAAAAAACCGGAGGGCTATGATCCCGCGGCGTATAGTTGCCTTAAAGGCGCGGATGTAAAAAAACTATTGGTCGCGGGCAAACTGCCTAATGACAAATACCTGATCAACTGGTGCGCTAACCAATACACCGTTTCGGTGGAGCAGCTTACGTCCGAAAACCGGGCCCAAACCTTTAAAAAAGCGCGCCTGCATACATTAGGACTTATCTATTACCTGCAAACGGTGCTGGGTTATAAAAGCTTTAGTTTAGAGGAATATAATACGCCCGATAAATTACCGTACATTCCCTTTATCCGCGAATACCAGCGGGCAAACGGCATCCTGAAGTTTACCGTTGATGACATTTATCAACCCTATTCGCGGCCAAATAAGTTATATCGTACCTATATAACGGTTGGTGATGCCTTGCCTATGCAGGCTTACAGCGATGATAAGAACAAGGTGAACTATCCGCCGTTCCCGGCTTATGGCATTCCGCTTACCGCTTTTGTGGCGCGCGATGCGGAGAACCTGGTGATCACCGAAAAAGGCTTATCCGTAAGTCACCTGGCCAACGCCACAACAGCCGACCCGGCCGTGCAGATGACCTTGGGGCAAAGTGCCGGGGCCACTGCCGCTTTCCTGGCTTTTTTTAAAACCACTACCAAAAACCTGCATGCACGCATTATTCAGGGCGAGGTGCTGGATCATAAAGGATATATTTTTCCGATCAGTGATATTTCTTTCAGCGATCCGTATTTCAGGGCTGTGCAGCAGGTTTGCGCTACCGGTTTGCTGCAAGGCATTTTTAAAACCGAGGGTAACCGCGTGGCCATAATATTCAAGCCTGATTCCACCATTAATACAGCCGATATCAAACCTTTACTAAACGAATATTATACCCGGGCGTTCATCTGGTTCAATCAAAATAAACCGGGCGAAAAATTCACCGTTGGCAACCTCATGTCGTTCATCAGCGATGTTACCCTTACCGACCCTGAAACGCTGAAAAAGATCATGCAAAAAAACTGGCAGACCACCTATAAGTTTAAGACCACGTTTGACATGAACCGCCCGGTTACCCGCTATGAGTTTGCCGCGCTGGCCAATAAGTTCATCAACCCGTTTGCCCGCCGGGTGGATCTTACCGGCCGGGTAATAAATTGATCGATATGAAAAAAGCCTGGTTAATAATATGGGTAATGTTCGCGGCCTGTTCAACTGCTGACGATGCTGCCATAAGCGTAACGGCAAACAGCAATGAACAGATCATTATCAGCGGCTTACCTGCCGATGTGTTGGCCCAATTAGCACAGGACACCTCTAAGGCACTGTGGCTAAGCCTACTGCCCGTTTACCGTTTACCTACCGACGAGGAGATGAAAGATTTTCAACCCGAGCAGCCGGGCACGTATCAAATTATAAATAAACAGATCCGTTTTACACCAGATACCGCCTTTGCAAAAGGGCAGCCCTACTTTGTGCGGTATTACCGTTATGCCGAGGGCGGTCGCCTGTGGGATTATATCCGCAAAAGGAATAAACCCGGCGATCATCCGCATACGGATGTGCCCTTCAAACTATAACAAAGTACTTGAATAACAAATAAAAATATTTATATTTGCATTAAAATACGGAGGGGGCTGGGTAGCCCCCTCTTTTATTTTACCAATCAAACGGACAACGGATACATGAATATTGAGAAAAGGGTAACCGAACTGGTTGAGGAAAAATTAGCCGACCGGCCGGACCTGTTTATTGTGAGCATCAATTTCCTTTCAAACGGAAAATTGATGATACTGCTTGATGGTGATAACGGTATCGGTATTGATGATTGCGTAAAGGTTAGCCGCCATGTGGGTTTTCATCTTGAGGAAGAAAACACTATCGAAACGGCTTACAACCTCGAGGTATCATCGCCGGGTATTGATATGCCGCTTACCCTGCCAAGGCAATACGCCAAAAACATTGGCAGGCTGTTATCGGTTAAAACAACCGCGGGCACCAAACGCGAAGGCAAACTGCTGGCTGCTGACGAGAACGCGATTACCATTGAAGAGAGTATAAAAGAAAAAGGGAAGAAAGCCCAATTAATTGAGAGCATCATCCCCGTAAATGAAATAAGTGAAACCAAGGTTTTAATATCATTCAAATAAGTAAATGAGCAATATTAATTTAATTGATTCCTTTCAGGAATTCAAAGATTTTAAGAACATTGACCGCCCTACCATGATGAGCGTGCTGGAAGACGTTTTCAGAAGCATGATCAAAAAGAAATATGGTAACGACGAAAATTGCGACGTAATTGTTAACACCGACAATGGTGACTTAGAAATATGGCGCACCCGCCAGATTGTTGAAGACGGATTTAGCGAGGATGATGATCTGGAAATTGAACTGGCCGAAGCAAAGCTGATTGACGAGGATTACGAGGTTGGCGACGAGCATGTTGAGCAGATAACGCTGGAGAGCTTTGGCCGCCGTGCAATACTGGCAGCCCGCCAAACCCTGGTATCAAAAATACTGGAGTTGGAGAAAGACGAGATCTTCAAAAAATATAAAGACCGCGTGGGCGAGATAGTTACCGGCGAGGTTTACCAGGTTTGGAAAAAAGAAACCCTGGTGCTTGATGATGAAGGCAATGAGCTTTTATTACCAAAAACCGAGCAGATACCTGCCGACTACTTTAAAAAAGGCGACAGCGTTAAAGCTGTAGTATCAAAGGTTGATATGTTGAACAGCAACCCGAAGATCATAATTTCACGTACCGCGCCTGAATTTTTGCAGCGTTTGTTTGAGCAGGAAGTTCCGGAGATATTTGACGGTTTGATCACCATTAAAAAGATTGTTCGCGAACCGGGCGAAAGAGCTAAAGTTGCGGTTGAATCATACGACGACCGTATTGACCCTGTAGGTGCCTGCGTAGGTATGAAGGGTTCACGTATACATGGTATCGTTCGTGAGTTGAAGAACGAGAATATTGACGTGATTAACTTTACCAATAACATTCAACTATATATTCAGCGTGCCTTATCGCCTGCCAAGATAACTTCAATAAAGCTTGACGATGAGAAAAAAACTGCCGCTGTTTACTTAAAGCCCGACCAGGTATCACTGGCCATTGGCCGCGGTGGCCATAACATTAAACTTGCCGGTAAACTAACCGGTTATGAAATTGATGTTTACCGCGAAGCGGATGAATTGGAAGAGGATGTTGATATTGAAGAATTCTCGGATGAGATTGACAGTTGGATACTTGATGAGTTCAAACGTGTTGGTTTAGATACCGCCAAGTCGGTTTTAGGCCTTAGCGTTGATGAATTAGTTAAACGTACTGACCTTGAAGAAGAAACTGTAAAAGAGGTTCTGTCAATATTGCAAGCGGAATTTGAATAAAATCAATTAAGCCGATATAAAATCGTATTTTTGCAAATATTACAAGCAGAGAAAGAATAATAAATGTCAGAAGACAAAAGCATAAAATTAATAAAAGCAGTAAAGGAACTGAACATTGGTATGGGTACCATTGTCGACTTTCTGGCTTCCAAAGGGTTTAAAGTTGAAAAACAACCTATGGCGAAGCTTGACAGCGATATGTATACCACCTTGTTAAAGGAATTTGCTGCGGATAAAAGCATTAAGGAAGAAGCTAAACAGATCAGCATAGGCAAGATCAGGAAAGATGAAGTGCCTGCCACTTCTGATAAACCTGCCGAGCCACGCCGCTCAAAGGAATTTGAGAATGAGGAGATACTGATTAAAAACGCGGGTAACTTTACTGCTCAGCAACCCGAAAAAACAAAACTGGCTGAACCTGCCGCGCCTGCTAAAACAGACGACCGCGGGGATAACCTGCCCGGCGTAAAAGTAGTAGGTAAAATTGACCTTAACAACTTGAATGCAAGGCCGCAAGCCGCTGCGCCAAAACCTGCCGAACAGCCAAAACCGCAACCAGCACCGGAACCAACTCCTACCCCCGAAGTAAAACCGGAGGTTAAAGCTGAAGTGAAACCGGAATCGGTTACAGCCGCCCCTCCTGTTAAGGAAGAAGCTCCTGCTGTTAAGGCGCCTGAAGCGCCAAAAGCGGAACCGGTAGTTGCTGCTGCTGAGAACAGGCCATCTGCTCCTGCTCCGCAACCGGCACAACCACAAGCTGCGGCTCCGGCACCTGAAACACCGGTAAATGATCCGAACCATGTAATACGCGCCAAGGCTGAACGCCTTACCGGCCCTAATATTGTTGGTAAAATTCAGCTTCCGGTTAATGAGCCGAAGCGTAACCCGGTGGCATCATCATCAAACCCTAACTCAGCCGACCATAAACGCAAAAGAAAGCGTAAAGAAGGCGGAGGCCCTAACCAACCCGGAGGCCAGCAACAAGGCGGTCCTGGGCAACAAGGACAAGGCCAGGGTCAGAACGGGCCGGGTGGCCGCCCTGATTTCAGGAACCGTAATAATAATACCGGTGGTGGCAACAACAGGCCGGATAACCGTAACAGAACCGCTCAGCCGAATACCCCGAAAGAGGAACCGACTGAAAAGGATATACAAGACCAAATTAAGGCAACACTTGCCCGCCTGAGCGGTGCAGGTAAATCAGGTAAGTTTGCACAGCGTGCAAAATTCCGTCGCCAAAAACGTGATGACGTAGCAGCCAATGCGGAAGAGCTGGCCATGGAACAGGAAGCACGCTCAAGGGTATTAAAAGTTACCGAGTTTGTAACCGCCAATGAGCTTGCATCAATGATGGATGTCGCGGTAACGCAGATCATCTCTACTTGTATGAGTCTGGGCATGTTCGTATCCATCAACCAAAGGCTGGATGCGGAAACACTGACCATAGTTGCCGACGAGTTTGGTTACCAGATTGAGTTTGTTAAACCGGAAGACGAGGAAGCTAACCTTGAAGAGGTTGACAACCCGGCTGACCTGATCCCCCGTGCACCGATCGTTACCATTATGGGTCACGTTGACCACGGTAAAACCTCATTGCTCGACTTTATACGCAACACCAACGTAATTGGCGGTGAGGCCGGTGGTATAACCCAGCACATTGGTGCCTATGAGGTTACCCTGCCTGAAAATAAAGGCAAGATCACCTTTTTGGATACCCCGGGTCACGAAGCCTTTACGGCGATGCGTGCACGTGGTGCCCAGGTAACAGATATTGTTATTATTGTGATAGCTGCTGACGATAGCGTGATGCCGCAAACCCGCGAGGCCATAAACCACGCGCAGGCTGCCGGTGCACCGATCATCTTCGCTTTTAACAAAATAGATAAACCGGGAGCTAATGCCGATAAGGTACGTGAGCAACTGGCTACCATGAACATATTGGTTGAGGAATGGGGCGGTAAATACCAGTCGCAGGAAATTTCAGCCAAATCAGGCCTTAACGTTGATAAACTGCTCGAAAAAATATTGCTCGAAGCGGAATTGCTTGAACTAAAAGCCAACCCTAACAAACGTGCCGTAGGTACCGTTATTGAGGCAGCCCTGGATAAAGGCCGTGGTATTGTTACTACGGTGCTTGTACAAGCCGGCCGCCTTAAAGTGGGCGACCCGATACTGGCAGGTTGTTACAGCGGCCGTGTTAAAGCTTTAACCAATGAGCGTGGTATGCGTGTTGAATCAGCAGGCCCATCAACACCGGTACAGGTGCTGGGTATGCAGGGAGCCCCTACCGCGGGTGATAAATTCAACGCGATGGACAGCGAGCCGGAAGCACGTGAAATTGCCAACAAACGTTTGCAATTACAACGCGAACAAGGTTTACGCACGCAGAAACACATCACGCTTGATGAGATCGGCCGCCGTTTGGCAGTGGGTAACTTCAAGGAGCTTAACATCATTGTTAAGGGTGACGTGGATGGCTCTATCGAGGCATTGTCTGACTCGTTGCTGAAACTGTCTACCGAGCAGATACAGGTTAACATCATCTCTAAAGCAGTAGGCCAGATCTCTGAATCTGACGTATTGTTAGCTTCGGCATCTGACGCGATCATCATCGGTTTCCAGGTACGCCCATCAGGCAGTGCCCGTAAACTGGCCGAGCAGGAGCAGATCGATATCAGGCTGTACTCTATCATCTACGACGCGATCAACGAGATCAAGGCCGCGATGGAAGGTATGCTTGCACCGACATTTGAAGAGAAGATCGTGGCTAACGTAGAGATTCGCGAAACCTTCAAGATCAGCAAGGTGGGTACCATTGCAGGTTGTATGGTACTGGATGGCAAGATCACCCGTAACAGTAAGATCCGCATCATCCGCGAGGGTGTTGTTATCTACACCGGCGAACTGGCATCACTTAAACGTTATAAAGACGATGTGAAAGAAGTAAGTACCGGTTACGAGTGCGGTTTAAACATTCAAAACTTTAATAATATTGAAGTAGGCGACATTGTTGAAGCTTACGAAAATGTTGAAGTAAAACGTAAGTTAGCGTAACTTATCAAACACTGATATACTTAAAGGCTTGCCATTCGGCAGGCCTTTTTTGTTGTGTGGCAATACTCCACCAAAATATTTTATTAAATATTTGCATAATTACGAAATATTCGTAGATTTACGATATAATAGTAATTTGAAATGGAGAAACTTACCCAACAGGAAGAAGAGGCTATGCAAGTGGTATGGCAAGCCGGGCAAGGTTTTGTTAAGGACTTTCTGGATTTAATGCCCGAGCCTAAACCACCTTACACTACCCTGGCATCAACCATAAAAAACCTGGAAAAAAAGGGTTATGTACAAAGCGAAAAGCTGGCCAACTCCTACCGTTACTCCCCGCTGGTAAAAGCTGAAGAATATAAACGCAAATTTATGAAAGGCTTTGTACAGGATTACTTTAAAAGTTCATACAAAGAGCTGATCGCGTTTTTTGCGAAGGAAGAGAAAATTAGTGCCGATGAATTGAAGGAGATCATCAGCATGATTGAAAAAGGTGATAACCATAAATCATAACGCTATGCCTGCCCTGTTTATATACCTAATAAAACTATCATTAAGTATTGCCCTGATCTACCTTTTTTACTATGTAGTATTACGCAGGCTCACCTTTTACAACCTTAACCGCTGGTACCTGGCTGGCTACACAATGCTTTGCTTCATCATTCCGTTGGTTGATGTATCAACTTTCACCGCTACCACAGGCCAGCAATCAATCATACATTATGTGCCGTCAGTACAATCGCTTACCGAAAAAAGCATGGAGCAGCCCCTTACCAACGTAAGTGATACTATAAACTGGTGGCTGTTTGCCGCATATGCTTTGGCTGCAGGCTCAATATTTATGCTGATCCGCCTAATAGGGCAACTATTCGCGCTGCGACGGATCAAACTAAAAGCCATACCCATTGGTGATGGCGAAACCCCAATTTATCATACTGATAAAAACGTTACGCCCTTCTCCTTCGGTAATGCCATCTACCTCAACAAAAACCTGCATACCGAAGCCGAACTTGAGGAGATCATATTGCATGAATATGTGCACGTAAAGCAGCGGCACACGCTTGATATTTTACTTGCCGAACTGCTTTGTATAGTAAACTGGTACAACCCCTTCGCCTGGCTTATCAGGCACAGCATCCGCCAAAACCTGGAATACATTGCTGATGACAATGTGGTGAATACCGGGCTTGATAAAAAAGCTTATCAATATCACCTGCTTAAAGTGATCGGTATTCCACAATACCGCATAGCTAACCAATTTAATTTTACATCCCTAAAAAACCGTATCATCATGATGAACAAAGTACGCTCAGCAAAAATCAACCTGCTTAAATTTATGTTTATACTGCCCTTGCTGGCGGTTACCCTTGTAGCCTTCCGTAACCAGCTTATGCCGCAGCAAAAGGACGAGATGACCTACGCTGTAATATTTTATGATATAGATACTAAAGAGCGATTGGCTGATGTAGAAGTAAGTGAGATATATGGTAATAAAAGCTACAATGCCGATGCAAAAGGTTATGTAGCTATACCGATAAGTATACAAAAAGATAAAGCCCTTCACATAAGCCTTAACTTTAAAAAGAATGGCTACCTAAAATCCGAGCGCCGCTTTCAGTACCCTGTTTATAGAAAACATGAAAAAGCAGTTATCGAGTTAATAGGGCTAAGTAAAAATAAAAATGCCAACTGCAAACAATGCGATAAATTTTCAGCTATCATGCAAGCATCTTCCAACACAGGGTCAGCGTTAAAAACTGATGCTTATAAGTTTTATAATTTACTGTCTAAAAGCAAATCTGTTAGGCCAACTACAAAAAAACAAGCTGCTGTAAAACGGCCATTGGCAAGCAGAAGTCAGAAAACGAAACTGTTCAAAGCATCCGTTTCAATAACCGAGAAAGGTAAAACTAAAACATCATTCAGCGCCGAGGATTCGCTGGTGATAGATACCACCAGAAAGATGATGACCTTGTATGGAAAAGTAAAAATTCAGGATGCCGGAAATACCATCACCGCCAGCAAGGTAACTATACCGCAGCATGCCTGGATGGGCTGGACAACCGCGCTGCTTTTTATTGATCATACCGAACACCCAATAGAAGACCTGCAAACTATTGATGAGAAAAGCATTGTATCTATAGAGGTATTAAAAGATGCTACGGCCACCGCTCTCTACGGTTCAAGAGGTGGCAATGGAGTAATTTTACTAACAACTAAAAAACCAAAAGGAACCTACAACTAACCCCTAAGCCCTTAATATATTACCGGCAAAAGTTTGCCAGTGCGGGGCTGACAGTCCATGTCGGGCGGCCAGCCCTACCACAAAATTACGGGCCTTATCTAATAAGCTACCATCGGTATTAGGTTTCTCGTTACGGCCATGCACTTCGGCGCTGAGCTTGTTTCCGCTGCGCTCCACGATGAAAGTATTGGTTGATTCGTGGCTAAAAAAGTGTGCTACTTCGCCCTGCGTATGCGGATTGGCTACCGGGCGTACGGTCATTACATAATACTCGCTATCGCCATTTTCATCCTCATGCTCATGTACTTCCTCAATGCGCACCCAATCATACCCATCGCCACCAGCCGGACCAGGGCCGGGCATATCGATATAAAAAATATCACCTTTCTCCGCCGCCTTATAAGTTACATTACCCTGTGCATCGGTAATAGCGAATGTTGAACCTGCCTGCCCTACAAACTGGTGCCAGTTACCTACATCTTTAAGCCGGTTTTTTACCAGCATAAAATGCTTGTGGGCCTCAGCGTACGAACTTTGCCCTATAAATTCAACAATATCATTATGCTCCCCTTCTTTCTGTTCAGGAATAAATTTAGCGGTAGCCTCCATGCGGTATATTTTGGGTGATAACAAACCAAGAGCAACTGTGTTCGGTAAAATATTAATTAAACTTGCTATTGCAGCAGCAACTTGAGGTTGATACCAAAGTTGGTGAACGAGGTATTAAAGCTTTGCGAGGTGTAAGGGCGGGTAATGTTCGAATCGTAAAAGATGTTCAGGTTAAAGCGCTGGTTGATCACATAATCAATTGCCGGGCGCAGGGTAATGTTTTGCGCGCCTGATGATACTTCGGCGGCCTGTACATCAGCCCGATAGATCAGCGTTTTATTATCGCGCAGTGCCACATCCAGCTTAAAGTTCACATCATTATTATTGCGCGAGTTACCGAATAACCCGAACGGAAATTTGAATTTAGTGGTACGATAACCAAAGCCCAACACCACAATACTTTCATTCAACTGCGCTAACTGGCTGTTCAACAAGCTCAGGCTCAGTGTACGGCTTTTACGGTATTCAAAATTAGCCGTCATGCTGTTTTTAAAACGAACGTCCATACCTACCAGCGGCACAAATTGCTCAAATATGGTTACCTGCGAAAACTGGTAATAAGGCAAAAAGTCAGCATCAATATCCCGTGAAGCTACCGCGCCGTTCTGCTCCTGGTATTGCAGCAGTGTAGTGTAGCCATTTACGTTGTAGGATGAACGGTAACCATGCCTCAGATCGAACGAGTCGAACACATCCGAGAGCAGCGGCATACGGCTTAATCCGCTGTAATTGATCTGCCAGTTGGGTATCGGGGTTGAGGGGAACGGATTAAGGTTATAATTCGACGCGTTTTTACCCGTATAAGCCGCCAGGAACGAGGTAACCAATACATCCTGTGAGTTTGGCCCGTAACCATCGGCATAACCACCTGTAACACCTGCCGAGTTAGGATTCGCCCTTCCCAAACGCTGCGATACCACCTGCCTGTTTTGAAGGAACTGCTGGAACACGCCCGATATATTGTCAATTCCGCTCGTTCCCTTAAACGCCGTACCCAGCGACAGGAATGACACGCTGTAGCTGCCCGTAGTAACCGGACTCAGCTCCTCAAACTGGTTTGACGATTGCTGAAACTTGTAATTGGACTGAAAGTTTCGATCCTTAGTTCGGAAGGCGATCAATTCGATACGCAGATCCTTAAACGGCTCAATAGTGCCTTTTAGCCTGATGTCTTCGTTATAGGTTTTTACATACAACTGGTTTTGCAGCGAGTCGGTAGAGAGCCATCCGTTGGCTACCGCCTTGGCGCGAATATCAGCCTGGCTACCCAGTACAAAACCCAGTCCCGGCGAACCATAACCCAGATCCTGCCCAAACACATCTGTTATCGGGAGATAACCGGGCAAGAAGGTGCCCTCGGTACGGGTTAGCGTACCGCTGAGGTTTTTGATACTGGTGAGCAGCCCTATTAAAATATTGCCTTTACTATTCGGGTTATTAGCCTTGCGGATGAATGGGAACTTATTGTACAGGCTTACAAAATTAAGCGTAGGGTTGAGCTGCACCGTACGCGCGTTCTGTATACTGTTACCTACCGCCAACTGCGGATCGCGCAGGGAAAACTCCGGTTGCGATTGCCAGTTAAAGTGCGTGCTATAACGCAATATGGCCGATGTCCAGTTCAAACCCGGTATCTTGCTGATCGGCGTGGTATAGTTAAAGTTTAAGGTGTGGCTGTAGTTGGTGGTACGCCCCAGGCTCTTGAGGTTCTCCCACAAGGTATCGCGCTTCAAACCGTTAATGCGCCCCGCAGGCTCATCAACCACCGAGAGGTTGGTGGCATCAATATCCATTTGTAATGATTTGGAGATGTTCCAGCCGATACCGTATACCCGGGTAATGTTAAAGTTTTTGTTAAACGTGGTCGGAATGGTACTTGCCGGTATGGCGATAGCATTAAGCGGATCATTATTCAGCCGCAGGGTATTTTCCGAATAAAACCTGTCGAAATTGATACTGAAGTTCAACCTTGACGGCAGTAAACTAAAGTTAATATCGCGAAACAGGGCCAGCAGGTTGCTTTTGATACGCTTCTCAAAAGGCGCGTAATATTTAGGCTGATTGCTGTAATTATAAGCCAGGCCAAACCGGTAGGTTTTTTGCAGATCGAGCTCGGTAACGTAATCATGATGTTGATACTCGGTATAGGCATAGCTCACGCTCAAGTTCTCCACATCCCATATACGTACCGCTGCCGATGGATTGGTGCGGGCCTTGTGTACGTTGGTAAAGTTAAAGCTTTTACGAACGGTATAATTTTCAGACACCTTGCGTATCGAATCGCGCTGTAGTTCGCTTTTGGCGGCGGCCAGCCTGTCTTTTAGTTCAATATCACCGCTGGCAGGGTCAAACTGCGGTGTGCCTTTTTGGGTCGATACATTGATGTAAGCCGGTATGCGTATCCCACTCTTATCCGGAAAGAACTTGCCCAGTTCGGCATTGGCGGCTACATCAAGCAACTGGTTATCGCTGCGGCTACGCTCGCTCACCCGCGAATCCAGTGCGCCAAAACCAATGGTGCTCTTACTGCCCGATACGGTTACATCGGCAAAGTCGGCCAGCTTGGCATTAAAGCGCACGGCAGCAGCCCATCCCCCACGCTGGTCAAAATCGGTTAAACGCAATTCATCATACCATAAGGTGGCGGTTTTATCAAGGCCGTCATCGTTATCGTTTGTTTTTAACGGGTTACGGATGCCCAGCATGATAGTGCGCAAACGGCTCAGATCCGGCTGCCCTTTGATCAATACCTTTTTGCCGTTCTCCACATAAGTATATATCGTGTTAAGCGGTACCCCGGCATTATTACGCGCCAGCTTGGCACGGGTAAGCAGGGCCAGTTCCAGGTCTATCTGGTTTTGTTCGGGCCATATCGCACCGGGGTCACGGGTGCCGGGCTGGGTAATTTTAAGTGGCACTTCGTATTCGTAATAGTTATCCTGGTAATCAACGCCTAAACGGATGAAAGCACTGATGTCATTATCCTTTAACTGATCACCCTCGGCATGTACAAATGCCTGCAGTTTTTTGTATGAGCGCAAATCGTTATAAAAAGTTTTAAACGCCGCCTTTGAGTAACCATCGCGCAGGCGGTCAACATGTAAGGATAGCGACTGCTCGTTCAGCAGCGTATTGGTTTTTAAGTTATTATAATTACGCTGACGGTTGATGCCCGGCGGCACTACATACGGTATCGGCGTACGGTTACCGTTCTCCTCCAGGTTTACGGCCTGTACATCAATTATGCGGTTATCCGGCGTGGGGTTGGCGATGCCGGGGTCGGCAATAATATTCAGCGGATTATTCTCGCGGTTAAACGCCCGCCACTCGCCGCGTACCAGTTGCAGAGTAGCAAAACGCATCACCGCGGTATCGGCAAAGTTGGTGAGGAACATACGCATAAAACGGATAGCCTTAAAATCCTGAATGTTGCCTACGGCCTGCTCATATTCATTGATCGGTATCCGGAATTGGTACCAGGTTACCGCCTGCGTGTTGCCATCAACCAGCTTTACCTGCGAGGTTACTTTATCCGTAATAAAATTCTGGCCAACCAGCATATCCGCCGGGCGTAATGATACCCGGTACTGGAAGTATTCATCCGTTTGGCTCATGTTATTATCGCGGTTAATGTCCTCCCCGTCAGGCAGCGGGGTTGATGCCGAGGTGGTAACACCCAGTTCGCTTTGCGATTGCTCGGTAGTTTTGGAGTTGCCCTCGGTACCGTTAAACTTCAGGTAACGATCCATAATAGGCACCGATGCCTGGTTAAGCTCCGGCCCCTGATAGTACTGAAAATTATCGGATGACGGGTCGGCAGCATATTGGGTGGCGGCCTGGGTACTTAGTTGGCCGTTTACCTGCTGTACTACGGTGGCAAACTTATTACGCTCGTCACCATCGTTCAATCCATCCAAACCTACATCCTGGCGGGTACGGGCGGCGGGGTCAGTATCAAAGGCGTTAATTACCGGTTGTAGCCGGGTTACGCGGCCCCAGGCGGTTTCATCAACCTTGGTAAAATCATTATCCACCGGTAAACCATTCTCTAAACTTTTGCGACCATCCTTCAATATATCTTCGGAGATACTGCCGAGATTGAAATACAAATCGCCGCCGGGTGAATTTGGTTTATAGATAAACGGATCGAGCATCCAAAACTCAATATAGCCTACGTTGAGCGATTCAAAATCGTTAGTTTCCAGCTTGCGGAAAATACCGCCCCAGCGTGAGCGTGGATTTTGCAGCGTACCGTCGTTATTAATGCCGGTTGTAGTGTAGTTGTATTGCCCGCGCAGATTAGGGTAAAAAGCCAGGTTAAAGGTTGGCAACAGCAAGGGCTGCCCGGTTACCGATTGCCGATACGGGAACACCTCGGTTTCTAAAACCTGCCTTACATAATGGTTAGATAGCTCGGCACGGGTAACATTAAGTGAGCCCGCGCTGTTATAAAATATCGGGTCGATATTATAAAACGCCAGCCGGGCACGGTTGTAACCATAGCGCAGGTCGTCGTTAAACTCCGATTCGCCGAACAATTGCGGCGTGCCCGAGATCTGCCAGTTAATATAACTTTTTACATCGATCACTGATTTGCTGTTCTCAAAGTCATCGAGGTACGAAGTACCGTTTTTTGAACCCGCATAAGTGAGCGCGCCGGGTGCGCCGGGCAATAACTGCGCAAATTCGCCGCTCACGTTAAAAGATGATTCCTCTTTGGTATTGATGAAGGGTATTTTATCAACCCAACGGGTAAGCAGTCGTGATTTTGAGGAATAATTGCCATCAAAACCCCAGATGGTGTTGGAGATCGACTCCGACCCTACCGCCTCATTTTGCGATATGGGTTGCTCGGTAAGGTGCATCATGGTAGCACCCAAAGCCAGCTTATCACTCGCAAAGTAATCTAAACGGGTACCAAACAAGGTTTTTTGCTGTACGCCGAAAAGCTCATTGTTTTCCAGCTTGATATTGATAGGCTGCCCTGATGATAGCAGTGCCTGGTTTATTATGCGTAAACGCCCGGCACTGTAATCAACCGTGTAATCAGTACCCTCGGTAAGTACCAGCGTGCCCGCAGTTACCACTACCGAGCCCTGCGGAATATTGGTGGCATTCAGCAAATACTCTGATCCGCCCTGCGAACTATAGGTACCTTTTATAATATAGCGGTTAAGCTGCGGAAAGTATTGCTGCGCGATGGTTCTTGTAGAATCATACAGTGGCTGGTAAACGTAACGCCGGGATATATCTGTTTCGCCGGGCAATATTTTAGCGGCCAGGTCATTGCCAAAGGGCTCTACCTGCGGAAACATCACCCGCCCCTGCTGCGAATCAATGGTAACACCCTCAATAAAATCAAAATACCCATCGGGCTCACGGTCGTTCTGTATATTCAGGTTATCGAGGCCGGTAATACTCAGCCACAATTTTTGGTTCAGGTTCTGCCCTTCATCGGCCACATACTCTTCAACACTGCTCTTATCATCCAAACGGGCAACGCGCAGCCTGAAATCTGTCGGACTGATCTGGAAAGCGCCCAGCGAGTAAATATTTTTCATCATCAGATCCCATGATGGCAGCCGGGGTTTCAGGAGTTCGTTCTTTAACAGCTTTACATACAATACCCGGGGCGTATTCGGGTCAACAGATACATCGCTGGAAAACTCCCCCACCTGGTAAGTTTGGCCGTTATAGGTATATTGATAGGCTACGGCCAGCACCTCGTCATTATTTAAAGGATAATTGAGGGATATATAGCCCAACTGTGAGTGCAGCGTAAACTCCCTGTCGGTTAATTTACGGGCGTAGGTAAGCTTGGCAAAGTTATCGGTATTACCGGTACTACGGAACAGGTTGGCTACATCATTGGAGTTGGTTTGCCGTGCCGATGCAGGTAATTGGCTTAACAGGTTGTTAGATTGCTGCGGAAACCCCGGACCGGAGAAAGCCGCCGGCAAGCCGGATGTGCCGGGTTGCACAATGGTGGTGTTGTACGGCCTGTTCTCCCCCAAATCGAGGAAGGCCACAATATCACGCGAATCAGTGGTATTATTAGTGCGGTTGGTTGTCCAAACCTCAATTTTAGTAATGTTGATATTGGAGCTGATAAGCGGCAGGTTACGCAGCGCGTTGTTATAATTATTGCGGAAATACTGCGCCAAAAAGTAGTGCTTGTTGGCCTCATAATCGGCAGCGGTAACCCTGAACTCCCCCTGCTGCTGCCCGTTAGTAATGGTTATGGTGCGCGACTGCGAACGCTGCTGCGAAAAAATGCTCGTAACATCCAACCGGCCAAAACGTAGCTTGGTTTTTACACCGAATAATGCCTGGCTACCTGTAATAAGCGAGGTATTGAGCGGCATGCTTACGTTACCGGCCTCTATTTTTTGGATAATATCGTCTTCCCTGCCCGTATAATCCAGTTTAAATTGGTTATCAAACTGGAACTGGGCATCGGTATTGTAATTGGTGGTTATCTTGAGCCGGTCGCCAATGTTACCGGTAACGTTTAATTGTATACGCTGATCAAAATTAAAGTTGAACTGGCTGCGCTGGCGCGAATTAAAAAGCGGGTTTTGATTTTTGTTGATCTGCCCGGCCAGGATCATTTCGGCAGAACCCTGTGGCTTGATGCTGATCTCATTACTGCCAAAGATCTTTTCAAACGTTCGTCCCCGAACTTTTATGCGCGGCACAAAACCTTCCTGTTGTGAATCATAAGCATATTGATCCGCAGACGAACGGAAGTTCTGCCGGATAGATTCTTTTTGCGTCAGGCGCAGGTATTCAGCAAAGCTGATATAACGCGGCGGGCGCAGCAGCAAATTACCAACCCGCTCAATAAGTACATACTGATTGCTTACCGGATCATACTCCACGCTGCGATCCAGGTTGGGCGGATCAGGCAAAAAATACCCTTCACGTGAACGCTGGCTGCGCGATTGAGGTGCCTTGATAGGAACACGCACTTTAGTGCTATCCTTTTTTACCGGTTTTTGCTGCGCAAACGCATTGCCCAACCCCCATAAAAGGCAGCACAAAGCAACACGAAGAAAAAATTTTCCGGTAAAAATTCCTTTCAAAAGCAAAACTTAAATAATGGGTAATTTATGTACTTTTTAAATCACACTAAGTATTCATACCCATAAATATTGTTGCGGGTTTAACTTTATCAGGGAGATAAAACATAAGCAAGCGGGCTACCAAATAGCCCGCGCTATTATAAACTTTTTAACGCGAACTTGATCAACTGCTCAACCGTAAGCTCTTCGCTGCTGCGCTTAATTTCCTGATCCAATACCTTTTCGGCTACGTTGCGGGTAAAACCAAGGGTTACCAGCGCGGTAAGCGCTTCGTCCTTTACGGTTTTGTTCACTACAACACGGGTTAGGGTATCAGGGCCTTCCTTACGCAGCTTATCCTGCAGCTCCAATATAATGCGCTGCGCGGATTTTGGGCCTATGCCCTTAATACGCTGTATAAGTGAAACGTTACCATCAACTATAGCCGCCTGTATCTCATCAGGGGTGATGGACGACAGCATCATGCGCGCGGTGTTGGGCCCTATGCCCGATATGGAAATTAAATGCAAAAACAAACGCCTTTCTCCCTCTTCAGCAAAACCATACAATGTATGGGCATCCTCTTTTACGTGGAGCCACGTAAAAAGTTTAACGGCCTCACTATTCAGTTGTGAGAAAGTATTGAGCGAAATATGGATATGATAACCCACCCCCCCGGTTTCAATTACCACATAGGCCGGGTTTTTAAAGGCCAGCTTGCCACTTATATAAGCGTACATTTATTTGCGTTTTGATAAGATTTGAGCTGCTTTTTCTTTCTCCTGCGCGTCAATAACGGCGATGGTAACCATGTTGACGATTTCCCTTACCGAACTGCCTAACTGCAGCACGTGTACCGGCTTTTTCATGCCCAGCAATATCGGGCCCACAGCTTCGGCTCCACCCAGTTCCTGCAATAGCTTGTAAGCGATATTGCCTGATTCGAGGTTAGGGAAGATAAGCGTGTTGGCAGGTTTGCCGTTAAGGGTTGAAAACGGGAAATTATCAGCCAGCAGGTCGGCATTCAGGGCAAAGTTGGCCTGCATATCACCATCAACCACCATTTGCGGATATTTTTGGTGTAGCATTTTTACCGCCTTACGACTTTTTTCGGGCACATCACCATCATTTGATCCAAAGTTTGAGTAAGACAGAACCGCTATCCTCGGGTCAACACTAAACTGGCGTACGGTGCGCTCAATAAGCACGGTAATATCTACCAGTTCTTCAACCGTTGGGTCAACATTAACGGTGGTATCCCCAAAAAATACCGGGCCTTTCGGCGTGATCATCAGGTACATACCGGCTACACGGTTAACGCCATCCTCAATACCGATAATCT
The DNA here is from genome assembly GCF_058782065.1 of Mucilaginibacter sp. FW306-07-L. Taxonomy (NCBI): domain Bacteria; kingdom Pseudomonadati; phylum Bacteroidota; class Sphingobacteriia; order Sphingobacteriales; family Sphingobacteriaceae; genus Mucilaginibacter; species Mucilaginibacter sp. FW306-07-L. Next base: position 790,874 of record NZ_JBYSXI010000002.1, read on the forward strand.
GTAAAGCAGGTTTTATGGTAGTCGCGTAATTTTTAGTCAGGCCGGATATCAGCGCGTCGGCCTCACCAAACTGCACCATGCAGGCACCGTAATAGTTACGGTCGGTTATCATCTTACGGGCTTCGAGCAAAGTTACCCCGCGGCGCTGGCGTTTTTTATAAAGGTATTGCGCATACTCTTCAAACCGTTCGCACTTACCCTCGCGCGGATCAATGATCTGCACATCATCCAGATCAAGGTCATTCTCGCGGATGATCTTCTTTATCTTGTCGATATTACCCAGCAGTATCGGTTGGGCAATACCATCGTCTTTCACTATCTGCGCGGCACGTAAGATTTTGTAAGTATCGGCCTCGGCAAATACCACCCTTTTTGAGTTTTGCTTGGCCTTGCTGGTCAGGTTACGCAGCAGTTTATCATTACCGCCTAAGCGGGTACGCAGTTCCTCGGCATAAGCATCCCAATCGGTAATTGTTTTCCGGGCAACGCCGGATTCAATAGCCGCTTTAGCCACCGCCGCCGATACCTCGGTAATAAGGCGCTGGTCCATCGGCTTAGGGATAATATAATCCCTGCCGAATTTCAGGTTGGTGATGTTGTAAGCCAGGTTCACTTCTTCCGGTACCGGCTTTTTAGCCATCTCGGCAATGGCGTGTACCGCGGCAATCTTCATCTCCTCGTTAATAGCGGTCGCGCGCACATCAAGCGCGCCGCGGAAAATGTATGGAAAGCCCAGTACGTTGTTTACCTGGTTAGGAAAATCGCTGCGGCCTGTAGCCATAATAATATCCTTACGGGCGGCAACAGCCAGGTCAAAATTGATCTCGGGTTCCGGGTTAGCCATGGCAAATACCACGGGATTCTTGGCCATTACCTTCAGCATATCCGGCGTAACCACGTTACCTGCCGAAAGGCCGACAAATACGTCAGCACCCTTCATGGCATCGGGCAATGTTTTAATATCCTTACGGTCAGTAGCGAATTCAAGGCGGATCTCGTCAAGATCAGTACGGTCTGGCGTTAGCACACCATTGATATCAAACATCACCAAGTTCTCTTTTTTAACCCCCAGCGACAGGTACATTTTTGAGCAGGAAATGGCCGCGGCACCCGCGCCGTTCACTACCATCTTTATTTTATCAAGCTTTTTACCCTGTATCTCGCAGGCGTTCATCAGCGCGGCACCGGATATGATGGCCGTGCCATGCTGATCATCGTGCATTACCGGGATGTTCATCTCGGCTTTAAGCCTGCGCTCTATCTCAAAACAGGTCGGGGCCGATATATCTTCGAGGTTAACGCCGCCAAAAGTGGGCTCAAGCGCCTTAACTATATTTACAAATTCATCAACCGATTTCGCGTTCAACTCCAGATCGAACACATCAATATCGGCATATATTTTAAAGAGCAAACCCTTACCTTCCATAACCGGCTTGCTGGCCTCGGGGCCAATATTGCCCAAACCCAATACGGCGGTACCGTTGCTTATTACCGCAACCAGGTTGCCTTTGGCGGTATACTTATAAACGTCATCGGTATTTTCGGCTATACGCAGGCATGGCTCGGCAACGCCGGGCGAATAAGCCATAGTAAGATCGCGCTGAGAGTTGGTAGGCTTGGTGGGTACTACCTGTATTTTACCGGGACGGCCCTTGGCATGGTAATCAAGGGCATCCTGTTTACGGTTGGGTTTATTCATCATCTCAAATTAAAGGTCAACAGGTCAAAATTACAATACTTTTAGCAAGCACTGCAAGTATAATTACCACCTGTTGATAATGAGACGATTATATTTTATACGCCGCTTATTTTAAGCGTCATTCCGGGTTGAATGCGGCCTTTGCGTAAACCGTTAAGTTCTTTTATTTTTTCAACCGAGGCACCCTCAAACTTGGCGGCAATTTCACTAAGCGTATCGCCGCGCTTTACTTTGTAGGTAATGGATTCCTTAATTTTTTTAGCTGATTTAGCCGGAACTTCAACTTCCTGCGGCGCACTTAAACGTAGTGTTTGGCCGGTAACAGCCCTGTTGCCGCGCAGGTTATTCCACACTTTTAAATCCTGCACTTCAATGCCATAACGGTCGGCAATGGCACCCAGTGTTTCGCCACGGCGAACTTTATGGCGTGTTGCCTTACTTACCGGCGCTTCGGCATCTTCGCCACCCTCAGTACTTCTGTTTGAGGCAAAGCGAACCTTAGCAGGGGCGTTAAAGCCCGCGCCATTAAGCGCTTCGTACAAGGCAGCATAATTTTCTTTAGCGGCCTGCGGTATCACTAAGCGGCGTGGCAATTGTGCCGTACCATTAACAATTTGCTTTTTGTATGCCGGGTTCAGCAGGCAAAGTTCTTTCATATCCACATCAAGCACTTTGGCAATGCCTTGCAGCGGTACAAACTTGTTTACCATCACCGTATCTGTTTTTACGGAGAAGTTGCAGGCTTGCGGCGTTATGTTGTGGTGTTTATAATAATTCATTACATAAGCCATGGCGATAAACGCGGGCACGTAGCCACGGGTTTCAGCAGGCAGGTACGGGCGTATCGACCAAAAATCATTAGCCCCCGCTTTTTCAATGGCCCTGGTTACCGCGCCCTTACCGCAGTTGTAGGAGGCAATGGCCAGCAGCCAGTCGCCAAACTCCTGGTAAGCATCGCGCAGGTAAGCCGCGGCGGCGTAGCTCGCTTGTATCGGGTCCTTGCGGTCGTCTACATAATTATCCATTGATAAACCGTACAGGCGTGCCGTAGCGAACATGAATTGCCACGGACCGGTAGCGCCCACACGCGACACGGCGTTAGGGTTAAGTTCTGATTCTACAATAGAAAGGAATTTGATCTCCTCAGGCACTCCCATATCACGAAATGCTTTTTCGTAGATAGGGAAATAGTATTGTGATTTGCCTATTACCTCGGCCATACCACCCCTGCGGCGGGTATAGGCATCGATATAGCTTTGTACATACTCGTTGTAATCAAGCTGTATATCTTTTTGTACAGAGTCTAACCGGCGTTTAAATATGCTGAACTCCTGGTTGGCCGGGGGAATTACCTGTGCCGCTATTGGCACGATAATGGTGTCTTTTTGTTGCTGAAAGCCTGACGTAGCGGCTATCCTTAAAAATTTGTATCTGCCGGAGTCGAGTGAATTTGCTTTAACAAGCTGTATGGCTAAAACGCAGATAAAAAACGTAAATAATCTCTTCATTCCTTAGGGGATTTTTATACGGTTAGCAATGCGCATGGTTACGCAATATACTAAGGTATTAAATTTTTATAGCTTGAGGAAATATTCAGCGAAGTTGAATAGCTCCTGCTCTGCAAAGTGCTTGGCTAACAATTGTAACCCTAACGGCAATCCCTTACTATTATTGCCTGCCGGCAGCGAAATAGCCGGCACGCCCGCCAGCGATGCCTGTACGGTAAATATATCCGCCAGGTAAGATCGTACCGGGTCTGTTTCGCCTTTGCCTATCTCAAAAGCGGGTTCGGGCGCGGTTGGCACTAATAGAAAGTCGTATTGGTTGAGTATTTCTTCTGTTTTGGTACGGATAAGCTGACGTACTTTTTGCGCTTTGGCATAGTAGGCATCGTAATAACCGGCACTAAGCACAAAGGTGCCCAGCATAATACGGCGTTTAACTTCCTTACCAAAACCCTCAGAACGTGATTTTTTGTAGGTGGATTGCAAATCGGTAGCTTCCGGACTGCGGTAGCCGTAATGTACGCCATCATACCGTGCCAGGTTTGATGATGCCTCGGCCGTGGCCAGTATATAATAGGTAGGCACCAGGTAATCCAGGTATTCAAAACTGACAGGCTCAACGGTATGCCCTTCGGCACGCAGCTTGTCAATAGTGTTTACTAATGCGGCTTTAACTTCAGTATCTACCCCCTCACTGGTTACAGCCTCCTGCAAATAAGCGATGCGCTTTTTAGATGAATCGGCTACGACAGGGGCAGCGTTAACCGCTTTGCGCGATAGTGTGCTGTCGTATTCGTCAACACCGGCCATAATCTCATATAACAAGGCAGCATCTTCAACCGAACGGGTGATCGGCCCTACCTGGTCAAAAGACGATGCGTACGCGATAATGCCGTGGCGTGATATACGTCCGTAAGTAGGCTTAAAGCCTATCATCCCGCAAAATGACGCGGGTTGGCGTACCGAGCCGCCTGTATCAGTACCAATAGCGGCATGGCACATATTGGCCTGCACAGCTACTGCCGAACCGCCTGATGATCCCCCCGAAACACGGGTAGTATCCGCGAAATTGTGTACAGGGCCATAATATGAATTCTCATTAGCGGCACCCATGGCAAACTCGTCGCAATTGCAACGGCCTATAATAACGGCATCCTCGGCAAGCAAACGCTTAACTATGGTTGATGAAAATATGGAAGTAAAATCAGACAGGATTTTTGAAGAGGCTGATACCTTATGGCCTTCATAACAAATATTATCCTTAATGGCGATAACCATACCGGCCAGCTTACCGGCCACCCCTTCTTTTATGCGGGCATCCACCTGCCGGGCATGCGCGGCGGCTTCATCAGCAAACACCTCGTTAAAGGCATTCAGGTGCGCGTAAGTATCAATTTGTTCAAGATAACCGGCAACCAGCTTTTCAACCGTCGCCTCTCCGCTTTGTAACTTACTTTTAATTTCAGTTAAAGAGGAATAGAATTTAGCCATGGGGCTAAAATAAAAAACTTATCTGTTGAATGTATAATTAATTCAACAGATAAGTTTTAAATACCTTTTTTCGCAGATAGCGAACTTACGAAACCTTATGAATTGGCTTTTGTAGTGTTTGTTGTATGCTCGTTGGTATGCGTAGCGGTAACATTGTCATCAGATGGATTGTTGCTCGCATCTTTAAACTCCTTAACACCCTTGCCTAAACCTCGCATAAGCTCAGGGATTTTTTTACCCCCAAACAGCAACAAGATCACCACAACGATTACAATAATTTCCGGTGTTCCTAATCCCATGATCTTTTAATTTTATAGTATGATAAATAATTCTGTTCAATATTAGCCTTTGTACTCAAACGTGTTAGCCGGCCTGCTGCTAAAATCAGGCTTTTTTATTTCAGGCTGTTCATCAGCACTGTTATCATCATGATGAACAACAGCAACCTCTGTTTCAGTATGTACGTTATTTTCAGGCTCGTGGTTGTTGTTGCTTTCAGTTATTTCTGCAACTGGTGTATTTTCTTCGGCAACAGGTATATTTTCTTCAGTGGCAGGCTCAACAGCCGCTATTTGTTTTGGCTTGGTTTCCCGGTCATCATCAAAAGTATTGATCTGCTTATTGATCTCCCTTTTCACATCTTCTGATGCATCCTTAAAATCGCGGATGCCCCTGCCCAGGCTTTTGGCCAGGCCCGGTAATTTATCGCCGCCGAATAAAAGCAGCGCTACAAAAAATATCAGCATCAGTTCGCCCGTACCAATATTTAAAAACAAAAAAACTGAATTGTGCATGATATTCAATTAGCTTACAAATATATACAATTACTATCTTATATAGTTTCCTATTTAATCAGGCGCGAGCCATATTTTAGGATTAACCGGTGTTTGGCCTTTGTACAAATCAAAGTGCACCTCGGTTTCGCCGGTGGCCCCATCAGTAGCTACAACACCTACAGCTTGCTTGGTACTAACCTTTTGCCCGCGTGATACACTTGCCGAGCGCAGGTTTGAGTAAGCCGTAAAATACTCACCGTGCCTTATAACTACCAGGTAGGTACCGCTTACGTTAACTACGTTACTTACCTCGCCATTAAACACCGCACGTACAGTAGCGCCGCTGCCTGTACGTATATCAACCCCGGTATTCTCGGTTTTGATGCCTTCTATATAATACGTACCAAAGCCCTGAGTTATTGTGCCGCTGGCTACGGGCCAAGGCAAACTACCACGATTACCTAAAAAGTCATTGGATAAACGGGCGGCTTCGGGAGTTGCATTCAACACATCGCTATTGCTTGAGCTTTTGGTGATCTCTTTTGGTTTATTGGCCGCAACCGGTGCCGGTTTGTTATCCCTTTCGGCTGCCGCTATCCTTGCACGTTCAGCCGCCGCACGTTCACGAGCTTCGGCTTCAGCCTTACGCCTTGCCTCGGCAATTTCCTTACGGATGGCCGATGATATCTGCCTGTTGATAGCGCTGATCTGCTTGGATTTGGTACGCTGCTGCTGCTTAAGGTAGCCCTGCTGTTTGGATAGTTTGCTTACTACCACTACCTGGTCTGACCGTTGTTTGTCCAAATTTCTTTTTTCCTTCTCCTGATCCTCTAACAGCGTACGCTTTTCTTTTTTAGTACGATCGAGCACATTGATCTTGATACCCAGATCCTTTTGTGTGCCTTGTATCGATTCGGCCTGTCGCTGGCGGTAGTTGCCAAACTGCTGCAAATATTTTAACCTTTTGTAAGCCTGGTTAAAATCGTTAGCGGCAAAAACGAACATCAGCTTGTTATACGCGCTTTTATTATGGTAGGCAAACAGCACCATCCCGGCATAATCCTTTTTTAACTGATCGAGCTGGCCCTGCAGGGTATGTACAGTGTTGGTATTTTCTGAAATCTGGTTATCCAGGTTACGCACCTCGCTGTTAATGGTGGTAATTTTATCTTCGCGCAGGTTAATTTGCGCTTTCAGGATGTTGAGTTGCTTTAATGAAACGCTTTTATCCTTTCTCACTTTATCATATTCGCGGTTAAGCTCGGCAAGTTCATCGTTAAGCTTTTCGCGGCGGCGCTTTAATTCGGCACTGCTTTGCGCAAACGAATTTACGGCCATGCAGGTGCAAATAAAGATCAGTATCAGTCTAAAAAATTTCATTAAGCTTATTTAAAGGATCAATCGGCCGCGGGCGAATACTTGTCAGGAATACTGAACGGGTAATCGAGCTGCTGATCAAACTCAACTTTATTATAACGCAAATTAACTTGTATTTTTTGTTTTTTCACAACAGAAGCAATATCTATTTGCGATGGCACCACTTTATTATTTGCCGTTTGTATAAATACGTTATTAGTTACCTGTAAGGATTGCTGTAATTGCTCATTAGCCAAACTGGTTTGCGTTACCCGCATATCAGCCCCTAAAACAAGCTTATACACCAATTCATCCAGCTTGCCCGAACCGGTTATGCTGGTTGCCGATGGCACAAAGGTGATATCCTCATTAAGTAGCTTGGGGATAGCGTTACCTACCAGTAAGGATTGCAGGGTGGTATAATCTATTTGCTTACTGGCAAATTTATGGATGTAGCTAAATGGCTTTTTCAGGTACACGCCCTGAAACTTATTGATCACTTGTATGCTATCAGGCGTTATTAACGCCCGGGCAACCTCTACACCTAAAATGGCGGTTATGGATACCCATATCTTTTTATCACGGTTAATGCGGATATTCAGCGTTACATCCTGATCGTTCCCGTTAATATTAAGCTGTGTTTTGGCCTTAGCCGAAAAGGTATTGAAGGTTAGCTGTTTCGCCCGGATTGCGGCTAAACGTGTTTCCACATCGCTTGCCGGTTTCACAGCCGGTGTGGCATTGCGGTTTACCACTACCTGCTTTTTTGATTTACAACTTGCAAAGGCAAGCAGGGCGAAGCATATTATCAACCCCTTATTCCACGTATTTTTTTTCATTGATCTTTCTCTCTAACACTGCCGATTTGCTGCCGTTTTGTTTCGCTTTTTTCCAGTTTTGCACAGCAGCTTCGGTATCGCCTAAATAAAACATTATATCGCCATAATGTTCTGTTTGTACCGCACTATTATTTTTATCGTGCACCAGGGCCTTCTCTATCCACACTTTGGCCTCGGCATACTTTTTTTGTTTAAACAGTATCCAGGCGTAAGTATCTTCAAACGAGGCGGTGTTGGGCTGAAGCTCATTGGCACGCTTAGCCATTTGCGCGGCCTTATCAAGCAACTCTCCTCTTAACGATAAATAGTACGCATAATTGTTTAGTGTGTAGGCATTATCCGGATTATAGGTGAGTGATTTGGTATAAGCATCGTCTGATGCCTTATCATTCTTCAATTCGTGAAAGCAATCGCCCAAAACAGAATAAATATAGCCCCCCAGGTTATTATCATCCGCATTTAGCGCGGCGGCGTTTTTAAGATAACTCAGCGCTTTGGCGTAATTCCTTTTTTGATAGTAGGCCGTACCTAGCAAGTAATGCATCCAGGCCTGGTTAGGGAAGTAGGTCATGGCCTCTTCGCCATCCCTTATGGCATCATCTACCTTATTTTCTGATAGTTCGATGCGTACCAATTGCTCAAAGGCGGCGTAATTATCCTTGCTTAACCCGATAGCCTTTTTAAACAGCGGCTTGGCATCGGCATATTTTTCATTCTGTACCAGCATATCGGCATACAGCGCCTGTGCCTTGGCATCGCCGGGGTGAGCGGTGGCCAGTATCCGGCTTAATTCAAGGGCGCTGGCACGTGCGGCGGGGTCCTGCAGTTTGGGCAGGTAACTTAAAATGATCTTGATCTTTTGGTTAACATCAACATCGGCACTGGCAAACGCTACGGATAATTGCTTAAAACTGCCTTCAATATCCTTTTTATCCCGGTAAATTTCGGCCAGCGCCAGGTGCAGCATGCCGTTATCAGGGTTAAGTTTGGCTGCCTGCTCAAGTACCTTCAACGCCTTATCGCTAAATCCGTTTGAATTATACAATTCCGATTGAAGCAGGTAGTACCTTAACTCGTTCGGGTTAGCCGCTATCATGGTATCCAGTTCGGCTGTGGCCTTGTCCAGCTTATTTTGCTTGAGATAAACTTTTTGCCGGTTGATCAGCAGATCATCTGTTAACCCGGTGATGCCTTCCAGTTTGGTGTAAACCGCCAGGGCATCATCGTATCTTTTCAATAAAAAGTAGGCATTGGCCTTATCAAAATAATAATCGGGCTTTTGGTTAATGCGTGTCAGTTCATTATACACGTTTTCCAGCTTATCCAGGTCGTTGGTTTTTTGATAGCTATCGGCCAGGGCTACCCAATACCACTCGTTATCGCGGTTAACGGTAACAGCGCGTTCCAGCAAAAACTGCGCATCAGCCTCACGGTTCTGGGCTTTACGCAGCGCCGCAAGCTCGTACATCGCGGCGTCATTCGCCGGGTCTATCTGTAAACATCGGTTAAACAGTTCTGCCGCCAGGGTAAAGTTCTCAATAGTTTTTTCGCGGATGGCCGAAAAGAAAAGCTGCTTCACCATTATACTGTCTAACGAGGTCATGGGTTTACCCACAACCATTACCACGCCGTTACCCTTGGCCCCTTTTTTATTTTGGGCAATGGCCGCTACGGGCAACAATAGTATAATAATAAACAGCTTCTTCATTAAAACGGATTAACCGTTACCGGTATGACCATAACCGCCTTCACCACGGCTTGTTTCATTAAGCAGTTCGGCTTGCTGCCATTCTACCTTTTCATGACGGGCAACAACCATTTGCGCTATGCGCTCACCGGCATTCACCACAAAATCCTGGTTAGAGAGGTTAACCAGCAGCACTTTGATCTCGCCGCGGTAATCGGCATCAACCGTACCCGGCGAGTTTACTATGCCGATGCCATGTTTATAGGCCAGGCCGCTGCGCGGGCGTATCTGCGCCTCAAAACCTTCGGGCAGTTCAATATGCAGGCCGGTTGGTATCAACTGGCGCTCCAGTGGTTTCAGGGTTACGGGTGCTTCCACATCGGCACGGAGGTCCATACCGGCAGCATGCAAAGTTTCGTAAGCCGGCAACGCGTTGGCCGACTTGTTTATCACTTTTACGATCATCTCTTAAATATGCTCAATAATTGTTTACGTTCAAAATAAAAGGCAGTTGCGCTATAAGCAACCAAAAGGGCATTGCCCACAAAAATGTTACGGCTAAATACCACAAACGACAGGTAAACTATAACCGCCGAACTTAGTATATAAGCCAGATTTTTTTTCAGGTTGTAAGGGATTGGGTAGTTGCGCTGCCCCCAAACGTAGGATAGTACCGACATCAATGTGTAAGCCCCTAATGATACCCAGGCAGATGCCATATAACCATATAACGGAATGAAAAACCAATTAAAAGCAATGGTGAACAATGCGCCAAAACCCGAAATATACAGGCCATACTTGGTTTGATCAGAAAGTTTATACCAAACAGACAAATTCATGTAAATGCCTAAATTGAGATATCCAAACAACAGCAGCGGCACCACCGGTAAACCTGCCCAGTAGCGTTCGTTAATAAAGTATTTTAGTAGCTGGATATTGGCTACCAGCCCGATAAATATCACACACATGGCAATCACAAAATAATTCATGATCTTGGCATAGGTTTGCCCCGAATTTTTGTTATCCGCATGGTTAAAAAAGAACGGCTCGGCACCCAGCCTGAAAGCCTGGATAAAAATGTTCAGGAACACCGCTATTTTGGCACAGCCCGAATAAATACCAACAGCCGTGCTGCTTACTTCGGCAGGCAACAGCTTACCCAGCATCAGCTTATCTAAATGCTCATTAATAATGAATGAAAAGTTTGCAATAACTACCGGCCAACTGTACAGCAGCATTTCCTTTAACAGCGGCCAGTTAAACCTGAACCGTAGCAGCAGGAACTGCGGCAGCAGCATCAATAAAGTTACCGCGCTTGCCAGCAGGTTTGACAGGAAAACGTAACCCAGCCAAGTAGGCTTGTACCAGGTGGCTATCCACTCCCAACCGGGCAACTTATTTTTAAGGATAAAAGGTATCAGGTAAATAAAAATAAGGTTGAGCCCTAAAAATGCAGCCACATTAAGTAACTTGATGAGTCCGTACCTGCCCGGCCTGCCCTCACCCCTGATACGGGCGAACGGCACAACACAAATAGCATCAATTATAACAATGGCGATAAAGTATTTTACGTAGAGTATATAGTCGGCATGCCAGGTTTTGTTACCGATGCTCACGGTTTCGGCTATCTGGTCAGTAAGCGGAATGGCTATTAGCGCGAATAATAAACAAAACGTGATTATGGTGCCGAACGCGTTATTATAAACCGTTTCCTTATCATCCTTACGCTTATTGAGGTAACGAAAAAAGGTGGTTTCCATACCAAAGGCCAAAAAGGGGTTTAGTATGGCCGCCCAACTGAACATGGTGGTAAATACACCATAAACATTGGTAGCAAAAACACCCGTATAAATAGGCGTAAGTATAAAATTGAGTAACCTTGATACGATGGTACTTAAACCATAAACAGCGGTTTGCCCGGCAAATTTTTTAGCAGTTGACAATGACTATAGTGTTTAACCTCGCGCCTGAGCACCGGCTTATTTTACAACCTCAAAATTACGATAGTTTTTCAATTCGCCCTCATGGGTTTCAACAGCGGCAACTTCGGCATCCTCGGGGCCTTCGCGGCACCAATCCAAAAACATCTCCAGCATCAGTTGCTCGCCTTCGGCCTCAATAAACACGGTACCATCAGGCTGGTTACGTACCGAGCCCTTTACGCCCAACTGATCGGCCACGGCCTTGGTTGACGCGCGATAAAAAACATGCTGCACTTTGCCGGTGACAGTTATATCGAGGTGTGTTTTCATTTACAAGATAAATTACCCGGCAAAAATAGTTTATCTGCAACTAAACACAGCGGTTGCCCCACAAAAAAAGCCGACCTGTTACGGCCGGCTTTTGATTGTTATAGAGCAATTGTGAAAAGGAATTAATATTTGCTTACGTTAAAGTCGGATATGCCGCCCTTCATTTTAATGTACATTTTGTTTTTGGCTGATGCAAAACCAGGAGTTTCATAACGGTTATCATCTACCTTGGTAAAGCCGTTGATGTTGGTTGATGACAGGCCCGAATCGGTAGTGATGCTGCAGGCGGCACCTTCAGGTACCTGCAATTTGATCTCGGATACACCGGTTGATACCTCAACCATGGTAGTAGCCAGCGGCTGGCCCAGTTTAACATCAAATGATGCCGCGCCACCGCTGATGTTCAGTTTACGTACCTTGAATTTCGACAAGTCAAAATCTATCTCGGCAGCGCCTGTTTTTATATTGATATCCCAAACCGGTAGTGTATTCAACTTTAAATCCGCCTGGTTGGCATGATCGCTGTCCCATTTAAAATTTTGATTCTTGCCATTGTCGCGCATCTTAAAATTCAATACAGCCAGCGAGTCATTTTTACTGTTAGTGAATTCATAACGGTTTAAAAACTCCTTGGTTGAAGCACTGAATAAATGTGATGAAGTAGTATCACTCAACTTATAAGTTGCACCGCCACCGCTTATATTCAATTCGGCAAATTTAATATCAGGCGAGTAGGCATAATTAAAATTGCTGTTTCCTTCAACCTTAACAATATCACGATCGTTATCGTCGTCGTCATCATTATCGTTGTCATTGTTATTACGGTGCCAGCCTTCATCATCTAAATGGTAGCGAAAGTTACGTGGGTTCCAAAAATTACGGCCGCTGGTATCGGCAAACAGTATTACTGCCAAGCCGCCTATTAAAACAAAGGCTTTTATAGCTGTTGCCGTGCCCGATTTATTGTTGGCGAATATCAGGTTAACACCGGCAATTACCAGGAATATAGGCCACAGGCGCCAAAAGTTCATCCAATGTATATCTACATAACCAAAGTGCGATAGTAAGTACGCTACCCCTATTAAAACAAGCACTAAGCCTGTCATTAGTTTATCGTTTCTCATGGCTTATACGGTTGGAGGGTTATCGTTAAAAGTTTGCTCTTCTTTTTTCTCCGGCTCAGTCGCGGCAGGCTGTTCAGGGGCATGCTGGTTCCAATCTTTACGCTCCCATGGTTGTGATTTAGCGCCCGATAGTATAAAGGCGATACCCGCGCCTACTAAAAGTAATGGCCAAAGTACATCAAAATCAACATCAGGTATCAGGTTGAACTCATCCAGCAAAAAGGCACCGCCTATAATAATAAGTATAGCGCCGGTTATTATACCTACACTTGAGGTTTTCTTTACCGGTGGCACTGCGCCAAAAGGCTTGCCCGCCTCAAAATTGGGCATGGTGAAGTTTGGCTCGGGGGCGGTTTTAAAAGGGTTATAGGGATCCTGCGGTGGCACAGTATAGCCAACTGTAGGGTCAAAATATACGTTACGTTTTGGTAATACTATCCACAGGATAACATAAATGAGGCCGCCAAAGCCTTTTACAATAAATGTTACCAAAAATATAACCCTGATGATTGATACATCAACGCCGAAGTAGTCGGCTAAGCCAGCGCAAACACCGCCTACCTTTTTGCGGAGCTCATCGCGATAAAGTTTCTTTTCCATTGCTTTGTCAGTTTGTTTCTAAATCTGGCCGAAGGTTGGTTTGATGATGATCTCGTCAACGTTCGCGCCATTACTCATGTTTAATATGTTTGTAATGGCCGATGCAACGTCTTCGGGTAAAACCATCCGGTTGGTATCAACCTGTGCGCCTTTCCATGAGTCGGTATACGTTGACCCCGGAATTATCGCGGTGACCTTTACACCGTGTGGCTGCATTTCGAGCTTCATTACCTTATTAAGACCTACCAAAGCATACTTTGTTACGCTGTACACCCCTGCCTCAGGTATAGGGTGCAGCCCTGCTACAGAGCATATATTGAAGATGTGGCCTTTACCGACAGAAACCATGCTTTTACCGAAGAAACGGTACAATTCATAGGCCGGGCGCAGGTTGGTATCCATCTGTTTTTGGTACGATTCATCATCATCACTAAGTATAGCGGCAGGCTTGAACATACCCACATTATTCACCAAAATATCGACGAAGCCCATGTTTTTCTCGGTGAATACGGCAAAATTTTTCAGTTCAGCGAGGATGCTGCAATCGGCAACGGTGGTAAACACCTTTATCTGGGCGTTGATGGCAAGCAATTCGGCCTTAAAAGCATCCAGTTCGGCGGCATTACGCGAGCAGATGGATACATTGATGTTTTGTTTAACCAGTGCTATAGTGATGGCGCGGCCCATACCCTTGGTGCCGCCGGTAATGATGGCGTTTTTCATGACTTATTTTATGTTTTCGGTTGAATAGTTTGGCTAAGATATAGCTTAAATTTAATACAAATTTTACCTTTACCCTTTCACCTGTATTTTGATGAGCACAACTTCTGTTTACGATATATGCTGTATTGGCCATATAACACACGATAAGGTGGTTAACCCGCAGCACGAAGTTTACATGCCTGGCGGCACGGCCTTTTATTTTTCGCACGCCATCAGGCAAATGCCGGTTAGTTATAAACTGATCACCGCGCTGGCGCAGGAGCAGATGGCTTATGCCGATGGCTTGCAGCAGGCAGGCATTAACCTTACCACGTTGCCCAGCCGGCATACCGTTTACTTTGAAAACAGCTATGCCGAAAACTCCGACCACCGTACCCAGCGCGTATTACAAAAGGCCGATGCGTTTACCGTTGCTGATGTTGCCGATACAAACGCCCGCTTTTATCATTTAGGCCCCTTGCTGGCTGATGATATAGACGGGGATATTTTCAAGGCGCTATCAGCAAAAGGTAGCCTCTCGTTAGATGCTCAGGGTTTGTTACGCAAAGTAGTGGGTACCGATGTTGTAGCCACCGATTGGACAGATAAAATGACACTGCTGCCTTATGTAGATATCCTGAAAGTTAATGAGCACGAAGTGGCCGTACTCTCAGGCACTGATGATATACACGAAGGCGCGAAGCTGTTAGGCGATATGGGCGTTAAAGAGGTGGTGATCACCCTGGGCACACAGGGCTCAGTAATTTATGCTGATGGCGAATTTTATAACATCCCGGTTTACAAACCACGGGAGTTTAAAGATGCTACCGGTTGCGGCGATACCTACATGGCAGGTTACCTCTACAAGCGTGCTAAAGGGTTTACAGTTGAACAAGCCGGGCATTTCGCTTCGGCAATGGCTGGTTTAAAGGCAGGTATATCCGGCGCGTTTATGGGGAATGAGGCGGATATACTTGCCTTTATGAGCCGATAATCTACCCCGGAAAAACCAGCACCGGCACATGCAGCGCGTTCAATGCATTCGGGCTAAGCTGGCCTTGCAGCACCTCCCTGAAATGATACTGGTGGTTGGCCAGGGCCAGCAGGTCGGTTTTCATGGTATTAATAATTACATCCGTAGCCTTGTGCACATCACGCTCGGTTGTGTTGCTAAATTTCAGGTTATCATAATCAACGTAACGGCATATCCCCTCGTTAAATACATTGAGGGCATAACTTTCATCCATACGCGGTAAACCGCTTGCCGGTAAATGGGCTATGTGTACACTGGCATTGCTGCCTTTGCCCATGTTGGCCAGGTATCTTACAATAGGCAACTGGCAGTAACGCAAATCGGCCATGTAGGCTATGCGTTTAAAGCCTTTAAACGTATAATATTCGGGCAATACCAGCATGGGGCAGTTAACCCGGCCGAGTATCTTATGCAAATTCAGGCTGGTATTATCACTCAACCCGCTGATAAGCAATGAGGCGCCACGGGTGTTTACCAATTGAGCAAGCTCTGTTTCGGTTAAACCGTTCGCCTCAATTTCTTCGCCGTATAAGTTTATTTCGGGCTCCTGCAGCCCCGCCTCTTCAAACTTGCCCGACACCAATACCTTAACCCCCGCCTTTACATCGGCCACGTTGGCCACCACTAAAGGCACTCCGGCAAGCCGTGAAATTTCGGCGGCCATACGCAAGGCGCGGTCACTGTGGATCGAGCCATCGCTTAATAACAATAATTCTTTCATATACGGTAGATTTATAAATGCAAGCAAGCATCACACGCTCAATATTGCGTATCAGCAAAGTCTATAAACGGGAACAGCTAAAAATTTGGTTATCAGAGTAATAAGCGCGTGGTGGTTTCGCTATACTATAAATATAACAAACGCCTTATTAAATGGTTTTAATAAGAATTAAAAAAGTAACTAAAAATTAAACTATAACGTTTATTAACTATCTATTTGACAATTAAACTGGCGTGCACTTTGCTACAACAATTACATGAAAGTAGAAATAGAAGCAAGCTGGAAGCAGCTTAACACCCTGATTGGTTTGGTTGAAGGCGATACTGAACTTGAAATGATCAAGAACCAGTTGATGACCGCCAGGCAATCCGCAGACGACAGCCAAAACGGTGAAGTGCCCGAAGAAGGCGACAATGCGATCATCAAAAGGATGGAATAGGTTTTGTTTACCTCTGTATTCGTTACAGGTAAAAGTGTTTTATTTAATTTCTGCACCTTACCAAACAATTTTTCCTTTCTTTATCTTTAATACATAATTTTAGTACAACTGCATAAATCCCTCCGCCTCAAAATGGGTTATCAAAACAGTTTGATATTAAAAATGTACTTTTAACCCTATTTATAATAGTAACAAATGTTTACCAGTTTAGGCAGATATATACTTTTACTACGATTAAGTTTTAAAAAGCCCGAGAAATTCAGTGTTTACTGGGCCGAGATCATGCGTGAAATGGTTTCCATCGGCATTGGCTCGCTGGGTATCATCAGCATTATTTCACTGTTTATTGGCGCGGTAGCGGTTATACAGGTAGCTTTTCAGCTTACCAGTCCGCTGGTGCCGGCAACCATAGCAGGCAGTATCTCACGCGATTCAACCATCCTGGAGTTCAGCCCTACCATATCCGCGCTTGTGCTTGCTGGTCGTGTAGGGTCAAGCATCGCCTCGCAAATAGGTACCATGCGCGTAACCGAGCAGATCGACGCGCTCGAGATCATGGGTGTTAACGCCCCTGGTTATCTTATATCACCAAAAATACTGGCGGGTATCACTATGGTACCCATGCTCAATATACTATCGATATGCCTGGGTTTAGCGGGCGGCTACATAGCCTGCGCCGCTTCCGGCGATATTTCAACTGCCGATTACATCCTCGGCCTGCGTGACGGGTTTTTGCCCATTACCTTGCAGGCATCGCTGGTAAAGGCATTCACCTTCGGTTTCATTATTACTTCAGTTTGCGCTTACCAAGGCTTTTATACTTCGGGTGGGGCTTTAGAGGTAGGCCAATCGGCTACCCAGGGCGTAGTTTGGAGCTGTATCATGATCCTTTTTGCTGATTTAATTATTTCCCGCGTAATGTTATGATCGAGATTAAAGACATTTATAAAACATTCGGCGACAACGAAGTACTTAAAGGCATAAGCGCTAAATTTTTACCCGGCAAAAATAACCTGATCATAGGTGGTTCAGGCTCCGGTAAAACCACCCTGCTTAAATGCATTGTTGGTTTGCACGAGCCAACCAAAGGCCAGGTATTTTTTAACGACCAGAATTTTACCGAACTAAGTTTTGAGGAGCGTGTGCCTATCCGTACCGAAATAGGTATGCTTTTCCAGAATTCGGCTTTGTTTGATAGCATGACGGTTGAAGAGAACATCATGTTCCCGCTTAACCTGTTTACCAATCAATCAAAAAGCGAAAAGTTGGATCGTGCCAACTTTTGTTTGGAGCGGGTTAACCTGAAAGATAAAAATAAACTATTCCCGGCCGAGCTTTCGGGCGGTATGAAAAAGCGTGTGGGCATTGCCCGTGCCATATCCATGCAGCCCAAATATTTATTTGTGGATGAGCCAAATTCCGGCCTCGACCCTAAAACATCCATCCTGATTGATGAGCTGATAGCCGAGCTTACCCTGGAGTATGAAATAACAACCGTTATTGTAACGCACGATATGAACTCCGTAATGGGTATTGGCGACCATATCATATTTTTACACCAGGGCCAAAAATGGTGGGAAGGCTCAAATAAAGAAATTGCCCATACCGACAACCAGGAGCTTAACGATTTTGTGTTCGCAAGCAAATTTATGGAAGCGGCTAAAGAGAAGCTTTAGTTTAGTGAGTGGTGATTGGTGAGTAGTGATTGGTTTTTTCGTTAGCGAAACACTTACAGTATTTAATCCCTCAACTATTCATTACCTTTGCGGGCTAAAGTTAATACTGATCTCTGATCACAAATTTCTAATCACTGATAATGATCCAACTACTTACGCCCACGAACTGGAAAGATTATGAACTGATTGATTGCGGCGACTTTGAAAAGCTGGAGCGTTTTGGCGATACCATACTTATTCGCCCCGAGCCGCAGGCCGTGTGGGATAAAGCGTTGCCTGAAAGCGAATGGCAAAAGCGGCACCACATTAAATTCAAAGGCCGCTCGGCAACTACCGGCGAGTGGGTTAAAAAAAATCCTAAAACGCCGGATCGCTGGCATATTGAATATAAAAATCCCGACGCGGCTATTAAATTCCGCTTAGGTTTAACGTCATTTAAGCACGTAGGTATCTTCCCCGAGCAAGCCGTAAACTGGGATTACATCAGCAGCAACATCAAAAAATTTAAAACACCTACCCCCAAAGTACTTAACTTATTCGCCTACACAGGCGGCGCGTCGCTAATTGCTAATGCCGCCGGTGCGGAAACCACACACGTGGACTCCATTAAACAAGTGGTAAGCTGGGCTAACGAAAATCAGGAATTATCAAACCTCAATGATATTCGCTGGGTAGTTGAGGATGCGTTGAAATTTGTAAAGCGTGAACTTAAACGCGGTAAAAAATACAACGGTATTATACTTGATCCGCCGGCTTACGGCCATGGCCCCAACGGCGAAAAATGGAAGCTGGAAGACCATATTAAAGAGATGATGCGCGACGTAGTACAACTGCTCGATCCGGAAGAGCACTTCCTGATACTGAACACGTACTCCCTGGGTTTTTCATCGGTAATTATTGAAAACCTGGTAAAAAGTGCCTATCCGCAGGTACAAAACTTTGAAACCGGCGAGCTATACTTACAAGCCACTGCCGGGCCAAAACTGCCACTCGGCGTGTTTGGCAAGTTTTGCAAAATAAAAGCTTAACCAGTTAACCATTCCGCTATATTTACACCAATTACTAACTATTAACACTGCCTATATCTGCCATGAGAGCAAAGCATCTTTTTTTACTATTATTCCTGAGTTTATCAACATTAACCCTTTTTTCAAACTGTACAGGCAACAGCAAGTCGGCTGCAAAAGGCAGTACAACCGCTGCTAAAGATGGCGAAGAAAGCGGCGACACCACTAAAAAATCAACCTACCCGCCACTTGACACCGCATTGTACGATTCATTAAACCGTAAACTGGCCAATGGCGATACCAATGGTTACTGGCCGGTAAAAAAAGCGGCTTACCCTTTGCCGGGCGCTGTATTGCCGTTTAAACGTGTAGTGGCTTTTTATGGCAACCTGTTCTCTAAAAAGATGGGGATTTTAGGTGAATTGCCTGCCGACCAGATGTTGGCCAAGCTAAAAACCGAGGTTAAAAACTGGGAAAAAGCCGACCCTAAAACACCGGTTGTACCCGCCTTGCACTACATAGCTGTAGTAGCACAGGGTGATGGCGGCAAGGATGGCAAATACCGCTACCGCATGCCGTTCAAGCAAATTGATACGGTGTTGTATCTGGCTAAAAAAATTGATGCGTTGGTATTTTTAGATGTGCAGGTTGCACTAAGCGATATTAAAACGGAGCTACCACTGTTAGAGAAATACCTGGCCATGCCTAACGTACATTTTGGCATGGACCCTGAATTTTCTATGAAAGATGGCAGCAAGCCGGGCAAACGTATTGGTACTTACGATGCCGCGGATATTAACTATGTAAGCAACTACCTGGCTGATCTGGTTAAAAAGAATAACCTGCCGCCTAAAATATTGGTTGTACACCGCTTTACCCGTAAAATGGTTACCAACACTAAAGATATTAAAACCCGCCCCGAGGTACAGGTGGTAATGGACATGGATGGCTGGGGCGAGCCTTCATTAAAACTGGGCACTTACCGCCACTGGATCTACCCGGAACCGGTGCAGTTTACCGGCTTTAAGCTGTTCTACAAAAACGACATTAAAAAGGAGCCTAAGCGCATGCTTACCCCCGCCGAACTGATGAAGTACAAACCGATACCGGTTTATATTCAATATCAATAATAAACAAGAACGCCGCCTTATTAAGGGCGGCGTTCTTGTTTAATTAAGCCACGCTGTGTAACGCAAGTATACTTACTTAATACAAAAAGCTTATTTTTGATAACCAATATCAGCTATGATGAGAGTATTTATAACCCTGATTTGTTTTGTGATATTATTTGCGGCATGTCAAAATAAAAAGCCGGAGATCAACGTAAAATCGGCTACTATCGAGGCCATCTCTTTTCAAACAGAAACCATGTTTAAAATAAGCTGCGAAAAGTTTGATACCTATTATGCTGATAAATGGCGCAGCAAGGTGCTTACTAATCAGGATTCGCTTGCTCAACTAAAAAACCTGCTTGAAGGCCTGAACAAAACAGATAATGCTTACGAGCCGGATGTACGCGTAAAGTTATTGCTTACCAATACCGATGGCACCGTAGATACCGTTTGCCTCGACCAAAAAATTACACGTTACAAAAACGCCAGCTACGAAACCTCTGTCGAGCTGGCCAATTTTGTACAGCGGTAAGTTTACTCTTTATTATGATGTCATTTCGAAGCGTTAGCGAGAAATCCGTCTGTCTTCATAGTTAAGCGACATATCTCTCCTCGTACCTCGTTCGAAATGAAAAAGGAACTTATAGTATAACTATATTATCCCATATAAAGCTCCACCCTTTTCACCCATTTTATCAACCAGCTTTTCCGTAGCCGGATCTTTTTCCAGCACCGGGGCGTGATGGGGTTTGATACGTGCATCAATAATCAGCGGACCGGTACAGCCCCAGTGCTTGTGCTCGGTAAAGCTACCTATGCCATAAATATCGTGCGATGGGTTGCTGCGGGTAAAGGTTACCCATACCAGGTTGTTGATGCTTTCAGCAGTAAAGCCTGCATCATCACATAATATAATTAACGGCAGGCCGCTAAGTTCTTTATCACCCAACTCCTCTTCCAGTATTTCCAGCATCAGGGGCATATCGCTGGTGGTAATGTTTCTTGGCACCTCAATAGCCAGCACACCCGGCATAGCCATTTTAAAGCCGGTAAAAGGCCTGGGCACACTAAACCATGCCGGCAGTTCATTCCAAAGTTCACGTTTAATGTTACCGGCTACCGTAATGGCTACTTTACTGCCGCTGTTTAATCCGCTGCCGCTGTAATCAAGCGTATCAATGGTGGTTTTGGTGTAGAAGTGCAGGTCGCGGGTAAGATCGACACGCTGTAGTATATGTTTCAGAAAACCGCCTATATCATGTATATCCAATTTCGGGTCATCCTCCTTAGCGGCAATGAACAGATACTTGGCCAAGCTTAGCTGGTTCTTCCCTAAAATATGATTAGCTATGGTCAATATTTCCTGCGGATGGCGTTCGTTCAGGTAAGGCGTATAACGCTCGCTGCCGATAGCGAACAGCAAAGGATGCACACCTGCCGCATCAACAGCGTTAACAGCTACAAGGCCCGGAATTTCCTTAGGCAAGGCAGATCCTGCTATTTCATGGATCAAAGCGCCAAAGCTGGTATCTTCCTGCGGCGGGCGGCCTACTACCGTAAACGACCATATCGCATCCTTCCGATGATAAACGTTATGCACCTTCATCAGCGGGAATGGATGCGTTAAGCTGTAATATCCCAGGTGATCGCCAAAAGGGCCCTCGGGTTTATTATCATGCGGCATCACAGTACCCGTTATTACAAAATCCGCTTCGGCCGAAATGCAAAAACCTTCGCTGTCATAAAAGTACCGGAACCGGCGGTTACCCAGCGCGCCCCCAAACGTCATTTCTGACAAGCCCTCGGGCAAGGGCATCACCGCCGCTACCGGGTGCGATGGCGGTCCACCTACAAATATACTTACCTTAAGCGGCTGGCCTTTGGCGTTAGCCTTGGTTTGATGCACGCCTATGCCACGGTGTAACTGGTAGTGTAAACCTATCTCGCTGTTCAACACATAATCGTTACCGGCAAGTTGTATGCGGTACATGCCCAGGTTGGCATTCATAATGCCGGGCTTGTCCATATCCTCAGTATATACCTGGGGCATGGTTACAAAGGGCCCGCCATCCTTTGGCCAATTCACTACCTGCGGAATTTCGCTGATCTGCGTACGCCCAAAACTGATTGGGGCCGAGCGCCTGCCAACCTTCATGGGCAATGCAGATAGCGCGGTTAAACCCACGTTAGCATATTTAAACGGATTTTTAATAGCCCTGATGGGATCGTTCTTGATATCAACCAAAGTTTTAACCTTTTCTAAGGTATCCCTGAAGATAAACTTTGACCTGTTCAGCGTACCAAACAGGTTTGATACCGCCGGGAATTTGCTGCCCTTAACATTCTCAAACAATATGGCAGGCCCGCCGTGTTCAAAAACACGCAGGTGTATAGCTGCCATTTGCAAGTACGGATCAACCTCCTCCTTAATACGTATCAGGTGGCCATCGCGCTCAAGGTCGGCAACGCAGGCTTGTAAACTTGAATAACCCATTGCGGCTAAATTACGTACAAAATAGCATTAAGGGATAACCTTATAGCTAAAGGCGATAAAAACCATTAAGCTGCACAGTTTTTTGAAATAATGATGAGATTATTATTAAATACTTTTTATTATTGCGCCAAGTGTATTAAATTTTTAATAAAACCGGCTATCCCCTATAATTCCGGATATTAGTGGCTATAATTGTTAAACATATCACAGTAAAATAACTACATCTGTAATTTTTTAAAACCAAACGCTCAAAATCACATTCATCAATAATTAACATATTCCAATAACATAAAACAAAATGAAACCAACTTTACTGATACTTGCAGCAGGCATGGCCAGCCGCTATGGCAGCATGAAGCAAATTGACGGCTTTGGCCCCAATGGCGAAACTATTATTGATTACTCTATATATGATGCCATCAAAGCCGGTTTCGGTAAAATAAGCTTCATTATACGTGAAGAATTTGCCGAGCCTTTTAAAGCCATATATGAACCTAAACTAAACGGCCGTGTTGAAACTGACTACGTTTTCCAGAATTTCGACCTTAAACAATACGGTATTGATAAAGATATTGAGCGTGCTAAACCATGGGGTACCGCCCACGCGGTATTGGCTGCCCGCAACCAGGTTAACGAGCCTTTTTGCGTAATTAACGCTGATGATTTTTATGGTTATGATGCCTTTGAAAAAATGGCGAAATTTTTAACCACCGAGGTTAGCGATGATACTTACTCGCTGGTAGGTTACCAGATTGACAGAACCCTATCAGAGCACGGCTCGGTATCGCGCGGTGTGTGTAAGGTTGATGATAATGGCAACATGGTTGAGATCAATGAGCGTACCCAGGTATATTTTAAAGAAGACGGCAGCGTGGTTTACGAGGATGGCGGCGGCGAATATCCGTTATCAAATGATACCCGCGTATCCATGAACTTCTGGGGCTTTACACCTGCTGTATTTAAGCAAAGCGAGCCTATGTTCGTGGAGTTTGCCCATAAAAATGAAAACAACCCGAAGGCTGAATTCTTTATTCCGCTGGTGGCTGACGAACTGATCAAAACAGGCACGGCATCATTTAAAGTGATCCCTACAGCCAACAAATGGTTTGGCGTTACTTACAAAGAGGACAAGCCTATCGTACAGAAAAGCATTTCTGAACTGGTTGAGAATGGCACTTACCCCGCCAACCTTTGGGAATAAAAATCCGGCAAACAGATACAGAAAAGGCTCGCTACAAATTGTAGCGAGCCTTTTTATTTTTAAATCTGACGGTGATTATTGTCTATAATAAGCCAGTATCCCTAATGACTATTCACCACTGACCAATGACCACTGGCTTTAAGCCTGCCCCACCGGCCCGCCAAAGTTCAGCGGGAAGCCGGCATTATCATCGTCGATACGGATGCGGCCATTGGCGGCTTCAAACTTAGATACATTCTCTTCAATAGCGGTTAACAGGCGCTTGGCATGTTCGGGAGTTAATATGATGCGCGATTTTACCTTGGCCTTGGGTATGCCGGGCATAACACGTATAAAATCTAACACAAACTCTGAGGTTGAATGCGTTATAACAGCCAGGTTTGAATAGATACCCTCTGCTATCTCTTCAGATAGCTCTATATTGAGTTGATTTTCGTTTTGTTCTTCCATAATACTAAAGTAATAAGCCGGTTCAATACCGGCAAGTATTAAACAAAATAGCCTTGCCTGTATACAGGCAAGGCTATTCATATCATTATAAATAATCATAATTTGCTCTTAAAGTCCTCGTAAGCGAGTTTAATGCCTTCGGATAGTTCAATGGTATGTTTCCACCCATAGCCGTGCAATTTGCCAACATCCATCAGCTTGCGCGGTGTACCGTCGGGCTTGGTGGTATCAAAGTCGATCTCGCCTTCAAAACCTACAATATCCTTTACCAGGTAAGCCAGGTCTTTTATAGAAATATCTTCGCCTGTACCTACGTTAACCAAGCCCGCCTCGTTATAATGCTCCATCAGGTAATAGCAAGCTTCGGCCAGATCATCAGCAAACAAGAACTCACGTTTAGGTGAACCTGTACCCCAGATGGTAACCGTTTGCGCACCAGACTCCTTTGCCTCATGAAAGCGGCGGATCAATGCCGGTAGTACGTGCGAATTTTGCGGGTGATAATTATCATTATAACCATACAAATTGGTAGGCATAACCGATATATAGTTACAACCATACTGATCGCGGTAGGCATCGCACATTTTGATACCCGCTATCTTGGCAATGGCATAAGGCTCGTTTGTAGGCTCCAGCGGACCGGTAAGCAGGGAATCTTCCTCTAACGGCTGCGGGGCCATTTTAGGGTAGATACAGCTTGAACCTAAGAACATCAGCTTGGTAACACCATTTAAATGAGCGTTATGGATGATGTTATTTTGTATCTGCAGGTTATCATACAAAAATTCGGCACGGTAGGTATTGTTGGCAATAATACCGCCCACTTTTGCCGCGGCTAAAAACACATAGTCGGGCTTTTCGGCAGCGAAGAAATCAGTTACCTGTTTCTGATCGCGCAGGTCAAGCTCGGCTGATGTACGGGTTATAATGTTGGTATAGCCCTCTTTTTGCAGTTTACGGTAAATGGCTGAACCAACCATGCCGCGGTGACCTGCTATATAGATCTTGGAATTCTTATCCATTTAAAATTATACAGATGTTGATACGATTGCTTATTCGTATTGGTTTTTAATAGCGTAGCCTGAGTCTTTAAGCAGCTTTTCGCGCTCAAAAAACTCAACGTCGGCAGCCATCATTTCCTTAACAAGGCCTTGCAGGTCATACTTAGGTTTCCAGCCTAATTTCTGGTTTGATTTGGTAGGATCACCTATCAAAAGCTCAACCTCGGTAGGCCTGAAATATTTAGGATCAACCGCTACAACCTCTTTACCAACAGGTAGCTGGTACAGCGGATTAGTGCAGTTTACTACAAAAGCTTTTTCTTCTGCGCCTTCACCTTTAAATTCAATTTCGATGCCTGTTTCAGCGAATGACATGCGGACGAATTCACGTACACGGGTAGTTACACCAGTGGCGATAACGTAATCTTCCGGAGTTTCCTGCTGTAATATCAGGTACATGGCTTCAACATAATCTTTAGCGTGGCCCCAGTCGCGTTGCGCGTCAAGGTTACCCAGGTAAAGTTTATCCTGTAAACCCATCGCGATTTTAGCGGTACCGCGTGTAATTTTACGCGTTACAAATGTTTCGCCACGCAGCGGGCTTTCATGGTTAAACAGGATGCCGTTGCAGGCATACATACCATAAGCTTCGCGATAGTTAACCGTAATCCAGTAACCGTATAATTTAGCTACAGCGTAAGGTGAACGTGGGTAGAAAGGGGTAGTTTCTGATTGCGGCACTGCCTGCACCAAGCCATAAAGCTCAGAAGTTGATGCCTGGTAGATCTTGGTTTTTTCAGTTAAACCTAAAATACGTACCGCTTCCAGTATACGCAGTGTACCGATACCATCGGCATTAGCGGTATACTCAGGAGTATCAAAACTAACCTTAACATGGCTCATAGCACCCAGGTTATAAATTTCGTCAGGCTGCACATCCTGTACAATGCGTATCAAGTTGGTTGAGTCGCTCAGGTCGCCGTAATGCAAAACCATTTTAGGGTTAAGTTCGTGCGGATCCTGGTAAAGATGATCGATCCTGTCAGTGTTAAATAATGAACTGCGGCGTTTAATACCGTGAACCTCGTAACCTTTACTCAGTAACAGTTCGGTTAAGTAAGCACCGTCCTGCCCTGTTATACCTGTAATTAATGCTTTTTTGCCCATACAATTCAAATCCCATTGTGATAAAACAGCTCATTGAGCTTCGAAAGTTTGCTAAGATAATAAAAATGAACGAACGTCAAATAGGGTAAAATTGCAAAGTCTAGTTGCTGATGCTTAAATTATGAGCTATGCTCAAATCATGCAATGTGCTGAATTGATTGATCTATGCCCAGAATAGCTGTTATGTAATTAACCGACTACAAGATCGCTGATACATTTGGCAAGTTTAATGGTCAACATATTTTAAATATCTGTTAAAGCATATCTTGTCCCAAAAATGCTTATTGCTCGTTTGAATCGATAATAAATTTAGCCCTTTTGCCACGCAAAAAATCAAATTCTCACATTATTATGGAACGTTGATAAACGAAAAGCACCGCCTAAAATGTAATTTTGAAAGTCTGAGATGAAGTATAGTTTATATGTTGCTCTCTAAATTCTATGTAACAAGATGAACAGGACTTATCGTAAAATCAATTTAAATTAAGCAAACGGCAATCAAAACAATAATGTTTGCGTAAGACTGATGCCGTAGAAAATTATGTTAGCGATTAGCGTTGTAAAAAGCGTATACAGCAAGTAATAATATGAAAATACTAATAACTAGACCCATAGCTGAAGAAGCAATGCGTGCGCTTGCCGCAGCAAGTATAGAAACAATCGTGCATTCAGATCATCGCAACCTTACTGCAAAAGAACTTGTCGATTATTGCCGTTCTTGCGAAGGTTTAATCAGTGCGGGTCCGAATGTTATTGATGAAACATTTTTGAATGAAAGCCGGCACTTAAAAGGAATTGCGCTTTTGAGTGCGGGCTATGACCGGGTTGATTTAAATGCGGCAACACAGTATGGTATTCCTGTCAGTAACACTCCAGATGTGCTCACCAATGCTACTGCCGATACAGCGTTCCTCCTGCTGCTTTCCGTCTCCAGAAACGCACATTGCATGAATCAGCGTATCAAGGACGGCCGTTGGGACTTTTACCAGCCAATGGCTAATCTTGGCCAAGAGCTATATGGCAAAACTCTTGGTGTATTTGGACTTGGCAGAATTGGCAGTAACTTGGCTATGAAATGTAAAGCTTATTTCCAAATGAATTTGATTTATCATAATAGGTCAAGAAACGAGGCATTGGAACAGGAAACTGGTGCTGAATTCGTGCCATTTCGTCAATTATTAGGCAATAGTGATGTTCTGAGTGTTCATAGCGCACTGACACAAGACACTAGAGAAATCTTTGATTTAAACGCCTTTCGCAGCATGAAACGAAACGCAATCTTTATCAATACATCCAGAGGCGCCATTCATCAAGAAGGAGCTCTGATTACCGCCTTGCAACAGCAAATGATCTGGGGAGCCGGCCTAGATGTTACCAACCCTGAGCCTATGTCTCCTGACAATCCGCTTCTTCATATGAACAATGTCTGCATTTTACCACATATCGGTTCCGCAACTGTAGAAGCAAGGACGCGTATGTCGATATTAGCTGCAAACAATATTATCGCAGCACTCTCCCAGCGACAAATGCCTCAAATATTAAACAAAGAAGTTTATAAATAACCTGTTACCCGACGAGCGTCTGAAGGCACGAGTAACAACTCCATATTCAACTATGATTTGCCAAGCTCATTAGTATTATGAATGTATTGTGAGGCTGTATAAAGTATTCTGTCATAGTATATTCTAAATTTAAGGAGTTCATATATACCTGACAATCTTAACCAATAAACTATTCTCCCATTCCGAACTGACTGAAAATGAAGCCCAGAGCAAGGTACGACTCTGCGTAGTATAATGACTCGGCAAAATCATTTCATAATAATTGATTGATCAACGATGAATTTGACCACGAGAAATTACGTGGTCAAATCCACAAGTTCGTTTTCCTTTAATTTGTGGTTTTTACAGCATCACGATAAATTAGCTGCGCGATGCATGAAAGCAAGAACAAATGAACAAAAAGAGAATTCCACCAAGGAGATTAAATTAGACACAAAAGTGGATCCAATGACAATATCATCACATCAGGGAGGTAGAAATGAACCCAAACAATTTATACGCTGGGCCTGCTCGGAAACGTTCAGCTGGCAGACCGAAAAAAACTGTCATAAAACACAAAAAACTTGTTTTTTATGTGACGGATCTTGAATATCAACTGATTGCCAAAAAAGCGAAAGATGCCGGAATTAGTAAGAGTGAATGGATCCGTAAATCAGCGAAAAAAACCAGGATTGTTGCCCGGCTAAAACCGGAGGAAGCAAGTTGGTTCCGTTCACTGTCTGATCTATCAAACGCGTTACTACAGCTAGCACGCTTAGCCGATGCTTCAGCGTTACCATCTTTCGCCCTAAAATGTCATTCTACCATCGTTAAGATCAACGACTTATTTAATCAATTCATCAAACATGATCGGCAAGCTTAAACGCGGTAGTAATTTTGGTAACTGCCTACGCTATGTGGTCAACAAGACCGGAGCTCGGATTTTATACGCGGAAGGCGTACGCATTCAAAGCGTACGCACCCTCACCCAAGATTTTAATCTGCAACGTCGCATGCGGCCAGAGTTGAATCAAGTTGTCGGCCACCTGATCATTAGTTGGAACCTAGCTGATTTGCCGCTATTGAACGATAAGGTTATGCTGGACAGGGCAAAGGAATACTTGCGGGAACTGGGTATTCAACAAACTCAGTTCGTAGTAGTGCGACATAATGACTCAATTAACCCACACTTACACCTGATTTACAATCGTGTAAATAACGACGGCAAAACTATCAGCCATTCTTTCGGCTGGATCAAGGCATTGCAAGTAAGTCAGGCAATGAATAATCGGTTTGGATATCAGCCCGGTGAAGGTAAAGCGCTAATCAATCGCCAATCTGTCAAGGGCTGGGAACGGACCAAACTTGATTTATATGATGCTATCAACTCTGCGCTTCAAGACACTATTGACTGGCCAGATTTTAGCAAGAAACTTTCGGCTCTCGATATCTCATTTACTCTTGTAACTTCAACAGGAGATGGTTTTATAAGAGGCATCGTCTTTAAAAAAGGTTCTCTGCATATTAAGGGATCGGCTCTTGATCGAGAATTAAGCTTTCCCAAAATTCAATCCCGCCTCAAAGAACCCATAAACTTACTATACTGCCACAATTCCAACACAATATTATCAGAAGCAAAGGATAAAGAGGTAGAGGAATCAACCGAAATTTACCAAAAAAAACAGCGGGCGTATTCGCAGGGTTTCAAAACAATATAAAACCGAATACCGGATCAAAAAAAAAGGAAAAAAGAAAAGCTAAACAAGCTCTAACTAGTAGGCAGCAATAAAGATCAACACGATCGAGTGTGCAGTTACGGCATAAGTGTCCTTTAGGTTCAAGGCCTTGCTACAACAGAGAAACAGCTCAGGGCTTGCCCCATGCCGTTGCAGCAGACACGACACTGCTTATCAAAATTTATTATTTAGACGTTTATACATATAACTATTTATTTTTTGGCCATGAAGGATCAAGGCTGGCTGACATTCTGTATGCAATTGATAATAATAAGCAGACGTTACCAGTCGGAACTCGTATTGTGTACGATAAAACTATCGACCCGATGTTAACTCAGGCCAAATCAGTTCAGGAATTTAAGCCAATCGCTGGTCAATGGTATATGCTCAAGTATATTTTCGGTAAAGAATATCGTGATAAGTACTGCATTTATGAGATCGCAGGCGTATTGCAGCTTCAGTATAAGCTTATACCCCTTAATAGCTTAACAATGATAGTGGCCCAAGGCATAATGTCAATCAATCATTTCAGCTAAGTGACCACTGCTCTTACAGATGCTTTAGTATAATGTAATAATCTTCACGGTTGTTTCACTAACTGCGACAAATTAATACCCATGACGGTATATGCTCCGCGTCATACGTGTGCTTTTAAGTATTTGTGTTGAGTTCTTTTATATATTTGCGCATGCGTGTACTATTATTGAAAAAAGACCCCAAGGAATATTTGGAAGTACCGACTGTTGGTGTCTTTTATCATGCCAAACTGGATAAATTCCAAAACGGCGGCTTATTTAAACTGACATACGTTGATCATGAAAACGACCAACCGTATGCTTCTCGGGTCGTTAATTTGTTTCAAACGGTTACTTCAGCTAACAGCGATATCGCAGTTTATAACTTTCACGAAGCAAAAAAGTTTTAAAAATGAATACGCCATTCTTCAACTTAGTTCTGTCGCTTTCGTGATGTCAGCCAGTTCCTTGCCGCGTAAGCCCGAAATACATGAAGGCGCCCTTTTATATTCATCATCCGATAAAATGTGTAAACCACTTTCTTTGTCATAACTTGAAGTGAGGTGAGTGGATTTTCCAAGCATTGTTGCAAAATTCTTTTTCGAAGTCGCGTAAAACGATATAGACAGATATATGGTTGAAGTAACGGCAACCTTGTTACCATAACTGAGATCAATATGTTTGAAATAAGACTCAAATAACACAATTGGAGACAAACATAGGCGACACCGAAACCCGCTCTGTCCATTAAAAAGCCAGACATGCCATTTTAGAGGCCGTTAACGCTTAATTAACATCGATGCAAGGTTTGTAAATGATGCTTAGTATTAGTGTCTATAGATGAACTCACAACGATTATCCTTTCAAAATGATGGCACAAATTCCGAGAGATAGGACAAAATTTACTCCGACTCGGACAGCATCGGAGCAATTGCAATCCTGATGTAACTACTTTTGTATTTACAAATCTAGGTGTGGTTGCCAGAATTAGCCGAAAGCTTTTAGGGCATCAATCATTCCTCAATTCCTTTTGCACATCGGGACCCTAAAAGTTAACGACTTATGAGTTCACGAGAAAAAGAAAATGAGGGTTATATTTTAAGAACAATTCAAAGCAAACGCATAAACGAACAAGCAGCGTAAAGTGATCGACTTTACCCAGCTATTAGTATCGCCATCCTACTCATCCATTTTTATCTGTATTGCTACGACTCTTTTCAGTCATGGCATTGGCAGGGGGGCATTTTAACGAAACTTTAAAAATTTTTCGAGATTGCCTGTTTTTAAATTCATGTTCAGTGCGAAGGCTACAGTATTTGAACTAGGGAAGGGCTACAAAGGCGTTTGTGATATTATTGAAATACGGGTGACCTTCAACCAAAGTCATTAGACGTTCAATTTGAAGTCGATCTGTATTTTCCTAGGTAATATAGAAAACACGCTTTTGTATGAATTTGTCTAGTATAATCAATTGTGATAGAATGCAATTTAAGTTCTATTATGGTATAATCTTAATATATATCATTGCTTTTGTATTTTCAAATTTGACCAAGACGCTTCAATTATGTAAACAATTTATTACCAAACCATAGGTAAAAAGATATCTACAAAATTGAAACAAGTTATTATGGATTCCCGTAAAGCTAACTGGTTGTAGAAATAATGTCCTAATTTCCTTTTAATTAAGACGAAACTATTTTTTGACTTACTAATTATTCCAATAATCGTTTACGTATGCCTAACCAATATTTCAAAGCACGCCAACCGTTTGATTTGAATCCGCACAAATACGACATAGGGATATTAACCGGATTAAAACGCGGCTACGAAGACAACCTCTTTATCCGCAAACTTCTGGATTTGCCGGAACCAGAGTATTCGTCGTATTACAAGCATCATCTAGAATACTTCCTTTCCAAGGAGCCGGACGGTGAGCAAGAGTTTTTTACATTCGTCTGGCAGATCGTGCAGCGACGTATCCAATTTATCGAGCAGAAAGATCCTTTTCATTCCAGTCATGCACTGGATGTAGAGTTGGTCGCGATACTCACTAGGTTTCAGAAATACCTGAACTCCATTGACCGCTGGCATACGGAGAAAACCTTGCCGGAGATTATTGCGGAGCAATATGACCAGATACAACAGCAGTCACTGGAAATCAAAGCCTTGAAAAAAGAATTGACAGATGCACGAAAACTGGAGACTAAGGAATTCATTAACATTGCCGATGGGTACGTGTTAACCTTCCTAGACCTATGTCAGAAGATGCGCGAACTGATCTTACCCGATGAAGGTAAAGAACTGATCTTTTCCCAAACCGAGATTGTGTGGACCAAAATGATTGCTAAAAATTTCCGGGAAGGCGGAAAGGAAATTAATCACGAAACTATCCGCCGGTATTTTCCTGCAAACCGAAAAAAGCCGCTGACGAAGTATTCCCCTATACCAGCAGATTTGCAACTGTTTAATATCGTACCTGCGAAGAAGCGGAGGATTTGATATGGCCTTATGTGATGCTTTACTTTAACTTGAACTAAACAGCTATAGTTCTTTTTTCACAAGTTGTTAGGGGGATAATTTCTTACTGTAAACTTCATCAATTTAACCACGCAAACCTGCGTGGTCATCACCGCGCCTCTTTATTACTTTTATTTGCGACATGACGATCATAAACGACGAAGCCCTGAGCCGCTGCATCCGAGATGCAGTAAGGGCAGAACTACAGGAACATTATGAAAACAGCCAACAACTATAAAGAATTGGAAGCAAAGCTGGTTAAGCAAGGTATTGCAATAGCCTATAAATACCGTAACGGCAGCAGCAGACAAAAAGGCCGCGGCTGAAATGAATAACATAGACAATCAGCTTTAAACAAAATGTTATGCAACACCAAGAAATAGAAGAAAAGTAACGATGATGGAAGAGTTATTCCAAGGCCTAGTAGGCAGGATGGACATACTTGAGACTGGTATGGCAGAATTCCTGAAGACCTTTTTAGAACAATACCTAAATGTGTTGGAAAATATCGCTGCTCGTGTAGAAACTGCAAATCGACGTTACGATGAAAGTAAGATACAGGCCAACATAGATGAGGTGACAAAGATAGTTGCCAATATGCCCAAGGTTATTACTATCAGGAATACGCACCATTTCGGTGCCTGGTCAAAGAGCTTAATCATTGGTGTCGTGATCGCCTTTTTGATAACTACCGGTTCTGTAGGAATAGCGCTTTACTTCAATCATCAGAATAGCCGGTTAAACAGTGAGGCTTATAACTTTTGGTTGGTGCGAGCATTATATCCCCAAGTTTCGAAAACCATTGAAGCGAAGCTAACTAAAGACCCCAATGGGTTTATACAGCAAGCAGAAAAGGCTATGGCTAGACAACAGGCAATCCGAGCAGCCGAAGCGGAAGCACATCAAGCCGGCCTGCAACAAAGAGAGGCTAGGCAAAGGCTGGAAAAGGTAAAGTCAGGTAAGTAGAAGTTTGAATGTCATCCCTTGTATCTACGGCAGATTACTACATTGCACCACGCTTCGCGCCGGGTTTCATTGCGCGATCAGTCTCTCCCACCCTCACGCAGCGAGTATTCGTAACTCATTAACGTTTGCCAGCCCCTGCACATATATAACGAAAAGGTCACAGCACCGCCATCACAAAGGTTGCTACGCAGGAAAACCGTCAAGTATTTATGTAGTAGCTTTGTTTAAAACCAGACATTAAGCTTATGCAGACACCACAGTTGTTTATCGGAATAGACGTTCATAAAAAGAGCTGGGCGGTTAGTATCAAGACGGACCTCTTCGAGCTTAGAACGTTCAACATGTCATCGGAACCTGATACGCTAATTGGATAAGTGAATCAGCACTTTATAACTATCCTGTAGAATGTTATTATGATGCATGCTGCTGTGGTTTTATTTCTCATCGGCGATTAACATAGGCTGGCTGGAACGTTAAAGTGCTTAATTCTTTTGACCTACCAACCAGTGCTAAAACAAAGATCAAAAGAACGATCGGATGGATTGCAGAAATTTGGCCAAACAGTTACAATCCGGTCACCTGACCAGAATCTACATACTAATGAGCACGCAGGAGCAATTTAGAAGTCTTTCAGGCAGAAGAACGACATAGCCAAAGTCATGCGTAAACTTAAAAGCCAGATTAAGGTGAGCTATTATAATTACGGCATAAAGTTACCCTTGAAGTTTGACAACGCTACTCGGAGCAAGGGGATGACCACGTGGCTAGGTAATCTTGAATGGAAGTATTTTACCGGTAAAATCAAGCTTGCAAAGTAAACTTAGATACTTTACCTTTATGAGACAGGAATGGTTAGAGATCAATAGGGAGCTTCGGCAGTATGTAGCCAAGTCCTTTATAACCTATTTTCAATTACTAATAACCATACCTGAAATACGCCCAATCATTGCTAGTGGTATACTTGCTGAACTTGGTAATATAAGGAGGTTTCGGAAGTTTGATCAGTTAGCCAGTTTTGTGCGATTAATCCCGAGCAATTACAGCACGGAGAAATAGTACAGGTAAGAGGACTAAATTATAAAAGTAAAACTTTGATCAGAAATTTTGATTGAAAGCACCCTTGGTTTCTGTAAGAAGAAATCCAACAATGCAAATCTATTATCAAAACTTGCTAGGAAACAGCCAAATAAGATAATTGTTAAGGTAGCCCGTAGATATTAAGAAGAATATGGCATGTAATCAAATCAGGCGATGGTTGTAGAAACGGACATAGCGAGAGTTGTAAAGAACCGGATAGCAAAGCGCCTACGTGTTAATATGTGGAAAACTCTCCGAGTTTACACACATACTAACACGACAAACAATAATACAAGAGACCTTTTGTGCAAAAAAAGGGTGACTGCATTGTATATCCTGCAACTAATTAGTTTGCAACGTCAAGTAGTCAGCACCTTTGTGCAAACCCATAACTAATGCTGGCAACTTCTTTTAAATGATCGCAAATAGGAAGATAAGAAACATCGGGTGATCTTTATGGCAGCGCAGTTAATACCACTGAAATCTTATTTCCTTTGACGAGGCTTGTTGAAGAATAGAAGATAAATAATGCTTCACAACTGAAAAAATGAAAAAAGAATTTTCTTAAGAGAGTATATAAACAACGGCGATCGCCGTTGCAATTGACAGTTTACCTTCTTTCAAGTCCGGGTGTATAAGCGATGTAATGACCACCAATCTTTGTATCCTATCAAGAGCGGATTCATTAATAAATAAAAATGAACTAATTTCTTAGGTAACATTTGCGATATCAGTCAATTGGGAATGTCTATTTCCATAAATTGCGGTATGAGAAGCTTTTTGTTAATGATTATCGGGCTATTCCTTATCAGCAAAATTCTGCGTCACTTTTGAAACGTGCTGACGAGGTTTGAGAAAAGGCTCGCTCTATCAGCTATACAGCTAATACAAGTAAACGAAAACATTTTTAGCGATGAGGATACCGCTGTTATTCCAATCAGCGAATTTTTAACCAGAAACGCACAGCAAAAGATTGTGGCTCAAAAATCCGACCAATGTTGATTGTTTTAGCCACCCGGTTTTTGCTGTATTCATTCACTACACGCTTTACACACTCGATTTTGAAGATAGTGTTTACTCATTCCAAGTCCATCCAAAAACTGTAAGTACCCTAGTCGATTATCTGGAACAACTTAAGTCTGTGCTTTTCCAAAAATCATGAGGTTAATCAACGGCCTGATACTATAATCGGACATAAGCTTCGCTACAGTTTGTTTGTCAAAATTATGATACGGTTGAGAACAACAATGACGATTTTACTCATCTTAACTTCACTTTTATAAAAAACATTGTTGCCGGTTTCTACATAGAATTGGGTGCAGGTAGTGCCAGCAAGGGTGGTTACAGCCTTGGCAGGGTCAACGTTTTCAATGAAAGGCGTTTCGTAAATTTCAAAATTGGTCAGGCCCCTAACATTGATATATTTAAATTCAATAAGAGTGGTTTTGACGTGGAGAATAAGCATATGCTTGAAATGGAAGCGTCGCTCCTTCGATCCGGCCATCTATGTGATATGACCGGTAAAAAACTTGCACCTGAAGAATTCAAAATAATATTACTTATAGAATTCGGCTCCACCACTTATGGCGCTAATCCTCTGGCTATTTCCATGTTAAACAGACTGGCTGAAAAATACTAAACTTCTGAAATTACAATTATTAGCAATTATTCCGACGAAAAAGCAAAGCAGATCAGCGATTACATAGACGACAACAAAATTAAGTCTCCAATTATAAAGGAGACATTAAGCTCAAAAAAACTGTAGAACCCTTGGTACGGCTGATTTATACTTGATTGATAAAAACGGGATTATTATAACGACATTCGAAGGTTACAGCGATAAAATGGAAGAAGAACTGACATTGAGCATTGATAAACTTAAAGGCAACTGATAGGATTTCTCAAGCCAAATTACACGTATATAAAAACTAACTTTTGCTTTTTAAAAGTTCAACCTTTTCGCGTTCGCTGGCTAACAATTGCTCATACAGCCTTTTATTTTCTTCAAATAATTCGATGAGTTTATCTATAGGGTTGAATGTGCAGTTGTAGTTAACAGTAGGACCACCGTGGATAACTGCATTATCATAGTTATTTTGTATGTTATGAATAGCTGTCTCCTCGTCAAAGTTTTTGATGGCTTCAACGGGTACTTTAAGTATAGCGGCTACCTGAGCGAGAATATCTTCCTCTATAGTTTCTTTTGCTTCTAACAAGGACACTCTCTTTTGGCTCCAGTCATCACCCATCGCTATAGCAAGCGCCTCTTGCTTCAACCCCAGCATTTCGCGAAAACGTTTCACATTGCGGCCTTGGTGAATATTTTTTGGTGCATCGGTAGCTGTACTCATGACAAAACGGTTGGTTAAGCAAATGTATGAAAATTTAAAATTTCAAGTTACCTGATTTTATGCGGGTAAACAAGCATAAATTATTCCGCTGATGTACTTCGTTAGAAAGCTATAGAATAGGTTAGAAATCTGCTCATGTGGTCATTTGTCTTGTTAGCAACAATGCGGCATAAAGACCATGACCATGTATTTAGGCACCATCACACCATGGGAGCAGTATCCCAAACATTTGCGTTTTAGTGAGATTGTAAATCCATTGAAAGTCATCACCGACTTCTTTAGTTCTGGCTGGCCGAGAGATCACCGTCAGGATTTAAAGGAATGGCGGTATTACGTATTAAATGACAAGTTCTATAAAGACCGGCACGGCCCTGGTCATGTGTTATTCATCTACGATCAAACAGTGCAACTGATTGAAGCCATGCATCTATTATTGCTTAAAAATAGTGACAGGTGGCCTAAATTGGAGGATGTTACCGAAGAGCAGATTGAGCAGGAAAAAAAGGACTGGATCTATTTCCCAAAAAACCTTTCTGCAAAAGAACTGATTAATCCATACAAGGTAATCAAAAAGTGCTTCAAGAGGATCAGCCCACAGGATTATCGTGACTATTTGAAGGAATGGCTGCACGCTGCATTGTATAACAGTGCAGCTGACGAAACTATGATGGCTGGCAAGATCATAGACGTTTATGATAATATCCGTAAGCTTTATTCGGCAGCTTGGCTTATTCACCAGCGAGAAACGGATGATACTATAACACACAATTCTTCAGGGAAAAGCAGAGTTGATAAAGGTTTGACTACTACAACTAATGCCGGAGGGCTTTCACCCTTAAAAGGCATTAACCCTGAATTGACGAAAGCTGAAAAGTTAGGTATTGAGGAAGTAAAGAATCTCATTATAGAACGTGTGCCTTCGGTATCCATGATGTACCTGATTGGTACACATCCTGATCCCTTTACTTATTATCTACTGGTACTAATTGATGACAAGGAGAAAACGCCGGAACACGAGATTGCTAATAAAATAGAAGATAATTGTCGATGCTTAGCATCAGTTTTTGCTATAGTCCATAAGCTTGCCAGTGCTAAAGAGGCATTAACTAAGGGTAGACGCTTCTGGCATAATACGCTTCACAAAAGCATTAATATTTATAGAGCAGCCGATGTGGAACTTACAGACGTACATGCCATAAACAACACCGTATGGATAGAGCGAGCACAGCTTAATTGGAACAGATGGGGTAATCAGGGTAAAGCTTTTATAAAAGGCGCGGTAACATATATTGAGGATGCAAATTACAATTTAGCTCTCTTTTGTTTACATCAGGCAGCTGAAAGCAGCCTCATTGGAATTATAATGGCGGTACTTGGCTACCGTACTAACGGACATAGCCTTGCAAGAAAAATAAAGATGACCTTACTCTTTACAGATGAAATCAAAGATGTGCTTGAACTTGATACCGTCGAAGGTGTAAGATTATTTACAATACTTCAGTCAGTTTACGCAGAAGCACGATACAAAAGCGAGTTTAAAGCGGATGAAGAATCTGTGATTCTATTGAAAGATAAGGTTAGTTTTTTATTAAAAAAGATTGAGGAGGTATACCAACGATTTAAAATAGATTAAAGCGCTTCATGAGTACTGCAAATAGCAGCGGCAGTTATAAAGGTTCCTCACGCCGCCTGGCCCATCCTCAATTTTTTTAAATCTATATTGTGATATAAAATTTTTTATATGGTGAAAATTTTTAGGTTCCCTCTTTATGTTGCCAGCGATGTTATAATCAAACATAAAATCGGAGAGTTTAGGTGTTTGTATGAATGGAATGCAATTCAAATAGACTATCAATTAATACAAACAAGCTCTCCTTGATGACATGGACAATATCCTGCTGAAGCCAGACCGCGACACTTAACCCTGCAATTGCGATTGTTTCCATTTACCTTTTAGGTATTTGTGTAAAAATAATTATTATCATTCTCGCTTACGGCTTTCAGCGGTAATATCCGGTTCAGGTGCACGTGTATTAGACTTCTGAATAATGATACATAACATAGCTCCGAAATGGCGTATTGACGGATGATTGCAATAAAGCTATAAAGGGCGCTAAATCGTAGCAAGTGAGCAAATTTATAGCTTTGACGAATTTCTAGGGTGGCACTTCAAAGGCATCAAGTCTGCTATTTTCGGAGAGGTTAATATCACTGACTGTGTACGCGGACATTCGTCTGTCTAGGCCATCGACAATGATGACAAGGGCAAAAGAAATATAGCATTTGGATTTTGGCTAACCTATTAAGTATGACCGACAGTCATTCATTAGGTAGCTCTTTTTTGGCAACAGTTATTCTGAATCTGAAATACCAAAAGGCATTAAACTTAATAAGCCTACATCTGACTTTAACATTAATAAATTTCATTACAATCATTAGACTTAAAATACTTATTTGTGGCAAATGCATCACCTCTGCAACAATAAGCGAGATAAAAGCGCTTACGGCAGCAACCACATAACAGACCTTTATTATTCTACCGACACAGGTAAAACAGGCTTTTGGCAACGCTCCTCATCTCCTGAGCCAAACACAACCGCAAATGAGGTAACTATATTAAAAAACTCGGACAATTACGTTTGGCGACGGATTGTTGAAAACAAAACCTATTACGTAGGTTGTTTGATGCCCCGGTAATCCCGAATCCATCAGATCCTTTTTCGGTAATACCTCTCCTGATGAAGCCAGCGTGGCAATAAACAGAGCTCTTAACGCAGTAGTAGCTGGAGGAACTTTAATCTTTTCAGATGGTAAGATGTATTCTGTATCGAACCTAATTATCAGAAGATCTATAACAATAAAAGGTAAAGCTACGTTAAGGAAAACGATGTTCAGTGGCGCATCAAATTCCCCAATCTTGCCAAATACTAAGAGTAACGGCTGGTACCGTGGGCGTCAGAATTTAAGATCTAACCCTTGATGGTAATTAAGTCAGTTATGATCCGGCTATCCATCAAACCCGTATACGATTCCTCAAAGCTACATCAGGAATTATTCAGCCGGATATTACAAACAACTGTATGGCATTTACGTGCCCTGTGACACCCCTCCAGATCCAACTCCAGCTATAGTAAGTACCGGTATTGTTATTGACAAGGTTGTTGTTAAAAAACACTTATAATGAGGCCTTGTATTTTGAGTGTGTAGCTGTTTGTACAATCACCAACTCAACGTTCTAAAACTGCCAATCCAGGATACGCAAGATCAAATGGTTTCTCTGTACTTTGCCGGCCTTGTAGTGCAGGCAATAGATAACAACATTGACAATTTGACCATTGAAGGGAATACTAAGCACACACCATTTTGCCTGGCTTGGATAAAAATGGAACCCCGGTGCAGGTTGATATATCAAATCAACTCGCCGATCTATTTACATTAAATCAGGCATACCATCTATTCCTGGTAGCTACGCTAAGATCAATAACCTCAATATCCTTTATAACCAAATTAATGGGATTATACAAACCGGGATCACGTTTGACACTACCACTGCGGTAGAGAACCTGAACATTGCAGGCAATAGTTTCCAGTACTATAATGAAATTCCTGATCCCAACGCGGACAGTACTTTTCCTTACTATGCCATTCAATTTAAGTCCATCAGATCTACCTCCGGAGATCCTTTAATGCAAAAACTCTTCATTCTTGATAACACCTTCGACGGTGGAGAAGTTGTTGCTTCACAGCCGTACGATCCGGATACAAATAAAGGCGGCCAGATCATGAGTGATGTAATAGTGGCGAACAAAAAAGGGAATGCATTTTTAATGGACAGCACTAATACTAAAGATATATTTTTCTGCGGAAACACGGTTAAAGATGTATCAATAGTTGTTTGGTCAAAAAGGGCCGTTGACCGTTTGATTATAACATATAACAGTTTTATTGACGCTACAGTTTACGACATCAATGTTGCCAATAGCACAAACACTTATGTAACCAACAATCAGTCGGTATAGCACATTGGTTGTATAGTAAGGCTATCTCTTTCAGTGAGAGCCTTACCTTGTTCAATGATACCATACAATGGAATATCTTTACCGCGGAGATCGCCTTACATCACCACATCTTAAAACAAATTATGCAGCGCGGTGCGCAAGCCTAACGGTAAGTGCATCCGCGGCCGCAATGGTGTTGCGGCAATTACTCATATCGGTTAGATTTAAAGGACGATACTATCCACCTTTATGATAAAGCAGCAGGTAATTATATGGTAAGAAGACCTTGAATTGCATTCGCTCCTCTGCCGAGAGCCTGTTAAAGCTTTTATAGGCGGTATTTAAATAAGACAGTATGTTGAACGCGTTGTCTCTACAAACCGCCAAACTTGGCTTATTTTTGTCTATAAAACTATTAATTTCTTTATCGACAACATGTATCTATTTTTGCACCGTGTCCTTGCAAAATATTTTATCTATATCTGTCTCTAAGTCGTCAATAATTTTTTTAATCTTTTTCTTTTTTTTCTTATCTTTTTTCCAATATCATACGCGGAACATCAATTCACCTTTTATATTTGCCGTCATCATCCATTTGTTTTTTTACCGTTTGGTTATGAAAATCAGGATCTTGATCTTTCAGTGGTTTAAGTTTGATGCGTAGTTTGCAGTACCCTTTACCTCTGAAAGCAGACGTTCAATTTGCTGCAAGTAAATTTGCTTGAATTTAAAAAGCAGTACAGTGTCGGGCTTATAGCCGCTGCGGAAATAATAAATAAATCATTAATAGATGCCATCAATTGAAAACTGCCTACACGGTCAGTGTCCGTATATTCAACTTTGTGTTCTATTGTGATTTTGGCAGATGCGATTGTATTTTTTGTACCTAATTCATATACTTTGCCTCTTATGATTTGCCCCTGCACTAATTGAGCGCAAAGATTAAGTATCATAGTGAAAAATAATAGTTTAAGCTTTCCATAAAGAACCATTTTATTATAGCCCAATAGCATTTATGATTGTTTAAAGTGACTATGATTCAATCTAAGGGAGGTTTTAAAAGCCTTGGAAGTTTGAAACGCCAATTACAATCTATAGTATATTGATATGAGTTTATTAAAGCATCTTGAAGATGGTACCAGGTGTATTGTACTTGGAAAGATTGTTGAGGAAAATCTCTAAAAGTTGAGATGTGTGCGAATTAAATTAGCGATTTCTTTTAGGTTGAAATCATAAGGCGCCACCATGGCTCTTTGCCAAACTATAGTGCAAATCCTATCAAAGAATGAAATGTCAGCTCCGAATAATGACTATAGCTTCTTCGAGAGAGTACAAATGATTTCCCACTGCTTGAAATATTTTGTACCGTCTATTCTATGCCTCGCGAATCTGTTACAGTAAATTCTTAACCCATGAAGTAAAACTACAAAATGAAATTGGCACAAGCAAAAGCCATATAGTAAGACTGCAAAAAGCGTGTTATGTGGAAGTGAATGGGTATATATCCGTCAAGGTGTCCGACGGTAGAGTTGCATAACAATCCCTTCGTATCAATACAATTGTGCAAATTAATTCGAAGTAAAATAGAAAGCCCCCAACACTTGCTGCCGGGGCTTTCAAACCTAAACCTTATCACGTAAGAATGGATATCTTACGGTGCTAAGGTAGGTAATTTCAAAACACTCTTCTTAAAAAAGGGTCACTAAGCAATCGCTGCCGTAATCCGCACACTAAATTTTTTATTACTCTCACAATTATACATATTCAAAATTAACCTTACATGAATTCCGAGGCAAAATTGAGTCTTGATCTGGAAGGAAGAATATTTTAATTATGTAATTTTGTTTTGAATGAGTGGCATTAGAGTCTTAGGAATCATAATCTTTATAGTAGGCGTTTGCCTGCACGCTGTTGCTTTTTTTCCTGGTCGCTTGATTCGAATGGGCATTAGTTCAAAAATTCAAGACTTTAGTTTTTATGCTTACATCACTTGGCTGCCAATGCTAATTGTCGGTATAATACTTCTCGTAAATCAACGATTTGGAAAGCCTAAAGGTTGATAATAATAAAGCCCCGGACACTCGCTGCCAGGGCTTTCCCATTATTGAAATTAGCCAGGTTGTTCCCCAACAACCTTATTATGAGGTAAAGGTAAATATTTTGAGTTATTTTCCTCCTTCATACTTATACATCTGGGTATCTAAAGTAAAATAAAAGCCCGGAACACTCGCTGTGCCGGGCTTTTTGCTTAAATCTTAGAAAGGTTAATTGACATCTAACCCGACTTTGAGTTACTAAGATACACATTTCTTATTTTATAACTAAATATCCCTATATTCAATTAACCAGCTGTATACCTGGTTAAAACTTTCTTGTGCATCAGGCTCGTTAACTCACTGGCTATTGCGTTGTGACGTGTCGTACTACTTTTCGCTTAAGTGCAAAATATTCCGCTTCAGCATTTTGAAAGTGCATCATTTAAATTAAATCCCGTTCGTCAGTAGTAATTACCGGCATTGGTTCGGTTCTCCATGCGCTAATGGTCGGGGGTAAAAGGCTCGGCAAGCTCAGCAGCATAAGCTTCTAAGATATCTTTCTGAAAGGATGTAACGTGCACACACAGGTTTATCTTTTAACAATAGCTACCGTAAATTGATCGAGCTTTTTTATAGTGATGACCTAATCTAAAGGCTCGAGATCTTTCCAAGGTTGTCTATCTCCAGAAAGATTAGAATCAAACAGCATCTTATAAGTCAAATTT
Organism: Mucilaginibacter sp. FW306-07-L; assembly: GCF_058782065.1. NCBI lineage: Bacteria > Pseudomonadati > Bacteroidota > Sphingobacteriia > Sphingobacteriales > Sphingobacteriaceae > Mucilaginibacter > Mucilaginibacter sp. FW306-07-L. Next base: position 834,668 of record NZ_JBYSXI010000002.1, read on the forward strand.
TTAGTTGTATCGTTTAAGGCTATCCTTTTGACTGCATATGTCCCGGCCGCTAGCTTTGAAGTGCCCTTTACAATTTGTATGGAAATATCATAAGTTCCTGCTTGTAATTCTACGGTTCTAGAACTTACATTATAACCATTGCTGGGGTTGTAACCATCAGTAAAATACGATGATAAATCAAGTTTAGTGTTGTTAAAAGCTGCTTGAGTTTCTGGGAGAAAAGCAATATTGGCGTTGATTTTCACACTGTCAAGATAGGCTTCAACAGTCACTTTATATTTTGGTGCTTCGTGGTTTTTTCCGCAAGAGGAAATAATGCAAGTAATAACACATAATAGTTTTAATTTTATTTTCATCTGTATAATTAATTATTATATAAACTTGTCATCGATCTTCCTACCAATCTCATCGATCTTCCTACCAATCTCCTGAATCAAGGCAGTATCAAGCTCGTAGTTTACCATTGACCAAGTTTCAGTTTCATCATCCCGTTGGATGTCAACAATATACTCACCTTTATCTTAATTCCAAAATGGCTTTCGTTCGGAACCACTTCAACTACGGTGGTTTCTTCGTTTTGTGCCCATAGAAAAATAAAGCCTTCGGAACCGGTTAAATTATTGTTTTCTTCACTTGTATACAGGTTGTATTTCGCGGGCAATTTCTTTTTGGTCATAGCTGTTCAGTGTGCCGTCATATTACCTGTCACTGTAATCATTGTTAAACTAATGTCTCCCGCAGGTTCATCATCAATATCTAAATCTAAAGTATCCAGTAATGGATGCCGTAATAACTCCCAGATTTCTACCTCTAGGTTACTTGCGCTTGACACTACTTGCCACATTCATTACCTAAACCGATAAAGTAGTGAATCCATAAAATGAAATACAGGCAACCAACTTTAAAGTTTTAAAAATCAATTGCTACCCTTCATTACGTGACTCTTATCGACATCTAGATCACGCTTGCAAGCCTCGAAAGCTGCTTGTATTTTGTGGCCTTACAGCACCCTAACCTCTTCATCCTAAAAGCTGGCTTTAATCATTCTGATTACAGTAGTATGCTTCCAAGAATCAAGACTGTATAAATTGTCGCGTAACCCCTCCTAAAAACCGAACTGTTTAAAGGACAAAAAGTCTTAACTTTAAACAGTCAAACGATTAAGAACTCTATTATTACCGAAGCACAGATTGTCAAGGCCATCAAAGAGTATGAAGGTGGCCGTGAGCTAAACGACGTATGCCGCGAATTAGGCGTACACAAATCTGCATTTTACAACTGGCGTAAAAAGTATGCCGGTATGGACAGCCAAGAATTGAAGCGACTAAAAGAGCTGGAGGAAGAGAACCGGAAGCTGAAGCATATGTACGCTGAGCTGGCTTTAGATCATAGCATTTTTAAAAGACGTACTTTCAAAAAAGTTCTAAGCCTTGCCAGCGCAAGGACATGTGCTTACTTAATAGGGTTCCGTCAGTAAGGATTAGTAGGGCTTGCCGGGTAGTAAAGCTGCCCAAATCCATGTATTATCATGAACGTCGAGATGACTCAGAGACGATTGATAAGTGCTGGAATTGTCTGAAAAGCAACCCACAGAGGGCCAGGATCTGTATTACAGCCGAATCCGCCAGCAAGGGTTGCTATGGTACTATAAGCGTGTAAGACGAGTTTACCTGCTGCCAGGCATGAATCGCCGCCAAAAGATGCGCAGACGCGTGCCCGCACGCGTTAAAGTGCCATTGGTTGTGCCTGAACAGAATTGAGATATCTGGGTCGATGGATTTTATGTGCGATGTGCTGATGAACAAGAGAATGTTCCGAACGCTGAATATTATCGATGACTATAATCGAGAAGCTATTGCCGTGGAAGCTGCCTATACTATACCAGACGTGCGGGTAATTCAGATATTGGAGCGAACCATTCATGAGCAAGGTAAACCAAACTGTATCAGAGTGGATAACCGGCCGGACTTTAACAGCAAGGAATTTAAGGATTGGTGTGAAAGTAGAGGTATAACTGTGCAATTCACGAAACCGGAAAGCCCATGCAAAACGGCTATATCGAACGGTTCAATAGAACGTTCAGGTAAAACATACTGGATGCTTACTTATTTGAAGACATCAACCAGGTGCAGGTACTAGCTGATGAATGGATGGAAGATTACAATTACACTAGACCGCATGAAGCATCGGGAGGTATGACGGCAGACCTATATAAGCGGCTAAACTGTGTAGATATTCTTGAATTAATACGTCTATAAAATACCCGTCCGAACTAAGGGGGGTACACCTTTTACCGCCGAAGATTGCCGCAAGGCAGGTACCGTGCATTTAGGCGATACAATAGAAGAAATCGAAATCTTCGAAAAAGCATCAGCGGCAGGCATCCATTGTGAAAAACCTTACGTATTGTCGGCTCAGCAAAGTTGTACGACCCTACACGTGCGCCGGAAGGCAAACACACCGTTTGGCGTATTGCCATGTGCCTAATGAATCCATAAAAGATATGACGTCCATTATTGTTAAGCAGGTAGAGCGCTTTGGCCCGGTTTTAAGGATAGGATACTGGCATGTCATACCCTTAATACCGGCCAGATGCATGAGCATAACCCCAACTATATTGGCGGCGATATAACGGTGGCATCATTGATCTTGGCGAGTTATATATCCGCCCGGCCCGACGCTGGTCGACTTATAAAACATCAACCAAAGGCCTTTATATTTGTTCATCATCAAACCCGCCGGGTGGAGGCGTACATGCCATGTGCGGTTATAATGCCGCCAAGCGCGCTTTAAAGGATATTTTAATTAAGATAGCGAAGTTTTAAAAGGCCTCATTCCAATGCATTTCTTGGCCTTTACTAAGGGAGTTCATTCATTGACTTAATTACTACCTAATGAAGATTACTTATTTAGAGATTGAAACTCATTACCAATGAAGATTAACAATTTTTTCATAATCATCATATACAAACTCTTTTAGTGTTAATATGCATTCTCTTCGCCGTTGACAGCATTCCAGAATGTAAGAAAAACAATTTTCAAATCCAGCAAAAACGACCAATTTTCTAAATACCATACATCAGCTTCTATTCTACCTAACATATCATCAGTGGTTTTTGTTTCACCGCGAAATCCATTTACTTGTGCCCATCCGGTTATTCCTGGTTTAAGAAAATGACGAACCATAAACTTATCGATTAACTCTGAATATTTTTCAGTGTGTTTGATCATATGCGGTCTGGGCCCTACTACTGACATATTGCCTAATAAAACATTAAAAAATTGGGGCAATTCATCTATGCTAGTCTTACGCATAAATCGCCCGATAGGAGTAATTCTGTCATCATTTTTAGTTGCCTGCTTACTATTTGATAATTCATTTACTTTCATGCTTCTAAATTTAAAGCAATTAAAGGATTGGTTATCTCGCCCTGAGCGCTCTTGAACAAAAAAGACAGGGCCCTTTGACTGCATTTTAATCAAAATTGCTAAAACTGGGAAAAGCCAACTAAATAAGAAAACTATAACAAAAAAAGAAAAAACGATATCAAAAGTCCGTTTAAGACATCTATTTAGAATGTTTTCTAATGGCTCAGGCCTGATAGATATTATAGGCATATGTCCAAAACTGCTGATAAAAGTAGGTTTGATTCCTACATCGTAATAGTCCGGAATGAACTTAAATCGAATTAAATGCTTATCTGCTTCCATCATCAACTGCTGAATTATGACTTGCTCAGTACTTGGAAGAGTACAAAACACCTCACTAACTTGATTTGTGATTGCGTAAGCGAGACAATCTGAAGTTTGACCCAGATGTTTAATATTTATATCTTGATAATTAGCATATTTTGCATCGTCAAAGAAGCCTAAGATTTTATACCCTCTATCTGGATTGTTATCGAGAAATTTTTTTAGATCTCTTCCTCTCTTACCACCGCCTATAATGACAGCCTTTCGTGATTCAATAAGCGAAGCTCGATCGCTATATCTAATACTTAAAAAGATTATTTTCCATATGCCTAATAATCCTCCAAAAATTGCTAATGAAAAAAACAAATATTCTCTTGTTGTATAATAAGATTTGGTGCCTACTACAAAAATAATTGTAAAGCAAATAATACTAACAAAAAACATATAAGTTTGAATAACCCCCTTGAAAGTTCTTACAGAATCCTTATTAAGGACCTGTTCATAAAGACCTGTTAAATTTGTAGATAATAGCCATATTAAGTTAAATATAAGTACGACAGGTAGATAGCTTTTATTTCTCAACCAAAATTGATATGACGGATCGACCAAATAGTAGGATGCTATCATACTTACGTTTAAAATAATATAATCAAAAGAAAGATTAATTGTCTTTATGAAAAGACTGTATTTATGCTCCATTCTACGCTAAATTATTACAAGCAAATATCATGAATAATGCACCAACTTGGGCAAATATTTGCTAAATTTCAAAATTTGATAGTATTGTTTGCCATAATATACAAATATTGAAGACATACAATTGTCTATATGCGCACCCTTTTAAAATTGAATTGCTTATTTTAACCTTAAATGTTTAACAATAAAAATTATATTTTACTGAAGAAGAGTTGTTAAGCAATCCGATATTTAAAATATGTTACAAAATAGTTAAATAGAATTACACTGCAGCTAAGGTTTTGGGTAACGTGGTAGGTGTTGCAGCGATTTCTACCCGCTGAAATCAAACAATCGATTTAAATCGAAAATAGATCGTAAATATTTACGAACTTTTAACAATCTTTATCAATAATGCACTTCCATCTTTAGTATAAGATGATATTCTGGCTAAACCATGTTTATCTGTAATTATCACATCATGTCGTATCGATTGAAGCCCGACACCGGTTAAAGTGCTTTGAAGTACTTTATATTTTGTATTCGATTTAAGCTTTAAAATACACAATACGGAATTCGATGCCATTTTAGAATACGCAAGTAGAATATTTACGTTACCAACAATGGATGTGCCGGCTAAAACTTGCAAATTCTGGTCATTTTTAAAGTTAACCAATAACGGTTTTGACATTTCCTTTTTGAATGAATAATACATATCGAAGGCGCGAGCCATTGGGGTCCAATAGAAATCTACGTTATTTTTTGAGTAAGCACTGGTTCCAAAATTCTTTATTTTAAATAGTCCCCACGTTTCAATTAAAGGATAAAAATAAGTCCTACTGACCATCAATTTCTCCGCATTTATAAGCGTACATAAAACATCGTTAGCTGCATTGATCGAATTGTTATAATTCGACGGCAAGGACACATTCCATTCAGAGCAAATGCTTTCCGTGTCACTAAAACCGTTTCTATCTAAACTCGCTCTGACCATGTTGGCAAATTTGATGAAAATATAACTACCTTTCCGTTGTTCATAAACATGCCATGAAAAAAAATCCAACGGCACACGATCGTTAGTTCTGTTATCACCATCGGGATTTGACAAATAAGAGATAAATTTCTCTCCATAATTATCATGTAAAGAAAAATTCGCGACTCCGCATCCCCCAACTTTTAATAGAGGATGTTTTTCCTTAATATATCTTAATGTTGATACAAACAGCTGTTTAAATTGATCGTCTGTCCCAGTGAAAAATTTCAGATCGGGTTCATTCCAAATTTCTACATATTTGATTGGATATTCAAAGCCATTTGCCCAATTGGCGACATAATGGGCGATGATTCGTTCCGCGATCCTTGCAAATTTTTGAGGGTTTGGAGGATTTGTTCCAATAATTCTATTTGCTTTAGCGACTCCGTAACTTACGCCAATACGAAAAAAAGGATAAAAACCCAGTTTAATTATCCCACTCATAACAGAGTCCGCTGCTTTGAAGTCGTAACTTTCAGCAATATTCTCATCGGCATTCCAATCTTTAAAAATCAAGTCCCAATCAAAAACCTTTATGTCATGAGTTCTGATATCTTTAATGCCAATATCTTTAATTTGCGAAAAGGCCGTACTATTCCAATTATTAACTCGGTTACCATAGTGCGATAAGTTCCCCCCAACGATTTGAGAAAAGGAATATTTATCATTAACATTTATATCTAAACTAATTAATGATGTTTTTACCTGTGTTTGCCCAAATTGCGGCAATAGAATGCAAAACAAAATTAAGACTACTGAAGTCCATTGAGATCTATGATTCTCGCAAGCGTTTTTCATGAAACTTTTCGTTAATGAATGCAATTATACATATGAGTAAAATTAAAAAAGCGAGGCCAAACAATATGTACATCGACAAATTTGAAGGTGCTTGTTGAACACCTCGAAAAAGATCGACAACACTAGGTAATCTAAATATTCGCTGATTATTAATTTGATATATAATCCAAAATATCCCCATAACTCCTCCGAAGCAAAAGAGGATACCATAAATCTGAGATAAATGTAAACGTAGTTTAAATCTTTTGGTGTTAAAGAGCTTATTTATTGACGACCAATTGACGAAAACTATATAGGCTAACAAATTAGAATAAAATGGTATGTTAAACATTAGTAACACAAGTATGTGAAATAAGACTCCACCTGCCAGAAATGTTTGAAAATATCGCTTTCTAAATAAGCTCGGTAGAAACCCGAATTCTAAGATAAGCGCACTATAGTCAAAAAACTTCCAAAGCAGATGATTTTTTACATGCAGAAAAAACGGAGCCAACAGATCTCCTCTATCTAACGAGAAATAATTTTTAATTAAATGGTATCGAACGGCCTCCGTGTGCCAAGACAACCATCCCCCCCACGCTTTTTGAACAGCTGATGTAAACATGGAAAAAGCTATGCAAATAGCAAACAATAATATATAAAGGGAATTGTCTACTTGTTTGCTTAGCTCTTGTTTCTTATGTATAGATATGTGCTCGCCCCACCCAGCTAAAGACATAAATATCGGTGCTAATAGCCATAATAGCAAATGATCCACTTTGCCAAATGAATACCAAAAATTATGACCTATAATTGCTGTTATAGAGAATAATATTGAAGAAATTTTAGTAGAAAATCCTAAAAACATTCCGGTAAAAAAGAATAAATTCAAGATAGTTAGCATTACAAAAAATGAATGCTTAGGGAAGTGTCCGATCAAACCAGCAACACTTGCATGTGGAGGATCGAAAAACAAGTCAAAATCGCTGCTAAGCCAAGAGAAACTAGGCAATCCAATAATGAAAGCTATTACAAAACAATATGCTACTCTATAAACAGATAAATGTACAGTTGAAATATTATATTGATCCATTATCTACTCTTTGCATAAATTAATTGTAAAGGTCTTTCTGTCAGTTAGAGAAGGATTTAGTCTCCCTGTGTTAACATTATACGACACCGTACCAATTACAAATTTCATCGAACTAAACTGTGATTGATAGTGATTTTCGTTCGACTGTTGTAAATATCTTTTCAAGTTTTCCTTGTAAATGCCACTTCCTTGGTAAGATCTTTCTACTATTGTATTTATAACATAATTGATATGTTTATAATAAAGGTTGTCAAAAACAATTTCCTTCTTTAACTCTACCGCTACGTTTTGTTCCGTTATCCCATACACTTCCGCAACAGAAAAATCTGCAGTTTCTACAATATAAGGTGCATTTGAAAAAGACGGAAAAACTAAAGAAGGATAAAGATGCGTTTTTTTCTCGGCTAGAAATGAGCCAAATAGTAAGCATAAAAAAATCACGATCTGCCATTGTAAATTAATCAATCTCATGAAAAAAAGAGAGTTATTGGTACCTTATAGTATGTCAAAATTTAAATTTACCGTATAGCCCATCCGTTGTTATGATTTCTAATTGTATGCGGTGGCAAGTATGTCAGGTTTGTTAAATCAATCAATCTCAGCAGATTGTTATCATTCTGATTTTCTAAATTCTTACAATTAATGTGTAAACGAAAAACTTAATTACTGCTGTAATCTAATTTACTTAAATTTATCTTTGTAAGATATTTAACAATCATAACTTAAAAAACATTCAATTATTAATCCCTCTTTTCATTACCTTAACAAACAATTTGGCGTACTGATCAACAATAGTTTCCCAAGAATACTTGCTCTCAATTTTTCTTGTATTATTCGAAAGGTATAATTGAAAGACACCTGAGGCCTTTTCTGTAGAATCTAAAATAGCTGAAATATCGCTAGATGTGTTAAAATAGAATGCATCCCCTTCTAAAATATATTGATTAAATGGATTATTTTGAGCGCAAATAAGGCTATTAGAAGCCATTGCCTCTAATAAAGATGGATTTGTTCCGCCGACTGTATGTCCATGAAAATAAACATTAGAATAATATCGGATATTATTCAATTTTTCGATATCGTAAATTCCGCCCAAAAACACTACCCGAGTATCAGTAAACTTGTCCATCAAGTATTTGCCGTATTTGGTGTTATTCTTTCCTATCACTAAAAATTTCCGGGAAGAAGTTGATTTGACAACCCCCTCTAAAATGACTTCAATACTATTTTCGGGCTCTAGCCTTGCAATTAGTACGTTGTAATTAAATACATCCAATCCATATTCTTTTAATATTTCGCTTCTGCTATTAGTAAATAAATTTGCTCCATACGGAATATACGTTGACTCTTCTTTATAGGTATCAAAAATGTATTTTTGTATTCCGATAGAATCTGAAACTAAGTGATCGGAGAATTTAATACCCAAATATTCTGCATACTTCAAAAATCGCTTAACAGCATTCGGATATTTCGTACGTTTCCATTCCAAACCATCCATGTTTGTAATAACTTGCGCTTTTTTTGGAAGCAAGCGTCCCCAAACGGAACTACTTGTATAACCAAGCTGTAAAATGATATCGACATTGCGCTTTCTGATATCAAGTATACAATTAAGATCATAAATGAATTGCCCAACTGTACCAAATTTCTCTTCGGGATCATAACAATGTATTATTTTTACCTGGTTCCATTCACTGTGTTGGTACGGGTGATTATGTGAGTTATAAACGTAAACTTCGAAACCACGATTTATCAAGCCTAACGCTAAATATTCGGCACATTGCTCAAATCCGCCATAGTGATTGGGTATGCCTCTAGTACCTAATATTGCTATCTTTATTTTCTTTTCGCTATGCATGAATAAATTGTTCTCTATTTTTTATTACTCTCGCAGGCACGCCGGCGGCCACACTGTTGTCTTCAAGTGACTTGTTTACCACTGATCCTGCTGCGATAACACATCCTTTACCTATTATAACACCGTCTAATATAGTTACATTAGAGCCTATCCAGCAATTATCTCCTATCTTAACCCCTAATCGAGTTACACCTTGATCTTTTATGTTTACGTTCAACTCATTAAAAATATGATTTTCAGAAAAGATTTTTACTCCTGGACCAAAAATCACATTAGATCCGATAGTTATACCGCCTTGCCCTGCAAAATAAGCTCCGGCGTTAATACCCGTATTATTCCCTATCTTTATTCCCTTTCCTACATTGGCTATTACCCCCGTGCAAACTATTGTCGCACTTCTACCAATCGATACATTGTCCCCTATTGAAATTCCCTCAGTGGACAAAGCGTTGATAAACGAATAGTCACCTAATATAAAATTTTTTCCAACGCGAAGCTTATTTGCATGTTTAACATCTGTAGAGTGGCCAACAAAAAGTAAACCTTTAGATTTCTTCAGATAGATTTTAAGGAATATTCCTCTTATGGCTTGTAAAAATCTTTCTGAAACTATAATGATTAAATCATAAGTGGAGTAATTATTATTCCATCGATAGTTATTATCACCCTTTATTTTTTTAATGATTTTTTCGATTATCATAAAAGCACTTATTACAAACTCTTGAAAACCAAGTCCAAAATATTATCAGTTTTATATTTCCAGGTATGCGTTGATGGAAGGATGGCCTTTTCCTTTTTTTCTAAAGCCTTTGTAATACATGCTGAAAACTGTTCCTTATCATTCGCTATGAAAATAAAATCCTTAACATCAGGCATACCTCCGCCAGTGGTACCAACTGAACTAAGCCCAGCAGCTATGTATTCGTAGACCTTAATACTATCTACTCCACTTTCAAGATGATTAGTTACATACGGTACAATTCCAACATCAAAGTTGCAGACATAAGATGGATATTGTCCGTATTGCTTGTCTCCAAGGTAATAAACATTTGGAGCTTTGGAAATTTTGGAAAAAACCAATTTATCAAGTATCTGACCTACAATAACAAAGCTTTTGTCTGGATGATTTGCAACACAATAGTTGAACAAATCATAATCAAATAGATGAGTTACTTTACCACCAAATCCGATACGAGGCTTTCTCACTTGAACCAAATCTGAAGGAACGGCATATTCTTTTGTAAATAATTCTAAATCCACACCATTTTTAACTAGGAAGCAATTATGTTGATTATAGTTCTTTTTATAATAATCAACATTTTTGGTGGAATTCGTTGTCCAACATCTCGTAGCGCTCACTAATTCGTTATATAATACAACCAACTTATCAACGATTTTACGGTTATTGGGAAAGAAAATTAAATTATCATACGCATCAAAAACTACATTTTCTTTAGGAAATTTTCTTAAGAAACTATATGAAAAAATATTATTTGAAAAAATTTGAAAATCTGTAATAGATAGCAACCGCGTTGATTCTTGGAAGAAATCAAATAATTCCCGATAGCCAAAGCTGCGAAGAGCCCACAACCTCTTTTCAGTTACCGGCGTAATAATATCCGTTGTGATATAATCTATAACAAAAGCTTTCTCAGAAATTTTATAAAGTTTAAGGCCACCTTTCTTCAAGATTACGGTGCCATTTATCTCAAGCTTCTTTTTATTTATTAACAGCTCAGGTAAAGAAGTAGGTCTATTAACTATTATCAAATTATGAATTGCCTTATTGGACATAAAATGTCTAACAAGATGTGAATCACGAGTTCTCGAGCCTTCCGCCTCGATTTTACGCCAGTCGTGATACGGAATGCAAACTAAGTTCATTTTTATGTGTTTTAAAGTATTTTGAATCTTTAAGAATAAAAAATGCCAAAACTATATTGAAAGAAAGGTCACTCAATGTGTTTGTGAAGAACGAATAAACTAACACTAATCCTAACCAAAGCAGCCTATGATCTTTGAATGAATAATGCCTTACATAAACTGCTGTATAAATTAGTATAACGCTGATAACACCCAAAACTCCTATGTCGTTATAAAACCAAATATACTGACTAAAATTTGTAACCGATTTAAATTGTCCGGTCATTGGATTAAAATAATCGTACGGACCGTTGCCTAAAACAAAGACTTCTTTAGTCGCATAATAAGCAACGATTTCATTCCTATCAGCAATTCTTGCATCGACCTTTCTTTGAATATCGTTAGCGTCCTGTTCTCGATCTAACTTCTTATCAAAAAATTCAACTCTTTCATTGAAAGCTTCGTTGAGTGCAGGGGTAGCTAAAACAATTACATACAAAGCCGTTATACTTAGCATGGAAACAATTATAGTACCAACACTGATCTTGGAAGCGAAGTAATATACAAAAACCAAAAGTAACAAAAACAAAGAAATATTGGAATTGCTAACCGCGACTGTTACTGTAAACCAGATGATATAAAGCCTCTTTTTGGAGGCGGACATCCCATGCACTTGAAACAAAAGATAAATGATTAAGCTAATTAAAAGAAAACATAAACCATGATCGTTAGCCATAAAAAATGTTCCGAATGCTACATCTATTTCGTGCAAATCTCTCGCTGCACCGCTGGCTATTTGTGAAGAAAACGCTTTTTGAAAGATTATAACCGGCAGTTGAATGAGACCAATCCCAAAAAAAAAATTTAAAATTTGCGTTTCATCAATATGATTTATAACTCTTTGTGCAACGAATCTAAATATCGCTATTGGAACCATTGCAAACATAATGAAATACAATCCCAATAATGCAAATTGGGTCCGATTTAAAAGAGCTGAGGCCACAATTATAAAGGCCAAGTATATAAATGGATTATAATTTAAATGAGACTTTCGGCCTTTACTCATAGTAAGTGTGATAAGGAACATTGTAATCAAAAGCGTTCCAACTGTATTACTTAGGATGCCTTTATATTGCAGTGAACCACCTATTATAAATACAAAAACAAGTATGAAATAGAAAATCTGTTTATATCTTACCATACAGTCGCTGCTCTAATGCAATTATTCTCTGTTTGCTGGTTTACCAAATGAAATTTTGACTTCCTCTATCGAGCGAATAATGTTTAACATATATTGAACCACAAATACAGACCAACTATCAGCAAAAGACAGCATTTCTGTTTGTTGAAATACTTTGACCGGCGGCAATAAATACTTAATTAGTCGGTAGATCGCTTTTGTTCTCTTATCCCCTATCCAACCTGCGCGCCGACGTTCCTTCTTAATTAATTCCTTCATTTCATGCCTTGCGGGATGCTCTACAATTACCTCTCCACCAAAGTCAATTTTGAAATTAGCATCAAGCGCTCGCTTAGACCACTCAAAGTCCCCGCCTGACATTAAGCTATCGTTGAAGTTTCCGATAACATCAAACACAACTTTTCGAGCAAACATGTTTCCAGTAACGCTGTACCCTTTTTTTGCAGAAAGATGCTGCCTAAAAGCAAACACTTTCTCGTATAATTCTGCATTTGTTAACTTATCTCTTTTATAAAAAAGTACAATCCGTCCCGCTATTCGTGATAAATCTGTTCTCTTATTAAAAAATGCAATCCCGTTTCTTATCCAATCTTCTCGAGGCTTACAATCAGAGTCTGTAAATGCAAAAACATCACCTTTTGCCAAATTTATTGCAGCATTTCTAGCTGCATACGACCCTGGTTTTTCCACATCAATTACAAAACAATTCGACGGCTTCCAATAATTTTCAGGTTCAGGATTCAAAGGGTTATTATTGGCTACAATGATTTCGAATGATGTAGCGGGATAACTTTGTTTATATAATGCATTTAAGCAGAATGATAATCGTTCCCAGTCATTATAAGTTGGAATGATTACGGAAACAAAAGGCCTTGCTACATCCATCACTTTGGGTCAATAAGTTCAAAAACCATTTTCCACATTGACTTGGATAGATCCTTTTGCTTAACCCCTTCGCTTTTCAACTTGTCGGACAGAGCACTTGCTCTCGCAGGATCTAAAATTAAATCTAATTTTTCGTCTAGGCCTGTATCCGATACATTTACATCCACTAAGCCTTCCGAGAAACTATAATCTTTTAAAAGCATTTGATACTTATGGCTCCATCCAGTGGCTAAACATGGCGTGCCCTGCGACAAGCAGCTCACTAATCCATGAAATCTTGAAGTAATTACGGCTTCGCAAGCACCGATTATTCCCTTAACCTTTAATGGATCACTTTCAGATATAACGGGAATTGGAACCGACAGCTCTTGATTTATCTGATTGGCAATGCCTACATCCATTTTACTTTCATGAATCAAGAAAAATGGCTTGCCTCCACGCTGTTGAATCTTTTGGACCGCGCTTTTTAGCAAGGATAAATATGCTCCGCCATTATCCTCTGATGCCGTCTCAATCATTTTACTGTTAGGAATAATAGCAATTTTATTTACATTTCTATCGAAATCTTGAGGTACGATTCCCTTAATAAGATTGGTAAAATCCGGCTTTAAGAAAATGTTATTGGCTTGTGGAGATAGTTGTTTGATATAATCTAAAGAAATTTCATCTCTGGCAAATATCAAATTCGCATTTGCTGTGATAGTCTTCATCTGACTGATCAGATCAGAATTTGTGAACGGGCCAAGTGCTTGTGGCAACATAATTATCTTTTTTCCTTCTCTTCTCCAACCTTCAATGAAGTCACCAAGCCTTTGACCGGCCTTTTTTGCACCCCATTGATCACCAAATGCAAAACCAGATCCATCAAACACAATGTCAATTTCACTTGGACGAATATAACTATTTTCTCTTAGCCAAGTACCAGGCATTAAAGACAACCAGAATCCAATATTTATTTTATACTTTCTTTTATAAGTTTTAGTATAAAATCCGTTTTCTAAATGCTTTTTTCTTGGTGCTCTGGCTGTATCCTCCAAGACAAATTTGGCTTGAGGAAATTGTTTTTTTACTTGTTCAACTATTGCAAAGAGCATGAGTTCAGCACCTTTATTTACAAACTCGACACCCCTCAACTCAATGACTAATTCATTTTTTGTTTTCATATATTTTAATTATAAGTCCTGATCTGGGTTAAAGGTCTCTTAGCTGAATACGCTACCAATCCTTCAGGATCTGGATAGCCGATCCCCATACACATAATAGGTCGTTGATGACTTTTGAGTTTCAAAAACTTGTGCATCTTCCTTTCCCGACTTTCTATGTCCGGCCAATTAATGGCACAACTGCTCAATCCCATTGTTTCAAGCGCGAGCATAAATGACATTGCAGCTAACGACGCATCAATGTAAATTACATGTCGATCACGTTCATCAAAATAAGCATCGAGGTTGCCCACGAGTACTGCAAACACAGGTACACTATGGCCATAACCTTTTGTACCCATAGGTAGATTAACTCCCGCTTTAACGAGCTCGGTGTCATCAAATACACGGAATTCAAATGGCTGCCTATTGCAAGCGCTAGGAGCTTCGTTAGCTGCCAAGATTGCCTTGTCAATTAATTCACGAGGGACACAGTCAGAGAGGAACCAACGAACCGATCTTCGTTGTTTCGTCAGTTTGTAGAATTCATCAAAAGAAATATCGGCACCCCTAGGGGAGCGATAATAGGGTATAAATTTAGCTTCATTTTCTTCAACCGTAATTGATAAATCTTTTTTTCCCACCTTCTCGTAAAAACATTCACCTAGCTTTTTTATTTCCGGATCTTCGGAAGCAGATTGAAAATATTCAGTTAAGACGTCTTTGAACCATTTCATTTGCCTATTATCAGCAATAAGCTTCTCATCATAAAGGCCTAAAAAACTATCTAAGGTCTCCTGAATATAATCTTTTCCAAAAACGTTTCTCTTGGGTCGCATTAATAAGCCTTTTTCTAGTCTATGCGTGTTTCTAACAAGCAAAAAATAATTGGCTTTTAATCTTTTTGCCTCTTCTATATGTTTAACTTTCCCGCTAAGCACAGCCTGGCATTCTCTAATAAAAGATTGATCAAAAATAATGTAGTAGAGCATCGACAAGTAACGGTTTCTATAGCATAATCTCGATATGTCTTCCTGTACAATTTTTGTAATGGTACGCTTCACTGGGCGTAAAATCTTTTTTATCATGTCAATTGTGGTTTAAAAGATCCTGATTTTATTTGTCTGACTAATTTCTTGATTTCCTTATGTATCATCAGCCAAAGTATGGTCAAGTAAAGCACTGCAAAAAAAACTGATACTAAATAAAAATTTAAATGCAGAATGTAATAGCCTCCATAGGCAAACCCTCCACTTGTGAGCGCAGCAAGACTAGGTTCCTTGATGGACGCAAGAAGTTCGAATGAGTTAATTTTAAGGCTTAAAAACAACTTAAAAGTGAATTGTGCTATGATTACCGCGATTATTTTGTTGATTAATATTGCCCATGCAGCTCCAATGATCCCGTAAAAAACGATGCCGAATGTCAAAGAAGGAATAAAGATAACTGCTTTAAGAATTTGTAAATTCATTTCGAGTTTAGGTTTACCAATACCTCGAATCAATGCTGTATTACTGTTTACAAGCATGTGAATCATTACGGAAACAGAAAGGATCTCAAGCGGGGAAATACTAGCCATCCATTTATTCCCAAAAAAAAGTAGAATAATCGGCTTTGCTAGAACTAAAAACCACATCATGATCGGATAGATCGCCACAGCATTATAGCGTATGACCGCTAAATAAGCTAGTTTCAATGAATCAACATTATCCTGCTTTTTACCGTATAAAGGATACATTACATTGTTTATAACGCTCATTAAACGGGATCTAAAGGTATCCGTTAACGTAAATGCCAGCGTATAAACGCCTAGCATTTCCGCGTTGAGCATTTTTCCTATCAACAAGTAATCGATATTATTAATGAAGTAATTAATTACATTCGTGCCTGTGGTGAATATCCCAAAACCAAAAATATCTTTAAAGGCGATTTTGTCCCATTTAAAAGAAGGAAACCAATTAGTGGCTAAAAAGTAAAATGGCACTGGTATTATTACGCTTCCAAGCGCATTAACAGCCAATGACCATATCCCCACTCCAGAGTAAGCTAAAACTAGGGCAAGAACACCGGCAACAAAGCTAGACATAGTGTCTATTTTCGCCATTTTTTTAAAATCCATCGATTTAGTCAACTGCGCTTTATTAACCAAATTCATTGGTCCAACCAAAATGCCAATACTAAGTATGGGAATTAGTTTTGAAAGCACGGGTTCTTTATAAAAATTCGCCGCAAATGGAGCGACACCAAATGAAATCAATACAAAAAGAAAAATCGACCATCCAATACCTGTCCAAAAGGCTGTATGGTAATGTTCATTTCTAATGTCCTCTTCTTTACGTTGAACAAGCGCTGCGCCGACGCCAAGATCATTCAACACTTGAACCAATCCAATCACTACAGTTGCCATACCTACAACTCCAAATTCTTTTGGAAATAATATTTTAGCTAGAACTAGTCGGACAATAAATGAAAAGCCCTGATTGACGACCACTTGGACACCATTCCAGATTATCCCGCTTAATACTTTATTTCGCAGGTTTTTCATCTCGTTAAACAATTACTGAATTGCATCATTATTTAGAACCAAAAATTTTGCCCCATAAGGTTTTTCGCTCGTTTTCACTGACACCATAACCATATCCATATCCATATCCGTAACCGTAACCGTAACCGTAACCGTAACCGCCGCTTGTTATAATGTCGTTAACAACAATTGCCATCTTATCCATTTTTCCATTGTCTGATAGGTCTCTAATGATTTGCAACTGATGTTTATAAGTATACTTTTGACGAATTAAATAAATGGTTCTATGGGCAAACTTATATAATATTTGTGCATCGGTTACTAACCCTATCGGCGGCGCGTCCATGATGATATAATCAAACTCTGCCGCAAGCGCCATCATTAATTTAGACATTTTTTCGCTCATCAATAACTCAGCTGGATTGGGAGGAATAGCGCCCGAAGCAAACACAAAAAGATTTTCGCTAACTCCGGAACTCAATATGTAATCTTTGAAATTATCCTGGTTAGATACTATATAATTACTAATACCACGATCATTAACTAACCCTAAATTTGAGGATAACCGGGGCTTACGCAAGTCTAGTTCCATAACCAACACTTTTTTACCTGATATGGCTAGGGCCATTCCAAGGTTTACTGCAGTAAAAGATTTGCCTTCTCCTGACATACTTGAAGTGAATAATATATTTTTTTCACCCTGTGAGAGCAAAAACTGTACGTTTGTACGAAGTCCACGGAATTGCTCTGATATAATTGACCTTGAATTAGTTTTTACAACAATGCTATCGGTTGAATCAGCGTGACTAATTTCACCAATTATCGGAATAGAAACAACTTTTTCAATGTCGTCTTTAGTCTGAATCCTTGTATTTAACAATTCATTTATATAAATTCTGGCCAATGGTAGCAAAAATCCTAAAATTAAAGCAATAGACCATACCATGGTTCGCTTCGGTGCAAAAGGCTCGTATTCAGATTTCGGCGGATCTATTAAGCGACCGTTTGAAATGTTAGACATTTTCGAAATTTCCGTTTCCTCACGCTTCTGGAGCAAAATTAAATAGATCGCTTGTTTCAAGTTTTGTTGTCGAGCGAGATTCAAATAATTTCTTTCTTGAGCAGGAACCTTACGAATGCCAGCTTCCATCCTATTGTTGGTTGCATTCAATCTTTGACGAGAGATGATCAGCGCTTTTTTTGAGCTTCGTAGATTAGACAACATATCCCCTCTAATTGAAGCAATTGTTTGGTCTAGATTTTGTATGACAGAACTATTTTCTGAATATGACAACAATTGCCGTTCCCGCTCAATCATCATATTATTGTATCGCTCGATTAAACCTGTAAATACAATATCTCCTGCTACTGCAGCTGCCGGGAGTACTCTTTTGTTCAATTTATCATCTTGCAAGTACTGCTCCAAGCTGTTGAAAATGCTAATCTGCGTTTCGATTTCTGCAAGTCTATTAAGATATTCACTGCTATTGGTAACTAAAAGCTTAGATTGCTCAGTTATATCAGCTAGGTTATTACGTTGTTTAAAACCCTGAATATCACCTTCAACATCTCCTAATTCTTTACTTATTAGATATAGTCTATTCTGTATAAACGTGATCGTACTATCTGCAACTCGGTTTTTATTTTGAATATTTTGTTGTATGTATTTCTCAACTATTTTATTTAATATATCTTCACCTTTTTTTGGTATTGGATGATCAACTACAAGGTTAACTACACTGACCTGTTTATTTGGAATCTCAACTTTAAGGTTAGTCCTTAAATCATCGACTGTCCGATCTAAGGAAGCAATTCTAACTTTCAAATCGCCTTTAAACTTTGTAATGAGTTTAGGATTTATCCTCACGCTTATGACACCTACACCTGGAACTGTAAAATGCTGTCCGAATTTCAAATTTTGGGACTTTTCGCTTTTAGATGCACTATCGACATAAGTCGCCTTAAAAGTCGGCTTAGTTAAATCAGTTAAAAAAATTTCCGTGGTTAAAATAGAATCTCTAGTTTGTATTCCATCGATTATTACGGGCGCTTCATATAACTCCTGCTGACCGATATGACCAACTTCATAATACGTAAAGTTGAGTTTTAGTTCCTTGCAAACTTGCTCAATCAGAAACCTTGTTTTTAAAATTTCTGCTTCATTATCAACACTACTCTTGCTATTAATCAGGCCACTAAGATCTCCCAGAATTTCGTTTGACGCCATCGCCCCACCCTTTTGATCATCAGTCACGAGTAAACTGGCGTTTACTTTATAAAGAGGCGTCTTATACCTTAGATAAATGAATGCGCAAAACAAGCAAATTGAAACACTTAATAGAAATATCCACCAATCATTTAGTGCTCGTGATAGATATTTAACAACATCGAAACCCTCTTCTTCATTAACAGATGAATTTCCAGCGATATTTGACTTGGGCATTTTTTTTGATTATAAACGAGATATTAAGACAATAAGCACCGATAATACAGTACCAGCGATCGCAATAGTTTGTGTTCTGGCGGCGTTGTTTGCAGCCACCTTAGCGTCGTTGGGTTCAACATATATTACATCTTTTTGTCTCAAGTAGAAATAAGGGGATTTCAAAGTTTCTGATGAATTCAAGTTTAATCGAACTATCTGTTTTGCATTTCCATTATCACGTATTAACATTACATTTTCACGTTTTCCGTAAATAGTTAAATCACCTGCTAGGCCAAGTGCATCCAAAACACTTACCTTTTCATTTGGAACTGTGTAAGTCGCAGGTCTATTTACTTCACCAAGTACCGTAATTTTATAGTTTACAAATCTAACCTGCACTGCCGGCTTTTTATATTCGTTTTCAGCTAATTTACGTATAGAATCTCTGGCCTGGGTGGTAGTTAATCCAGCTACCTTTACTTTCCCAATCAACGGAAATTCTATAAAACCTTCTCGATCCACTAAAAAGCCCGTGATCATTTGATTACCAATAGTACCAGCCGTACTAGTACCAACCGAACTAGCTGTATTACCTTGATTGACGCTGTTTGTCGCAGATGGGTCAGCAGATTGAATGGTAATGTTTAATATATCATCTGATTGAATAATTGGATCAATATATGGAGCTGAAGCAATTTCTCTCAAGATTGATGTATCTGACAAATCTTTAAAGTAAACAACATTTTTATTTGTTTTGCAAGAAAAGATGCTCAGCAGTCCCAGCCACAATAGCGCATTAAAAAATATTTTATTCATGTAAAAGATCGATATTAAATAGTAAATAATAAATAATAATTTGACAGGTTATAGTCACCTTTACTTCGATTACAACATAGTAAATTTCATCATTTTTCACAGAAGATGAAACAAACAATAACTCAATTATGTGCAAAAATTCTTTTCCTATTTAATACTTTGCACTAAAGCTGACTATACTAAAAGTCACATAACATTTATTTACCGATTGTATAAACTTTAAAACCGATCTCCGTTAATGCAGACGAATCTATAATACTGCGGCCGTCAAATACAAAAGCAGGCTTTTTCATGTTGTCGAAAATCCGTTTCCAGTCATATCCCTTAAACTCATCCCACTCGGTTAGTATAGCAATGGCATGCGCATCTTTACAAGCCTCATACGGATCACTGAAGTTAGTAACCAGTTGCTTGTTTTTCTCAGCAGGGCGTGTTCCTAAGTAATCAAGGTCAAAAAACACTTGAGATTCCGGCACTTTCGGATCGTATACCGCAATACCTGCTTCTTCGTTCAACAAGGCATCAGCAACATAAATAGCAGCTGATTCACGGGTATCATTAGTGTCCTTTTTAAAGGCCCAGCCTAAAAATGCTATCTTTTTACCGGATACGGTATTGTACAGTGTTTTAACAATATTATTGGCAAAACGGCTTTTTTGGTGATCGTTCATGATGATCACCTGCTCCCAATAATCAGCAACCTCTTGCAAACCGTATGAACGGGCAATGTAAACCAGGTTTAAAATATCCTTTTGAAAACATGAACCACCAAAGCCTACTGATGCTTTTAAAAACTTAGGGCCGATACGGCTATCGGTACCGATAGAACGGGCAACCTCGGTTACATCAGCACCAGTACGCTCACACAGTTCAGACAGTGCATTGATAGATGATACACGCTGCGCCAGGAAAGCGTTCGCGGTAAGTTTTGATAATTCAGACGACCAAAGATTGGTAGTTAAAATACGCTCACGCGGTACCCAGTTTGCATACACATCAACAAGCGCGTTAAGGGCTTCTTGTCCTTCCGGAGTTGTGTCGCCACCGATCAGTACACGATCAGGCGCGTGCAGATCCTCTACCGCGGTACCTTCTGCCAAAAACTCCGGGTTTGAAAGTATCTGGTAGTTTACACCGTTACCGGTGTTTTGTAATATATTTTTAACCGCTTCGGCAGTACGTACCGGAAGCGTTGATTTTTCAACCACTATTTTATCATCCTTTGCAACACGTGCTATCTGGCGCGCGCAAAGTTCAATGTACTTTAAATCTGCAGCCATACCCTTACCGGCACCATAGGTTTTGGTAGGTGTATTTACTGAGATAAATATTAATTCAGCTTCATCTATAGCTTTATCAACTTCAGTTGAAAAAAACAGGTTGCGGCCACGGGCCTCAGCAACTACGGCAGAAAGGCCGGGCTCATAAACAGGAATATTTTCTGTATCAGGATCATTCCACGCGGCAATACGCGCTTCGTTAAGATCAACAACGGTAACTTTAATATGCGGACATTTTTGCGCTATTACCGCCATTGTAGGCCCGCCTACGTATCCGGCACCAATACAGCAAATTTTTGTAATTTTCTTGTTCATATATAGATTGAAGTGATTTATAAAGCTTGAGGTATATTACTGTATAAAATAATTATTATCAATTTATTAAGCAATGCAAATAAGCATGGTACGACTGCGCTAAGATAGATATTAAATTAAATATTTTCACTAAAGCAGAAAAAAAAGCAAAATAAATTTATTTTTATGCTTGTTTAATTATCAATATCGCAAACACGGGTGTTTAAACCAATGCTCGATAAGTATACGTAATAATAAACACTTTGTTGTAAACAGGGCCATATTATTGTTATATGTATTACACACCAAATAATTCCTGGTTACGGAATTCGTAATTTTTCACCTCGTCATAAACATCCTTCCATAAGCGTGCATCCTGGAAGCCCTGTAAATGTTTGTCGTGGTGAAAATCAGTAGCGGCAAGTGAGTAAACGCCCTCTTTAAGCAAACGTAAGGCAGTCTGCTTAACCTCACGCCCATAGTATCCGGTAACTGAAAGCAGGTTGAGTTGCAGTAAACAGCCCATATCCTTAAACCGCTTTATTTTTTCGGGTTTGTGGTGGTAAAAGTTATAACGCTCGGGGTGAGCGAGAATAGGCTTGTAGCCCTGAACATTCAATTCAAAAACATAACTCTCAATATCCGGCGTTTCAGACAGGTATGACATTTCGATAAGCAGATGCTTGTTAGGCAACTCCATCATACTTTCTTCGGCGTTCATCAACGGGCCAAAATCATTATCAACCATATATTCAGCCGCGGCAGATACGCTTACGCCAAGGTGTTTGATCTCTTCAGCAGCCAGTACCTTGTTTAACGCACCCGTTATGGTATTACGGTTATTAGGATGCACCTCCATAAAGATGTGAGGCGTGCAGATAAATTTATTAAAGCCAAGCTGATTTAGCGCCGTTATATAAGTGATGCTTGATTCCAGATCAGGCGATCCGTCATCTATTCCGGGCAGTAAATGAGAGTGAATATCTGTACCCAACCAGTCAAACCGCACATCAGGCAACGCCTTTTTCTTAAAAAAACTGAACATAAATTCTAATAAAACTGGAAAGTTACATTTAGGTTTTTATTACCCTAAAAATAACAAAGCCTTCCATATAAACGGAAGGCTTTGTTAAATAATTATCCGGCAAAGTTATTATGCTTCAACGTCCTCTGTTTTAGAGGCCATCAGGCGGTCAAACTCTTCCTGGGAACCTACGCGGATATTTTCGTACTCGCGTAAACCGGTACCTGAAGGGATCAGGTGACCAACGATAACGTTCTCTTTCAAACCAAGCATTTTATCACGTTTACCAGCGATTGCAGCCTCGTTCAGAACCTTGGTAGTTTCCTGGAACGATGCAGCCGAGATAAACGACTTAGTGCCTAATGATGCCCTGGTGATACCTTGCAGTATAGGGCTTGATGTTGCCGCGATGGCATCCCTCACCTCTACCAGTTTCATATCACGGCGTTTAAGCGCGGAGTTTTCATCACGCAGTTTACGTAATGAGATGATCTGACCGGCTTTAAGCGTGGTTGAATCACCCGGCTCAACAACAACTTTCTTATCGAATATGTCGTCATTCTCCAGCATGAAATCCCAGCTATCAACAGATTCTCTTTCAAGGAAACGGGTATCACCTGCATCCTCAATAGATACTTTTTGCATCATTTGGTGAACGATAACCTCAAAGTGCTTATCGTTAATTTTCACACCCTGCAAACGGTAAACCTCTTGTATACCATTCACCAGGTACTCCTGCACTGCTGCAGGGCCTTTAATGGCCAATATATCGGCAGGAGATATTGAACCGTCAGACAATGGCATACCTGCTTTTATAAAGTCATTATCCTGTACAAGGATGTGCTTTGAAAGTGGTACCAGGTATTTTTTAACCTGACCATCTTTTGATTCAATGCTGATCTCACGGTTACCACGTTTAACACCACCTAAAGTTACCACACCGTCAATTTCAGTTACAACGGCAGGGTTTGATGGGTTACGTGCTTCAAACAACTCGGTTACACGTGGTAAACCACCTGTAATATCTCGTGTTTTACCTGTTGAACGTGGGATCTTAGCGATAACTTGTCCTGTTTTAAGCTTCTCACCTTCATCAACCGCGATGTGCGCACCAACCGGGATGTTATATCCTTTGATGATCTCACCTTTGTTATCAGCTACCTGGATAACCGGGTTCTTGGTTTTATCCCTGGTATCGATAATAACTTTTTCACGGTGACCGGTTTGCTCGTCAGATTCTTCACGGAAAGTGATGCCTTCTAACACGGCCTCAAACCTGGCAGTACCAGCAAACTCCGATATAATAACCGCGTTGTACGGATCCCATGAACAGATACGGTCGCCTTTAGTAATCTTGCTGCCATCCTTAGCATACAGGTATGCACCATAAGGGATGTTGTTGGTCATGATCACTTTATTGCTTCCGGCCTCAATAATGCGGAACTCGCCAGAACGGCCTAATACCACATCAACCGGTCCTTCTTCTGTTTCATACTGTACCGTACGAACATTCTCAAATTCAATTACACCATCAAACTTAGCATTGATCTGTGATTCAGCCGCGATGTTTGATGCCGTACCACCCACGTGGAAGGTACGAAGTGTTAACTGTGTACCCGGCTCACCGATTGACTGTGCGGCAATTACACCCACAGCTTCACCTTTTTGCACGCGCTTACCGCTTGCAAGGTTACGGCCGTAGCAAAGCGCGCACACACCGCGTTTGCTTTCGCATGTTAATACCGAACGTATTTCGATACCTTCAAGCGGTGAATTTTCGATCTTTTTACCGATCTCCTCAGTAATGTCCTGACCGGCTGATACCAACAATTCGTTAGTAATAGGGTCGGTAACATCATGCAGTGAGGTACGGCCTAAAATACGATCGTATAATGGCTCTACAATATCCTCGTTATCTTTCAGCGCTGTGGTGTAGATACCTCTTAAAGTACCGCAATCCACTTCACCTACGATCATATCCTGGGCAACGTCATGTAAACGACGGGTCAAGTAACCCGCATCCGCCGTTTTCAACGCCGTATCCGCCAAACCTTTACGGGCACCGTGGGTAGAGATAAAGTACTCTAATACCGAAAGGCCTTCTTTAAAGTTTGAAAGGATCGGGTTTTCGATGATCTCGCCACCTGAACCTGATTTTTGAGGCTTGGCCATCAAACCACGCATACCTGCAAGCTGACGGATCTGCTCTTTAGAACCACGTGCACCTGAGTCAAGCATCATATATACAGAGTTGAAGCCTTGGTTATCGGTAGACAGGATGTTCATTACATTCGCCGTTAAACGGTTGTTGATACGTGTCCAGATATCGATGATCTGATTGTAACGCTCGTTGTTAGTAATAAAACCCATATTATAGTTACCCATAACTTCTTCCACTTCTTTTGAAGCTTGTTCAATCAGCGTAACTTTTTCTTCCGGAATATTGATATCCTTCAGGTTAAATGATAAACCACCCTGGAATGCCATTTTGAAACCTAACTCCTTAATATCATCAAGGAACTGGGCGGCGCGTGCCATACCGGTGTTTTTAACTACCTCACCAATAATATCACGTAATGATTTTTTGGTAAGCAGTTCATTAATATAACCTACTTCTTCAGGCACATGCTGGTTAAACAGTACGCGGCCTACAGTAGTTTCAATCAATTTATTTACGATGCTGCCATCGCGCTCTTTAACGTTAGCTTTAACTTTAATAAAGGCGTGCAGGTCGATCTTCTTCTCGTTATAAGCGATAATTACCTCTTCGGCAGAGTAGAATGACAAGTCCTGGCCTTTAACCACGCGTGTTTCATCAGTTTTACGGCCTTTGGTTATGTAGTACAAACCAAGCACCATGTCCTGAGATGGTACGGTGATAGGCGTACCGTTAGCAGGGTTCAGGATGTTGTGTGATGCAAGCATCAATACCTGGGCCTCTAAAATAGCCGCGTTACCCAGCGGCACGTGAACCGCCATTTGGTCACCGTCAAAGTCGGCGTTGAACGCGGTACAGGTTAAAGGGTGCAACTGGATAGCTTTACCTTCAACCAAACGTGGCTGGAATGCCTGGATACCTAACCTGTGCAGCGTTGGCGCACGGTTTAATAATACAGGGTGCCCTTTAAGTACGTTCTCTAATATATCCCAAACTAATGGGTCTTTACGGTCAACAATCTTTTTGGCTGATTTTACTGTTTTAACCACACCACGCTCAATCATTTTGCGGATGATAAATGGTTTAAACAGCTCGGCCGCCATATCTTTAGGTAAACCGCACTCGTGTAATTTAAGGTTTGGCCCTACAACAATTACCGAACGGGCAGAGTAATCCACACGTTTACCTAATAAGTTTTGACGGAAACGGCCTTGTTTACCTTTCAGGATATCTGAAAGTGATTTAAGGGCACGGTTACCTTCAGTTTTTACCGCGTTAACTTTACGTGAGTTATCGAATAACGAATCCACAGCTTCCTGCAGCATACGTTTTTCGTTACGTAAGATCACTTCCGGTGCTTTGATCTCGATCAAACGTTTTAAACGGTTGTTACGGATAATTACACGGCGGTAAAGGTCATTTAAGTCTGACGTTGCGAAACGGCCACCTTCCAGTGGTACTAACGGACGCAATTCAGGCGGGATAACCGGAACGATCTTAACGATCATCCACTCCGGGTTATTCTCAATACGGGTTTTAGCATCACGGAAAGCCTCAACAACCTGCAGGCGTTTTAATGCCTCGTTTTTACGTTGTTGTGAAGTTTCGTTTGCTGCCTGATGACGCAGGTTATATGAAAGTGAATCCAGGTCAAGGCGTTTCAGTAATTCTTCAAGCGCCTCGGCACCCATCTTGGCCACAAATTTCTGTGGATCCTTATCGTCAAGGTACTGGTTCTCTTTCGGTAAAGTATCTAATACGTCAAGGTATTCTTCTTCAGTAAGGAAATCCATTTTCTGGATGCCGTCACCTTCTTTAATACCCGGCTGTATTACTACATATCTTTCGTAGTATATAATAAGGTCGAGCTTTTTGGTTGGTAAACCTAAAAGGTAACCTATTTTATTTGGTAATGAACGGAAGTACCAGATGTGCGCAACCGGAACCACTAAGTTAATGTGGCCCATACGCTCACGGCGTACTTTCTTCTCAGTTACTTCAACACCGCAGCGATCGCAAACGATGCCTTTGTAACGGATACGTTTGTATTTACCGCAATGGCACTCATAATCTTTAACCGGACCGAAGATACGTTCGCAAAATAAACCATCACGCTCAGGCTTGTAAGTCCTGTAGTTGATGGTTTCCGGCTTTAAAACCTCACCGCTTGAACGCTCAAGTATTGACTCCGGAGAAGCCAGACTGATCGTAATGCTGGTGAAATTACTTTTGATTTTATTATCCTTTTTGTAAGACATAGTCCCCTTTGATTTTAATTATTGAAGGATTTAATTACTGAATTATTGATTTTTTAAAGCACTGAATTAAATCAATAATTCAGTGCTTCAATAATTCTATAATTACTCCAGCGTGATATCTAAACCTAAGCCGCGAAGCTCATGAACCAGTACGTTGAATGATTCAGGAACTGATGGTGTAGGCAGGTTTTCACCTTTAACAATGGCTTCGTAAGTTTTAGCACGGCCGATAACATCATCCGATTTAACGGTAAGTATCTCCTGCAGGATGTTGGCTGCACCAAATGCTTCCAGTGCCCAAACCTCCATCTCACCAAAACGCTGACCACCAAATTGAGCCTTACCACCCAATGGTTGTTGTGTAATAAGTGAGTACGGGCCGATTGAACGGGCGTGCATCTTATCATCAACCATGTGGCCAAGTTTAAGCATATAGATAATACCTACTGTAGTTGGCTGGTCAAAGCGATCGCCTGTTAAGCCGTTGTACAGGTAAGTTTGTCCTGACTCAGGAACGCCTGCTTTCTCAATCCACTCCTCTACCTCCTGATGGGTTGCACCATCAAAAATAGGCGTAGCGAATTTTACACCAAGCTCTTTACCGGCCCAGCCTAATACGGTTTCGTAGATTTGCCCAAGGTTCATACGCGAAGGTACACCCAGTGGGTTAAGTACAATATCAACCGGTGTTCCATCGCTCAGGAAAGGCATGTCCTCATCACGTACAATACGTGCAACAATACCTTTATTACCGTGACGGCCCGCCATTTTATCACCCACTTTAAGCTTACGCTTTTTAGCGATGTAAACTTTAGCCATCTGTACGATACCTGATGGAAGCTCATCACC
Organism: Mucilaginibacter sp. FW306-07-L; assembly: GCF_058782065.1. Taxonomy (NCBI): domain Bacteria; kingdom Pseudomonadati; phylum Bacteroidota; class Sphingobacteriia; order Sphingobacteriales; family Sphingobacteriaceae; genus Mucilaginibacter; species Mucilaginibacter sp. FW306-07-L. The sequence goes on from NZ_JBYSXI010000002.1 coordinate 862,516, forward strand.
AACGCTGATCGCGAATTTATCACGACGGTAAGCGCCAAGCTCTTCGTTTATTTTGATGTTGTAGTTATGCAGCAGGGTTTTGATCTGATCGTTCTTATCATCATCAGTTGTCCATTTAGTTGGGTTGATGTTATCATAATTAAGTTCGGTCAGTATCTTTTGGGTAAACTTAACACCTTTAGGTACAAACAGTTCCTTGTAAACGTTGTAAACACCTTGTGAGGTTTTACCGTTCACAATCTCAAACAGCTTGTCAATTAAAGTGGTTTTAAGCTCTTTAAGTGCCCTGTCATGCTTAACATCCAATTTCTCTAATTGCGCTTTTTCTTCAGCTTTTGAAGTTTTTTTAGCACGAGAGAATAATTTGGTATCAATTACCACACCGCTGATAGACGGCGGAGTTTTTAAGGAAGCATCTTTAACATCACCGGCTTTATCACCAAATATGGCACGTAACAATTTCTCTTCCGGAGAAGGGTCTGACTCGCCTTTAGGGGTAATTTTACCGATCAATATATCGCCTTCCTTAACCTCGGCACCAACACGGATGATACCGTCTTCGTCAAGGTCTTTGGTGGCTTCTTCAGATACGTTAGGAATATCGGCAGTCAACTCTTCTTCACCACGTTTGGTATCACGAACTTCAAGTTCGAACTCCTCAACGTGTAATGAAGTGAAGATATCCTGAGATACCACACGCTCTGAGATCACGATCGCATCCTCAAAGTTGTAACCTTGCCAAGGCATGAATGCCACTTTAAGGTTACGGCCTAATGCCAGTTCACCATCCTGTGTTGCGTAACCTTCGCAAAGCACCTGTCCTTTTTCAACTCTTTCGCCTTTTTTAACAATCGGCTTCAGGTTCATGGTAGTGCTCTGGTTCGTTTTCTTGAACTTGGTTAAACGGTATGATTGTGAATCACCATCGAATGATACCAGGCGGTCAAGCTCGTTACGGTCATATTTAATACGGATCTCGTTAGCATCAACATATTCCACTACACCATTGCCTTCGGCGTTGATCAGTGTACGTGAGTCTTTTGCTACACGGCCTTCCAAACCTGTACCTACAATTGGTGCCTCAGGGCGTAAAAGCGGCACAGCCTGGCGTTGCATGTTCGAGCCCATCAATGCACGGTTAGCATCATCATGCTCCAAAAACGGAATTAACGATGCCGCGATTGATGTGATCTGGTTTGGCGCAACGTCCATATAATCCAGCCTTTCAGGCTCAATTACCGGGAAGTCACCTTCAAAACGTGCTTTAACACGGGCAGTTTCAAAAACACCTTTATCATCATACATGGCGTTAGCCTGCGCGATGGTTTTGCCGTCCTCGTCCTCTGCGGATAAGTATACCACAGGCTCATCAACCGCTACTTTACCTTCAACCACACGTTTGTATGGTGTTTCAATAAAGCCCAGGTTATTGATTTTGGCGTGTACGCAAAGTGATGAGATCAAACCAATGTTCGGGCCTTCGGGAGTTTCGATGGTACACAAACGACCGTAGTGGGTGTAGTGAACGTCACGAACCTCGAAACCTGCACGCTCGCGGGACAGACCACCGGGACCTAAAGCTGAAAGACGACGCTTGTGCGTAATCTCCGCCAATGGGTTGGTTTGGTCCATAAACTGCGATAGCTGGTTGGTACCAAAGAATGAGTTGATAACTGACGATAATGTACGCGCGTTGATCAGGTCGGTTGGCGTGAACACCTCGTTATCACGAATGTTCATACGCTCACGTATGGTACGGGCCATACGCGCTAAACCTACACCAAACTGAGCATATAACTGCTCACCTACGGTACGTACACGACGGTTTGACAAGTGATCAATATCATCCACTTCTGCTTTTGAGTTGATCAGTTTGATCAGGTATTTAACAATAGCGATGATATCCTGCTTGGTCAATACCTTGATCTCGTCAGAAGTATCTAATTTAAGCTTGCGGTTGATGCGGTAACGGCCAACATCACCCAAATCATATCTTTTATCAGAGAAGAACAAACGGTCGATGATACCACGGGCGGTTTCCTCATCAGGCGGTTCAGCATTACGTAGTTGACGATAGATGTGCTCCACCGCTTCTTTCTCCGAGTTTGAAGTATCTTTTTGTAAGGTATTATATATAATGGTATAATCACCGCTGGTTGAAGCATCTTCCTTATTCAGGATGATTGTTTTCACACCTGCATCGATTATCATATCAATATGATCGTCTTCCAGTATAGTTTCGCGCTCAAGGATGATCTCATTACGGTCAATAGACACTACCTCACCAGTATCTTCATCAACAAAGTCTTCAACCCATTTTTTAAGCACCCTTGCGGCAAGCTTACGGCCAATGAATTTTTTCAGGCCTGACTTGCTTACCTTAACCTCGTCGGCCAGTTCAAAGAGCTCAAGGATGTCCTTGTCTGAATCATAACCGATGGCGCGAAGCAGCGTAGTAACCGGGAATTTCTTTTTACGGTCAATATAAGCGTACATAACGTTGTTAACGTCAGTAGCGAACTCGATCCATGATCCCTTGAACGGAATTACACGGGCTGAGTAAAGTTTAGTACCGTTGGTATGGCGGCTTTGGCCGAAGAACACACCTGGTGAACGGTGAAGCTGCGATACAATAACACGCTCTGCACCGTTGATAACGAAGGTACCTTTAGGCGTCATGTACGGGATGGTACCCAGGTACACGTCCTGTACTATCGTTTCAAAATCTTCATGCTCCTCGTCATTACATGATAACTTTAGCTTGGCCTTTAACGGTACGCTATAAGTTAAACCACGCTCAATACACTCTTGTATATCGTAACGCGGCGGATCAATAAAATAATCAAGAAATTCAAGAACGAAGATGTTTCTTGAATCTGATATAGGAAAATTTTCGGCAAATACTTTGAACAGCCCCTCTTTATAACGGTTGTCTGAAGTTGTTTCCAATTGAAAAAATTCCCGGAAAGATTGTAACTGAACATCCAGGAAATCCGGGTATTCCAATACCTTACGGCTGGTTGCAAAGTTTACTCTTTGATTTTTTGTGTTTGCCAAGGGATTAAAATTTAGTTTAATTATACTATCAGATATGATATTTCTGATTATAAAAATTTGAGCATCGCCTGTGCGGCCATATCTGATCTCTCAAATCTAAAACCTGTATAAACAGCAATAGACCCCGACCTAAAACGGTCGGAGTCTGATGCTATTGTGTGTTGGGTTAACTTATTTAACCTCAACTACCGCTCCGGCTTCTTCTAATTGTTTTTTAAGAGCTTCAGCTTCTTCTTTAGATACACCTGCTTTTAATTCTTTTGGTGCACCATCAACAAGATCTTTTGCTTCTTTCAAACCAAGACCGGTTAAGTCTTTAACTAATTTCACTACAGCTAATTTTTGACCACCAGCTTCTTTCAGGATAACGTCGAAAGCTGTTTTCTCAGCAGCAGCTGGAGCGGCATCGCCATCACCAGCAGCAGGAGCAGCAACAGCAACAGCTGCAGCAGCAGGCTCAATGCCGTACTCGTCTTTTAAAATCTGAGCTAATTCGTTTACTTCTTTTACTGTTAAGTTTACCAACTGTTCAGCAAACGCTTTTAAATCTGCCATTGTATTTAAATTTTTACTTTAATGCTTTGTATGTTTTAATTGCGAACTTAAATAAGGTGTTCGTTAACCTTCTCTCTCTTGTAATGTTTTCACGATGCCTGCCAGTATGTTTCCGCCTGATTGTAGCGCTGAAACAACATTCTTTGCTGGTGATTGCAGTAATCCTATTATCTCGCCAATCAACTCTTCTTTTGACTTTAGTTTGGTCAAAGTATCAAGTTGGTTGTCACCAATAAATACCGCCGAATCAATATATGCTGCTTTTAATACCGGTTTGTCACCTTTTCTTCTCAGTTTCTTAATCAACTTAGCCGGAGCTGTTGCTGATTTAGAGAAAAGTATTGATGATGAACCTTTTAATACATCATATATCGGATCGAAATCTCCGCCTGCAGCTTCCATAGCTTTTTTGATCAAGCTGTTTTTAGCTACTTGTATTTTGATGTCATTTTCAAAACACTGACGACGGATATCATTGATTTTTGCAACCGTTAAATCAGCAGTATCAGTAATATAAAAGTTACCGTACTCTTTGATTTGCTCAGTAAGGGCAAGAACAAGTTCGTATTTTTCTTCTTTATTCATGATTAGATCCCCGCTACTGTTTTGGTTTCAATTTCAATTCCTGGCGACATAGTTGCAGAGAGGTGGATACTCTTGAAATATGTTCCTTTTGCTGCTGATGGTTTTAATTTTGAAATGGTCTGTAAAATTTCCAGAGCATTCTCATAAATTTTCTCAGCAGGGAAAGATGACTTTCCTATTGAGGCATGGATGATACCGGTTTTGTCAACCTTAAAGTCGATCTTACCAGCCTTAACCTCAGTTACAGCTTTACCGATATCGGTAGTTACTGTACCTGATTTAGGGTTAGGCATAAGGTTACGAGGGCCTAATATACGACCCAAACGACCTACCTTAGCCATAACACTTGGCATAGTTATGATAATATCAACATCAGTCCATCCGCCTTCAATTTTGGCAATATAATCATCCAAACCTACGTAATCTGCACCTGCGTCCTTTGCGTCCTGCTCTTTGTCAGGCGTACAAAGTACCAGTACACGTACAGTTTTACCGGTTCCATGAGGTAGTGTTGCTATACCACGCACCATTTGATTGGCTTTACGCGGGTCAACACCTAAACGTACATCTATATCTACTGATGCGTCAAACTTGGTCAAGGAAATTTCCTTTACCAAAGCAGATGCATCCTGTAATGAGTATGCTTTATTGGCCTCAATTTTGGATAGTGCCGCTTTTTGATTTTTTGTTAATCTTGCCACTGTCTTAAACTGATTTATAAATTAATTGTTCCAGGGAGCCGTACCTGATACGTTGATCCCCATGCTGCGCGCAGTACCTGCTACCATTTTCATGGCCGATTCAACTGTGAACGCGTTTAAGTCAGTCATTTTATCTTTAGCGATGGTTTCAACCTGATCCCAGCTTACAGTTGCAACTTTTTTACGGTTGGGTTCTGCTGAGCCGCTTTTTAAACCTGATACCTCAAGCAACTGGATAGCTACAGGAGGGGTTTTAATGATAAAATCAAAAGACTTGTCTACGTAAACAGTAATAACCACAGGTAACACTTTGCCAGGTTTATCCTGGGTACGTGCATTAAACTGCTTGCAAAATTCCATTATATTCACACCTTTTGCACCCAATGCTGGGCCAATTGGAGGAGATGGATTTGCAGCGCCGCCTTTAACTTGTAGTTTTACTAACGCACCGACTTCTTTTGCCATTTTAAATTTACTTTAATAATTACTCAATGTTAGTAAGTGGAAGCTATGTAACATTTTGTTGATGAGTGGTGAATTTTGATTAGTGAGTGGTTAAACCCATTATCTCTTAAAACATTCACCCAACTTCTTTATATATTTAACGATTAAAAGAGCACAGTTCAATGCCCTTACATTACCGCTAACTATTATTCTTTCTCTACCTGCATGTAATTCAATTCAAGCGGCGTACGGCGTCCGAATATCTTTACCATTACTTTCAGTTTCTTTTTCTCTTCGTTTACCTCTTCAATTACACCGCTAAAGCCATTGAAAGGGCCATCCATGACCTTAACATTTTCGCCCACATAGTAGGGTACGTTAATGGTTTCGGTTTGGGCGGTCATTTCGTCAACCTTACCTAAGATACGGTTAACTTCTGCCTGGCGTAAAGGGATAGCGTTACCGGCTTTATCACCTAAAAAGCCTATTACGCTGTTTATATTTTTGATGATGTGCTCCAGCTCACCGTCTAAAGCGGCTTCCATTAAAACATAGCCTGGAAAATAGTTACGCTCTTTAGCGATCTTTTTTCCATCACGCATCTGGTAGTACTTTTCGGTAGGTATAAGTACCTGCGGTATAAGGTGAGAGATACCTAAGCGACTAACTTCAGCATCAATATATTGCTTAACCTTTTTTTCTTTACCACTTATGGCTCTAACTACGTACCATTTTAACTGATCACTCATCCTATTCAAAAAATTAAGCCAGTGAACTATAGAATTGTTTAAGGATGTAACCAATTAATTGGTCCATACCAAAAATTACCGCGGCGATGATGATCGCTGCAACCAACACCAATATAGCGCTGTTTAACAGTTCTCTCCAGGTTGGCCAGGTCACCTTTTCGGTTAACTCTATGTACGACTCTTTTATATACTCAGTTACGTTAGCCATTTTAGTGTTTGCTCTCTCTGTATAAGCACGGGAACAAGGATTCGAACCCTGATCAAAGGTTTTGGAGACCTCTATTCTACCATTGAACTATTCCCGTGTACTTAGTTTTTTATATTAAACAAAGTACTCAGAATTGCTTCCGAGTACTTTGTTTTATAATTAACCTAACCTTTTACTGCTATTGCAGGATAAGGAGAGATTAGTTTAAGATCTCAGTTACCTGACCAGCACCTACTGTTCTGCCACCTTCACGGATAGCGAAACGTAAGCCTTTTTCCATAGCGATAGCGTTGATCAATTTTACAGTGATCGTTACGTTATCACCTGGCATAACCATTTCTACACCTTCTGCAAGTGAAATTTCACCTGTTACGTCAGTTGTACGGAAATAGAATTGCGGACGGTATTTGTTAAAGAACGGCGTGTGACGGCCACCTTCAGCTTTTGACAATACGTAAACTTCTGCTTTGAAGTCTGTGTGAGGAGTTACTGAACCTGGTTTACAAATTACCATACCACGACGGATATCGGTTTTCTCAATACCACGTAGTAATAAACCTACGTTGTCACCAGCTTCACCACGGTCAAGGATCTTGCGGAACATCTCAACACCTGTTACGGTTGATTTTAAGTTCTCAGCACCCATACCCAGGATGTCAACTTGCTCACCAGAGTTGATCACACCACGCTCGATACGGCCGGTAGCAACTGTACCACGGCCAGTGATTGAGAATACGTCCTCAACCGGCATCAAGAATGGAAGATCAGTTAAACGTGGAGGGATTGGAATGTAGTTATCTACAGCATCCATCAACTCCATGATTTTACCAACCCACTGAGGGTCAGCGTTCAAGCCACCAAGAGCAGAACCTTGGATAACTGGAATATCGTCACCTGGATATTCGTAGAATGATAATAATTCACGAATTTCCATTTCAACTAATTCTAATAATTCCGGATCATCAACCATGTCAACCTTGTTCATGAAAACAACAAGTGCAGGTACACCTACCTGACGGGCTAACAGGATGTGCTCACGGGTTTGCGGCATCGGACCATCAGTAGCAGCAACTACTATGATTGCACCGTCCATTTGAGCAGCACCGGTAACCATGTTTTTTACGTAATCCGCGTGACCTGGACAGTCAACGTGTGCGTAGTGACGGTTAGCAGTTGAGTACTCAACGTGTGCAGTATTAATAGTGATACCACGCTCTTTTTCTTCAGGAGCAGAGTCGATTGAATCGAAAGAACGAGCTTCAGATAAACCCGCATCTGCCAATACTTTTGTAATTGCAGCTGTAAGGGTGGTTTTGCCGTGGTCAACGTGACCGATAGTACCGATGTTTAAGTGCGGCTTACTACGGTCAAACTTTTCTTTTGCCATGATTTATATTAATTTTTGTAGGTTAATTTATCTTTTATAATTCTCTTACCTGAGCCAACAATGGGATTTGAACCCATGACCTCTTCCTTACCAAGGAAGTGCTCTACCCCTGAGCTACGTCGGCTTATTTTTTGATTTCGGATTTCGGATCTTCAATTTCGAATTTATCTCCATTTATAATCGTTACTCCTTGATCGCTTTATTTAGATCCCGAATTTGATATTTCGAAATCCGACATTTAACTGAGCGGAAGACGAGGTTCGAACTCGCGACCTATAGCTTGGAAGGCTATCGCTCTACCAACTGAGCTACTTCCGCTTTTTTTAAACTCTAAAATCTAAATCCCTAACCCTAAGTATTATCTTTTGGATTTGGTATTTAGATTTTTAGAATTTAATAATGTGGGGGGAGAAGGATTCGAACCTTCGTAGCCGAAGCAACGGATTTACAGTCCGTCCCATTTGACCGCTCTGGTATCCCCCCATTTGCAATTCAATGTTATTGAAATTACAAGAGCCTCCTATCGGGATCGAACCAATGACCTACTGATTACAAGTCAGTTGCTCTACCAGCTGAGCTAAGGAGGCTTATATTTCTCAACCTTATCCTCTCTGCATCTACCCTCAATTGTGGGTGCAAAGATATCAATGGTTTATTAATTACAAACTTTTATTTTACATTTTAAAGAACATCTGTTTTTCAGTTTACAAGGCGCATTAATTACCTTTCTGAAAGGGACTGCAAATTTACAAAATTTTAACGCCGCACCAAATTTTTTAACAAAAAAAATCGGCGGGTAAATTACCCGCCGATTGGCTGTTTGATTTACAGTATTTTATAATTTATGATTCGTACTCAGCATTGGTTAAAATAGCTTTTTTAGCCGCTGCTTCGGTTGCATTTTTCTTTTGTTTATGTTTTTCAATCTGCTTACGTAAACCTTCAATGGCCAAGTCGGTGGCTTCTTCAAAGGTCTTGCATTGCTCCTTGGCAAACAGTTGGCTGCCCGGAAGCTGCAGTTTTATCTCCGAAACCTTGTTGGCTTCGTCTTCAACATTCTCCAATTTCAGGTAAACCTGGCCGCTCACGATGTTGTCATAAAACGTGTCAAGTTTGTCGGCCTTCTTCTGGATAAAGTCTAACAATTTTTTGTCTGCGGTAAAATGGATTGATTGCACTGTAATTTTCATGTTTCCTCCTTTTTATGCCTTGGGATGGGCGAGTTTATAAATAGACTTTAATCGTTCAACAGAATTGTGTGTATACACCTGGGTCGCACTGAGATTGGCATGGCCCAAAAGCTCTTTAATGGAATTCAGATCCGCCCCGTTATTTAATAAGGCAGTAGCAAAAGTATGCCTCAACACATGCGGGCTGCGTTTTTTTTGAGTTGATATATAGGAGAGATACTTTTGCACTATCAAATAAATTTGTTTCGGATATGATGTTGCTCCTTTATTTGTAACGATTAACGTTAACAAATTGTTATCAAAATTTTGATTTTTCTTTACCTCCAGGTAGTCGGTCAGTAATAATGACAGTTCGCGATTAACCGGGATAATACGCTCTTTATTACGCTTACCTAAAACTTTGATGGTACCCTCATAGGCATTAAAATCACTGTCTTTAAGTCCTAACAACTCAGCCAAACGGATGCCGGTGCCAAATAAAAGCTCGACAACCAGCTTATCGCGCAGGCCTTCAAAGTTCTTTTCAAATACCGTATCGCTGTCAAGCATCCGGGCCAGTTTTTCATCCTCAACAATAACGGGCAGGCTTTTGGGTATTTTGGGCGTGTTAACCTTTGCAGCGGGGTTAGTAGTTATAAGCTGCTCCTGTACTAAAAACTTAAAATACTTGCGCAGGGTGGCTACTTTACGGTTAATGCTGCGCGGACTGCGTTTATCCGCATCCATCAGCGTAACCATCCAGCCGCGAATATCATGGTGGGTAATTTCAGCAGGGCTTTCGGGCGGATGCCCCTCTCCTGTCAGGTGAGCGAAGAATTGCTCCAGGTCTGAACGGTAGGCTGCAACGGTGTGCGGCGAATACCTTTTTTCAAACTGTAAATAATTTATAAAACGCTCTAAAAACATAAAAACTATTTGAAACATCCTTTAATTGAATGTACAAATAGTTTTTAATATGTTTTGTAGAAAACTGAGATTTTCGCTTTTCGGCTAAAATTACGCAGTAGTATCTAAATTTAAACCTTGTTTGTATACAGCGTTTTTAACTACTGTACGGCGGGTAACTGATTTTTTTTCGAAAGCCTGACGACTACGAAGTTCTCTAAGAACACCAGTTTTTTCAAATTTCTTTTTAAAGCGTTTTAACGCCTTGTCTAATGATTCGCCTTCTTTAACGTTGATTATAATCATATGCTCCTTAAATACCTCCTTTCAGGGACGACGAAGGTAGATATAATATTTCATTTTTTAAAATGCTTGTTTGGTTTTATTTTATTGGCTTATAAACACTTGTGCAATTAATACTCAGCAAGCATAATTATGGTGTCGCTAAGCGGCGCTATACGCTCCCGCCCATTTAAAAAACCAAGGCCTACCACAAAGGTAAAACCTACTATCTCCCCGCCCATTTCCTGTATCAACTCACTGGCGGCGCTAACTGTACCACCTGTTGCCAGCAAGTCATCATGTATCAGTACGCGGCAGCCTGGTTCAAAGGCATCGGTATGCAGCTCTATAGTAGCGCTGCCATATTCCAGTTCATACACTTTTTGCGTTACGGCAGCGGGCAGTTTGCCTGCCTTACGCACGGGTACAAAAGGCACGCCCAACTTATTAGCCAGCGTCAGGCCGAATAAAAAACCACGGCTTTCAATACCCGCCACCGCATCAATTTGCTGCCCTATCAGCTTGGCTACAAATTCATCTGTTATTCTGCCGCATAAACCGGCATCCTTTAATATAGGTGTAATATCTTTAAAAACGATGCCCGGTTTCGGAAAATCAGGTATATCACGTATGGCTTGCTTTATTTGCTGCTCTATCATTGGTACTGAAGATATGGCTTAATCTTATTTATGGTTCGCGCATCTAATATCGCAATATCTGTCAAATCATCAGCGCTTAAATATTTGCCATGCTGCAAACGGTACTGAACAATGGCGTTTGCCTGCTTGTAACTCAAGTACGGCAAGCGGTTTAGCGCATCAGCCTCAACCATATTTATATTGATCTTGATGATGGCAGCGGCGTTTACCTTTACCTGGGGGCTTATCTCCACGTACTTATCTGCATCGAGGCCGTAAACTTCCATTAATTGCTGTTTATTAATGTAGCCGCCAAGCAGCTTCCGGTATTTGATAATTCGCGAGGCAAACGCAGGGCCAATACCGTACACCTTTGTTAGCTCTGCGGAATCGGCTGAATTGAGCTCAACGGGAGCGGTAAGTTTTGTTTTACGCGGATATGAGGTTCCGCGATCAGGCAGATCGATATACGGCTCAAGCTGTTTATACTTTTGCGGAGATATGCTGTAAAGTTTCGCTACATCAACTTTGCTGTAAAACCGGCCACCTTTATCTTTATAATGCATAATTACGGTTACCTGCCTGTCGCTCAAACCAAGGTTACGCCAGCCCGCAAATGAAAGCGTGTCAGGATTAAACTTCGCTGTGATCTTTACATCAGCCGCTTCACCCGGGCTGACCTTATTCATCCGTTTTGATAAGGCGATTATTCGCTGTTTATCAGTTACCGGTGCCGCGTATTTCGCCAAACTGTACTTAACTATTATGACCGCTATTATCAAAACGAACAATACCACCAGGCCGTTCCACGTTTTTTTACTTATTGCCAGATGATTTGTACGATATACCATTATAGCACGCCTTCAGCAACCATTATTTGGATAAAATTGCGGATATTTAGTTTTTTTTGTAGCATAGAGCATCGATTATAGCGACTGATGAAGATAATAACAACCGACGAATTTGCAAAAGCAACTAAGCTGGATAAACTAAAAATGCCCGGCCTGGCTGCATTGCTGATGGAGTTGATGAAAATAAACCAGGTAAATGATTTATTTGCCCAGGCCCAACCTAAACAAGGGCCTGATTTTGTAGATGCCATACTAAAAGGCTGCGGCGTAACCATTGAGTATGATGAAGCCGACCTGAAAAACATTCCGAAAGATGGTGGCTTTATCGCCATTGCCAATCACCCGTATGGTGGCATTGAAGGCATGGTGTTACTCAAAATACTTTGCACCGTTAGGCCTGATGCCAAAATAATGGCTAACTTTTTACTTAAAAAGATACCTAACCTGGCCGATTACTTTATAGCGGTGAACCCATTTGAAAACGTGGAGCATTCATCAAGCATTAGTGGTTTAAAAAACACGCTTGAGCTTTTAAACAGCGGTACGCCACTGGGCATCTTTCCGGCTGGCGAGGTATCAACCTTTAAGCTTGAAAAGCGCGAGGTTACTGACCGCCTTTGGCACCCGGTTGTTGGTAAAATTATAGCCAAAGCAAAACTGCCTGTTGTACCTATCTATTTTCATGGTAATAATGGTTTGCTGTTTAACTTGCTCAGCATTATCCACCCCACGCTGCGTACGGCTAAATTACCTTCTGAATTATTTAATAAGCAAGGCCATACCATCAAACTGCGGATAGGCAAGCCGATACAATATGCTGATATACCCGACAATAACAACGGCCCAAAACTTTTAAATTTTTTACGGGCTAAAACTTATGCCCTGGGTGCCGGCCTTGCCGAAGAGAAAAAACTTTTCAGCCCGAGTAACCTGTTTAAAATACGCAAGACACCGGAGCAGATAGTCGCGGAAACAGATGCCGCTATTATTGAAAAAGAAGTGGCTGCACTGCGCGAAAACTACCGGTACGTTGCCGAGGGTACTTATGAATTATTTATAGCGCCGCCATCAACCATACCTTGTATCATCAGGGAGATCGGCCGTTTGCGTGAGATCACCTTTCGTGAGGTTGGCGAAGGAACGAATAAAAAGGTTGACCTGGATGAATATGATATTTATTATCACCACCTGTTTATCTGGGATACGGATGCCAAAAAAATAGTGGGTGCCTACCGCATTGGTTTAGGCGATGAGATTTTTTACAGTATGGGTAAAAGCGGATTTTACATAGCCGAGTTGTTTAAAATTAAATCGCAGCTATTGCCTGTACTACGCAAAAGCCTGGAACTGGGCCGCTCATTCATCCGTAAGGAGTACCAGCAAAAACCGCTGCCGCTTTATTTGATGTGGAAAGGCATATTCCGCTTTTTGATCGAGAACCCGCGCTACCGTTACCTTATTGGCCCGGTAAGCATCAGCAACTCGTTTTCAAAGCTGTCTAAATCACTTATTGTAGATTACATCAACCGTAATCATTTCGACCATGAATTGGCACAATATGTAAAGCCCCGTAAAAAGTTCAAGGTAGATTTTTCGAGCGTTGATACCGATATACTAAAAGGTGGCGAAGATAATTTTAAGATGCTGGACAGTATCATATCGGACATTGAGGTACGCAGTATGAAGGTGCCTGTATTGCTGCGCCAGTACATCGGCTTAAATGCCAAGATCATTTGCTTTAACATTGACCCTAAGTTTGCCGACTCGCTCGACGGCTTCCTGGTGCTTGACCTGGAAAAGGTTCCGCAGGAAATGCTGGAGAAACTGGCAAAAAGCTCATAACACAAAAAAGGGTTGGCAAATTGCCAACCCTTTTTATTTATAGTATTGTTTGAAACTAATTATCTGCTCCAAGATACCCATGCAGCTTTTGTCCAGTCGTTTGCCGGATCAACAGCACCAAGGTAAGTTACTTTGGTAAAGAAAGCATCGTTAATTGAGCCTTCAAATTTAGCAGCAGTAGTTAATGCTGGCGTACCTGTTTTTGGAGCCAGGTTAGGCGTTGCATTGTTAAATGGATCAGTTAAACCTACAGCGGCAGCATCAGCGTATGATTTTGTACCGTCGCGGCCTTCAACAAGCGCTTTTAAACCAGCGGCATCAAGTAAAGCTGCATTGGTTAATTTATCAACTTTGTAATTGGCACCGTATGATTGCAGCAAGCTGTTTTTAAAACCACTTTCGCCAGATATATAGTAACCTACAGTTACATCGTTGTCAATAACGATACCTGCTTTTTGACCACCCATTACAACCGAGTTAGCCAGGATAAATTTAGCACCTCTTCTGAAACGGGCATTGTTACCGTAATCAGTTGATGTACCGGCAGCATTGTTAGGGCCGATAGCGGTAAAGTTTGACATTAACGGGAAGGTGTTAGGTGTTAACATGTAACCTTTAGCATCAGTTGTATTATCAAACTCAAAGTTATTTGAAATATCACCGCTTGTACCTTTGTTATCAGTAAATGCAGGATCTTTTACCGATACAGCAAACTGAATTTTACCATGATATCCGTCATCAAAGTCAAAATCATCATCAGCACAATTGTAAGCGATAAGATATTTAGCGTTGAATGAACCACCAAAGAATTCAAAAGCATCATCCAAGCCACGTACAATCTGCACGTGATCAACAGTAGTGCCGCTACCTACAGTATACATACTTAAACCATTAACCTCATCACCTGGGTTAACCGCTTTACCGGCATATTCAATACGTACATATTGTAAGATACCTGAGTTATCATCGTCTTTATCGCCACCAAAAGCCTGGTGATTAATATCAACACCACCTTCAATTACACCGTGGTTACCGTTACCTTTAGCAGTACCTACCAGTACTAAACCACCAAAGTCACCTGGTTTTTTCTCGGTTTCGTTTGATGTAAATACAATTGGTTTATCAACCGTACCGGCAGCTTTAATTTTTGCGCCTTTGTAGATGATCAATACACCGGCTGAATCCTTGTTACTTACGATCTTAGTTCCTGGGTCAATAGTTAAAGTTGCACCATTATCAACATATACATAACCTCTTAAACGGTAAGTATTTTCGGCAGTCCAGTGGGTATCTTTAGTAATTGTACCTCTTACATCACGGTTGCCACCAGCAGGAGGCGTAGGTGTAGGATCGTCATTATTACTGCTTGAGCAAGATGCTAATGCCATCAAACCCGCAATTCCGAATAAATAAAAGTGTTTTTTCATTTTCTATTTCTATTTAATGCAAATATCTCTGTAGTATGTTAAGTTAATTTAAACACCAGTTGATCTTAACGTTATGCTTAGATCAACTGGAGGTTAACTGAATAAAGATTATTTAAAGTTGTATTTAAATGACAGGGTTGAACTGAAGCCGTAATAGCGGTTTTGAATGATCCTGTCTTCACTTGCATTGTAAGCCGTTTTACTTTGATCGCCATAGTTATAGTACAGCGCATTGGTTTGAGCCAATAAGTCTGACAGGGTTAATTTCAACTCGGCACGTTTATTAAGAATACGTTTGCTGATCTGGAAATCAATCACATCACGTGGTTTCTCATAAATATCGATACTGCCGGTTACACCACGGAAACGTAAACGCTCACCTATACGGTTATACAATACGTTGAATGAAAAGCTATTATTTTCGGGCGAGTAGTATAAGCCTGAGTTAATCAGGTAAGGTGATTGACCCTGTAATGGAGTAGATACTTCCCTGTCAGCAAATTTCACTTTAGCATTAATATATGATGCATTCAGGTAAAATGTAATGTCGCGGAAAAAGTTAGCATCACTAATGAAGGTCAGCTTCTTCCTTAGTTCAACTTCAGCACCAAAATCCTTAGCGCTTTCAGCATTTGCATAAGATAAGATATCATTATCAAGGTTGATCTGTTCAATCGGGTCCTTAAACTTTTTGTAGAATGCGGAAACCGAAATTACCTCTCCACCTGTAGGGAAGTACTCAAAACGTAAATCGGCGTTGGTAATAACAGCCCTTTTTAAGTTAGGGTTACCTATGATGTTAAAGTTTGTTTGATAATCAAAGTACCTGAACTCAGCAAGCTCCCTAAACTCGGGCCTGTTCACTGTTTGTGAAAAGCTGGCACGCAGGTTTGATTTGTCACTTAATGAGTAGGTTAAATTAGCTGATGGCAACAGGTCGGTATTTACATATTTGCGTACTGCTTTACCTTTAGCATCCAGTTGCTGATTATAATATTCTACACGGGCACCCCAAACTAAGCGCAGTTTTTCTGTCAGCTTATTATCCAACATGGCATAACCTGCGCCCTGATTGGCCGTACCTTTATAATCTGTAGATGAAAGGTCAAGTCTTGAAAACGCGATATTATTTTGCTGTATGCTCTCCGGGCTAAAAATATTACCAACAGTAACACCATTAGTTAACGGGATGCTTTTACCATTGCCTACTATGTCAACGTAACCAAGAGCGTCAATAGTAAAATCACGATCGCGACGGTAGCCTAAGCCACCAATTTTAAGTTTTTGTTGTTCATCAAGCCATTTAAATATATAGGTAGCATTTGCTTTAGCCTGATAAATATTTTCATTCAGCTTAGAGTATACACGGCCTAATGTATTCGGCAGCGGACTATTTTCACTTGAGAATGAAATATACTCAGGCGCGTTTTCGGGCGTAAATACGGTTACAATGCGCTGATCCGGCTGGTTACGGTATGATAAGCCGTATGATGTAGCCCAATCAATGGTTAACTTGTTATCGCTAAGGGTATGCTGGCCTTCAAGTAATGAATTGAAAACACCATTTTGTGTGCTTTCGCTTGAGAAACCACGATAGAATGTAGGGGTTGCATCGTCGCCACCACGGATCAAACCGTTTGTAGTTTCTTCGTAGTCGATCTTGAAATCGTTATTAAACAGGGTACGTAAAGCAAGCTTGTTTTTGCCATAAGTGTAGCCCACGGTGAACAAGCCACCCAGCGTTTTATAATTTGTGAATACATTACGGTCAAAGCTATATGGAGGTAACTGATCACGTACTGTAATGTTGTACTGCGTACGGTCACCATCGCTTATACGGAAACCAGAATTGTAGTTAAACGCGAAGTTATAACCCAACCTGTTTTCGTTTTTAAGGGTTTTTGAATTACCTGTAGCAAATTGCAACCCTAAATTTGGCAGGGTATTTTGCAGCCTTGAACCAAAAGTATTTGGAAACTGCTTGGCGATCTCAATTTTTTGCAAGCTGCTTGTACCTGATGTATAGTTTGATTTTACATTGCTGTAAGCGCTTGGCAACTTACGTGAGCCATCGTCAAAACCCAAAAAGTCATATTTTCCGTTTGGCTGCGGATCAATAAAATTATCCTTAAAGGTTGATTTACTGTTGTAACCAAAGCTCACGGTACCTTCCATAAATTTAGTGTCAGGTATATCGCGGGTTATGGTATTGATGGCACCACCGGCAAAATCGCCGGGAAGGTCCGGAGTTGCTGTTTTATAAACTACAATGTTATCAATAAGCGAAGCCGGTATAATATCAAACGAAAACGCCTTTCTATCCGGCTCCGAACTTGGCAGCAATGAACCATTTAGCAAGTTTACGTTATAGCGTTCGGCCAAACCACGTATTACTACGAATTTACCATCCTGAACGCTTGTACCGCTTACACGTTTAAGCACATCGCCTGTGTTACGATCCGGTGAACGGCGAATAATATCGGCTGATATACCATCGGTAACCTGTACACTGTTTTTTTGACGGGAATATAACGATGCTATAGACTCCTGCCTGTAAGTAGCCTTAATAACTACCTCGCCCAGGGCGTTTGATGATGATTCGGTAAGGGTAACATCCAGATTAGTAACCCCGTCGGCCTTAACCATAACATCCGACACTAATTTAGGCTGGTAGCCCACATATTTAACCTCAACGGTATATTTACCCGGTGTTAAACCACCTAAAACATAACGGCCCTCCACATTGGCTGCCGCGCCTTTAGTGGTACCCTGTACCATTACGGTTGCGCCGATAAGTGTTTCGTTAGTTTTTTGATCGATGATCTTACCAGCTATTTTACCGGTTGATTGTGCAAATAAGTTGCCTGCTGATACGCTTAATGCAAGCAGGATAACCAATAATGATAATAGTTTTTTCACTTGATCTTGATTTTAATCAAGCGCAAAACTATTAACCCAATGTTAGCTGCATGTTACAGGGACATTACCTTAATTCGATATAAATGTTAATTAAATATTAACAGATTAGAATTTCAGCGGCAAACCCTTTAGAATGAGGTGCCATAGGTATATCGGGGCGATAACCAAATTTCTAACTTGCTTTGATAAGCTGAGGTTGACTTTTTCGAGCCGTTGGGTAATAAATAAAGCCGCCATAGTTATTATAAATATAACCAGCGGAATTACATAGAGCGCAGGGCCACCCGCTTTTTCCAAATGTTCCAGCCTGATGATAAAATAGCTGAACGCGAAATAGGTGAACAGAATAAAATAGGAAAGCACAGGCGATATGCGGTAATAATAGAATACGCTAAGGGCAAGCAGGAATGATGCCCAGTTAACAAAGCCATTATACTTACCTAAAAAAGTGATATACGGAAAAGGCACTGACCATACCAGCGCGAACACCGCGAAAAACAGCAAGGGTGTTGCCACCCGGCTTACCAGTTTATTTACCGGATGCTGATGCGCCGCTTTGTATTCCGCAAAAAGCACATCAACTGTGCGCAGGGGGTTCGGATTACTTTTATTTGAAACTGATCTGTTGTTATTAGCCACCGTAGTAAAGCGAAAGCCCTCCGTTAAACGAAGGGCTTGTTATTATTTTGCGTATGATACCGAGCGGGTTTCCCGGATAACGGTTACCTTGATCTGGCCCGGATAGGTCATTTCGGTTTGTATGCGGTTTGAAATATCTGCCGCCAGCACTTCTGATTGCGCGTCGGTTATTTTTTCGCTCTCCACAACCACACGTAGTTCACGGCCGGCCTGTATAGCGAATGTTTTTTCAACACCAGGGTAAGAGAGTGCCAGGTCTTCCAGTTCCTTTAAACGTTTGATGTAGCTTTCAACTACCTCACGGCGCGCCCCAGGGCGGGCACCTGATATGGCATCACACACCTGGATGATAGGCGATAACATCGAGGTCATCTCCACTTCATCGTGGTGGGCACCAATAGCGTTGCACACTTCAGGATGTTCCTTATACTTTTCGGCCAACTGCATACCTAAAATAGCGTGCGGCAGTTCCGGGTTATCATCAGGTACTTTACCAATATCGTGCAGTAAGCCGGCACGTTTAGCCAGTTTAACGTTCAAGCCCAATTCAGCAGCCATAGTGGCGCAAAAATTAGCTACCTCGCGCGAGTGCTGTAGCAGGTTTTGCCCGTATGATGAACGGTAACGCATCCGGCCGACCATACGGATCAGTTCCGGGTGCAGGCCATTGATACCTAAATCAATTACGGTGCGCTCACCTATCTCAACAATCTCTTCCTCAATTTGCTTTTTGGTTTTGGCAACCACCTCTTCAATACGGGCAGGGTGTATACGGCCGTCGGTAACCAAACGGTGCATAGCCAAACGGGCAATCTCGCGCCTTACCGGGTCGAATCCCGAAAGAATGATGGCTTCCGGCGTATCATCAACAATGATCTCGATACCGGTAGCGGCTTCAAGCGCACGTATATTACGCCCCTCGCGACCAATGATGCGGCCCTTGATCTCATCATTCTCGATATTGAAAATTGATACGGTATTCTCAATAGCAGCCTCCGTAGCGGTACGCTGTATGGTTTGGATAACAATCTTCTTAGCTTCTTTAGTAGCGGTAAGCTTGGCCTCGTCAACAATATCCTTAATTTGGGCCATAGCCTTGCTGCGTGCTTCTTCGCGCAGGTTATCAACCAACTGGTTTTTAGCTTCCTCGGCAGATAAACCGGCTATTGATTCGAGTTGTTTTACGTGCTCCTGTTTCAAAAGGTCAACTTCTTCCTGCTTTTTAACAGCGATCTCGGTTTGCTTTTCAAGGTTCTTGCGCACATTGTCAAGTTCCTGCTCCTTACGGCTGGCATTTTCCAGCTTAGAATTGAGTGATTGCTCCTTTTGCTTGATACCGTTTTCGCGCTGTGAGAGGTTGTTGTTTTTTTGATTTACCTCGTGCTCATGATCTGCCTTCATTACCAAAAACTTCTCTTTGGCTTCAAGCAGTTTATTCTTTTTCAGGATCTCCGCATTGTTCTCGGCATCCTTTAAAATCTTTTTAACTTTATTTTGCGCCGATAATTCCTGCTCTTTGAAAAGCTTACGCAAAAGGAAACGGCCAACCACAATGCCTATACCGGTACCGATCAGCAGACCGATAATAACATATAAAAAATCCATCTTTTAAGTTTATAAAATAAAAAAACCGCAACTAAATCTCAAGTGTCATGTATTGAAAAACCTCTCATCAGATTGTTTGGCCGGTGCTATCGTTAAATACACGAAGTAACGTTTGCTTCCATTGGCGCCCTGATATTGAAGCGTTAAGTTTTAATAGTGAAACTCAAGATTTAACCACGGTTAACTCTTAATTCGCTCATGTTATGTAAAGAACATGTATTACTGCTTCGAGAAAAAGTCAGCCAGTAACTGATCAAGCTGATAAACTTTGTCGGCCACTTCGGTATCTTCCGCCGTAACCTTTTTCTCTGCTTTTAATGATGATGTTGCGTAATGCAGCACACACATTGACAGCAGATCCTGCTTATCCCTTACCGCATAATTTTCCTGATATTCTTTTATACGGTCGTTAATCAATTTCGCTGCCCGCCTTATTATTTCCTCTTCCTCCATGTTCACCTTTAAAGGGTAAACTCTGTCAGCAATATTTATTTTTATTGAGATCTCTCCCATTTGAGCTATTCACATTTATGCATTACTTTTTCAGCAATACAATACACTTGTCAATTTCCTGCACAAAGTCGTTAATTTTTTGTTTAATGTCAAGGCTTTTCTCATTTGTTTCTGAAAACGACCTGGCCACTTTCAATACACGAAGCTTCTCTTCCAGCTCTGCAGATTTATTTTTACTGGTTGTTAACGCCACACTTAACGACTGATTTTCAAGCCGCATCAGGTCATTTTCCTCCTGTAAAGCAGCGCAAAGCTCCATCAACCTTTCGGTTTTATCAATTATTGAATTTAACTGTTCGCCTAATTGTGGCATCCGTTTTAATTATTGATTTAATGAATTATTGAGGGATTGAATTAATGAGGAATATTGATTGACGCATTGAAGACAAATCAATAATTCAATAAATCATTAACTCAATAACTGCAACTCTTACTTCCTGATCTCCGCTCCGGCTTCTTTGCCTAAGTTAAATATTAGTTTCTGCATTATGGCATCAATAGCCTTGTCAGTAAGCGTTTTTTCAGCATCCTGCAAAATAAAGCTTACCGCGTACGATTTTTTGCCGGCCGGCAACTTATCTCCTTCATAAACGTCGAACACATTTATTTCTTTCAGCAGTTTACGTTCGGTTTTTTGTGCTATGTACTTAATTTGCTCAAAGGTAACCGCCTTATCAACCAGCATGGATAAGTCGCGCCTTACAGCGGGGAATTTTGATACTTCCTGGTAAACAATGATATTTTTGCGAGCCAGCGTTAATATCATATCAAAATTAAAGTCGGCATAAAATACTTCCTTATCAACATCAACCTTTTTAAGTGCCGATGCTGCTACCGCGCCAAATTTAACCAGTGTTTTGTTACCACGATTGTATCGCAATCCGTAAGCAAACTCGTTGCCTTCAGCATCAGCTACCGTTAAATCCTTAACATTGAGTTTTTCAACAATACCGTCAACAATAGCTTTCAGGTTATAAAATGAAACCGCTGTTACCTTACCATTCCACTGTTCAACAGTTTTTGCACCGGTAATAAATACTGAGAAGCGTTGCACCTCGTTATATTTATCCTCCGCTACGCTGTATACCTTACCAAACTCATATATCTTCAAGTCCGCATTTTTACGGTTTTGATTGTAGGCGATAGCTTCAAGCCCTGAATAAAGGAGCGACTGGCGCATAATATCCAGATCGCTGCTTAACGGGTTCAATATCTTCACCGCGGTTTCCAGGTCATCAGCATAAGCAGACTTGGTTAGCGAGTTAGATAATATCTCGTTAAAACCGTTAGCAGTTAGTAAGTCTGATAGCAGGTTTTGCACCGTATCTCGCTCGGGGCGTTGTGAGCCATTAAGCGAAGCCCTGATCTGTGTAGGTATCTCGATATTATTATAGCCATAGATACGTAACACCTCTTCGATCACATCAACCTCGCGGGTAACATCCACACGGTAAGGCGGCACTTTTAACGATAGGCCTTCTACTGTTTCAGCAACCACCTCGATATCCAGCGCTTCAATAATGCTTTTGATCTCGCTATGCGGAATATCCTTACCAATAAGCCTCGTAGTATTTTTGTAGGATAACTCCATCGCGAAAGGTTCAACAGGCGCGGGATAAATATCAATGATGTCTGATGATACTTTACCACCGGCTACTTCCTGTATCAGCAATGCCGCGCGTTTAAGGGCGAACACCGTGTTGTCAGGATCGGTACCACGCTCAAAACGGAAGGATGAGTCCGTTTTTAAGCCGTGCCTTTTTGCTGTTTTGCGCACCCATACCGGGTTAAAGTAAGCACTCTCTAGAAATATGTTTGTCGTACTCTCGCTCACGCCAGAATCAATACCACCAAAAACACCGGCAATACACATCGGCTCGGTTTCACTGCAAATCATCAAGTCATCAGCAGTCAGTTTGCGTTCAACACCGTCAAGCGTTTTAAACAGGGTGCCGTCGGCCGTAGTTTTCACGATAACTTTGCCACCGGCTATTTTATCCGCATCAAAAGCGTGTAAAGGCTGGCCCAGATCGTGCAGTACGTAATTGGTAACGTCAACAATGTTATTGATACTACGGATGCCGATTACCGCCAGTTTTTCCTTTAACCATTTTGGCGATTCCTTAACTTGAACACCGGTAATGCTTACACCACTGTAACGTGGCGCGGCTTCGCTGTTATCAACACTTACGTTGATGGTAAGCGCGCTATCATCTTGCTTAAATGCCGATACATCAGGTTTTTTTAAGCCGATATTTAAAAAGGCGGCAATATCCCGCGCGGTACCCAGGTGCGAAGCGGCATCGGCACGGTTGGGGGTCAAGCCAATTTCGTACAAGTAATCGTCATTCAGTTTAAAATGCTCTTTAGCCGGTGTGCCTACCACGGCATCATCTCCCAGGATCATGATACCCTCGTGAGATTGGCCCAAGCCTATTTCATCCTCGGCACAGATCATGCCTTCAGAAAGTTCGCCGCGTATCTTTGATTTTTTTATGGCAAACGGCTCACCTGATGTTGGGTATACGGTGGTACCCACGGTAGCCACTACCACTTTTTGGCCGGCGGCAACATTGGTCGCGCCGCAAACAATGTGCAGGTCTTCGGCACCACCAACATCAACAGTAGTTACATGCAGGTGGTCTGAATTGGTATGGTCAACACAGGTTTTAACATAACCGATAACCAGGCCTTCTAACCCACCGGGTACGGCCTGCACCTTTTCAAGGCTCTCCACCTCAAGGCCGGTGCCTGTTAATATCCTCGATATTTCCTCGGGAGTTTTATCTGTATCTATGAAATTTTTGAGCCAGTTGTACGATATCTTCATTATGCCTGAAAATGATAATCGGCAAAGATATAAAGATTTCGGTAGTGCAAGGGCGTAGCTTTAGCCTGCTCTTGAAAAAAGATGGGTATTCAGCTTAAATTCGCAACTATTGTTTTTGGTAGCGGCTTAATTTGTTGTAAAGTGTTTTCGGGTCAAACGGCTTCAGGATATAATCGTTCATACCGGCCTCGTTTATGCGCTCAATTTCGGTATTCAGCATAGATGCCGTTAGGGCGATAATAGGCAACTGCTGGAAATAATGCTCGTTTTTTGCACGGATGATCTGCGTAGCTTCCAAACC
The DNA here is from genome assembly GCF_058782065.1 of Mucilaginibacter sp. FW306-07-L. Lineage (NCBI taxonomy): Bacteria > Pseudomonadati > Bacteroidota > Sphingobacteriia > Sphingobacteriales > Sphingobacteriaceae > Mucilaginibacter > Mucilaginibacter sp. FW306-07-L. Next base: position 886,124 of record NZ_JBYSXI010000002.1, read on the forward strand.
ACCCATTACCGGCATGTGGATATCCATTAAAACAGCATCATACTTGGTGCTTGATTCGATTTTGTCCAGTGCTTCCTGGCCATTCTCTGCAAAGTCAGCATCGGCACCCCACTTTTTAAGCACCTTGTTAACCAGTAACCTGTTGATCTGATTATCATCAACAACCAATACGTTTATACTTAATGCAGTTTCCACAGCGCTGTTCATCGTGTTATGTTGGCTTTCGGCCTTATCAAATGTTATGGTAAACCAAAAGGTTGAGCCCTGCCCCGGCGTACTGTCAACGTTTATACGTGAGTCGTGCAGTTCAATCAGTCTTTTGGTGATCGGCAAACCTAAACCTGTACCCCCGTATTTACGGGTAGTGTCAGCTTCAGCCTGCTTAAACGATTCAAAAATAGTGCTTATTTTATCGCTTGCAATGCCTATACCGGTGTCAATTACGGCAAAACGTATGCGTACGGTTTTTTGATTTTGCTCAATTACCTTTAAATCAATACTGATGCCGCCCTCTGAAGTAAATTTAAGCGAGTTACCCACCAGGTTAAGCAAGATCTGGATAAGGCGGGTACGGTCGCCCAGGATGAAATCCGGTACATCATCGTCAATTTTAGCGCGTACGTAGATCTCTTTCTCATTGGCTTTATATTGTACCGAACTGGTAACACTTTTTACCAGTTCGCGCATGTTAACGCTTGACTTTTCAAGCTCAACATTGCCGGTTTCAATTTTGGTAAAGTCCAAAACATCATTAATAAGCCGCAGCAGGTTCTCTGCCGAAAACTTCAGGATGTTAAGGTTTTCCTTCTGCGACTCAGAAGGGTTATCCTCGATCAGTAAATGCGACATACCGATAACCGCGTTAAGCGGTGTGCGCATTTCATGGCTTAGTACGGATATAAACATATCCTTAGCCCGGTTAAGCTGTATCGCCTCCTCTTTGGCGGCAATCAATTCAAGCTCAACTTTTTTCTTAACCGTAATATCAATAATTACCTCAATATATTTTTCAACCCGGCCATACTCATCCAGTATTACGGAGTTGATCACCGAGATCCACAGCGGCTGGCCGTCCTTACGGTAAATTAAAAGGTCAACCTCAAAAGATTGCTTATTTTTTGACAGCTCGCGGCTACGTTCAATTATGCCGATATCAGTAAGTTCGCCTTTAACAATATCTCCCAGGTGTTTTCCGTGGATATCATTAATAGTATAACCGGTTATTTTTTCAAAGCCGGTATTCACCCATTCTACATTGCCCTCGCTATCATTTATAATTACGCCGCTGGTAATGCTGCTGGCCACTAACGAAAGCAATTTTAGCTGCTGCTCGGTTTTTTTACGCTCAGTAATATCAACCATTACGCCAACATGCCTGTCAAGCTCGCCCACCTGGTTAAACAGCGGGCTGTTTGATATCCACACCCATACCGGCGTACCATCCTTACGATATATCTTTATTTCAACCTCGTACGGTTTGTTTTCGTCAATAGCTTTTTTAGCCGCTTTAAAAACAGACAGATCGCTATCCTCGCCCAACAACATGGTACCAAACTGCTTGCCGTCCATTTCGGCAAAAGTATAGCCCGTAAGGTTTTCCATGGTTTCGTTCATCCACATAACATGGCCGTTGGCATCGCGTATCAGGATGCCGCCCGGAGATTTGCGTGCCGCGAATGATAGTATTTCCAGATCGTGCTCGGCACGTTTACGGGTGTTGATGTTTATAATTACGCGGATGTATTTCTCAATATTTCCGTCAGCATCATATACAATGGAGTTTGCAACCTTTATCCATATATCCTCGCCCTGCTTGGTGGTCATCAGCAAATCTATTTCATAAGATTGCTTTTTGTCCATCAACTCATTAAGCTGGGCTATTGACGGATGGTTCTCGCCTCCTTTCAGGATAACGTTTCGCAAGGGTTTGCCTTCAACATCGACCAGGTTAAAGCCTGTTATTTTCTCAAAGGCACTGTTTGTCCATATTACGTTATCCTCGGCATCGCTGATCACCACACCGTTGCTTACCTTATTAGCTACCAGCGATAGCTCCTGCAACTCGCGGTTAACTTGCTTTTGATGCGTAACATCGCGCCCGCTGGCATACCATTTATCGTGATTAAAGGTGAGCGACCAGCTTAACCATTTAATGGCACCGGCTTTGGTAGCTACCTGCGTTTCTACCGTTATACCCCGCTGTTGCCTGCCTAACGCCTTTTTTATCTCGCGGAGTGATTGCTCTTTACTTTCTTCAACAAAAAAATCCCAGATAGGGCGGCCGGTAGCTTCGTCGGGTTTGTAGCCCAATATGGGTTCAATAGCCTTGTTAATTAGTTGCAGCCGAAAATCCTTATCCATTATGCAATGGATCTCTGATGAGGTATTGAACAGGACATAAAATTCCTGGTGTGCCTCAAGGCTTTTTTCAAGTTCCTTTTTTTGTTTACGAAGAATAAGGTGAGAAATAACTTCGCCGGCCAGTGTGGTAAGTGCTTCCTTTTGTTGATCATTCAGCGTATGGGCAACGCTGTCAATAACACAAAGCGAACCTAAACGGTATCCGTCAGGATCAATAAGCGGTGCGCCAGCGTAAAACTTTACGTTGGGCGCACCGGTTACAAATATATTGTCTTTAAAACGTTCGTCGGTAGTAGCGTCGTTGATCTCGAGTATCTCGTCGCTCATGATGGTATAGTTGCAAAAAGCATCCGAACGCAATGTTTCGGTACTATCCATCCCTACTTTTGACTTAAACCATTGCCGCTCCTCATCAATCAGGGTGATGAGCGCCATCGGCGCATTGCATATATAGGAGGCCAGGCGTGTTATGGCATCAAACTCCTTCTCTGGTAAAGTATCCAGTATCTGGTATGATGCTAAAGCCGACAGCCGCCTGTCTTCATTATCTGCAAATGGTTTATTGTCTGTCACTTATAGTTTAATCTGCTCCTTTTTCGCGGTATAAAGGATAATCCGCCATCAGTTTGTGTACCTTTTTACGTACTTTCTTTAAAGAATGTTCGTCTTCCGGATTAACAATTACAGCATCTATAAGTTCTACAATCTCTTCCATTTGTTTTTCTTTTAACCCGCGTGTGGTGATGGCAGCGGTACCAACACGTATACCCGAAGTTACAAACGGTGATTTATCATCAAACGGCACCATGTTTTTATTTACGGTGATATCTGCAGCAACCAAAGCATTTTCAGCAGCTTTACCGGTGATGTTTTTATTACGCAGATCAATAAGCATCAGGTGGTTATCCGTACCGCCTGATATGATCTGATATCCTTTGGCCACAAATGCCGCGGCCATAGCCTCGGCATTCTTTTTAACCTGTACAATATATTTCATGTAGCTATCGCTCAAAGCCTCGCCAAACGCTACCGCCTTTGCGGCGATAATGTGCTCCAACGGCCCACCTTGTGTACCCGGAAATACAGCCATATCCAGCAATGACGACATCATGCGCACTTCGCCTTTGGGTGTTTTGTGGCCCCATGGGTTCTCAAAATCCTTACCCAGCATAATCAGGCCGCCACGCGGGCCGCGTAATGTTTTGTGGGTTGTGGTAGTAACAATATGGCAATGCGGAAGCGGGTCAGTCAGTAAACCACGGGCTATTAAGCCTGATGGGTGCGATATATCAGCCAATACCAGCGCGCCTACTTGGTCGGCTACCTTGCGGATAAATTCATAATCCCAATCACGTGAGTAAGCAGATGCTCCGCAGATGATCATTTTTGGTTTTTGCTCTAACGCTACTTTTTCAAGCTGGGCGTAATCAATCAAACCTGTTTCTTTATCAACACCGTAAAAGTGCGACTCATATAGTTTACCCGAAAAGTTAACCGGCGAACCATGCGTTAAGTGACCACCATGTGAAAGGTCAAAACCCAATATCTTATCGCCCGGTTGCAGGCAGGCCAGCATTACAGCGGCATTGGCTTGCGCGCCTGAGTGCGGCTGAACATTTACCCACTCGGCATTGAACAATTGTTTCGCGCGTTCAATAGCGATAGTTTCAATTTCATCCACTATCTGGCAGCCACCATAATAACGTTTGCCGGGTAAGCCCTCGGCATATTTATTAGTAGCTACCGAACCTGCGGCTTCCATTACCTGGCGGCTCACAAAATTTTCAGATGCGATAAGTTCAATGCCTTCTTCCTGGCGTTGCTGCTCATCATCCAGCAGTTTAAAAATTATTTTGTCTCTTTTCATGTGTTAACTAAAAAACGCCCCTAAGTTAGGTATAAGATGTTAGATATGAGCTTTCAGTTTTGATAAACCCGTTAAGGCTAAACCTGTAAGCTTATACCGCATCCGTCCTGCTTTTGGGCGATATCCAATAATTATTATATCCTAAACCTATTTGTATATCTATCAATTCCTGCTGCAGCATCTCCAGCATGGCCAAAAAGTTGTAAACAAAATGTACCCTGTTTTCTGAACCGGCAGCCATTGCCCTAAAATCAAGCCGCTGGTTGATCCGCAGCAGATCATCAATAGCTTTTTTTTGCTGCTCAATGGAGTATGGGTATTGCACCACCGTGTGCTTTACCTCCTCACTGCGGCTCATAAAGCTTTTGATTACCCGCTCATAAACCACCATCAGCCGGTATAAGGTAAGTTCAGAAAGTTCTTCACCCGGGAGCACAGCTTTTTCCATCCCTTCAAGGTCGGCTTTAATATTACCGCGCTTTTCCTGCTTAAAGCGCTCTTCTTCAATAGGCCGCAATTCTTCGCACAAATCCTTAAAGCGCTTGTATTCAATAAGCTTTCTTATCAGCTCTTCCTTGGTGTCCACCTCGTTGCCGTCCTCATCGGTTTCATAACGGGGCAGCAACATTTTAGCCTTGATGCGCATTAGTGTGGCAGCCACAAAAATAAATTCGCTGGCCACCTCCATGTTCATGCTGGTAAGGTGATGTATATACTGCAAAAAATCGTTGGTAATGCGGGCAATGGGTATATCGTGAATATTCAGCTCATCACGCTCAATGAAAAATAAAAGCAGGTCAAAGGGGCCTTCAAACTGCGGGAGCTTTATTTCAAAAAATTCATCGGCCATAACCTGCTCAAAATTAATTAAATTGATGGTATGATGAATAGGCACCAAATTATTTAAAACAATTATATGTTGCGGCTTGTCCTGTTTTTTATCATATTATTTCACGTAATTTGCAGGTTAAATATTCTAATTGATGTCGATGCAGGTACCGGCAGGTAATTTGTTGGATAAAATCAACAATCCTTCTGATTTAAAGCAATTTAGCGAAGATGAACTGGAACAGGTATGCCAGCAGCTTCGTCAGTATATTATTGATGTAGTATCAGTAAACGGCGGGCACTTTGCGGCCAGCCTGGGTGTGGTTGAGCTTACGGTTGCCCTGCACTATGTAATGAATACCCCTTATGACCAGTTGGTATGGGACGTTGGCCACCAGGCTTACGGCCACAAAATACTAACCGGCCGCCGCGATATTTTTCACACCAACCGTGTGTATAAAGGCATCAGCGGTTTCCCGAAACGTGGCGAAAGCGAGTACGATACTTTTGGCGTAGGCCACTCTTCTACCTCAATCTCGGCAGCGCTGGGTATGGCTGTGGCTTCGCACTATAAAGGCGAAACGGACCGCCAGCACGTAGCCGTTATTGGCGATGGCGCCATGACAGCCGGGCTTGCCTTTGAGGCATTGAACCATGCGGGTATTGAAAACTCAAACCTGCTGGTGATCCTGAATGATAACAACATGTCTATCGACCCTAACGTTGGGGCGTTAAAGGAATACCTGACAGACATTACCACCTCAAAACCTTACAACCGTTTTAGGGATGATGTGGCCAGTGTACTTTCAAAACTATCATCAGTTGGGCCTGATGCCTTTAAGCTGGCTAAAAAGCTGGAGAAAAGCATTAAGGGCACGCTGCTTAAAAAAAGCAACTTTTTTGAGGCGCTAAAATTCAGGTATTTTGGCCCTATTGACGGGCACGATGTTAAGCATCTGGCAAAAGTACTGCGCGACCTGCGTAATATACCTGGTCCTAAGCTGTTGCATTGCGTTACCGTAAAAGGTAAAGGTTATGCCCTGGCCGAAAAAGACCAGACCAAATGGCACGCTCCCGGCTTGTTCGATAAAATAACCGGCGAGATCAAAAAAACATACCACGAAAAGCCGCAGCCACCTAAATACCAGGATGTGTTTGGCCATACCATTATTGAGCTGGCCGAGCAAAACCCTAAAATAATGGGTATTACCCCGGCTATGCCGTCGGGCTGTTCGCTTAACCTGATGATGAAGGCTATGCCGCACCGCGCGTTTGACGTAGGTATTGCCGAGCAGCATGCCGTCACCTTTTCGGCAGGTTTGGCTACGCAGGGCTTAACGCCTTTTTGTAATATCTATTCGAGTTTTATGCAGCGCGCGTTTGACCAGGTGGTGCATGATGTAGCTATACAGAAACTGAACGTAGTATTTTGCCTTGACCGTGCCGGTATTGCAGGCGCTGACGGGCCTACACATCACGGCGCTTACGACCTGGCTTATATGCGCTGCATCCCAAACATGATCGTGTCGGCACCTATGAACGAGGAAGAGTTGCGCAACCTGATGTATACTGCTCAGCAGGAAAACATGGGGCCATTTACCATCCGTTACCCACGCGGCAACGGTGTTATGGTTGACTGGCAGCGCCCTATGAAAGCTATCCCGGTAGGTAAAGGCCGTTTAGTTACCGATGGTGAGGATGTGGCTATTTTAACTATTGGTACCATAGGTAACGAAGCCGCGAAAGCGATCAATGAACTGAATAATGAGGGCTACTTCCCTGCCCATTATGACCTGCGCTTTGTTAAACCCTTGGATGAGGCCTTATTACATAATGTATTCCAAAAGTTCGACAAGGTAATTACCGTTGAAGATGGTTGCCTTGAAGGCGGCATGGGCAGCGCGGTGCTTGAGTTTATGGCCGATAATGGCTATAGCGCCAAAATTAAACGCCTGGGTATGCCTGACGCGGTTATTGAACATGGCGAACAACCCGAACTTTGGGCCGAATGCGGTTACGATGCCGCGGCCATTGCCACACAGGTACGCCTAATGGGGCTTAAAAAAGACGCGACACATACCATAGCATCATAATACAACGGGCGGTTTTTACCGCCCGTTTTTGTTTTATACCTGCCTGCAGGTTGTATTGGTAAACTTTTATAACCAAGTTGGGTTATGGTATGGTATTAAAACCATACTACAGCATGGAGCATGAAAAACGCCCTTACCAACCTATAGAGAATTACGGCATTATAGGCAATATGAAAACCGTAGCCCTGGTGTCGCTCAACGGGTCAATTGATTTCATGTCGTTCCCGAGGTTTGATTCGCCTACCGTGTTCGCCTCCATGCTTGATGAAAACAAAGGCGGCTACTTCTCTATCGAGCCTCAGCTTCAGGATTATAATACACGCCAGCTTTATATACCGGGCACGGCCGTGTTGCTTACCCGCTTTTTTTCTGAAGATGGCATTGCCGAACTTACCGACTACATGCCCATAGCCCGTGATCCTAAAAGTTCAGTTTGCGCTATTGTGCGTCGCATTAAAACAGTGAGGGGTAATATCAGCTTCCGTATAAATTGTGTGCCCCGGTTTGATTATGCCCTGGCAAACCATGAGGTTGAAGCCAAAAGCAAAAACGAACTGGTTTTTAACAGTATAAATGATGGTGGTGCAAAGCTGCGCCTGATGGCTAATTTTGATTTAACTATTGATGAACAGAGCGGTTGCGCCGATATTACCCTCAATGAATCGGAAGATGCTTTCATCATACTCGAATCTATAAAAACAGGCGACGAAAAAGAGCTGAAACACATCAGCTACTATACAGACCATACTTATTACGAAACGGTTAGCCAATGGCGTACCTGGCTTAACAAGGCCTCATATAAAGGGCGTTACAGCGAGGTGATCTACCGCTCGGCCATAACGCTGAAACTCCTTACCTCAGCCGAGTTTGGCTCAGTGGTGGCGGCACCTACGTTCGGGCTGCCTGAAACCGTGGGCGGCAACCGCAACTGGGATTACCGCTTTACCTGGATACGTGATGCGGCATTTACCATGTACGCTTTTTTAAGGCTGGGCATGAATGAGGAAGCCACCCAGTTTTTAGATTGGATATACGCGCTTTGCAAAGACAATAACCTGCAACTGTTGTATGGTATTGATGGCAACCGTTCGTTAACTGAAAAGGAACTTGAGCATTTGGACGGCTACAAAAGCTCAAAGCCGGTACGCATAGGCAACGAGGCCGCCAACCAAACGCAGTTAGACATTTACGGAGAATTGATAGATACGATTTACATCTACAATAAATCATACAAACCCATCACATTCGCTTTTTGGGAGATCATCGAAAAACAGGTACAGCACGTTATTGAGCGCTGGCATGAGCCCGATCATGGTATATGGGAGATACGCAATATGAAACGCGAATTTTTACATACCCGCCTCATGTGCTGGGTAGCTATGGACAGGGCGATAAAAATAGCCGAGAACCGTTCATTCCCTTACCCGGAAGCAGAATGGAAAGCCGTGCGTGACGAGATCTATAAAGATATCTATCACAATTTCTGGAATGAGGATCTGCAGGCCTGGGTACAATACAAAGGCGCCAGTACGGTTGATGCGAGTGCCTTACTGATGCCGCTCACCCACTTTATAGCACCGCTGGAGCCACGTTGGCAATCAACCATGAAGGTGATTGACCGTGATCTGCGTTTAGATGTACTCATTTACCGTTACCGCAACCACCTCGAAAAAATTGACGGGTTAGATGGCGAGGAAGGCACTTTTAACATGTGCTCCTTCTGGTTTATTGAGGCACTGGCCAAAGGCGGCGAGATTGACCGCGCGGTAGAGAACTTTGAAAAGATGATGGGTTATGCCAACCACCTCGGTTTGTTCAGCGAGGAGTTAGGTAAGCGAGGCGAACACCTGGGCAATTTTCCGCAGGCGTTCACCCACCTGGCACTCATCAGCGCCGCGGTTGAATTGGATAAACAGTTAGGCCGCGTTAAGGGGCTTAACCTGTAAGCGCCTTTAATCGATAACTAAACCGGTGTTGCGGCTTTTAAAGCTGGCCAGATCATTATACAGGCTACGGAACGAGCTGCGCAGGCCTATACTGATCATGCCGGTACGGCTGTTGAACTGGTCGTTCTTGTCATTACGAATAAGGCCGCCAAGTTCAATACGAAGGTTGTATTTAGGGTTGATCAGATAAGCGACCTTACCTTCAAACAACAGCATGTTGGTGGTAAGTCCCTGGCCTGTCCAGTTGCCGGTAAGGCGCGCGGGCTGGCGATAATCATCAAATAGGTTTTTACCGTAATTCAAGCCGTTTTCATCCAGGCCATACCGGCCAAAATCAAACTCACCCGAAAAATCAAAACGCTTGTACGAATAGTTAAGCATCCCCACAACTTCCCTGAAATTCGCGCCCCATGGATGCGCCAATGGTTCGCTGTTATTGGTATAATTAATGGCAGCAGAACGTTCTGAGAAAGTGTACGGACTGATGGTGTTGGTTTCTAACAAGTAATTTAATCCTTGTACGCTAAACAGGTTCGCGCCGCGTACGCCTAATTGCCAACCGAATTTATTACGTGAGCTGCCATTGCCTGAGAAAAAATTATCAGCCTCAAACTCATCCAGCATAAACTGACCGTAGGCGGTAAGGTGGTCACTCACCTTATATTTACCGGTTAAACCGATAACGGCATTATCCGGCGAGCCGCTGGATGCCTCGAGCGGGCGCAAAAATATAATGGGATTGATGTAGTTAAAATCAAATCCGCGTTGGTGGCCCGCGTCATCTTCTCCGGCCCAAACAACAGCATCAAAAAATCCTAACGACAAGCGGTTACTTACATTCCAGTCTAAAAAGTGATAAATACCCCATTTGCGCCTGTTATGTGTGTAGTTGTTGAGATCAGGGTTCATTGGGTCGCTCATGTTGGTCCACATAGACATATAGCGCACATTACCCAGTGTACCTGTCAGCCTGAAATAAGTGGCAGGTGAAGAATAGTCAGACAATAATAACGACCGGTAACCGTCGCCTATAAAAGTACGGTCGCGCCCGGCAGATATATTCAGATATTTTACGGGTGTGTAGGATACGTTAGCTGTAATGTACGACCAATCCTTGGTATCACTGTTCGGGCTGCGGTCATACGCCTGGCCGGGTATAATACCTACCTGGTTTATATAAGTGTTAAGGTACTCCGGGAACAGGGCACGGTTTAAAAACCCGCTTACATTGTATGATACCTTATCGCCAAAAGTACCGCCTACCTGTAAACCTACAGAAGTAATTCGTGTGGTTCTCTTAAACTGGCGCACATCCCGGCCAATTACCAGGTCAGGCAGCAGGTCAGCGTAAAATGTGCTATTCGGGCTCTTAACATCAATCTGATGCTCGGTAAATAGCTTACGGTACGCGGCACCGTGCTCACCATCGCTGCCATAATTCATCAGCGAATCGTAACTGCGGCGCAGCAGACTGTCATCAACCATAAATGGTTTCATGGCGCTATGTACACGGGTTTTAGTGGAGTACACATCAGCATTCAGCTTTTGATAAAACTGGTAGGAGTACGGCTGAATTACTGATTGCCCCCTGGTAATAAGAGCAGATGAAACAACAAAAAGTACAAGCGTAAATATTTTTTTCATTTGAGGTTTATTGTATTACCTATTCAAAATAATTCAGTGTTTTAAATCCACCCTTTTTCAGGTGATCGTCCTTTTTAACCTCAAGCAGATCGGCCTGTACCATATCGGCAACTAAGGCATTTAAATCATACTTTGGTATCCAGCCCAGTACTTCACGGGCTTTGGTAGCATCGCCTATCAGCAATTCAACCTCGGTTGGGCGGTAATATTTCGGATCAACCTTTACAACCGTTTGCCCGAATTTAAGTTTGGCCGCGTCAATATTTAATTCGGCAAGGCGCTCCTCATCTATATCAATAATAACGCCCTTTTCGTTTTCGTTCCGGCCGCTAAATTCTACTTCAATACCCAGCTCGGCAAAAGCCAGCCTGATAAAGTCGCGCACGGTGGTGGTAACGCCGGTAGCTATCACAAAATCCTGCGGTTGGGGTTGCTGCAGCATCAGCCACATAGCTTCTACATAATCTTTAGCGTGGCCCCAGTCGCGCCGGGCCGAAAGGTTGCCCACATACAGGCTGCTTTGCAATCCCATGGCTATGCGTGCCGCGGCACGGGTTATTTTACGGGTAACAAAGGTTTCGCCGCGAACAGGGCTTTCGTGGTTAAATAAAATGCCGTTGCAGGCATACATATTATAGGCTTCGCGATAGTTTACGGTTATCCAGTAACCATACAGCTTGGCCACCGCATAAGGCGAACGCGGATAAAAAGGTGTGGTTTCACTTTGCGGCACCGCCTGTACCAAACCATATAATTCGGATGTGGATGCCTGGTAAACACGGGTTTTATTTGTTAAACCCAAAAGGCGCACAGCCTCCAGCACCCGCAGCACGCCAATACCATCGGCATTGGCCGTATATTCGGGCGTATCAAAACTAACCTTAACGTGGCTCATAGCAGCCAGGTTATAGATCTCATCAGGCTGAACCTCCTGAATAATGCGGATGAGGTTGGTTGAGTCGGTCAGATCACCGTAATGCAGCCTGAACTTTACTTCCCGCTCATGCGGATCAGTATATAAATGATCAATACGGGAGGTATTAAATAAGGATGACCGCCGTTTTAGCCCATGCACGGTATAACCCTTTTTTAGCAGAAATTCGGCTAAGTAAGCGCCATCCTGCCCGGTTATACCAGTAATCAAAGCTATTTTCATGCGATATGCCTATTATGCTACAATAATATTTAAATTAATTGTAAATAACCCTGTAAACATCAGCTAAGCGTTCATCTTATTAAATTAATCAATCCTGATTAGAGTAGCGTGTAACAATATTTAGTTTGCTGTATCTTAGATAAATACATCACATTAATTACAAACCTATGGAACTCGCATTTTTAAACCTTGGTACACCAGAGATCATTCTGATCTTCTTTGCCGTGATCATTCCGTTTTTAACCTTGATAGATATTGTCCGGTCAGACTTTAAGGATCAGTTTACCAAGCTGCTTTGGGTGCTGATCGTATTGCTTGCCCCTTTTATAGGATGCTTAGTTTACTTTGCGATCGGCAGGAGCCAAAAGGTAAGCAAGTACATGTAAACAACAAGAGCGATAAATATTATTCATCGCTCTTGTTTAATCTTTATACTTCGGCAGCTACAGCTTCTTCCAGCTCTTTGTACCACACCTCGCCATATTTACGAATAAGCGGGCCTTTTAAAAACTCATGTACACGTACTTTAAGCTGATCGCCAAAGGTGCAGGCATCGCTGCAAATACTCCAGCGGTCGTAATGCAACACATCAAACTCCGGGTAAGCGGTGATGCGTATAGGGTACAGGTGGCATGAGATAGGTTTTTTCCAGTCGATATCACCGGCTTCATAAGCCTTTTCGATAGCGCACTTGGTTATGCCGTTCTCCATGATCACATAAGCGCACTCCTTATTGGTATCAACGCAGGGTGTAGTATAGTCACCCTCAAAATCGGTTACATAAGTACCATCCTGCTCAACGGTGGCAATGCCTTTGGCCGTCATGTAAGGTTTTACCTTCGGGTAGATCTCATCCAGTATAGCGCGTTCCTCATTCAATAACGGCGCACCCGAATCGCCTTCAATACAACACGCGCCTTTGCATTTGTTCAGGTTGCAAACAAAATTCTCACGCACAACATCCTCATGCACCAGCACGCTGCCAACTTCAATCATCATTATTAATTACTTCTTTACAGGATTCAGCGGATATTTTAGCCCCTTTGCCCCGGTGAGGTCCATTGTAAGGCTACCTACTATTACTTCAACATGCGCCCTTACCGGTATACGGTTGGCATCATCCGTTATCCAAAGATACAGTTTACTATTCTTTTTAAATATTTTACCGGGAATAATAGTTGGGTTGAACTTCAAACAGTTAAACGTACCCATTGAGCATTTTACCTGCTCCTTACCCATGTAGGTTATGCTTAGCTTGTGTATGCCATCCTCTAAAAAGTAAGGCATATCAATGGTTTGGCCAACCTTTATTTTTGAAATATCAAGTGAACGGGCAAAATAATACGCTGATACAAAATCAAACATCTGCCCTTTAAATTCATACTCGCCCTTATCAGCCTTTATTTTACCGGTTGTATGGTTAAAGGTAACCTTATCGGTATGCTTGTAACTCCCTTCCTTACGAGTTTCGGTGTAGTAATAAGGCATCAGCGTTGTTTTATCAACAAAGCTTTCATACCGGTTGCGTACCTTGTAAAACACATTAAAAGTACCGGCGGTGTTACCATCGGCAATAATATGGTAAGCGGGCTTGCCATCAAACTTCTGGGTACTTTCCGTAACCTTTAAGTTGGCCTCCGCAGCGGTAAAAATGCCGTATTTAAGTTTGTAGTTCAACTCCTCGCCTACGCCAAAAACGGCCTTATCCAAATTATTAAGCGTTTGAGAGTAACCCGGAATTATGGTGGTTACCAGCAAGCCGCATATCATGATCAATTTCTTCATTCAGTGTGTATCTTATGGTTCATCAACCTGTGCGTAACGCGCATGTTGTGCAGTTTTGACGGATGCGGCCTCAAATAGTTTAACCTGCCGCAGCCTGCGCACAAACGCGTAACTGTTAACAGTTAATAAAACACACCGTTTTTATTGAGCGAAAATTAGTCCTTACGTTTATAAATAGGCACGGTTGAGCATGGCTCGCCAAACATCAGGCTTTTAGCTACCGGGGTAAGCTTTTTGGCCAGCTCAACATAAGCGGCAACCGGCACGGGCACATCACCGCAACCTTTAATTACCAGGCGCTGATCGCGGTATTTCTCAACATCAAGGTTAGCACTTGCTTTTACAAACAATACGGTTTCCAACACCTCGGCATCACCAAACACCACCTCGCGCGCGTACGGAGCCATGCGGTTGGCCAGCAGCATGTAGGCCCAGGCGGGTACAACGGCATCGGCAGTGCAGGTAACGGCCACAAACTTATCCTGGTACTGGCTCCAGTCGTGCCCCTTCACAAACTCCCTGAAATCTTTCTCCTTTAATATAAGGCCGTGAAAAAGGTTATCCTTTATATCATACACCACGCGTTCGCCCTGCTGGTAAAACTCCGCCGGGTCAAGCGTTACCAAACCGCTTTGGGCAACCTTATTTATAATATTTTCCTGAATTTCCATCTTACGTTAAAATAAAAAATCCGGGAACGTTATATAACATTCCCGGACACAAAATTACTTTAAAATATGGTTATAAAAACTTAGCTCTGTAATCTTTTACATTCGCCTTATCTTGTAAAGCCTCGAACAACTGCCCTTGTGAGCGTTGTAATAATGCCTGTCCAAGCTGTTGTTTTTGTTTGATAGCGTTGGTTAATGGTGCCGGTTTAACAAAACCATCAACCACAAAGGCGTAAACGCCATTAGTACCTTCAACCGGTTTTGATACCTTTTTAGGCTGTGAGCCAAATACCGAACCTATTACACTATACTCTACACCCACACCCGGTATTACCGGATTGGCAAATACGATGTTTTGTGCCGGAGTAACTTTACCACCTGCTTTTTGAGCTACCTGGTTAATGCTTGAAGCACCGTTAACAGCGCCCTGCATTTTCTCGATCAGTTGTTTTGCTTTTACTTTGATACGAACAGCAGCTTCGATTGATGTTTTTACAGCATCAAGCGGTAACTGGCCTTCAGGTTTAATTTGTGTAACCTGTGCAACAATATACTGATTACCCGCGGTAAATACCTGCTCAGATACATCACCTACCTCGGCTTTAAATACCCAGCGAACAAGGTCACGTGCATTATCTAAACCCGGCAGGCCCGAAGCAACACCGCTAACATCATTAGCCGGTAAAATGCTCAAATTATCTTTTTTAGCTTCGGCGGCAAAATCACCGTTGTTTACACCGGCCAAAAATGTTTGCGCTTTATTATAAGCGGTTGTACGTGTTTTTTCGCTTGGTAATATTGGTTTATCAACAGTAGCCACTTTAACTACTTTTGATGAACCTTTTTGATCTTCAATACGGATGAGGTGAACACCAAACTGAGTGGTAACTATCTTTAGCTCGCCTTTGCTGCCGTTAAACGCGGCTTCGTCAAACGCGGGCACCATAGCGCCACGGCCAAATGTACCCAGGCTACCGCCTTTTTCGCCTGATTGTTTATCATCAGAGAATAGTTTGGCCAACTCGTCAAACGACCTGCCGCCCTGGATCAGTTTTTTTAATGAATCGGCTTTGGCTAAGGCTTTTTCTTCGCCACCTGCTGATTGAGCAGAGATAAGGATATGGCTTGCCTTAACAGAATCCGGACCAACACGTGAGTCGATCAGCTTAGCTACTTTATAGCTGCCGTTTGACAGGTATGGGCCATATACAAAACCTTTAGCAGCGTTAAACATTACCGAATCAAGCGCAGGGTCAAGCTGGCCTTTTTTACGGTAAACAATAGGCTCCTTGGTTTCTGAGTTTATCTGTACAAATAACGAGTCGTTATTGCTGGTTTTAAAATCAGCGGCAAGCTTTTCAGTTTGCGCTTTAATTGCAACCGTATCTTCTTTTGATGGCGCGCCGTTTACAGCTACATATTTAAAACTGCGCAGTTCCTGCTTGTTTTTAAACAGGTTTTTGTGCGCGTCATAATATTCCTGGTAGTCAGCATCGGTAACTGTAACCTTGTTATCGGGTATTGAAGCGTAATCAAGCGCTACATACTGAAAGTTAGCTAACTTGTTTTTCGCTTCGTAGTCATCATTAGCCTCTAATGAGTTTACATAAAGACCATTGCTTACTAAAGCAACATATTTTTCAGCTTTTTTTGATTCTATGATCTGTGCTACAAAATCCTGCCATTGTTTTTTCATCGGGTCGCCATCTTTAGCGGCGTTGATGTTGCTTAACACGTTGTTAAGTTGCGCGCGGTCAAGCTCGCCGGTTTGCGGGTTGCCAAACATTTGCACTATTTGCGGGCTCGGATTGTTACCGTTTATCAGCGATTTGGTTTCGCTCTCGCCAACGGTGATATTCAGTTTAGCGATCTGGTTAGTGATGATAGCACGGCTGATCATTTGGTTCCAGGTATTTTCCTGAACGTAGCTTACTATTTGTGGAGTAAGGCTTGCCTGGCCCGATTGCTGTTTAAACTGCTCTGAGTTTTGCTCAACCCTCGCGTTAAAATCCTGAATGGATATACTTTCATCGCCCACTACACCTACGGAGTTAGCATCACCCCTAAAAAACGAGCCTCCGAAATGGATGACCTCGCCTGCAATGAAAGCAAAAAGCGCAATACCGATAACGACAACGAGTATCACCCCCATCCTCTCGCGCAAAAAACTCATAATTCCCATATAAACTCTATATTATTAACTATTTAAAAAGAGGGCGCAAGATACAATTTTTAGTAAAATTACCTCAAACAAATTTGACGTTGAAATTATTTATTACTGCATCGCTTTTTCGTCCACATTCCATATACCGGTGGTTTGGCTCATGGTATAATGAGTGAAGTCCTGGTTGCTTTCAAAATTGGTGCCGTTGGAGATATTGCCGCCCGCCATGGTGATCTGCACGGGCTGGCTTGAGGTGATCAGTTTGGTTTTAGCATTCCATATCAGCTCTTCGGATTTAAAGGTATCACCCTTCTGGTTTTTCGATACCACATTTTTGTACATCTCAATAATGCTGTTATCATTTTTGGTGATGGCATATTTTGAGGTGAGGGTATTGATAACCTGCAGATCCTTATCGTAAAAAACAATTTTTACGCCTTTAGGCATTTCATAATAAGGCGTATCAACTTTGTGGTTGATCATCAGCGGAGCGGTAACAACAGCCTTAACATGGGCAGAGTCACTATAAGTGATCTCCACGTCAATTGTACGTTCCTGGGGTTTTACATCCTGTTCAGACAGGGCTTTGATCTTTTTCAAGTCGTTCTCGCACGAAGCAAAAAGCAGGCAGGTGCAAATTATCGCGAACCAACCTAATGATGCTTTTTTACCGGTGCTGAAGAACATATTAATCAAATTTGTAACGGGTAAACCACTTATCGTTAAGTGAAAAACCTAAACGGATATTAATGTAGTTCTCCTTTACCAGGCTGTTGGTAAGCGCGCCGCGTTTACCAATCTCAGCTGATACATTTATTTTGTAATAGCTGGCGCTGGTTTGGCTTGGGCGCAATGGCAAACCTAAACCAAAAGTTGCGGCATACTGTGTAATATCCGTATTATTTACACGCAGGTTGGTTTGGTTATACATAAAACCTACACGGTAATCAACCAGGGCCCAGTAGTTATTAAGTTTGTTAACATTAGGGGTAATTTGCGCGCCTATGTTATAGGTTTTGCTATCCTTCATGTTTTGGCCAACGGTTTCATAACCTTCGCCTGCGGCTGAAAGATCTGACCATTTACCCATGGTATAATCAGCACCGATCAATAACCTTTCGCCGGCCTTAAAAGCGAGGCCGAACCTATTAATAGATGGCATTTTCAGATCTGATTTTGGATTATCCTGTTTCACAACGCTATCAAGCGGCAGGTTCTGGCTGCCATCGGTACCGTTTGTAAAGTGCGATACGTAGGTGCTGTTTTGTATGCTCAACTTAGTTGGTGCCGAGCCTGAGTAACCAAAAGTAAGGGTATTGCGCTCGCCCAGGTTAACCATGTATTGCGCGCCGTAATCATAAGCAAGCCCGCGCACACTGCTGCTTTGCTCAATACGGGTATCAAAAGCACCGTAGATGCCGGGGATAGAGGTTACACGATAATCCTTCATGTTACCGAATATGTAGGAGATATTAGCACCAAAACTTAAATGGCGGCCAATGCCGAAACCATAACCAATGTGCGCTTTGGTAAGCCCGCCTTCGCCGCTGTATTTAAAATTAACGGCATTGGTATCAGCCGGATCGGTAGTACCCAGGTTTGATTGTGTTTGGGTATACTCATAACCACGCTGGCTATAAGGCTGCAAACCAAAACTAATGGCCGAACGCTTGGTTACCGGAAAAGCGAACAGTAAGTGATTAAGCCTGAAGTTGGTATTTTTTTGTGAGCCCTGCCCGTCGCGGGTTAATTTAAGGCTGCTGCCAAATACACCTACATCAATAGTAGTTAGCCCTATAGCGCTATATGATGCCGGGTTAATGGTATTGATGGTTGCAAAGCCGCTTATGGTATTTGTAGCGACGGCTATACCGCCCATGCCCGCCATTTGCGGTGTCCAGTTCGGGTCAATATCGCCAATACCATAACGTGAGTAAGGCGAACTTGTGGTTGCACCGTTTTGAGCGCTTGCGCCAATGGCACTGATAACAAGAACAAGCGTAATAAATAGCTTAGTGTATTTAATCATTATGTTGTAGTAATGCGGCATTTAATCCTATTAAAACCAAATTAGGTTCAATATTAATTTGGGGGGCAAAGATGCTATTTTTCAACAGAGTATCAAAAAAATCGCTATCGCCGCCGGTTAGTATAATGTTTAGTTGTTTATCAGTATTGTTGTAAGCCTCAATAAAGCCCTCAAGCTCGTATTTTAATCCGTTTTGCACACCTGATTGTATGGCGGTAGTTGTGCTGTTACCGTAACCCATATCAAAAGCGGCATCAGCGTTAACCAACGGCAGCCCCTGCGTGTAATGGTTTAAAGCCTTATAACGGGTATTTAGCCCCGGCGATATACTGCCGCCAAAATAATTTCCGCCGGCATCAACCCAATCATACGTAATGGTGGTACCGCCATCAATTACCAGGCTGTTTTTTTGGGGGTACAAATATACCGCGCCGTTAATCGCGGCAACCCTGTCAAGCCCAAGCGTATGTGGTGTAAGGTAATGATTGATTATTCCGCCGGCCATTGCAGCGCTGAAATGCACTACCGTTAACCTGGTATTTAATACAGAGAGCCAGTAAGGCGTATCCTTTTTTACTGATGATATAATGGCTTTGTTTATGCTATACTTGTTAAGCAATTCATCAAACAAAGCGGTATCAGCATCAGCGTAATGGCCGGTTTCGAGCATTTGTTGCTGCTCAAAAACGGCAACCTTGGTAAGCGTATTCCCTATATCAATTACAAGGTTAGCCATTAGGCCTTCACCAGTGAGAGTATGGATTCAAAAATAGCCAAACCATCTTCGTTACCCAAAACCGCGTCAGCGGCGCGCTCCGGGTGTGGCATAAAGCCGAACACGTTACGGTTTTTATTGGTTATACCCGCTATGTTTTGCAGGGTACCGTTAGGGTTGGCATCATCGGTTATGTTACCTGCTTCGTCACAATACCTGAACAATACCTGGTCATTATCCGCTATTGATTTCATGGTGTCCGCATCAGCAAAGTAGTTACCCTCGCCATGCGCTACCGGAATTTTCAGTACACGCTGCGCATCAATCTGCGCGGTAAGTAATGAGTTTTGAGTTTGCGGTAACACAAAGGTATTACGGCAGATGAACTTACGGTTTTTGTTATGCAGCAAAGCGCCTTCAAGCAAGCCGGACTCGGTCAGTATCTGGAAGCCGTTGCATATACCCATTACGTAACCACCTTTCGCAGCAAACTGGATAACCTCCTGCATAATAGGCGAAAAACGGGCAATAGCGCCTGAACGTAAGTAATCACCAAATGAAAAACCACCCGGTAAAACAATAAAATCGCAACCTTGCAAATCGTGATCTTTATGCCAAAGGCGAACTACCTGCTGGCCTAAAATTTTGTCCAGTACGTAAATAATATCTTCGTCGCAATTGGACCCTGGAAATATAACAACTCCAAACTTCATGTTACAAAGCTAACATAACGGCTCAAATTTGGACGAATATTATAGTTAAAAAGTGTTAAACTGAAAGTAAATAATGCCTGCTACCAGCAAAAAATACAGCGTTTCGTAAAACCAGCGGCTGGTGGCATGCAAAAAATAGTAAGCAAAAGTAATGGCCACAGGCACAGCGCAAAGTAAAAAATGGTTAAGCTGAAACTCGGGCTTTACATAGAATGATAAACCGGCCACCACAAAATAAGCCACCAGTAACTGGAATGATTTGCGGATGTGTACATAGCTTTTAAAAAATCCCTGCTGCAGTTTATAGGCCGATATAGCCAGTATCAATACCACCGGTATAAGTAGGGTATAAGTATAATTATTAATGCTGATGCTTGTTGGAAATTTGCTGGCCAGCGGCAGCCAAATGCTTGAAAAACGACCTATCCTGTCATTACAAAAATACACTACCGCTAAAAAGAAAAATACGGTGGCATAACCGATGATCACCGCCACCCATTCGCGCCAGTTAAACGGCCGGAAAATAATGAGCGCGATAAAAGCTACGAGGAATACCCAACTGAATGGCAGGTAAATTAATGAGCCTAAAGCTGTAATAAGCCCCAGGTCATAACAGGTGGATTTTACTTCAGTGCCTTTGTACAGGCTAAATAGTTTATAGAGCAGCCACAACACCAAAAAATTACAGATGAGCGGGGCGCTCAATCTCAAAAAAGGCGTAAACAGGGCCGATACGGTAATATACATGAGCGCCGGCATGTACGATGGTTTGTTGAGCAGGTTAAAATAGTTAACCATGGTATTAAGCAGCAATGACTGAATAAAAACCAGCAATGCCGCCAGCAGCACATTAAAAAACGGCGATAAAGCATACTCGTAAGATACCGGCACCAGCAGGCGCGAAAACGACTCGACAAAGATAAACTCTAACTGATCGGGCACGTTAACCAGGTAGCCAATGCGCATAACAAACACCAGCACTGCCAGCCACAGTATCATTATCGGGTTGTACGATCGGAATATATTGATCATGGTGCTGTTATTTTACTTATGCTGCCGGATTAACATTCAGGCAAACTGATGGGGATATTTACGGCCAGTCCGCCGTCTGATGTTTCCTTATACTTCGAGTTCATGTCCTGCGCGGTTTGCCACATGGTTCTTACAACCGCGTCAAGGCTTACTTTGGCATTATCGGGATTGGTTTGCAGGGCCAGTTGCGATGCCGTGATGGCTTTGATGGCCCCCATGGTATTACGCTCGATACAGGGCACCTGTACCAGGCCGCCTATCGGGTCGCAGGTTAGGCCGAGGTGATGCTCCATAGCGATTTCAGCAGCCATTAGCACTTGCCTTTGCGAGCCGCCCAAACACTCAGTAAGTGCCGCCGCCGCCATGGCTGATGATACGCCGATCTCCGCCTGGCAACCGCCCATCGCCGCGGATATGGTTGCGCCTTTTTTAAAGATACTGCCTATCTCTGAGGCCGTTAGCATAAACCTGATGATTTTATCCTCACTAAAGCCATCACAAAAAGCGATGTAATATTGCAGCACCGCAGGTATAACCCCCGCCGCGCCATTGGTAGGAGCCGTAACCACCCGGCCAAACGAGGCATTCTCCTCGTTCACCGCCAGCGCGAAACAACTTACCCAGTCCAGTATATTTTGAAAGCTGTTACCGCTTTGCCTGATCACCCCTACCCATTCCTCGTAATTGGTATAAGGCATGCCTTTGGTCAGCCGCCTGTTCAGGCTGGCGGCACGGCGCGCTACATTGAGGCCACCTGGCAGTGAGCCGCCGGTATGGCATCCCCGGTACATACATTCTTTTAACACCTTAAATATGTTGAGCACGCCCGCGCGGGTTTCACATTCGGTGCGCCAGGCCAGCTCATTTTCCATCACTACCTCTGATATTTTGAGGCCGGTTTTCATACACCAGATCAGCAGATCCTGAGCGGTTTCGATGGGGAAAGGCAGATCAACCTCTGTTTTGGCATTGTTATCCTCGCCATCTTTTACTACAAAGCCTCCGCCAATAGAATAATAAGTGGCAGATAGAGCCTTGCCATCGCTTAAAAAGGCCTGGAAGGTAACGGCATTAGGGTGAAAAGGCAGGCTTTGGCTAAACAGAAAAAGCATATCCTCATCCTTATAAAAACTAACAGGCCGTACATCGCCCAATACCAACTGGCGCGATTCAATGATCTCATTTACCTTTGGCTCAACCTGGTCAACCTCAAAGGTAACCGGGTCATCGCCGCTCAGGCCAAGCAATATGGCAATATCGGTACCGTGGCCTTTGCCGGTTTTAGCCAGCGAACCATACAGCAACACCTTTACCTGCACCACCTGCGGTAAAGCACCGGCATCAGTAAGCAATTGTACAAACTGCTGTGCCGCCCGCCATGGCCCTAAAGTGTGCGAACTGGATGGCCCTATGCCTATCTTGAATATATCGAATACCGAAATCTGCTCTCTTTGCATCTGAACCGCGAAGTTACATATCGTACCGCTATAAATTAAATTATCGCTCTGTATATAGATAGTTTTATGTAAGTTGCAGTAAACTTTATTACAATGACCGATTTTGTTGTTCAACCTAAAAAGAGGATCGACTCGATTGATATTGTGCGCGGGCTGATCATGGTGATCATGGCGTTAGACCATGCCCGCGATTTTTTTATGCCCCAGCAGTTTGACCCGACCGATCTAACAAAGGCTTCCACATCATTATTCCTCACCCGCTTTATTACCCACTTTTGCGCGCCTACCTTTGTATTTTTGGCGGGTACAGGCGCTTTTCTCTCCTTTAGCAGGGGTAAAACCAAGGGCGAGGCGGCTAAGTTTTTATTGAGCCGCGGCATATGGCTGGTGATATTGGAGTTAACCATTATCCGCCTGGGCTGGGCTTTAAATATTAAGTTCGATTTTGTGTTTATACAGGTGATCTGGGCATTAGGTATCAGCATGATGGTGCTGGCCGGCTTGATCTATCTGCCGCGTGCCGTGATAGCCGCCTTTGGGCTCATCATGATATTTGGCCATAACGCGCTGGATGGCATTAAGGCCGATCAGTTACAGGCTCCCTGGGGAACCGTTTGGGGCATTTTACACGTGCAGGGCATTATACAACTAACAGATTATACCAAAGTATTCGTGCTCTACCCGTTGATCCCCTGGATAGGTGTTATGGCTGTGGGATATGTGTTCGGCAGCATTTTTAAGCTCGACCCGGCAAAAAGGCAACGACTGCTGGTAACCATAGGGCTTTCGTGTTTAGGGCTTTTTGTGATATTGCGATACATCAATGTATATGGCGATCTGAACCCGTGGACAGACCAGGGCGTATGGCATCGTACCATCCTGTCATTCATCAACGTACAAAAATACCCGCCGTCGTTAGATTATCTGCTGGTAACCCTGGGCATATGTAACCTGCTGTTAGCCGCGTTTGAGTATGCCAACAACCGTTTCACCAATATTATGGTGGTGTTTGGCAGGGTGCCCATGTTTTATTATATACTGCACCTTTACCTGCTGCGCCTGATGGCCTTTATTGCATATCTGATCGTAACATCAGGCAACAACAGCGCTAAAGCCCAGGGTGGCGCTCCGTTATACTTTGTTTACCTGATGTGGCTGCTGGCTGTAATTATGCTATACTTCCCATGCCGCTGGTACATGAAGTATAAAATGACGCATAAGCACTGGTGGCTGAGTTATTTGTAATCCTCGGGCAAAAAATTGAGCAGCAGGTTCGGGTCAGGAATAATTTCCAGGTACGCCGCTTTTTCGGATGGCTTGCACACGCCGGGGAAATCGCCCTCTTTACCCTGCATATCCAGCATTAACTGAAAGTGCAGGTGCGGCGGCCAGTTGCCGTTCTCGCTGGCGGTGCCAAACTCCGCTATTTTTTGTCCGGCATGTATTTGCTGGCTCAATTGTATTTTTTGCATCGAAGCACGGTTTAGGTGCCCGTACAGGCTATAAATGGTTAGTCCGTTAACCTCGTGCTGTAAAATTATAGTGGGGCCGTAATCACCCTCTCCTGTATTATCATTAAAACTATGCACTGCACCGTTAAGCACTGCTCGTACAGCCGTTCCGGCTCCGGCCCAAATATCAACACCAAGGTGCAGGCTGCGGGGCTCATTATCTGCGGCACCAAATAACTGCTTATTGCTGTAAACCGTGCGGTTTTCAAGGTAGCCCCCTATGCCGTAACGGCATCCAGTATCGGCCAGCCGTGTATTTACCCAGTTGTTAAAGGCTTCAACATCATTAACTATTTCGGGTGTTAAGGCGGTATTGGCCGCGGTAAGGTCGATACGCAAAAGCTTATCCGTACCGCTGTCAAAATCAACTACTGCCGAAACGGGCACCTCAGCAATTGCCAGGTGTGCCGCCAATGTAACCGATGCTTTTCCCATGGCTAAAATAATTTATTCTGTATCAGGCTGGCGCGGCTCTTTGCTAATTTTGTCAAAAATCTTATCCATACGCTCCACATACTCGCTGGTATCATCAATAAAAAATTCCAGTTGCGGTATAATGCGAACCTGATCTTTAATACGCGCCCCTAACTTGTACCTGATCTCCGAAGCATGAGATTTTACGAGTTGCAGTGCCTGCTGGTTGTTCTGGCTGTTAAAAAAACTTAAAAAAACACGTGCTATAGCCAGATCGGGGGTTACACGTACTTTGGTGATGGTTACCAGTGTATCAGGCAGGTAACCCGCGCCTTCGCGCTGAAATATCGCGGCAAGATCCTGTTGAATTACTCCTGCAAATTTTTGCTGACGTTTTGATTCCATGATAAGAAGTTTATAGGGCTAAAGCCGCATGGTTAAAAGCTTAAAGCTAATATTAAAAGCTATAAGCCGCTAATTTGTTTTTGATTGTTTAAATGGTGGCTAAGGTGCCTGTTAATGGCAAATATCCTGCGGAATTTCTTTGGTGATCCTGATCAGCTTTTTTACCACCAGTGTGCTATCGTACTCCGCGCCAAGCCCGTCTTTGTCCGAAGGCACCTTAACGCCTTCAACCTCCACATATACGGGCTCGTAGGGTTTTTCAAAATTCAGTTGCGAGTATTGCAGCTCCAGTTGTGCCGAGCTATCGGTTACCCAAACCTCTTTGTCGCGCCCGCATTCGGTGAATGATTTTATTTCGGGGCCGAAACTATACAGGCCTTTGTAAACCTTAGGCTTATCGCCCGATTGATCACCGCCGCACGAAACCAGGGCTGCCGATATCAGGGCACACCACAAAAACACATATTTAACAGATGATGAACGCATCATTTAATTTTATAGATCCTGCTTAATTTCACTTAACCCTTTTACACTTAGCCTGGCACTTATGCCCGAGGCTATTACCGCTATGGTTAACACGGTTAACAACACGAGGCCAAAATCAGCCACTTTAAGATCAACCGGGTAGGCATCGATCACCGTTAACGCCCCGCCCATGCGGATAAGCCCGTACTGTTGCTGTACTATACAAAATATCAACCCCACAATTATACCCGCTACACAGCCCGCTACCGATATCATCATCCCCTCAAAAAAGAAGATGCCCTGTATCAGTTTTTTACCCGCGCCAAGGCTGGTGAGTATGGCAATATCTTTACGTTTATCAATTACCAGCATGGTAAGTGATCCGATAATATTGAACACCGCTATAATGAGCACAAAGGTCAGTATCATAAAAACCGACCACCGTTCGTAATTTAACGTCTTATACAGTTCGGTGTTTTGCTGTGCCCTGTTTTTTACATAAAATTCTTTGCCGATCTTCTGCTCTACCTCCTGCTGCACCTGGTTAATGTTGGTACCTTTTTTAAAATTGATCTCGAGTGATGACACCTGTTTAGGCTCGTCGAGCAGATCACGTGCAAAGCTGAGCGAGGTTACTACAATA
Organism: Mucilaginibacter sp. FW306-07-L; assembly: GCF_058782065.1. Taxonomy (NCBI): domain Bacteria; kingdom Pseudomonadati; phylum Bacteroidota; class Sphingobacteriia; order Sphingobacteriales; family Sphingobacteriaceae; genus Mucilaginibacter; species Mucilaginibacter sp. FW306-07-L. The sequence goes on from NZ_JBYSXI010000002.1 coordinate 912,023, forward strand.
TCATCAAAATCCTGCTGAATGCCAAACACGCCCGACGGGGTAATGTTGCGCACCACAAACTCATTAAGCGGGTTGGCGGCGGCAATAGCATTACGCCGCGGCGAATAAATTTGCAGGTTGGCATTCGGGTCGTATACATTAACCCCAAGGCTTGATTGTATGGTTGTACCTACAACCGCGTAATTTTTACCGTCCATCATCAGCGTAAACGAGCCTGACATGATGGTGCTATCTAACTGGGTGTTTTTTAAAAAGCTGTTGCTTACCCCTTTAAGTGTGCCGATGAACTGCTTGCTGCCATAACGCAGCAACACCTTCTCCTGCAATACTTCGGTGTACGAAAATATGCGCCCATCCTTTTGCAAGTTTAAAAAGTAGGTGGTATCGGGGTTAAAAGTTTTGCCAAGCTTGGCCTCTATCTTTAGCTCCGGACTAAAATTGCTGTACAGTGCCAATATCACCTTCTCAAAACCATTGAATACCGAAAGAATGATAATTAAAGCCGCGCTGCCCACAAATACGCCAAGCATGGATATGCCCGAGATAATGTTGATGGCATGCACCTTTTTGCGCGAAAAAAGGTAGCGTTTGGCTATGTAGACCGAGGTGTTCAAGTTGAGATGCGGTGTGCTAAGTATTAATCGTTAAAAAAGAGATTATATTGCTTTTCATAACCAATGGTTGTTTCCGGGCCATGACCGGGATAAACCGTACAATCCGCAGGCAGAACAAATAATTTTTCGCGAATGTTTTTTAAAAGCTGTGCATGATTACCACCCGGCAGATCGGTACGGCCAATACTGCCCCTGAAAAGCACATCGCCGCCAATCAATATATTATCCTGCTTATCATAAAAACACAAATGCGCGGGTGAATGGCCGGGCGCGTAGATCAGTTCAAGCAACGTGTTACCAAATTCAACGGTACCACTTTCAGGCAGGTACTCATCCGGCAGGGGTGAATTTTGATAATTAAGCCCCATTTGCTGGGCACTAACAGGCGCATGGTTAAGCACCACGCTCTCGCCAATATTAAATTTTGGCTTGAGGCCATACTGGTCAAACACAAACTTATTACCCAGTACATGATCAATATGGCAATGGGTATTAAGCAGCAGCACCGGTTTCAGGTTATTTTGAGCGATAAAATTAACTACGGCATTTTGTTCGGCACCGGTATACATCCCCGGATCAATAATGGCGCATTCGCCGCTATCATCATACAGTAAATAGGTGTTTTCTTGAAAAGGGTTGTTAACAAAGTATTGAACCTTAGCCATGGCAGCAAAAGTATTCAATTTAGACTGACAAAGGTTGAGCGAAGATGTATTTTTTGGATGAATGTATAGTAAGGTTATCTATTTGCCTGAACGAAAGATTAAATAAACCTATTTCCATTTAAAGGTTTTAATCATCCTGTCCACATCCTGCTTCACAAAATTGAGTACAGGCTGTATAGAATCCAGCCGGGGTTCGCTGCTAAAATATAAAGCTCCGCGCAGGTAATGTTTGGTGCTGTCGGTCAAAAAAAACTGTACCGACGAGGCCGCGTTGCCATCAATGGTGTAATACAAGCCATAAACCTTACGGTCGGGATAATTTATGTAGCCTTCATCAATTGAGGTAGCTTTAACCGTATGCTTAAAGGCAAAGGTGTGGGCATCCTCAACCAGTTCATTAAATATTTTTTTTGAGGTGATGGGCTGATAACTGAGATGCAGCACCCCTTTAAACTGTTTAAAGTTCATGTTGATCCAGCAGCTATTGTCGGCGGCCTTAGGGTCTGCGGATATATCGGCATATACCGGGTACTGAAAACTATACGGGCAGCCCTCGTTATACAGGCGGTATGCTTTTTCGGGATAATAGATCCTAAAATAACCTCTCGGCTTGGGCGAATAATCATGATCATCGCTACAGGAGGCTAATAACAGTATCAGCGCTGCTAAAACTGCCGCGATCCTCATAAATGCATTTCTTTGGAGTTCCATATCGCCCAGGCCTTTTCGGCTTGCAGTATCAGCATCTCATGCCCGTTCTTGGTATCAGCCCCTGCCCCGGCACCCTTTTGTAAGAACAGAGTTTGTTCGGGGTTATAAATCAGGTCGTATAGCAAATGGTCATCGGTAACGGCCTCATAGGGTATTGGCGGGCACACATCCACATCAGGATAAGTGCCTATCGGGGTGGTGTTAATAATCAGCTTATTTTCACTTACCATCTCGGCGGTTAACTGCTCAAACAGGATGGTTCCGGGTTGCTCGCGGCGTGTTACTATAGTATAAGGTATCTCCAACTGGTTAAGCACATAATATACCGCCTTTGCCGCGCCCCCATTGCCCAACACCAGCGCACTCTTGTGGCGCGACTTTAACAGTGGTTTTAACGATTGTTCAAATCCGTATACATCCGTATTGAACCCTTCGAGCCGGAAATCATCACCTCCAAAACCTACCTCACCCTGAAAAGCTACCGATATGGGCGACTCCTTATCAATACGTATGGTATTAACAGCGCCAACGTGTTTCGCACCCGCCTCTAACCAGTCGATATGCTCCATTACATCTACCTTATAAGGTATGGTAACATTAAGGCCGCACAAGTCGGGGTTTTGGTGCAAAAAGGCGTTAAAGTCTTTGATATCCTCAATGGGATACAAATCGTAAACACAATCGGTGATACCTTCACGCTCAAACTTTTCGGTAAAATATTTTTTTGAAAACGAATGGGAAAGCGGGTAACCAATAAGCCCGTATTTTTTCATGCGGATAGCTGTTATTGAGCGGCTAATATAGGCAATTGATAAATAAATACCGTTGTGCCGCGTATAATTTCAAGTACTAAAACCAAATGTTATAACTTATTACTAAAAACGGGTGTAAACAGCATTTAACGATATTATATGTTGTTTAGACACCTATTAAATTATTTTTGGCATCGATTGCAAAAAAGTACCAATTCCTGCAATATTGTGCCGAAAAGGATTAAAAAGCATCGAAAAATGGTAATTTAATACTATACCTATGTAATGCTTCATGTTAAATTTGTTACATACAATTATTAACCAGTTCTCTAATCAAATTACTGTCACATGAAAAGAAATTTACTGTTTTTCAGAAACGGTAAGTACCTCAGGCTATACCTGTCTGTGTTGCTTGCCGCTTTTACCTTTTTAAACGCATCTGCGCAAAGCAAGCGTGTTACAGGTGTTGTTTCTGACAATGCAGGCCCAATACCAGGCGCGAGTGTACGCGTTAAAGGCAGCACTGTTGGTACAACCACCACAGCCACCGGTACCTACAGCCTGAACGTGCCCGATGGCGCGGTGCTTGTAGTAACCTATGTGGGCTATGCTACACAAGAAATACCGGTTGGCGACCGCTCAACCGTTAACGTTACCCTGCTATCAAACAGCCAGGCACTACAGGAAATTGTGGTAATTGGTTACGGTACCTCACAACGTAAGGACCTTACCGGCTCGGTTAGCTCCGTAAGTGCCGACCAGGTAGCCAAAGTACCCGTAACCCAGCTTGACCAGGCCCTGCAAGGCCGCGCGGCAGGTGTACAGGTAACCAATAACGATGGTGCCCCAGGCGCCGGTGTAAGCGTGCAGATACGCGGCGTTGGTAGTTTAAGTAATAATGATCCGCTGTATGTGGTTGACGGTTTCCCAATATCGGGTGGCCTTAATAACATCAACCCGAATGATATAGCCTCGATGGACATTTTAAAGGATGCATCAGCCACGGCCATATACGGTGTGCGTGCGGCTAATGGTGTAGTTATTATCACTACTAAAAAAGGCCGTAAGGATGGTGTTCAGGTTTCATTAGATCTGAACGGTTCTATCCAGACAAAACCAAAAACGTATGATGTATTAAATGCTGAGCAATGGGCAACCCTGGCTAACGAAACGCCGATAAACAAGCTGCCTGAGTGGAGTAACCCATCAGCACTTACCAATGCTAACTGGCAGGACGCGGTATACCGCACAGGCTCAAGGCAAAATTATAATCTGGCTATACGTGGTGGTAATGAAAAAGTACAAACCGCTTTTTCAGCAGGTTATTTTGACCAGAAAGGTATTGTGCTTGGTTCATTCTTTAAACGTATAAACCTTAGCTCTAACGTTGATTACAATGTAAACAAATGGCTAAAATCAAATAGCAGCCTTAAATATTCAAGGCAAAACAATGCCAACCCTTTTGGCACAGGTAGTTTATTACAGCTTGCAGCGCTTATACCAACCATTACCGGCAATAAACTTACCGATCAGATAAAAGACGGCAATGGCAATTACGGCTTTTACAACCCTGTAAATATTTATACTCGTAGCTGGAACAACCCGGTTTACTTTATTGAGACACTGGATACCAAAAATCAAACTAATTATTTTTTAGGTACTACCTCATTAGAGGCTACCATAGTTGATGGCTTAAAAGTAAAAACCAATTTGGGTATTAACTCAACAGATTACTCAGGCTATTACTTTACCCCTTCTGACCTTCGCTCTCAGGATCAATATAATGTTGCCAGCAACACTGCACTTAGTACCTATTCACAAAGCTCAAACAGCACTTATGACTGGCTTTGGGAAAACACCTTATCTTACAGCAAAACATTTGGTAAACACGCGTTTGATTTTGTAGGTGGTGTATCTGAGCAAAAAACCACATTCCGTACTATAGGTGGTAATGGTAATGATTTGCCAAGTAATGCTATCCGCGACCTGTCGCAGGTAAAAAATCTTGTTGCGTTCGGTAGGCAGCAAATTGTTACTCTTGCATCACAATTTGCCAGGTTAAATTATAAATATGATGACCGGTACCTTTTAACTGCTACAATACGTCGCGATGGTTCATCAAAGTTTTATAAAGGTAACCAGTATGGTATATTCCCTTCGGCATCATTAGCCTGGCGTGCAAAACAGGAAGACTTTTTGAAAGATGTAAATTTCTTGTCTGACTTAAAGTTCCGTGTAGGTTATGGTGAGGTAGGTAACCAATCAGGCATTGACCCCTTCCTGTTCCTCGCCCGTTACGGCTCAGGCGGCCCTGCAACTGCGGCTAACAACGTAGGTTATCCGTTTAATGGGGTTTACCAAACCGGTTTGGCATTCCTTAATCTTGATAATCAATTCCTGACCTGGGAAACATCACGCCAAACCAACATCGCCGTTGATTTAGCTTTCCTTAACAATGACCTGACCCTGACTGCTGAATATTATCGTAAAGATTCAAAAGACTTTTTACTGGAGGTGCCATCGCCTACACAATCAGGCCTGCCGAGCAGGGCGCAAAACGCCGGCAGTATTCGTAACGAAGGCTTTGAAATCGCTTTAAATTACAGACACAAGGTATCATCAGACTTTAATTATAATTTAGGCCTTAACATTACTACTGTCAGCAATAAATTGTTAAGCATAAACCGCGGTACTACATTTATTAAAAACTTTGCTGTACTAAGCGCCGCTTCAGGTAACGGATGGAATGAATTTAGCCGTACTTACATTGGCCAACCGGTTGGTGAGTTTTATGGCTATGAAAGCTTAGGCATTTTCCAAACGCAAGATGAAATAAACGCACTTAACGCTAATGCACCTGACAAACACTATCAAGGTAATGATACACAGCCAACTCAACCAGGCGACCGTAAGTTTAAGGACCGTAACGGCGATGGAGAGATCACTGCTGATGACCGGACAAGCCTGGGTAGCCCAATACCAAAATTCTTTGGTGGCTTTAATTTGGATATGACCTATAAAGCGTTTGATTTTAACGCGTTTTTTTACGGCAGTTATGGCAATAAGGTATTTAACTATGCCGCTCGTAACCTCGAAAGCTTTCAGGCTTCGCCGTTCGTGGGTGTACAAAACGTTAGCGTAAATTACTTTCAAAACCGCTGGACAGAGAATAACCCATCAAACCGTTACGCACGCGTAAATTACAATGATGACATTAGCGCTAACAACGTACCATCGAGTGTGTATGTAGAAAATGGCAGTTATTTGCGCTTACGTAACGTTACTTTAGGCTACACCTTCCCTGATGTTCTGGCCAAAAAATTAAGCCTGAGCAAAGTAAGGTTATCATTATCAGCACAAAACATATTTACCATAACTAAGTATACAGGGCTTGACCCGGAAGTTGGCCAGCCAACAGGTAATGATCCTAATAATACCAGCATATCAAGGCAAGGCCCTACTGCTGCAGGTATTGACGTAGGTACCTACCCGCTGTCAAGGTATTATACACTTGGCGTCAATGTTACATTTTAGTAAATGATTTACAACGAATTGAAGAATGAAGATTAAAAAATATTTATACGTACTAACAGTCGGACTGGTGGTACTGCTTCCTTTAAGTTGCCAAAAGGGGTTTTTAGATCAGATGGATACATCGAACCCAACTGAGCAGGCTTTATTTGATAAACCTGCTGATGGTATCGCGCTGGTGAACGCTATTTATGATACTTATCAGAATGCTGATTTACTAAAAAAATCACTTTGGTATTATGCCAATTTTCAAACCCATGACTTTTTTAACTGGGGTAACGACCGTTTTTATAACACCTACGCTATACCTGCTACATTTGGTGCGATACAGGTGTTTTGGCAGCGTGCCTACATAGGTATTGCCCGTGCCAACTCTGCCCTGCCCATTATAGGCAAAATGAAAGATAAAGGCGTACTTACCGAAGAATTAGCCAACAGGCTTACCGGCGAAATTTATTTTTTACGCGGTATGACGTATTATTACCTTGCTGCGAGCTTTGGTGGTGTACCATTGGAGTTAACAACAGGTGCCAATGATGGTTTACGCCCCCGCGACAGCCAGGACCAGGTTTTTGCACAAGTTGAAAGTGATTTGAAACAAGCCGTTAGTTTGCTGCCTTGGCGTGAGCAATATGATCCAAATGAATTGGGGCGTGCTACAAAAGCAGCCGCCTTAGGCTACCTTGGTGGTGCGCAAATGTGGCTTAAAAAATATAGTGAAGCGTTAGCTACTTACAATCAAATTGAAGGTCACTCATCACTTTTACCCAAGTTTATAGATATACATGAGGCTAATAAAGAAAACAATGCCGAATCAATTTTTGAAGTACAGTTCATCCCGGCAGGTACCCAAAGCTGGGGTGGTGGTAACGAGGTAGCCTGGATAGGTTCATTCGGTATGCCCGAAGAAGTATCAAACTTTGGTTATGATTATGCCAACAAAGGCTTATATGATGGTTTTCAAACCGGCGATTTACGTAAGGTAGCAACCGTAATAGGCCCTGGTGATGAAAACCCGAGCCCCGGCATTATTGACCGTGGCGGTATAAAATCATACCCTTTGGTTATAGCAGGCTTTGCAAGTACCGATGCAGCCGTAAAAGCTAAATATACCGGCACTGATGGCAAGATCATCAACACCTGCGGTACTGCTGCCCACCCTTGGGTAGGCTCTGACGCTACTCAACTGCGTACCGGTTACTATAACGAAAAAATGTGGCGCGACCCGACCCTTACCGGTAACTCAGGCGATGGTATCATCTTTGGCGCGCAAAACCAGATTTTACTCCGTTTTGGCGAAGTATTGTTAAGCAAAGCAGAGTGCCAGATACGTACCGGCGATGTTGCCGGTGGCCTCGCTACCTTAAAACGCGTGCGTGACCGTGCTTTTGGCGGCAGCGCTCCTGCAACCTTCATCAGCGAAGGTAAAACCATTACTGATCCATTGCAAATGATCTACCACGAATATCGCCATGAACTATCAGGCGAATATTCAACCTTTTACAATCTGCGCAGGGCTGGTGTAGCTACTTCATTTATACAAGAGGTATACAACATTACTATCCCAACAGGCCGTGAGTTATACCCGATACCTCAGTACGAGATCGGACTTAACCCTAACCTGACACAAAATCCTGGTTATTAGTAGCCTGGCATCTTAATACCAAAAGGCCTCTCTTCACAAAAGAGGGGCCTTTTTGGCTTAATAACCCTTGCTTATTTAAAAATACCTTTTAAATTTGGAAAGGCAGCCGCCTGGCCGCCAACCCTAATTATAAACGTACATGGTTAAACTTTACTACACGCTTTTCGCGGTTTTTGTGCTATTGCTTTGTGCCTGCCAAAAGCAGCATCCACTATTTGAGGATATGCCCTCATCGCACACCGGTATAAACTTTCGTAATGATATTACCGAAACCGATTCCATCAATCCGCTGGATGTGGTGAACGTTTACAATGGCGGTGGTGTGGGCATCGGCGACTTTAATAATGATGGCCTGCCCGATATTTATTTTACCGGCAATATGGTAGCCAATAAACTGTACCTCAACCGCGGCGATCTTAAGTTTGATGATGTTACCAAAACCGCCAACGTAGATGGCATGGGCCACTGGGGGCGCGGCGTGGCCGTTATCGATATTAACAATGATGGCTGGCTTGATCTGTATGTTTGTAACTCCATTTTAGCTAACCCTAAAATGCGCACCAACCTGCTTTATATTAACCAGGGTAAAAGTGCTGACGGCATTCCCCGTTTTAAGGAAATGGGTGTTGCGTATGGGCTCGGCATGAGCGAACAATCAGCCATGGCCAGCTTTTTTGATTATGATAACGATGGCGACCTGGATATGTACCTCACCGTAAACAATGCCACCGCTACCTATAACCCCAGCATATTCGGCAAAGGCTTTTATCAGCCCGACCGCAAATCGGGGCGGCTGTACCGTAATGATTGGAGTGCTGAACTCAGTCACCCTGTATTTAAGGATGTAACCGTTGAAGCGGGCATAACCCGTGATGGTTACGGGCATGGCGCGTCAACTGTTGATATTAATAACGATGGCTGGAAGGATATTTATGTATCTAATGATTTTATATCCAGCAATATCCTGTTCATCAACAATCACGATGGCACCTTTACCGATCGCTCGATGGAATATTTTAAGCATACAGCTTATAATGCCATGGGGCAGGATGTAATTGACATTAATAATGATGGACTGCCCGATGTAATAGAGTTGGACATGAACCCCGAGGATAACTTCCGTAAAAAGATGATGCTGGGGGCTAACATGTATCAAACCTATCAAAACTTTGATAATTATACCACCCAATACCAATACGTGCGCAACACCCTGCAATTAAACCAGGGACCGCGGATGGTGAACGGCAAGCCGGGTGCGCCGGCTTTTGCCGAGATCGGTTTTTTAAGTGGCTTATCGCAAACCGACTGGAGCTGGACACCGCTTGTGGCCGATTATAATAATGACGGCTACCGCGATGTGATCATCACCAACGGTTTTCCGAAGGATGTATCGGATCATGATTTTATGGCCTACCGCCAGCGTGCCTATTCGGTAGCATCTAAAAAAGAAATACTGGCGCAAATACCACAGATCAAACTGCACAATTATGCCTACCTGAATAATGGCGACCTAACCTTTCAGGATGTAAGCAAGGATTGGGGCTTTGAGGTAAAAAACTTTTCAAGCGGTGGCGTATATGCCGACCTGGATAATGATGGCGACCTCGATGTGGTGATAAACAATATTAACGACGAAGCATCGGTATACCGTAACACCTCAAGGGATGATAAAGAAAAGCTGGCCAATCAGCATTACTTAAAGATCAGCTTTGTGGGCGATAAGTTTAATGTAAACGGACTGGGCGCTACGGCTGAGATCTATTACGATCATGGTAAAACGCAGGTTTATGAGAATACGCCTTACCGTGGTTATGTATCAAGCCTTGAAGGTACCGCGCACTTCGGGCTGGGGAAAACAGCTAAAATAGATTCGGTTATTATTAAATGGCCGGGCATCAACAAATGCCAAAAACTGGTTGACGTTAAGGCTGATACCAAATTAACGGTAAAACAAGCTGATGCTAAACAACCCTTTACCTGGGGTTACAAGCAAACCGCGCAGCCACTGTTTAATGAAGTTACTGATTCGCTGGGCATCAAGTACATAAACCAGGATATGGATTTCATCGACTTCAATATCCAGAAATTATTGCCGCATAAGTTTTCGGAGTATAGTCCGGCACTGGCCGTTGGCGATGTTGACGGAAACGGTGTTGAGGATATGATTATCGGTGGCAGCCTGTACAACCCGGCGCAGGTACTTTTGCAGCAAGCCAACGGAAAATTTGTACAGCAGGTATTCAGCAAGCAAACCGCTGACATGAAAAGCAATTATAAAGACGAAGGCTTGTTATTATTTGATGCCGACGGCGATGGCGACCTCGACCTTTATGCCAGCAGCGGCGGTTACCACGAAGGCCCCGAAAGTGCCGCCTACCAGGACAGGTTTTACCTGAACGACGGCAAAGGAGACTTCACCCTGGCTGCGAATGTATTACCCGCTAATACCGCCAGCAAATTATGCGTTCGTGCCTGCGACTACAACCAGGATGGCAAGCCCGACCTGTTTGTATCCGGCCGGGTATCGCCATGGAATTATCCTAAACCGGTATCGAGCTTTATTTTACGTAACGACAGCCAAAACGGGCAGGTTAAATTTACAGATGTGACCAAAGAGGTTGCCCCTGCCCTGCTCAACATCGGTATGGTTTGCGATGCGCTGTTCAGCGATTTTAATAACGACAACAAACCCGACCTGATATTGGCCGGTGAATTTATGCCGGTTACTTTTTTAGCTAACAAGGGCGGCAAGTTCGAGAATGTAACCGCAGCATCAGGCATCGAAAACAAAACAGGCTGGTGGAATACCATTGTAGCCGGCGATTTCAGGCACACCGGCCGTATGGACTACATTGTGGGCAACGGCGGAACCAACACCATTTACCAAGCCAGCGAAAAATACCCGGTATCCGTTATCGCGAAGGATTTTGACAAGAACGGCAGTTTCGGGGTGATACCATCTATCTACTTTCCCGACTCGAATGGTGTAAAGCGGGAATACCCGGCTGTTGGGCGTGATGACCTGCTCAAACAAAATATCAGCTTTAAAAAACGGTATACCAATTACCGCTCGTTCGCCACCGCGACTATGGACGAGCTACTTACCCCCGAACAGCGCGAAGGTGCCATTAAACTAAGTGCAAACACCATGCCATCGTGCTATTTGCGTAACGATGGCAATGGCAAGTTCACCATTATTCCGTTGCCGCAGATGGCACAAATATCAGTGCTTAACGGTATGGTGGCTGATGATTTTGATGGCGATGGCAATCTTGATGTGGCCATTAACGGCAACGATTATGGCACCGAGGTTTCAACAGGGCGTTACGACGCGCTTAACGGCTTAATGTTAAAAGGCGATGGCAAAGGCAACTTCAAACCCCTCTCTATTATGCAAAGCGGCATTTACCTGCCGGGTAATGGCAAGGCGCTTGCTAAATTACAAAACAGCAAAGGCGGTTATTTAATGGCCGCCACCCAGCACCGCGGCAAATTGCAGGTATTGCAATTGAACAAACCTGTACGCAACATCGCTATCAATCCGGATGACAGAAGCGCTAAGATCAGCTATCAGGATGGCAAACAGCAAAAGCAAGAGTTTTATTACGGCTCATCGTTCCTGTCGCAATCGGGCAGGTTCTTAACCTTGGACAAAAATGTATCAGCCGTTACCGTAACCAATAACAAAGGGCAAAGCCGAAGCATCGCCTTTAAATAATATATGCTATGAAGATCAGTAAAACCCTTACCATCGTATTATTTGCCGCTACCTGCCTTTATGCCTGCCGGCAGGATAAAAAGGCATCTGCCAAAAAAACCAATGATGCTGACATTGTGCATCAAAATGAAGATAAATTAACGCAACTGATTATTTACGATGTATTTACGCCACCCGTAGCCAGTCGAATTTACGCTTATGCCTCGTTAGCCTCGTACGAAGCCATACGCTTTGAGCAGCCCGATTACCTGTCGCTAACAGCGCAATTACAAGGGTTTGGTAAGATGCCTGAACCTGACAAGGGCAAAACTTACAACTTTACCCTGGCTGCCACGCAGGCTTTTTTTAGCGTAGCGCGTAAGGTTACATTTTCTGTGGACTCGTTAAAGGCATACGAAGAGGGCTTACATAACCGCTTTAAAAGTACAATGGACGACTCGACCTACGCGCGTTCCGTTGCCTTTGGCGATACCGTGGCTAAGGTGATTATTAAAAGGCTGGTTAAAGATAATTACCTGCAAACCCGTGGCAAACCTAAATTTTTGGGCAGCCAGGCTCCGGGTAAATGGCACCCTACCCCACCCGATTACCTGGACGGTGTAGAATATTGCTGGGGCACCATGCAAACTTTTGTGCTTGATTCATCAGACAGAGTAGGTGTTCCTCCTCCGCCGCCCTATAGTGAGGATAAGAACAGCACTTATTTTAAACAGAACGTAGAGGTATACGAAACCAGCAAAAAGCTGACCGATGAGCAAAAAGATATTGCCCGTTATTGGGACGATAACCCCTTTGTGCTGGAACATGCCGGGCACATGACCTTTGCCAACAAAAAAATAACACCCGGCGGCCATTGGATAGGTATTACCGCCATCGCCTGCAAAAAAAACAAAGCTGATGCCGTTAAAACAGCACAGGCGTACGCGCTAACCTCCATAGGTATGTATGATGCCTTTATTTGCTGCTGGAATACCAAGTACGAAACCAACTATGTACGCCCCGTTACGGTTATTAATGATAAGATAGATGCCGAATGGACTCCGCGCCTGCAAACCCCGCCCTTCCCGGAATATCCGAGCGGGCACAGTACCATTACCCGCGCGGCAGCGGTGATGCTTACGCATTTGTTTGGTGATAACTTTGCCTTTCAGGATACCAGCGATTTGCGCTACATCGGCATGAAACGTGATTTCAAATCATTCGTTCAGGCAGCAGACGAGGCTTCGATCAGTCGTTTTTATGGTGGAATACACTACAGAAACAGTGTTGACCAGGGGGCTATTCAGGGTAAAAAGGTGAGCGAATACATTATCTCAAAACTGAAGCTGAAAAAGTAGAAACCTAACATTTATAAGCAAAAAACTCCCTTACCGCATGGCAAGGGAGTTTTTTTATTTATCGGGATAATCTAATTATCCTAAGAACGGATAACGGTAATCCTTTGGCGAATCAAATGTTTCCTTAATAGTACGCGGAGATACCCAGCGCAGCAGGTTGATCATTGAACCGGCCTTATCATTGGTACCTGAACCGCGGGCACCGCCAAATGGCTGCTGGCCAACTACGGCACCGGTTGGTTTATCGTTAATATAAAAGTTACCGGCAGCGTTACGCAGGCGCTGTGTTGCCCGTGCAATGGCATACCTGTCTTGCGATATGATAGAACCTGTAAGCGCGTAAATGGATGTCTTGTCGAGGATATCCATAGTTTCCTCAAACTGATCGTCCTCATACACATAAACGGTAAGCACCGGGCCGAATAACTCCTCGCACATGGTTACATAATGCGGATCGTTAACACGGATCACGGTAGGCTCAACAAACCAGCCTTTTGATTTATCATGACCGCCACCGGCAATCAGCTCAACACCTTCGTCGGCCTTAGCGGCATCAATGTATTTAGCCAGTTTATCAAATGATGCCTCGGTGATTACCGCGTTCACAAAGTTGCTAAAATCTTCAACCGGGCCAACTTTTATGGAGGCCAGGTCGCGCTGCACGTTTTCTTTAACGGCAGGCCATAATGAAGCAGGAATGTAGGCGCGTGAAGCGGCTGAACATTTTTGTCCCTGATATTCAAAAGCGCCACGTACTAAGGCGGTGCTAACCACCTCGGCATTAGCGCTTGGGTGGGCAAGCACAAAATCCTTACCGCCGGTTTCGCCAACTATGCGCGGGTAAGTTTTGTATTTATGGATATTGGTACCAATTGTTTGCCAGATATTCTGGAACACGCCGGTTGAACCGGTAAAGTGTATACCCGCGAAATCAGGGTGGTTAAAGATCACCTCACCGGCAACGGGGCCATCAACATAAATCAGGTTAACAACACCGGCAGGCAGGCCTGCTTCAATGAATATCTGCATGATAACGTTGGCCGCGAAGATCTGCGGATAGGCAGGTTTCCAAACCACTACGTTACCCATCATGGCGGCACTGGCAGGCAGGTTACCGGCAATGGCGGTAAAGTTAAACGGCGTTAAGGCGAACACAAACCCTTCCAGCGGGCGCTGCTCTACCCTGTTCCAGATACCTTTAGGCGATACCGGGGGCTGCTGGCTGTAGATCTCCGTCATGTACTCTACGTTGAAGCGCAAAAAGTCGGCAAACTCGCAGGCGGCATCGATCTCCGCCTGGTAAGCATTTTTTGACTGGCCCAGCATGGTAGCCGCGTTTATTTTAGCACGGTACGGACCGGAGATCAGATCGGCGGCTTTCAGAAATATGGCGGCACGCTGCTCCCATGCCAGGTCTTCCCAATCGGCTTTTGCGGCCAGGGCGGCATCAATAGCTGCGGTTACATGGCTCGCGTCACCTTCGTGAAACGTGGCCAGCAGGTGCTGATGATCATGCGGCGGGCGCAGTTCAAGGGTTTTGCCGGTGCGTACCTCTTCGGCACCAATGTACATGGGTATGTCGGCCACAACAGCGCGTGCCTCTTTAAGCGCGGCTTCTAACGAAGCACGCTCAGCACTGCCAGGAGCGTAATTTAATACAGGCTCGTTCTGCGGCTTAGGGACGTTGAAAAATCCTTTAAGCATAATTTTATGTGAGTCAAATTAATATGGCTGCAAAGATACGGGTAAATGTGCAGATGTGGTAACGGCGGATGTTGACGAGATGTAAATAATTTCACAAGTGAATCCTATAATATTTTTGTATCTTGTAAGTGACTTAATTTGAAGCTTAATCTTGAACATCCACATACCTAATAGTGCATTTTTAGGAAACATTGAATCTTTTACGAGTAAGTTTAATCCTTTAAACACTTCGGTGTTAAATGTCACCTCCAATCAAAAATGGATATCAATTCACCCTATGGTTATTTCCATGATCGTAGCTTTAGCTAAAGAGATGGAAATAACTGGTGGATTTGTTAATTGTGAAGATTTTTCAGCCAAATCAAGACCTTATTTACTAAGGATGGGATTAATAGATCATCTTAAACCACATCATGGTTTACAAATTAATGAGCATGAATCTTCAGGAAGGTTTATCCCAGCAAGGCAAATAAAGACATCTGATGAATTGAATCAGTTTATAATTGATATGGTGCCTCTTTTACATACAACACCAGAGCAAGCATTTCCAATCAAATATGTTATAAGTGAATTAGTTCGAAATGTACTTGAACATTCAGAATCAGAAATTGGTGCTATTGTTTCAGCTCAATATTTTAAAAAATCAAATCGCATTTCTATTGGCGTTGCGGACAGAGGAATCGGCATCAAGGCATCTATGAATAAATCCTACTCAACGAAAAATGATAAAGAGGCAGTAGATTTGGCTTTAAGACCCGGAATAACCGGAACTACAAATAAAGTGGGCGGCACTGAATTTAATGCTGGTGCCGGCCTTTTCTTCACTAAAAGTATAGCAAAGGTAAGCAGGGATTTGTTTTTACTATACAGTGGAAATTCATTTTTCAAGTTATATAAAACACCGCCTAACGAGTATGTCAATTTATTTCCTGATCCAGCTTTTGATAGAGCCACTTTTAGATCAAATGTTGCTCAATGGAATGGAACAGCAGTAGGAATTGATATATCACTTGACATGAATCAAGATTTCGAGAAGCTATTAGAAATGATTAGAAGCGCTTACCATTTGAATATAAAACAAAAAAACAAGAGCAAATACAAAAAGCCAAAATTTGTATGAAAAACATTTTCATCTATCAATATACCAACGACTTTGCAGAGAATAAAGATATTGCAAGAGATTTAAGAATTAATCAAATTCAACCAGAACTTGACAAAAATGGTAGAATCAAAATTGATTTTGATAAAGTAGGTTCTGCAACACAATCTTTTGTTCATGCATTAATAAGTGAAGTAATAAGAAACTACGGTATTCAAATCTTAGATAATATTCATTTTGAAAATTGTAACTCAAGGGTTCAAAAAATAATTGAGATTGTTGTGGAATATGTCCAAGACGGAATTTTTGATAATGACGACAACAATTAACCATCACTCAATTGTTAAAAACGTTAAATAACAAACCAATATGGCTTAAACAGGTTATATTTAGCAGGTAACTACTTATAACTATGAAACTGCAATACCTTGCCCTTACCCTATTATTATCGGTTGCCGCCGTGGCCGCAAACGCGCAAAGCAAATTAAAAGGCACCGTTTACGAGGGCAGCAGCAGCACCCGCCTTGCTGATGTGTTTGTGCACGACCTCACCAACAAGCAAATGACGCTTACCGACAAGAACGGTAATTTTGAAATATCAGCGGCATCAGGCCACCTGGTGGTTTTCAGCGCCCCTACTTACGCGCCGGATACGGTTTACGTAACCGATATGGCTAACAAAAAGATCAGGCTTAGTCCGCAAGGCATCCGCCTGAGCACGGTAAATATTTCCGGCACCCGCAAGGCGTTTGACCCGCAGGCCGAATATCCTGAGGTTTACGAAAAAAGCAAGGTATACCCGCTGTCGCCATCAAGCTGGTTTAGCCGCGAAGGCCGCAATGCACGCCGCCTTAAAAAATACTTTAAACGTGAGGTGCAGGAACGCGAGATAGATCAGGCCTTTAATGCCAGAACAGTTACCAGCGTAATACCCCTTAAAGGTGAAGACCTGGAAAACTTTATGACGCTATACCGCCCTAAGTATGAAGATATAAAAAGCGGCGATCAGCAATCGCTTACCATCTATATAAACGATTCGTACAAAAAATATAAGGCCCTGCCACCAGACAAACGCCGCCCGCAACGGCTGGAACAATAAGTTTGTCTGAATAGCTTACATAGGCAATAAATACTAAGCATTGGTATAACGTTTTACCTGTAATTCAATGTCATACTTCAGTATTTTATAATACTTATTGTAGCCCGCACACTATGAAGTAACCCCTAAATGTTGCACATTTGCGCTTTCCTTAAAGTAACAAATGGACTACTTCATCATAGATTTTGACAGCACCTTTACCCAGGTGGAAGCCCTTGACGAACTTGCCCGCATCTCGCTGAAAACGCATCCGGATAGGGAAAGCATTTACGAGCAGATCGAGGGATTGACCAACCTGGCCATGGAAGGCAAGCTATCCTTCAGCGAGAGTTTGCAGCGCCGTGTACAGTTATTGCAAGCTAATCGGGATCATCTTAAACTGCTGGTAAGCCATCTTAAAAAGAAGGTGTCGCGCTCATTCTCGCGTAATACGGCGTTCTTTAAAAATCATTCGGATGGTGTGCTGATCGTGTCCGGCGGATTTAAGGAGTTTATTACGCCGGTGGTTACCGAGTATCATATCAAAAAGGAAAATATTTACGCCAATACCTTCGTGTTTGATGACGAGGGCAACATTATTGGTTATGACAGGGAAAACCCTCTATCCAAAGAAGGCGGCAAGGTAATATTGCTTAAACAGCTTAACCTGCCCGGCGATATTTTTGGCATTGGCGATGGTTATTCTGATTTCCAGCTTAAGGAATCGGGACTGATCAAAAAATTCTTCGCTTTTACGGAGAACATCGAACGTAAATCAGTAGCTGAAAAAGCCGACCACATAACGCCAAGCTTTGATGAGTTTTTGTACATTAATAAGCTGCCGCGTGCCATATCCTACCCTAAAAACCGCATAAAATGCCTGGTGGTGGGCAATGTTGATGAAGAGGCTTTAGCCCAACTGAAAAGAGAAGGCTACAACATCCGGCATAAGGATACTATTGAGGAGAGCTACCTGCACGAGGCCGGGGTACTGCTATGTAGTGAAACTACGCAACCCACGCCTGAACAGTTACAAAACGCCGGCCGCTTAAAGGTGATCGGTATATTTGGAAAGGTACAAAGCCGCAAATTGGCCGAGGCAGCCTGCGAAAACGGCATCATTATATTTGACGACCCGAAGCATAACCCGCGCAATGATGACTTTATCCCGAAAAGGGTGATCGCTTTTATGAATGAGGGTAAAACGCATACCAGTTGCAACTTTCCTGATCTGCAGCCGCCGCGTGTAAACAATGCACACAGGCTGATACACATCCACAAAAACGTACCTGGTATTTTGGCTAAAATAAATGATGTATTCGCCCGCCACAACATCAACATTGTTGGCGAATTTTTGGTAACCAATGCACAGATAGGCTACGTTATTACTGATGTAAATACCGGCTATGATCCGCTGGTATTAAATGAGCTGAAAGCGATTGAGCAAACAATAAAATTCAGGTTGCTTTATTAGGTGTCATTGGGCATTAGTCAATTGTCATTAGGAATTAGGTCTCGGGAAATAGTTATTAGTGATTACTAAATACAAATGAAACAAAATGACTAATGACAGCGCAGCAAATGACCGATACCAGCGCAGCGAAATGACTAATCCACTTCCTCAAACGGCACTACCAGCACGGGTACAGTAGCCCGGCGGACGATACCTTCGGTTACATCGCCCATCAGCAGGCGGTCGAGGCCTGAGCGTTTATGGGTACCGACTACGATCAGGTCAGCGTGAAATTCTTTGGCGCATTGCAGTATGCCGTCGGCAGTTGAGCCGTACTCGCTAAAGTAGGTTACCTGCAAACCCGAAGCCATTTCGTCCACCGTACGCTGAATAAGTTTTTCAGAATTGTCAGACTGCGAGGTAATCAGGTCGATCTCCTCCGGACCGCCAACATTTGCCAGAGGTATTCCCAGCAAATTGTCCGACGTGTCCATCGGCGTAACTACAGGCTCAATAATATTTACCACACCTACGGCAGCATCAAACTTTCGGGCTATATCAAAACCATATTGCGCCGCGTGCCGGGCATATTTACTGTCGTCAATTCCGATGATTATTTTTTTGATCTGCATGGCTTTTTAAGGTTGTTAATTTTGATAACAACCAATTACAACAAAAGTGTTTATTGATACCGCAAATTATTCAGCAGCCGTTTTAGTTCCGGCTTGTTTTTGAGCACCGTATATACCCGTTGGCCCGCTAAAGTAATAAGCCACAAAACAGGCCACGGCAAACAGCAGGGCATGTTCGTTGCCAAATAGTTCGATACCCATAATGGTACAGGCCAGCGGCGTATTGGTAGCCCCCGCAAAAACAGCGATAAAGCCAAGCGCGGCAAACAGGCTAACCGGCGCATCAAGCAGGGAAGCCAGGGTATTGCCCAGTGTAGCACCGATGTAAAATAACGGTGTAACCTCGCCGCCCTTAAAGCCGGTGCCCAGCGTGATGCAGGTATAGATCAGTTTCCAAAGCCAGCTTAACGCATCGGCACCGCTCTGGTGAAAGGCTGATACAATAGTCACCGCGCCCGGGTATTCGGCATCGACACCTAAACTCAGATAATCGGGCTTGCCCAAAAGCAGCGTCAGCGCAATAATGATCGCGCCGCCACAGGCCGGTATCAGCCAGCTTTTTTTTATGCCTTTTACAGCGATGGTTTTAACCTGATGTACAGTGAATGAAAATAAATAGGCCACCAGCCCAAAACAAACCGCAGCCAGCACCACCTTGAGCAACAGCAGCAAATTAAGATGGATATTATGCCCGTAAAATTGCTGACTCATAGCTACCACATCTATATGATATTGGGTATGATGCAATCCCCAGGCTGATACGGTGAGATCGCCAAAGATGCCGGCTATTAAGCAGGGCAACAAAGCATTGTACCTGATGCGGCCAATGGCAAGCACCTCCAGCGCGAAAACCGCACCTGTTAAAGGTGTACCAAATACCGCCCCAAAACCGGCGGCAATGCCGGTGGTGAGGATCACTTGTTTATCCGCAACGTTCAACTTAAACCAATCCGCGAACAGATCGGCTATACTGCCCCCAATCTGTACAGCTGTGCCCTCGCGCCCGGCAGAGCCGCCGAACAGGTGGGTGATTACCGTGGTGAGCAAAATAAGCGGTGCCATGCGCTTAGGCACTCCGGCACCCGGCTCATGTATCTCATCAATAACCAGGTTGTTGCCGCGCTCGGCCGATGCGCCGTATAGTTTATATAAAAAATGAATGCCCACACCGGCAAACGGCAGTATGTACAGCAGCCAGGTATGCGCAAAGCGGTAATGTGTGGCCCAGTTTAACAGCCACAAAAACAAAGCGACCATAGAGCCTATCGCCACCGAAACCGGTATGGTGATCAGCGACCAGCGCAATACATATTTAAAAGTTGAAAGGTGTCCGGAGAAAAGATTTTTAAACATAGCCTACTTGCAAATAAATGAATAAAACTTATTTGTTGGTAGGCGTCATCAGCTTTTTAAAGCGGTTCAAATAGGCAGAACACCATTGCCTTTGTTGTATAGTACAAATATGGCGGAAAATTCGTTAATCTGCAATGGCTTATCACTTAGTTAATTTTATAGGCCGGGCTATTACATTTAACCATTATTAACGTTATATAATTATCATCGTTAAATAGAACAGTATATGCAGGTAAAAAGCATTATTCACATTATTATGATTACGGTTGCGCTATCGTTTTTAGTTAATACGATGGCATCGGCACAACAAATGGTCAGGCTTGCCAAAATAAAGGTAGACCCGATGCAGTTAGAAAAATACAACGCCGCGTTAAAGGAGCAAATGGCCACCGCGGTAAAGTTAGAACCGGGCGTACTTACTTATTATGCCGTTGCGGATAAGAAGTCTGCATCAAATATTACAATACTTGAAGTATATGCCGACACCGCCGCCTACAAATTACATATTGAAACGCCGCATTTTAAAAAGTACAAAAAAACGGTTGAACACATGGTTCAATCGTTGGAACTGGTGGACGTAAATGTTATTGGTGTGGCTAAAAAACCGGAATTATAATATCAGAAATGGTTATCAATACATGGAGTATAGGTAACCTGCATACTTTTTATAATTTTGGGCTATGATCTCTCCCGAAATAGAAAAGCGGCTTGCCCTGCTTCAGGAAAAATATGAAGCTATGGGCCAGGACATGACCTCCTACCTTGACGGCCTGCTGTATGCTGACTTTTTAACTTATTGGGATTATATTCACCTGGATACGCTGCTCAGTCTGCAAAGCCCTAAAACGCCCTTTCCGGATGAGGAGATCTTTATCATGTACCACCAGATCACGGAGCTGTATTTCAAACTCTCGTTACATGAGTGCAGGCAGATCAGCGAGAAGGGTGCTGAGCTAACTGCCGAGTTTTTTACCGCGAGGCTAAGGCGAATTAACAATTACTTTGAGGCGCTAACCCATTCATTCATTATTATGGTTGATGGCATGGAAAAGGAGCAATTCCTGAAATTCAGGATGTCATTGCTGCCGGCCAGTGGCTTTCAGTCGGGCCAGTACCGCATGATCGAGATCTACGCCACCAATTTTATCAACCTGGTAGCTACGGACAAGCGCGACGAATTGGCTCATGCACCATTTGAAGAGCAGTTTGAGCACATTTACTGGCGCTTCGGCGCTACCGAACTGGCCACCGGCAAAAAAACACTCACGCTGAAACAGTTTGAAAAAAAGTACGCCAAAACCTTCATCGAACTGGCACAAAACACCGCCAAATCCAATTTTTATACCCTTGCCCTGCAACTGCAGCAACAAGGCCAATTAACGGAAGCCCTGACGCACGAGTTGCGCCGTTTTGATGTAAATGTGAACATCAACTGGCCTTTATCGCACTATAAATCTGCCGTGCGTTACCTGCACCGCGAGCCCGAGGAGATCAGTGCTACGGGCGGCACCAACTGGCAAAAATACCTGCCTCCGCGTTTCCAGAAACGCATCTTCTTCCCCACGATGTGGACGGAAGAAGAAATGGACAATTGGGGCAAAGCCTGGGTGGAGCATGCTTTGAGGGGCGAGTAAATGTTGTAATTTTATTTTTATGAGTGATATTAATATTAGCCTAATAAAAATAGAAGGCAAACCGATTGAAAAATTAATAGAAACTATCAGTTCAGCTATTGGAGTGATCTATAATCCTTCAAGAATACGCAGAGATGCCGAGGCAGAAAGTAACAGAATAATTGCTGTTGCTAAAGCTAAGGCTTCAGAAATGCTAATTCTTAATGATGCTGAAAACGAATTATTACAAAGAGCAAGTAAGAGATTCATAAATCAAGAAATAAATCATCAAAAAAACATTGAAAGCATCGCAGATATTTCTGTTAAACATCTAAATGAAGATGTATCTGACACTCCGGTATCGGAAGATTGGAAACAATTTTTTTTCAATAAAGCAAAAAGCATCTCCCACGAAGGGCTTCAAGATTTTTGGGCTAAATTATTAGCTCAAGAAGTAAATTATTCCGGTTCTGTAAGTATTGAAGCATTAGATTTACTTTCAAGATTAAGTCCCAATGAAGCCAAACTATTTGAGCGCACTTGTAAATATTTGTTTAACAACAATTATATTATAGCCTATGGATCTTCTTTATATTTTGATAATATTGGAATTGGATATGCCAGTGTTATTGAATTACAAGACCTAGGAATATTACATGGCGTTATGAAAAATATTACTTTATTTCATAACGCACCTAGTGAAAGTTATTTATACTTCAATAATTTCTTTTATAGAATCAATACTAAAAAGCCCTTTGAAATACCTGCATATATACTTACAAACAGGGCAAGACTTTTATGCGAATCATTAAGGATTCCGTCTGACACTCAATACGTTGATTTAGTCATGAGCAAATTGATTGAAGATGACATCATTGAATTATAATCTAACTAGAAATTCTCTAAATTAAAACAAGCGATAATAATTACATAATTCATAACTTGCATACCGGAATAAATTTTTACAGCCATGACTGAGACTTTGGATATACAGATCACCAAAACAACGCAGCCGCGTTTGCAGGAAACTGATTTTGACAACCTGCCCTTCGGAAAAACATTTTCTGACCACATGCTGATGGTGGATTATGCCGATGGCGAATGGAAGAATTTTCAGATTGTGCCTTACGGTGAAATTTCACTGAGTCCGGCAATTTCAGCTTTGCATTACGGCCAGGCTTTTTTTGAGGGCATTAAGGCTTATAAGCATGAGGATGGCAAGGTAGTTATCTTCCGTCCGGATAAAAATGCGGAACGTTTTAACCGTTCGGCTGAGCGCCTTTGTATGCCAACTATCCCTGAGGATGTTTTTGTACAAAGCATTGCCGCCCTGGTTGATATTGACCGCGGCTGGATCCCTACCATGGCTAACCACGCGCTATATATCCGTCCGTTCATGTTCGCTACCGACCCTTACCTGGGCGTACAGGCATCAACAACATATAAATACATGGTGCTTACCGGCCCGGTTGGCCCGTACTTTTCAAAACCGTTGAGGGTTAAAATAGAATCGCACTACACACGTGCCGCGCAAGGCGGTATGGGCTTTGCCAAAGCTGCCGGCAACTATGCCAGTTCCATGATGCCTGCTAAAAAAGCGGTTGAAGAAGGTTTTGACCAGATCATCTGGACTGATGGCAGCAACCACGAGTTTATTGAAGAAATGGGCGCGGCCAATGCCATGTTTATTTTAGATGGCAAACTGGTAACCCCAAGCACCGGCGATACCATATTAAAAGGTGTTACGCGTGATACCGTTATCAAACTGGCGCAAGCCTGGGGCATCCCGGTTGAGGAGCGTAAAGTAGTCGTTGCCGAGATTATCGAGGGCGCTAAAAACGGTTCACTTACTGATGCCTTTGGTGCCGGTACTGCCGCTACCATAGCTCCGGTTGGCTCGATCAACTACAATGGCGAGGAGTTTACACTGAGCGATCCGTTGACCCGCGAATTCTCTCAAAAAGTATTGAAAACACTGGATGATATCCGCTACGGCCGTGCCGAAGATACTTATGGCTGGAACTATGTAGTTTAAAAATCATCAAAACGCATAAAAACAAAAGCCCTGAACAATGTTGTTCAGGGCTTTTGTTTTGTATATCTCTCTTATATTATTATTCAACGGTAACAGACAGTCCCTCCTGCTGTAATATTTTACGGTAGATCTCCATCTCGGTAAACGAGCCCTCCAACACAGCGCATTTACCTTCGTTATGCACTTTGGCGGCTATCTTTTCGGCCTGGGGTTCAGAGTAGTCGAGGTACTTCATCATACAGTAAATCACGTGCTCAAAGGTATTCACGTCATCATTCCACAAAATAAGGCGGTGTACCTCTTTAATTCCGGCCAGTAACTCCTCAAGCGTAAATGTTTGTTCCTGTACTTCTGTTGGCATAGTGGGCGCAAATTTACTTAAAAATTGGCAAACCGTATGCCTTATTGCACTTTATAGCGATATACCTGCCTGCCTATGTGGCCTGCATCGTCAATACCTTCAACCACCACACGGTAAGTGCCCTTGCCGTCGGCATTAAAATAACTTACCTCGGTTTGCTTTTTGCCATCGCAATAAATATTAGGGTTCCAGTAAATGGTACTGCGCATATCAACCATTTTTTCATTGGCGACAGGCCCGTCATATTTTGGCGAGTAAAAGGTGCGCGATACATAATAGCCCAGCGGTGTGTACATCACCACACCCGGCGGGTTACCTACGTATGATGATTTTATACCGCCATCGCCACGCTTGGTGGTGATGATGATAACACCGTTAGCACCCTGAAAGCCATATATGGCAGATTTTCCGCCCGAACGCAAAACCTCTACCGTTTCCACATCAAAAGGTGTCATATTACGCAAAGCGTCATCTCCCTGGGCCATGCCATCAATCAGCACCGTCATCTGCCCGCCGCCACGGGTGGTATAAGGTATACCATCCCTGAACATTACGCCAACCAACCTTCCTTGCAGGCATTGTTCAAGCGTTGAGCAGGCCTGGAGATCCTTAGCGGTTATCACCTGGTCGGCATTACCGGCACCATTCAGGTTAGATGAATGCTTAACTACCGGTTCTCTGCGCGAGGTTATTTTCACTTCGTTCAGCAAATTATTGCGGGTTGCTATACCATACTTAACCTTTTCATTAAAATAAGCGGTGCTCTGGCGCAGGTAGCCCATCATATCGCCATCAATATTAACTGTAATATCTCCCCTGTTTTTGTTAATAGTGACCTTTTGCCTCGGATCTTCATCCAACTTTACATCAACATAACGCTTGCCTTTGGGGGTAGTGGCCTGCACCATAAATTTGAGGCTGTCGGTAAATACCAGTCCCTTAAATATAAAATGGCCGTTGGCATCAGCCACTGTATCTATCATAAAAGGGCGGCTGCCTGCAGTATTATTAAACAACATAATTTTGGCACCTGCTACCGGTTTTTTGCTTTGGGTAACTGTACCGGCAATATCAATGGTTTGCTCCGGTTTGTAAATCAACGGGCCCATATTGTCTGCCAGTAATTTTTTCCACTCAAAACGGCTATACCCCTGGGTGAGCATCAGCAGGTCGAGGTCAGCACGGTTTTTATCGCTAACATCATGAAAGTAGTAGTTAGGCTTTTCAACATATCCTTTCAGGTCGGATGTTAACAGGATATTGGCGAATATGGTATTCTCCTCATCTTCATCAACCTTAACCTTTGATTCATCAATAACCGACATGGACAGGTTGCTTACACCCGCGCTATCAGCAGAAAAACGGCCATCGATGTTAAAGCTTACCTTTTCGCGTGTGGCATAGTCCTGTTTTGAGGGAGTAAGTTTTATCTTCAGATCGTCTGCCTTTTGAATAAATGCCAAACGCTCGTTAAGCGGTTCGCCCGTGCCTGAAAATAAGGTGAAATGAACGATGCCTGATGTAAGCCTTGTTTTAGGGATAACGGCTGTAAACGCGGTATCGGCACCTTTGGGTTTAGCGGCATAGCGCACCTTACCGCCCTCCTGTGCAATCAGGATCAGATCCTGCGCGGCAGTACCGGTTGAAGTTATTTTAAATACCAATACCGCCGGGTTGCTGTTATTAATACTCATTACATAGCCCGTTGGGCGTGCGGCAGGTAAACTTACCTCGCGCGTTGAGCCATCAGCAAATGTTAATGCGGCTTTGTAGGTTTTACCCGTAGCAGGGGTGAAGGTGAACGCGCCCATACCCAAATGCTCGGTAGCAAATGAGGCAACGGTATTACCCTGGGCATCTTTCACCGCACCCTTTGCCTCCTTGCCCAAACCATCGGCACCGGTCGCTTTAAAAGCCACTTTAGAGGCAAGGCCGTTTACAAGGTAACCACTCTCCGGAAAAAACTGAACATCAACCGAACCCGAAACAGCTTTAAGCGGAATGCTTTTACTGATCTTCTCTTTATTATCAACACTGATGGTAGTAACCAGGTTACCGCCTTTAAATGTATCTGCAGCCTTTATTTCAAAGCTGATCTTCAGGTTGCCCTCCGCATCGGTAACGCCCTTGCCTTTGGCCATAACCCGCCCGCCGGATTCGGCTCGGTAAGTAACCTCCCGGTCTGCATAGGGGCTGCCATCAAATTCCCGGTAATTTATGGTAGCACTTACCCGCTGCTGCCCGTTAACCGCGGCAAAGCTGTAAGTAGTATTGGTAAACACTTTGTTTGACATGGCATTGCCGATGGTGATGGTTTTATCAAAAAAATAATCCTCACCGGCATTACGCATCCAGTTGGTGTAAGCCCTTACTCGGTAGCTGCCGCTCTCCAGCAAACTGTCTGACAGTACAAAATCGCCCCAGCCTAAACCGCTGGACAGGGATATCCTTTCACGGCGGCGCACGCTGTCGCGATCGTTAACCAGTTCAACGGTAAGTATACCGCTCAATGCCGAAAGGCGGTGCTCTTCGCCAACAGTTACATAGGCTTTATACCATAGCGTATCGCCAACGGCATAATATGGTTTATCAAAATGAAGGTGCACTTTTTCCTGCGGGCGTTGCGCGAGCCATTTTTCAAGGGTTTCCACAATCTTCGCTATCGGGTCATCAGCAATAACAAAACCTACTGATAGCGTGCACACGGCAAGCAGTGATAAGATAAGCGGTTTAAATTTCATTGGTTTAAATTGTGCGCTTAAATTACACAAAAACCGCATTAACCGCGAGTTAAATCAAAATTGTTGCAATAGCGAATTTATACGGCTTAAAACTTGTTCTTCCACATCATACTTTCAACCGGGCGGGTGGTGGGGTTATTGTACTTGGCGTTGCCTTTTGAGTTGTAAAAGGTTTCAATATCGCCCTCAACCACAAAATAGATCAACTGGCCAATAGGCATACCTGCGTATATTTTTACCGGTTGCGCGCATGATATTTCCAATGTCCAGGTGTTGCAAAAGCCTACATCGCCTTTACCGGCGGTAGCATGTATATCAATACCTAAACGGCCCGTGCTTGATTTACCTTCCAGGAAAGGTACGTGGCGGTGCGTTTCGGTATACTCCATCGTTACACCCAGGTAAAGCGTATTGGGCTGTAACACAAATCCCTCTTTGGGAATTTCAAAATGGGTTATCTCGTTATGCAGTTTGGCATCCAGCACTCTATCCTTGTAAGTGGCTAAATGCTTGCCTAAATGCACATCGTAGGAGTTGGTGCCCAGGCATTCGCGCTTAAAAGGCTCAATAATTATGTGGCCTTTATCAATCTCTTCGAGGATGCGCTTATCAGATAATATCATGACGGGGTGTGTTACCCGGCTAAATTAAAACTAAATAACCAAACAGCAAACTCATTTATGTAACCGGCTAAACCTAACGGGGTTTGGTAATATGCGCATTATGTTGCGGCGACTGGCGGATGGTTTTTTCGCCTAAGGCAACATCATTATCAAGCTGTTGCTTGCAGCAGGCCTCGGTAGCGGCGAGTATGATTAAAAATGATACGGCGGTGCAGATCTTTTTCATATTACTGAATTGTGATAGTGTTCAATAGCTATGACGGAACTTTGCCTGCGGATGTTACACCAGCATCATAATTTTAAAAAGTTTTATGCCTGTTAAATGATAATTATTTGATATAGTTTTGCCTTGCATATTGCACCTTTACATTTATGGCCATAGCTTACAGGCAACGTATTGATGATGACACCGAATTCGCCCTCTGGAAGATTGAGGAAGCGGCAGATGACCTGTACGTTAAGCTGCAGTTAAAAGATGACGAAAAGGCTGTTTTTGATAGCCTTGGCAACAGCAAGCGCCACTTGCACTGGCTGGGCACACGCGTACTGTTACGCACCATGTTAAGCACCGATGAATATATTGACTGTAAGGTTGATGTACATGGCAAACCTTACCTCGTCAACCATCCCTACTACATATCGTTAAGCCACTCGTTTGATTATGCTGCCGTAATGATAAGCCGCAAGTACCAGGTGGGTATTGATATTGAGCAGGTAAAGCAAAAGGTAGAGCGCATTGCCCATAAGTTTATGCGCCCGGAGGAGCTTGCTTTTATAAGCGATCACCGTAAAATTGAGGAGCTATATGTTTGCTGGTGCGTTAAGGAGGCGGTATATAAATGCTATGGCCAAAAAACCATTTCGTTTTTAGATAATATTTTGCTGGAGCCGTTCAGTTTTGAAGGGCATGGCGCAGTTAACGCACGGCTTGATAAAGGCAACATACAGATAGATTACAATGTAGGCTACCTGCAATATGAAGATTACATGATAGGCTACGTTATACAGGACGGCGATGAAGAATAAAAAGGTTATTGTACAGGATTGGGGCTTGATCGACTACAAACAGGCCTGGGACAGGCAGGAGGCTCTTTTTGCCGAAACCGTAAACCTTAAAATGGAACTGCGCAACCGCATGGCCGCGGCCGGTGAGCATTACGAGGAAGAAACGCTTACTAATAATTACCTGGTGTTTTGCGAGCATCCGCATGTTTACACGCTGGGCAAAAGCGGCAAGCCGGAACATTTATTGTTGAACGAACAACAGCTTATAGAAAAACAGGCATCATACTACCCTATTAACCGCGGCGGCGATATTACCTACCACGGGCCGGGGCAAATAGTAAGCTACCCGATACTTGATCTGGATAATTTTTTTACCGATATACACCTTTACCTGCGTACCCTTGAAGAGGCCGTTATACTTACTATGGCCGATTTTGGCCTGAAAGGCGAACGTTATCCCGGTTATACCGGTGTTTGGCTGGATGCCGATAACGAAAAAGCCCGTAAGATATGCGCTATGGGCGTACGCTGCAGCCGCTGGGTTACCATGCACGGGCTGGCCTTTAACGTAAATACCGACCTGGACTACTTTAAGAACATTGTACCCTGCGGTATTGATGACAAGGCCGTAACCAGCATGCAGCACGAACTTGGCGAACAGGTAGATATTAATAAAGCAAAACAAATCCTTCAGCAGCACATTTCCGTACTTTTTGGTATGGAGATGATATGAGATTATTTATACTTGCCTTTACACTGCTTGGCCTCACCGGGTGCGACAAGCGGGAAACCAATATGGACACCAATATAAACCCTGTTAACACGCCGCCAAAAACGGATACCATTATCCGCAAGAATATTACCTACCTGGCCCTGGGCGACTCGTACACCATTGGCGAGGCGGTTGAGGCCGACAAAAACTTCCCTAACCAATTAACGGCAGTTATGCCAAAGTATGGACTGGGATTTGTAAAACCGCAGATTATAGCCCGAACCGGCTGGACTACGGATGAACTCATCAACGCCATTGACCAGCAAAAACCCGCGGGTACCTTTGACCTGGTTACATTGCTTATTGGTGTAAACAACCAGTACCGGAGTTACAACATCAACACTTACCGAACCGAATTTAAAGCCTTGCTTGCCACTGCCCTTAAATACGCGGGCAATAACAAAGCACACGTTTTTGTACTTTCGATACCCGATTACAGCGTTACCCCCTTTGCCCAAAACTCCGACAAGCAAAAAATAGCCCGGGAAATAGACCAGTATAACGCCATTAATAAAGCCGAAACGGACGCGATGGGTATTAGTTATGTAGATATTACCCCTATATCCCGCCAGGCTACTGCTAAACCTGAGTTAATAGCCGGTGACGGGCTGCACCCTTCGGCGCAAATGTATGGTGAGTGGGTTAATTTATTTGCAGGTACAGTAGCAGCACGATATAAATAGCAGAGGTTATTATAGGTTGATGCCGGCTAAATTAGCGGGCATACTGCTTAACCATGTTGGAAACTATTTGCGCCGTTTCGTCCGGAAAATTAACCGGTATTACTTCGCCCTTGTTCACCCATTCGCTTAAAGCGCCGGTAAATTGCTGATCGATGGCATTTACCACCGGCACACCCATTTTGGAGGCAGCCAAGGCGTTACACTGTTGTTCAAACTGCCCGCGCATGGGTATCATCATTACCTTTTTTTGCAGATATAAGGCTTCGGCAGGCCCCTCAAAACCACCGCCGGTAAGCAAACCCTCGCACGAGGCAAGGCTTTTGTTAAAGGCCTCGTTATTTACCGGGAATATCTGCACGTTTCCTTCACGCAGCGGCTGTTTCTGGCGCTTGGAGAATACGTGCCACTCCACATCTTTTACCTGGCTTAAATATTTAAGCAAAGTTTTATCCTGGTAAGCAGGCAAATATACCGAGTAATGCCCCAGGTTACTGGTTTCCATCGCCCGTATCTCGCTGCGGATAACCGGGGTATGAATAAAATCATCGTAACGCTCAAAATGAAAACCAACATGATGGGTAGTTGGCGAGTAATATTTAAAAAGCCATTCGGCATAATTCCATTTTGGCGGCCGGGGTGTATTTTTGGAGATGAACGAGCATTGGTGGCTTAATGATACCGAGGGCAGCTTTTGCACCTTACAGGCCCAGGCGCTTACCGGCTCAAAATCATTAACTATCAAGTCATACTTATTCATGGGCAACTGGTGTATATCTCGCCACAGTTGCTTCAGGTTCATGGTTTTAAACGTCGCCCATTTATCTACCCCACCCTTTTTCCCAAAAATAAAGCTGAACCCATGAAAGCGGTATTGCAGCGGCTGCGAAAGGCTCACTTCGGCTTCAGTTCCGCTTACCAGCAGGTCAACCTCACCATGTTGCTGTAAAAGAGGTACTATCTCTCGTGCACGGCTGATGTGCCCGTTACCTGTTCCCTGTATTGCATAAAGTATTTTCATAGTAATGCCGGGGTTAAGGTAACAAACAAATCGGTGCTTAGCAATTAGTGTTGCTCTTGTCTGAATTTTTCTAATAATACGTTCACATCCAATCGTTGCGAAAGGTCCTCATTGTCAGTTTCATCTTCGGTGGTAAGTTCGTCGGTAAAATCTTCGGGGCGGTACCTGAAAATGGTCCACTCGCCCTGGCTGTACTCTAAAGCGGTAAGGCTCTCCACCCAATCGCCCGAGTTGAGGTACAATACAGAGCCTGTGCCCTCGGTTGAATTTACGCGCCTGATCTCTGCATGGTGGATATGCCCGCAGATCACGTAATCATATTTTTTATCAACGGCCAGGTCGGCAGCAGTTTGTTCAAAGTGGTTGATAAACTTTACCGCATCCTTAAACTTAGCTTTCACCTTTTGCGAAAAGCTCATTTTAGGCCTGCCTATTATTTTTAGAAACCAGTTAGTAAGGCTGTTCAGTAATATCAGCGAATCGTAGCCGATAGCGCCCAGCTTGGCCAGCCATTTGGAGTGCTGCATGGTAACATCAAACACATCACCATGAAATATCCAGGCTTTTTTGCCATCCACATCCAGCACTATTTTGTTGAGCAACTGGAACGCGCCCAAGTCAAAATCAGCAAATTTGCGCAACATTTCATCATGATTGCCTGTAAGGTAATATACAGGCACCCCCTCGGTAACAAACTTCAGGATGCGGCGCACCACCTTCATGTGCGCCTCGGGCCAGTATGATTTACTGAACTGCCATATATCAATAATATCACCGTTTAAAACCAGTGCCTTGGGTTTAATGCTTTTTAAATATTTAAGCAACTCCTTGGCATGGCAGCCATAAGTGCCTAGGTGCACATCAGATATTACAGCTATGTCAACTTCGCGTTTTGCCATTGATCAAACTAAGGAGAAAAATAGTTTTATACCGGTATATACTTATACGCCGGTTTATAAAAAAGGATGCGGCGGTTATTCGTTGTCCTCATCCTCAGTAACACTCAACTCGTACGGACTGAGATAAAAGATGCCGGTAAGCCCAAGCAGCGCGATCACAATCAGGTAAGCAATTTCAAAATTCATGACGAATAAATTTTTACAAATATCAGCAAATCAATATTATCTGATTATTAAGACTGGGTTAAAGCAAATAAGTTAACCGTGATTTCGGATTTATTTTATCCACATTATGAGGTTGTTAACAGTTTATATCTATTGAGATATGCAACCAAACAATTTCGACTTGTCATTTCGAAGCGTTAGCGAGAAATCTGCACGCGTTCATAGTCAGTCGATAGATTTCTCCTTCGTCGAAATGACATTTTTTTTCAAAGTCCTCCCTCCGGGTAGGATTTAGGTGGGGTCTACAACAACTCCACCAACTCTTTCAAACTATTGATCTGTTGGGGTACATCGGCCGGCTTTTCGGCGTGGTTGGGATTAAAGTAGATGGCATCCATGCCGTAGGCCAATGCGCCGCGCACATCGGCCTCAATGCTGTCGCCTACCATAAGGCAGCTATGTTTGGTACAGCCTGCCAGGTTCACGGCATGTTCAAATATGGCCTTATCGGGTTTATTAACTCCGACAATTTCGGAGATGATGATATTTTGAAAATACCCGGCAATATTGGTACCGGCGGTTTTTAGCTCGGTAGATTCCTTAAAGCCGTTAGTTATCAGGTGCAGGCAGTATTTTGATTGCAGGTATTGCAGCGTTTCGTGCGCATGCGGAAAAAGGTTGGTTTTTGTTGGGCAAAGCTGCACATAATCATCCTCAAATGATGGCGGCATCACTTCAGGATCAACGCCCAGATCAGTAAACGTTTTTTTAAAGCGAGTTTCGCGCAGTTGCTGTTTACTTATTTTACCGGTATGATAATCGGCCCAAAGCTGGTGATTGTTGCGGGTATAAGTTTCAATAAACAGATCGGCGGCGGGTAAGCCCCGGTCGTTTAACTTATGGGTAATGTACAGCTCTTGCAGGGTTTCTTCGGCATTACGGTCAAAATCCCAAATGGTGTGGTCAAGGTCAAAAAATATATGCTGGTATGTTTTTGCACTGCCGTTATTCTCCGAAACGATGTTATCCATGTATAAGCTGTATTTGCCGCGAATTTAATTTGTTAAGCAAACAAGCGTTGCCCCATTTTGTGTGATTACACCTTTACATTACCCGTACGTTTTAGCGTACCCCAACCGCTCAGCTCGCCTTTTAAGGCTTTACGTACCGATTTAAACAGCACATAATACATTAACTGCCGCCACATAAAACGCTGCGGTATAATATAGATCAGCTTACGGTAATCCTCCCGCTCCATGCGGAAAGCGATGATGGACACCACAAAATCAACCAGTAAAAATACCCCATAATAAGTCAGCAGGCGCTCGGGCTTAGGTTCAAACAGGGCCAGTATCATCATCAGGTCCGCCAAGGGTGAAAACAGCGGTAATATGATCTGGAACAGCAAGATGTTCGGCATACCTACCATCCCGAAAAAACGATATTTTTTGTTGAACAGCGCGTCGCGGTTTTTCCAGAAGCTTTGCATCACCCCAAAACTCCAACGAAAGCGCTGTTTAAGCAGCATCTTCACCGTTTCGGGCGCTTCGGTATAGGCAATAGCATCGCCGCAGTTGCGGATTACGTAACCCAGCTTTAATATACGCATGGTAAGGTCGCAATCCTCTGCCAGGGTATCTGAAGTGAAGCCACCCGCTTCGCTGATCGCCTCCTTGCGGAAAGCCCCAATAGCACCTGGCACAACGGTTATACTGTTGATGAGGTCAAACGCCCGGCGATCCATGTTTTGGGCGGTTATATACTCAATTGATTGCCAAAGGGTGATCATATTGGTTTCGTTGCCTACCTTCACGGTACCGGCCACCGCGCCTATCTCTTCATCAGTAAAGCAAGCCATCAGGTGGTATATGGCATCGCTTTTTAATTGCGTATCGGCATCAATACAAACCACATAATCACTTTCGGTATGGTTAATGGCATAATTAAGCGCCGAGGCTTTACCGCCATTGGGTTTGGTAAATATTTTAACCGCCACGTTATTGCCAAATGCTTCGTTTACCACCTGGTAGGTACGGTCGGTTGAGCCGTCATCAACAAAAATGATATTAAAGCGTGGGTATTCCAGCCTGAGCAGGCTATTAATGGTATTAGTAACGGTTACTTCCTCGTTATAAGCCGGCACAATAATGCTCACCAAAGGCAGGTCGGCCTCGTTTATGGCGGCCTGTCGGTTTTTATTTTCAAAAAATTGCCGTACCGCTAAAATACCGATCAGCACTATGCGCCCTATGGCCAAAAATATAGCCGACAGAAATACATAGAACAAAAACCAGTTACCATAAAAATACCCGGCTACAACGGCATCATACAACGGCCCGGTAATACCGCTGTTCACATCATCCTTAACCACCGGCATCAGGTCATCACGGGTTTTGCCAATTACATCGGCAATGGTAGTAAACTCATACCCCTGCCGTTTCAATTCTTTAATAATCCGCGGCAATGCCTGTACTGTAGCCTCGCGTGTATCGCCCCCGGCATCGTGCAATAAAATCATGGAGCCTTTGGGCGCGTAGCGAATGGTACGCGCGTAAATACTGTCGGCAGTTACACCCGGATACCAGTCCCACGGGTCGATGGATTCGCCAATGTTGATATAGCTCTGCCTGCGGCTTTCGGCAACGGGTATTACCTCGGCAATGGTTTGCGGCTCGGCATCCGCGTTAAACGGTGGCCTGAACAGGATGGTACTGCGCCCGGTAACAGACTCGATAAGCTTACGCGTGGCGTTCAGCTCCAGGTTTACCCGCTGTAAGCTTACTTTTGAAATATCAGGATGCAGGTAAGTATGGTTTCCTATCTCATAGCCTTCATCATGTATCCGCTTGAGCAGCGGGATGTTTTTTTCAGCCATTGAACCGACTACAAAAAAAGCGGCAGGCACTTTTTCGCGCTTTAAAATATCGAGGATGCGGGGCGTATAGTCCGGGTCGGGCCCATCATCAAAGGTAAGCACTACCTTGCCTGGCTTGTAACCGTACCGGCGTATCACATATTTGGTAGGCAGGGTTACGTATTGCTGCCTGGTAATGGTATAACTGGTGGTATCCATCTTCAGGCGTATTTCGCCCGCGTGCGGGGTGGTGATCAGGTCGAGCACCTCGCCATCGCCAATGTAATCTATCTTATCATTCAAACCAACGGATGAGAGCAGGCGGTTATCAAACCCGGTTTTCCGTAATGAATCAAGCGCAAGGTTTTTTGAGATGAAATTCCAAAGACGCGGGTCCTCATAACTTAAACGCCATAGCGCTACGCCGGCCGTACCCCAGTCATCTGCCATCCGGATGATATTAAAATTAGCGGCGGCATCTGCAAAATAAACGGTATGCTTCAGGCTGTCTAACCCCAGGTAGGTATAATGCAGGTTAGCTGATGCAGGATCGAACGTAATACGGGCGCTGTTTTCTTTGGCCACACTTATAGCCTGCTGGTAACTTACCGGCGAGCCCACGCTGTTCTCGGGCCAGTCAAACCCGCCACCGGGGAAGGTAAGTATCACCTTTTCGCTGGGTACGCGCGCGCAAACATCGTCAATCAGTTCCTCCACCCATTGCTGGTGCGATACATCACCCGCGTTGCTTGATTCATTGTGCTGGTCAATGGCCATAACAAACAGGTAATCGTTAACATGCTGCAATTCTTCCAGCTTGTAATTTTCATCGCCAGCTATAACGTTTTGGGTTAACAATAAACCTTGTGCGTGCAAAGCCGCGTAGAGCTCTGTTTGCAGCGCGCGAAAGTTGCGGCTGTTGATATTAATGTCGTACACATCAAGGTTCAATCCCCTGAACTTATATTTTTTTAGCTGCGCGATCAGGTCGCTGATAAAGGTTGCGCGCAACTGTTTATCGCTGATGATATGCTCCAGTGTTTTGGTATCATACCCGCCATGCTGATTGTCGTAATTAACATAGTTTGACAAGCTGACCACTACCGGTTTTTTATATTTTTTATTAAGATTGATGAGCCCGGTATCTATTGACGCGTTAACCACACCGGCACCCGGTTTGATGAAAAAACCTTCACTTACCACCATATCCAGCTTGGGCAGGCTTTCGGCTAAGGAGTTATAGGCCTGTGGTTCCCAGGCACGGTAAAACGCGGCATTAATGCGGCGTTTGTTATTGGGATGCTTTAATTGCTGTTGCTTGCGGGCCTGCTGCAGTTTCTGGATCTGCTTCTTCTGGATCTTAAAATCGCGGTACTTGGTTGAGCGTTTTAACTGCTCCAACTGCTGGGCGCTGAGTTTTTTGGGCGATGGGTTAAGGTTGGGCAGGTGAGGGTAAGTTTTATCGGTAACGGTAACTGCGGCGGCAATAATACCGCAAATGAGCACCAGTATAAATACACGGCTAACCCATTTAAAGCGTTTCCATCTGCCAGGCGAATCGGCCTGAAAAACCTGCTTTTGTGACATGAAATACTATAGCAAAAAATTAGGGTAATAAAGGGCTATTTATGTTTATCAGGCTGTATGTTGCTAAAATCAACGCCGCATTTACAATTGGTACCGCAGCCTTTTTTTGCAAACAGGCTTTTATACATATTGCGGCCCAGGTAAACTGCCGCGGCTACAAATAATATAACAACAATAACAACCTGAATATTCATTGGCACAAACTTACAAATTATATAATTGAAACGAATATACCGGCTGCATGATATAACCTTTAAAATGATTTACAAGATAATGACAATGTGGCGATTATCTTTTTATTAGTCTTACAAAGCCTTTATTACACTCAGCAAGCATAACTATAACCAGCTACCCGCTGCTTTTAGCTGATAATTACGCTGTTAATAAATTCATAATGTATACATCCTTTGAAAATGCCATAAATTAACATTACCTTTGCGCCAAATTTTAGAGCCGCATTTACATGCAAAAAATAAGAAACATAGCTATTATAGCACACGTTGACCACGGTAAAACCACATTGGTTGACAAAATTCTGCACAGTTGCGAAATTTTTCGCGATGGACAGGAAACAGGCGAATTGATATTGGATAATAATGACCTGGAACGCGAGCGTGGTATAACCATCGTATCAAAAAACGTTTCGGTAATTTATAAAGATGTTAAGATCAACATTATTGATACCCCTGGTCACGCCGATTTTGGCGGTGAGGTTGAACGTGTATTAAAAATGGCTGATGGCGTATTGCTGCTTTGTGATGCCTTTGAGGGCGCCATGCCGCAAACACGCTTTGTTACCCAAAAAGCTTTGGCGTTAGGCTTAAAGCCAATTGTGGTAGTAAACAAAGTTGATAAAGAGAACTGCCGCCCTGAAGAGGTTTACGAGCAGATATTTGAATTGTTTTTTAACCTTGACGCTACTGAAGAGCAACTGGATTTCCCGGTTGTTTACGGTTCATCAAAACAAGGCTGGATGAGCACCGACTGGAAAAAACCTACAGAGGACATTTTCCCGTTGATGGATGCTATCCTTGAAAATATTCCGCCTGCGCCTATCAGCGAAGGTACCCTGCAAATGCAGATCACCTCGTTAGATTATTCGTCTTTCGTAGGCCGTATCGCTATAGGCCGTGTGGCACGTGGTACTATCAAAGAAAACATGCCGGTATCATTGGTTAAACGCGATGGCACCATCCAAAAATCAAGGATAAAAGAACTTTATACTTTTGAAGGTTTAGGCAAAGTAAAAACCACCCAGGTAAGCTCAGGCGATATTTGCGCGGTTGTAGGTATTGATGGCTTTGATATTGGCGATACCATTGCCGATTTTGAAAAACCGGAACAACTGGAAGTTATCAAAATTGACGAGCCGACCATGAACATGCTGTTCACCATTAACACATCACCGTTTTTTGGTAAAGAGGGCAAATTTGTAACATCACGCCACCTGCGCGACCGTTTATTTAAAGAAATGGAAAAAAACCTGGCGTTAAAAGTTGTTGAAACCGAATCGCCGGATTCATACCTGGTTTATGGCCGTGGTATTCTCCATTTATCAGTTTTAATTGAAACCATGCGCCGCGAGGGTTATGAGTTACAGGTAGGCCAGCCGCAGGTTATTGTTAAGGTAATTGACGGTGTTAAGTGCGAGCCGATGGAAACCCTGATTGTTGACGTACCTGGTGACGTTGCCGGTAAGGTAATTGAGCTGGTTACCCAGCGTAAAGGCGACCTACTGGTTATGGAGCCAAAAGGCGATCTGCAGCATTTGGAGTTTGACATCCCATCACGTGGTATTATCGGGTTACGTAATAACGTACTTACCGCTACCGCGGGCGAGGCTATCATGGCTCACCGCTTTAAGGCTTACGAGCCATGGAAAGGCACTATCCCCGGCCGTTTAAATGGTGTATTGATATCAATGGACAGCGGTAAAACTACGGCCTTCGCTATTGACAAACTGCAAGACCGTGGCCGTTTCTTTATCGATCCGGGTGTGGATATTTATGAAGGCCAAATATTAGGCGAACACATACGTGATAACGATTTGGTGATCAACCTTACCAAAGGCAAGCAGTTAACCAACATGCGCGCATCAGGTAGCGATACCAACGTACGTATAGCACCGGCCATCAAATTCTCTCTTGAAGAATCAATGGAATATATCCAGGCTGATGAATACATTGAGGTTACACCGCAAAGCATCCGTTTACGCAAAATTTACTTAACTGAAAACGAGCGTAAGGTTAACGGTAAAAGATTCCAGTCGTAATAGAATTCAATAATAGAATGGAATGGCTTCTCATAACTGAGAGGCCATTTTTATTTTATTGGAATTTCCTGTTAAACACTTTCTATTCTACCGTGGTAAATATTGTTATAAAAATAAACTGTAACTAATTAATGATATATTTGGGCAGAAATACTTTATCACATAATAATAATGAAGCCCCTTTTCACAATTTTAGCATCTCTGCTTTTTTTATCAAGCATCAGCGCATGCCAATCCACTTATTTAGAGCCCGAAGGTGAACCGGCTGATACAACCAAAATTCCTGTAGACACGATTGACCTCACGTTAGACAGCTTGAAAACCGGCCTGATCGCTTTTTATCCGTTTGACGGAAATGCGCATGACCTATCAGGCAACGAGCACTATGGCTATATATATAACATAACTGATGCTGAAAACCGGTTTAACAAACAGGCCGCAGCTTATGAGTTTAATGGATACAGCGCCTGCATTAAAGTAAATGATGCGGAAGACCTGCGCCTTTTTAATACCAGCTTTACTGTTAATTACTGGATATATGTTGACGCGTACAATACATCACACGGATCGGCCATTTTACATAAAAGAGGCTCAGGTTCACAAAACGGCTGGCATTTATCATTTTCGGGCGCAGAGGCTCAACATACAAGTGTTGGCAAGGTAGGCAGGCCATCCTATGGTGTTTCTGCCGGTGATGACCCATTCGCCGTAGGTAATAAATACCTGCAAAAAGGCATTTGGTATATGATCACTTCTGTATACAACCTTGATGAGCAAACATACTCAACTTACATTAACGGAAAGTTGGATGCAATTGAGGGTGGCATACCAACTCCTAATCCGCTAACCGATGCGCCAATGTTCATCGGCCGCGATAGTATTTTCCCTAATGACGGTACTGAACCCTATTATTTTATGGGCAGGCTTGACGACATCAGGATATATAACCGCATTATAAGCGATACCGAGATGCGAAAACTTTTTGTTTTAACCGAAGCCCAGTCAGCCAAAGTTTCAAAGCAATAACAAGCGCGGGCGATTATTATTTTTCCCGAATAGCCTAACAAAAGTTAAATTAGCCAGATGAAAGGGAATGATAGATTAAATCCTACTATATTTCATACGCGCTATGTGCATCTAACACATCTGCGGGATGCAACAATAAAAGTAATAAACCAGCTAACAGCCCATAGCCCCAACAAGCTATTGGTTGATTTTGGCTGCGGCGATATGCCCTACCGCTCGGTTATTGAACCCAAGGTAGGCAAGTATTTAGGGGTTGACCTGGAAATGAACCCTAAAGCCGAGCACCACATCGACTTTGACAGCAAAACCACCCTGCCTGATAATTATGCCGACATTGTATTATCAAACCAGGTATTAGAGCATGTTGACTCGCCTGCCGGTTATTTGCAGGAAGCCTTGCGCATACTAAAACCCGGTGGCACGCTTATACTTACAACACATGGCTACTGGTTTTACCACCCCACCCCTAATGATTACTGGCGCTGGACAAGTGCCGGGTTACGTAAAACGGTAGAAAAAGAAGGTTTTATCATCTCCTCTTTTCACGGCATTATGGGATTGGCGGCCAGCGGCTTACAGTTATTGCAGGATGCTATAGCGATAAAAATGCCTAAATTCATGATCCCGCCGTTTGCTTTGGTAATGCAGGGCATGATCAGTTTATTCAACAAAATAAACTCACAAAGCCAGCGCGACAGGGATGCATCATTATACGTTGTTATTGCTACAAAG
This sequence comes from Mucilaginibacter sp. FW306-07-L, assembly GCF_058782065.1. NCBI lineage: Bacteria > Pseudomonadati > Bacteroidota > Sphingobacteriia > Sphingobacteriales > Sphingobacteriaceae > Mucilaginibacter > Mucilaginibacter sp. FW306-07-L. Next base: position 952,701 of record NZ_JBYSXI010000002.1, read on the forward strand.
CCGGGTATAAGCAATGAGTGAGTTTAACTTATGTATTATAAAACCCAATAACAACGCTTTTTCTGAAACCTTTATTGAGGAGCATATAAAGCGTTTGCCCGGCAATAAAAAAGTATTGTGGGGCGGGGCTTTCCCGGTGTATGATGATGAAGGTAATTTTATCATTAAATCAAAATGGAAGCTTTTATTATACCTGGTACAAAAGCGGATATTTAAAAAATTATCTATCGGCATAGCCAACCAATGTTTAGCCGATTATTTCAACCGGAATAAAATTGATGTAGTATTTGCCGAATATGGCATGGTTGGCGCTATGGTTACTGATGCATGTAAAACAGCCGGCATTCCGCTGGTAATACATTACCATGGCGCTGATGTGCACCATACCGGTACGGTAAAAAGATATTACGCTCAATATCAAAAAGCGTTTAATTATGCAAGTGCTTTTATAGCCGTATCCGGCGATATGGTGGAGGCCTTAAAACAACTGGGGGCACCCGCTGCTAAAATCACACAGGCTTCCTGTGGGGTAGATCCGCAGGCTTTTCCGCAAATTGATATATCATCCAACGGAAAAAACTTTATTTCGATAGGCCGCTTTGTTGAGAAAAAATCACCTTTATCGGTTGTAAAAGCCTTTAAAACAGTAGCCGAAAAACACCGGGATGCCGTATTAAACATGGTTGGCAATGGCCCCTTGTTTGATGAAACGGCCGCTTTTATAAATGATTCCGGTTTGCAGGATCAGGTAATATTAAAAGGCGTTTTAAAGCCCGACGAAATAAAAGCCTTACTAAAACAAAGCCGCTGTTTTGTGCAGCACTCGGTTACCGCCGCCGATGGTGATAAGGAAGGCACACCGGTATCGGTTTTAGAGGCGGGCTCATCAGGCCTGGCTATAGTAAGTACCCTGCATGCCGGTATTAAGGAAGCGGTAGTGAATGGCAAAACCGGCTACCTGGTACCCGAACATGATATAGAGGGAATGGCCAATTACATGCTGCTGATTGCAGAGGATGTTAAATTAGCCGCCGAAATTGGCAATGCGGCCGCAACACATATCAGAAACAATTATAATATTCAAAAACAGATATCAATATTGACCGGTATTTTAAATGCCGTTATAAAAAATAACTAAAATGATAAAAAAAGCACTTGTAAAATTTATACAGAAATTTGGGTACGATATTGTAAAGCCTGACAAGCGGCTTGTTGTAGATGGCTTACCTGCTGATTTTGATAAGGACACGGTTGAAACCTACAAAAAAGTAAAAACCTATACCCTTACTACACCCGAACGCATAGCGGCACTGTGCAACGCTATAAAATATATTATCAATAATAATATTGAGGGTGATATTGTAGAGTGTGGCGTGTGGCGCGGCGGAAGCTCAATGGCAGCGATAGATACCCTGATAAAAAACCACGATCTTACCAGGGACATTTACTTGTTTGATACGTTTGAGGGAATGTCGTCTCCTACGGATAACGACAAGGTTATATCCGGAACATCAGCACAGGAACTGATGCAGACTTCTGAGAAAAGTGACCCCACCTCTGTTTGGTGCTATTCAACTATTGAAGAGGTACAACAAAATGTAAACAGCCTCAACTATCCGGCCCAAAAAATTCATTACGTAAAAGGCATGGTTGAAGATACTATACCGGCAACGCTTCCGGGCAAAATTGCTGTTTTAAGGCTCGATACCGATTTTTATGAATCTACCAGGCATGAGCTGCACCATTTATATCCGCTGCTTGTACCGGGCGGCGTTATTATAATTGATGATTACGGCCACTGGGAAGGCGCACGCAAAGCGGTTGATGAATACATCGCCCAAAATAAACTGCCGCTTTTATTAAACCGGATAGATTATACCGGCCGTATCGGGATCAAGCTGTAGTAACAAATGGGCATTGTAAAAAAGCAGGCTTACAAAAATACTGTAGTGCTGTACGCGGGCATGGTAATAGCGTACATTAACACGGTATTGCTTTTTCCGCCCATAGTAGGTGATAATAATTTTGGTATTTACAATCTTATTATCAGCATATCTGTACTGTATTCGCTGGTAGCCTCAATGGGTGTGCCCAGCATTATTGCCAGGTACTTCCCTTTTTACCGCACGGATGACCGCACTCATAACGGTTTTATCCATTGGGCGGCCTTTTTAGCATTCGGGGGTTTTTGCGTTGCTACCATTATATACATAGCTTTTAAACCGGCCATAGTATCCGCTTATATTGATAAATCGCCGCTGTTTGTAAAGTATTATTATTACATGATACCGCTGGCGTTGTTTGTGGTTGTTTTTAACTTTTTGGAAATGACGGGGCGGGTAGTATATAACACCATCTATTCAAACATATTACAGTTTGTAGTATTACGCCTGGCAACTACTGTAATGCTGCTCATGATAGCTAATAAATGGCTAACGTTTGATGGCTTTATTATGGGCTATATAACGGTAAACGGCATTATATCATTACTGCTGTTAATTAACCTGCTGTTATCAGGCAATTTTAGTTATCGTATAGGCCATGAGGGTTTTAAAGCTATCAAAAAAAAGGAGATAGTAAATTTTGGCCTGTTTACGCTGATATCAAGCGCGGTGTATGTACTGCTGCAAAAAATAGATACACTGATGCTTAGCGCCATGGCAGGCGATGCTGTACAGGGTGTTTATAGCTGGTATTTTAACATTGCCATGGTGATCAGCATACCCGCGCAAGCACTCAGCCGTACCACCTATGCGGTAGTGGCCGACTCGTGGCGATCAAAAAACATGGCCAACATTGCCGAAGTATATTCAAAAACATCCATTGTTCAAATGGTGGTGGGTATGTTGCTGTTCATCGGCATATTTATAAACCGCGACAACCTGTACGCCCTTGCCCGCAATAAGGACTTTACCGACCCAAAATACTTTAGCCTGTTTGTAGTAATAGGCCTTGGGTTTTTGGCTGATATTACCGGCGGGTTGAATACTTACATTATAACCACTTCACATAAATACCGTTTAATGACGTTGTTTGTACTTATTATGAGTATTTTTTGTGTTGTGCTAAACTACTTTTTAATACCTGTATACGCCGGGCTTGGCGCAGCTTTCGCCTACTTTTTAACCATAGCAGGCATGAACTTTGTATCGTGGCTGTATATAAAATACCGCTTTAAAATGCAGCCCTTTACCTATAAGCACCTGCTGGTAATAGTAATTGCCGCAATAAGCTATTTGGCAGGGGTATACCTGTGGCGCATGCCTAATGTTTGGCTTGATATACTTGTACGAAGCGGCGTTACTACCGTTATATACGGGGCGCTTACTTACTTCCTTAAAATATCAGTTGATGTTAATGAAAAGGTTGACCAGCTAATTGGCCGGTTCCTTAAATTTTAATGAATATTTTTAAACCCGGCATATTTTAAATGGTTATTGATTTTACTTATATTCTCTGTTGATGCAAAATCTTGCCCCCATTGCTTTATTTGTTTATAACCGTCCTGACCATACACGCCGTACGCTTAATTACCTGCAAAAAAATTTGCTGGCCGAAGATTCACGCCTGTATGTTTTTGCTGACGCGGCAAAAACAGAAGCGGATATAGATAAAGTGGAGCAGGTAAGGGAGCATATTAAATCCATATCAGGCTTTAAAACTATAAAAATTATAACCCGTGAGCATAATATGGGTTTGGCAGCATCCATTATTGATGGTGTTACCAAACTGGTTAATGATTATGGCAAGGTTATCGTTTTTGAGGATGACCTGCTATCCTCCAAATATACCCTGCAATACTTTAATGAGGCGCTTGACAAGTATGAGCAAAATCAGGAAGTAATGCATATCGGGGCGTATATGTTCGGTATCAACCATAGCGAACTTCCGCAAACCTTTTTCCATTATATAGCTACCAGTTGGGGCTGGGCTACCTGGAAACGGGCATGGAAAAACTTTGAACCTGATATTGATAAACTGATCGCGCAATTTGACAACGATAAAAAGCACACGTTTTCGGTTGAACATAGCATGAACTTTTGGAAACAGATGCTTGAATTTAAAAACGGCAAAAATAATTCGTGGGCTATACGCTGGTACGCTTCCATTTTTTTAAAGGGTGGCCTTTCCCTCAATCCATCCCAATCATTAGTTAATAGTATCGGAAATGACGGAACCGGCATACATTCCAATATCGACGACATTTTCCAGGTAAAAATTGCCGAAGGCCCTATCACCCATTTTCCTAAAAGTATTACGATCAATAAAAAAGCCCATGATCTGCTCCGGTACTTTTTCAAGAAAAGAAAAGGTTCACTCTTACAGAGAGGCTTACGCCTGTTTAATCAACTGTACATCAAGTACCGGAAAAGGAAATAATAACCGGTAGCGTTGTAATTTTTAATTAGTTTGTTCGATAACGCGCGCCGGGTTGCCCACCGTTACGCTATTGGCCGGTATGTTTTTCACCACTACCGCGCCCGCCCCTATTATTACGTTATCGCCAATGGTAACATCGCCAATGATACAAACGTTTGCGCCGATGTCAACATTGTTACCAATACGCGGGCAACCGCTGAAGGTACCGTCAGCCAGTTTTTTATGCCCTATGGTTACCGAGTTGCGCAACACACAGTTTTCGCCAAGCACCACACCCTGGTTAACTACCAGTGCCTGCCCGTGGTAAATGATCAGTCCTTTACCTGCCGTTAGCTTGCGCGGCAGCTCGATACCCAGGCTCCACTCCACAAAAAAGCGGTAAAATATCAGGTATGGAAAAAGTATCACCTTTGCCACCATGGAGCGGTTGATGAGCTGTACCAGCCTGAACATAAAAAGCACCAACTGGCCTTTTATATTCCCGCGGTTAGCTTTCCGATCCTGAAACAAGTAAGCAAAAGGGTTCATTTTTACGTTGATGATGTTTTTAGCGATTCCTCAAAAGTAAAATAATTGGCGGGTTTGTTAAACATGCCGCTGTATTTTGCATTATAAACACGGCAATAGCTTACTTAGCAGCACCTGTTAAGCAAAAATGGCTGCAATTAGCTATACTTGTGCCGGTTTTAAATACATGAAGGTTACACTCATCAATACTGCCGATGCCGGTGGCGGCGCACCCGCCGCCTGTATGCGCCTGCTTAAAGCGCTGGAGCAAAACGGTGTTGATGTAACCATGACCGTGCAGCAAAAGCTCACTACGGAGCAAAGGGTAACCGCTACAACGGGTAAACGCTTGGCCAAAGCCAACTTTCTACTTGAACGTTTACCTTTCATCGCCTTTGAAGAAAAAGATAAAACTGTACGTTTCGCTTTTTCGGCAGCCAACAGCGGCAGTAATATCGCCGATCATCCCGCTATACAGGAAGCGGATATACTGCACCTGCACTGGACGAACTCCGGCTACCTTAGCATTAAAAACCTGCAGCAATTATTACAATCAGGCAAACCCGTAGTTTGGACGCTGCATGATATGTGGGCCTTTACCGGCGGTTGCCACTACTCCAACGGCTGCGATCATTTTGTAAACCAATGCGGAAACTGCTGGATGCTGCGCCGCTCAAGCGAGAATGATCTTTCGCATAAGGTATGGCAGCGTAAGTTCGCTATGCTGCAAAGTGCCCAAAACCTTACCATAGTAAGCTGCAGCAACTGGCTGGGCAATGTATCGCGCGGCAGCGGCTTGTTGGGTAACAGGCCAACGGTGGCCATCCCTAACCCGATAGATATTGATACCTTTTCGCCAAAGGATAAAATTGCCGTCCGCAAAAAATGGGGTATTGATACTGATGCTAAAATCATCCTTTTCGGCGCGGCTAATATTAACGACCGCCGCAAAGGCATCACTTACCTGGTTGAAGCCTTGCACCTGCTAAAACAACAAACCGGCGATGCACCTATCCAGATGGTGATCTTCGGCAAGAACAAACATTTTGATACCGGCACGCTGCCTTTCGGGGTAAAAGAGTTGAGCATTATTAGTGCTGAAAGCGACCTGGCCGAGATTTACAGTGCTGCGGATGTGTTTGTATCCCCATCCTTGGAGGATAACCTGCCCAACATGATTATGGAAGCACTGGCCTGCGGTACGCCTATAGCGGCGTTTAATACAGGCGGTATTCCCGACCTGATAGACCATCAGCAGAATGGTTACCTGGCCGAATATAAATCAGCAACCGACCTCGCGGCGGGCATACATCATCTGCTATTTACAGCGGACATGGCCGGAGCATCAGCGGCAGCCCGGCAAAAGGTTTTGGATAATTTTACCAATAACAAAGTGGCCAAACAGTATATTGATCTATATAATTCGATACTATAATGGCGTTTAACCCTACCCTCAGCGTCATCACCGTGGTGTACAATAACGTACGCGATGTGGAGCGCACCATGCTTTCGGTTTTGGGGCAAACATATACTAATATTGAGTATATCATCATCGATGGGGCATCAACTGATGGTACTTTAGCTATCATCCAAAAATATCAAAACCGTATTGCCCGCCTGGTGAGCGAAAAGGATAAGGGTATTTATGATGCCATGAACAAGGGGTTGGCCTTAGCAACCGGAGAGTATGTATTGTTCATGAATTCCGGTGATGAGTTATATGATAACAATACTGTTGAAGCTGTTTTCGCATCATCGCCTGATGCTGATATATATTACGGCGAAACCGAAATGATTGATGATAATGGTAACAGCCTGGGTCAGCGCCGCCACAAAGCACCGGAACAATTTACCTGGCGAAGCTTTAAATATGGCATGAGCGTAAGCCACCAGGCCATCTACATACGGCGCAGCCTGACAAAACCTTATGACAGCCGTTACCAGTTAAGTGCCGATATCGACTGGATATTACATGCTGCCAAACAAGCCAAAAAAATAGTGAACGTAAGCCGATATGTAGCTAAATACCTGGTGGGTGGCATGTCCAAACAAAAACACCGGCAAAGCCTGGTTGAGCGTTTCCGGATCATGCGGGAGCATTATGGCTTGCTGCCTACGCTGTTTAATCATGGGGTTATCGCTTTTAACCTGGGTTGGTACTGGCTATTGCACCGCCGCACTAACGATTAACAACATCACAAAAAAACCCGCAACTTTCGTTACGGGTTCTCTATTTATATTTTTATACTTATTAGCAGTACTGATCAAAAGCATAAACCAGGTTATCGGCGATCATTTGCGCCGGGCGGCCTTCAATTTGGTGGCGCTCGATAATGTGTACCAGTTTGCCATCCTTAAACAAAGCCATTGATGGTGATGATGGCGGGTAAGGCAACATATAGTTACGGGCAGCATCAACCGCGTCTCTTTCCATACCTGCAAAAACGGTTACCAGTTTGTCCGGTGTTTTTTCATAAGTAACGGCGGCACGGGCGGCAGGGCGCGCGTTGGCAGCAGCACAACCGCAAACCGAGTTAACAACTACCAATACGGTGCCTTCGCTCTCAATAGCGTTTTTTACCGCGTCGGCATCTTTAAGTTCTTCAAAGCCCGCTGTGGTCAGTTCGGCACGCATGGGGGCAACTAAATATTCTGGGTACATCATATACTATCCTTAAAATTAAATCAATACAAAAATATCAATTCTCTACAAAAACAATTCACACAGGCGTAATAATAACATTGGCTTGACGGTAGCCCTATTCATCGCGCTTGCAAATACCGTCCTTTATATCGATCAGCAATACCGACACAACGTTCAATCCGCTGGCTGTAGCTACGGTGAGCAAGCCATCGGCAATGGAATGGCGAAAGAACAGCAGGTAAATAACGGTGCCGTAATAGGGTGTCATGCAGATAGGGCAGCCATACAGCGGCTTATAGAGCATTCCCTTGGGTTCAACAATTTTTTTGATGCCTTCAAATATCATCCCGCGCCAGCTACAGGCATGTATAAAAAGTACTATCATGGCGATAATCAGCGCGTGTTCTAACATGGCGTGTTTTTTACATTCCACTGAAGCAAAAAGTTTACCAATAAGCTGAACCTCAAGCCCCGCATTTCATTAAGAAAACATTATTATGTACTTTTGCATTCTAAATAACAGAAAAATAAAAAATATGTCGACTGTAGAAACTGCCTACCTGAAATATAAAGTAAAAGACATTTCGCTGGCTGAGTGGGGCCGCAAGGAAATTGAACTGGCCGAAGCCGAAATGCCGGGCTTAATGGCGTTGCGTGCCGAGTATGGTCCATCAAAACCATTGGCCGGCGCGCGCATTGCAGGCTGCCTGCACATGACCATCCAGACCGCCGTATTGATTGAAACTTTGATTGAACTGGGTGCTGAAGTTACCTGGTCGTCATGCAATATATTCTCTACTCAGGATCACGCCGCCGCGGCTATCGCTGCTGCCGGTATCTCTGTTTACGCCTGGAAAGGTATGAACGCCGAAGAGTTTGACTGGTGCATTGAGCAAACCTTGTTTTTTGGCGAAGAGCGCCAACCGCTTAACATGATCTTAGATGACGGTGGCGACTTAACCAATATGGTATTGGATAAATACCCTGAGCTGATCGCTGCGATCAAAGGCCTGTCTGAAGAAACTACTACCGGTGTACACCGCCTGTACGAGCGTATGAAGAATGGTACGCTGCCAATGCCCGCCATTAACGTGAACGACTCGGTTACCAAATCAAAATTCGATAACAAATATGGTTGCCGCGAATCATTGGTTGACGCAATACGCCGTGCAACCGACGTAATGATGGCCGGTAAAGTAGCCGTTGTTTGCGGTTATGGCGACGTAGGTAAAGGTTCTGCCGATTCACTGCGCAACGCCGGTGTACGTGTTATTGTTACCGAGATTGACCCGATCTGTGCCCTGCAAGCGGCTATGGAAGGCTTCGAGGTTAAAAAATTAAGCACTGCCATTGCTGAAGCTGATATTGTGGTTACCGCTACCGGTAATAAGGATATTGTACGTGAAAAGCACTTCCGTGCTTTGAAGGATAAAGCTATCGTATGTAACATCGGCCACTTTGATAACGAGATTGACATGGCCTGGTTAAATGGTGCTTACGGAAGCAGCAAAATTGAAATTAAACCACAGGTTGATAAATATACTATTGACGGTAAAGACGTAATTGTACTGGCTGAAGGCCGTTTGGTAAACTTAGGTTGTGCTACAGGCCACCCAAGCTTTGTAATGAGTAACTCATTCACCAACCAAACCCTTGCTCAATTAGAGCTTTGGACCAATGGTGATAAATACGAGAACAAAGTATACACCCTGCCAAAACACCTTGACGAGAAAGTAGCCCGCCTGCACCTTGCCAAAATTGGTGTTGAGCTGGAGGTATTGGACCAAGATCAGGCTGAATACATCGGCGTAACCGTTGATGGTCCGTTTAAACCGGAGTACTACCGTTATTAATAGCTGAAAGTGTAAAGACTAAAGCTGAAAGCTTTGGAGAAGCGGCATGGTTTTGATCATGCCGCTTTTTATTTATTACATTTTATGCTTCATTAATCCCGGCCTTATCTGCAAATAGATCTGCCCGCTCATGGGCATATTGCCGTATAAGGGATCTAATCTTTCGGGCGCTAAGTTGATGGATGCCTGAATGCCTCCGATATATTCTATCGAGCCAGTTTTAAACAGGCGGCGGTTAGTCCCCAAGGTCAGTTTATGTACATTGAATACAGCTTCGCCGAATTGCTCCTCAAGCGCCAGTTCTTCTGCTGATTTTTGCACAAACTCATAACGCCCGTATATGGCCTGCTTGTTTAGCTGCCGTGTTCCTTCAGCTAAAAGAGAATGTTCATCGCCATGGCCGCTGTGGTTCATGCCCCAAACTAAAGCACCGGTAAAATACTTACCATCATGCGATACAGGAGAAGCATACAATGCCGATGCGGAGTATCGCCATATATTTTCGCCGGGATGCAGCAACTCCGGACTATTGATATACGCCTGCGATACCTGGAAAGCCCAGGCCTTGTCAGGGTTAAATGATGCCCGCCATGAGTAGCTATCGAAACGCATATTATCAAAATCATACCGGTCCTCATCAGGTTCGCGGCCTGTGAATATGGATCCTTCCAATTTATATTTATCAACCCTAACACCAAGCGTAGCAACACCATAGGTTATGTGGGTAGCATCCTGCCAGTGATGGCCCAACGGCGCATCCGGGTCATTAAGCGCTACAATGCGGTGCATAAATGCCGGTGCGCCAAGCGCGGGCTCGCCGGGGTAACCAAAGTAACCGAATACATCTACCTTTTTACTAAGCCGTTGTGTATAGCCGATAGTCAATCCACTGAACAGATCGTGCGGGTGCTGGCGGTCAACCAGCGTTTTTCCTTTATAACTTTCGCCACTTTGAAACAATAACGGATAACCCCGTTCAGTAACAGTCCATGGATCGGCACTTAGCATCGCGCTGATGTTAAACAGTCCGTTTTTACCCACCTGCCGGTTATACATGGCCATAAACCAGTTGGGCGCGTCAAACTGTGTATCACTGCGTTGGGTTTTGCCGTTTAGCTGCTGATTGTTGTAGCGCAAAAACATGCTGCCATGAAACATGAACATTCCCTTTTTGGTGTGCTTCATCAGCATATACATGGGCATGTTATCCGGCATCCACGAAGTACCGGAACCATTGCGATTCATGGGCAGGCTAAGCGAGTATGAATGGTTCATCCCGGGCATGGCCATGCTATCGTGCTTCATGCCGGGCATACTGCTCATGTTCATCCCAGGCATTTGCATATCATGCTGATTTTTTGCCGTATCAGGCTTAGCAACATCTTTTTGTGTATGATGATCGTGCTGTGCCACGGCGGGTGAAACGGCAATCATAGAAAGCATAATACAAGAAGCAATCTTTTTCATATTGGCGCATTTTATATCCAAGTTACTCTTACAAATGTAAGCCCCTACACCTGCTTGAATTTTACATTATTCTGCTTCATATTTATATGATTGCAAAAAACAAAAATGCCCGGACAAGCCGGGCACACACTTTATTAACACACTAAAATCCGAGGAAAAGAAAGATCGTTACAGCAGTTTAAAATCAGCCTCCTTAACATCCGCCGAACTTGTACCGATGAACAGCTTAAAGTCGCCGGGCTCGGTGGTATATTTCATGTTGATGTCGTAAAACTTCAAATCGTCGGTACTTACGTTAAAGGTTACGGTTTTGCTTTCACCTGCTTTCAGGAATACCTTTTGGAAACCTTTTAACTCCTTAACGGGACGGGTAACTGAACCTACCATATCGCGGATGTACAGTTGTACAGTTTCTTCACCATCGTATTTACCGGTATTGCTCAGGGTAACGCTGGCTTGCAGGCGCTCACCGTTACGGATGCTGGTTTTGCTCAGCTTAACATCGCTGTAGCCGAATGTGGTGTAGCTTAAACCGTGGCCAAATGGGTACAACGGCGTGTTAGGGATATCCAGGTACTTTGAGGTATATTTTTGATCGCTCACCGGGCGACCAGTGCTTTTAGCGTTGTAATAAATTGGTATCTGCCCTACGCTGCGCGGAAAGGTCATGCTTAATTTGCCTGATGGGTTATATTTACCAAAAAGCACATCGGCAATGGCATCGCCTGCTTTGGTGCCGGGGAACCAGGTTTCCAAAATAGCGGCGGTATTGTCATGCTCCCACTGCAAAGTAAGCGGACGACCATTCATCAGCACCAATACAATCGGTTTGCCTGTTTCGCGAAGGGCCTTAAGCAGGTTTTGCTGATTTGCGGGCAGACTGATATCGCTGCGGCTGGCAGCCTCACCACTCATACCAAATGCTTCACCCATCATGGCTACTACCATGTCAGCGTCTTTCGCTTCTTCAACAGCCTCCTTGATCAGGTCAGCAGGCGATTTACTGTCCAACACAATCTGCGCATCATGCGGGTTAAGTTTATCTATCAGCGCCTGGTCATCCAGTATGTTGGCACCTTTAGCATACGTAAATTTATTTGATGGATATTGCGCCTGTAGGGCATCCCAAAAGCTAACCGCCTTTTTCCAGTCACCGGCACCGCTCCAGTTACCGATCAGGTCGCGCTGGTTTTTAACCATCGGGCCAACAAAAGCAATTTTTTTACCGGCTTGCAATGGCAGGGTGTTATTATCATTTTTTAACAATACCATGCTTTTTTCAGCCGCTTCTTTAGCCAAAGCCAGCTTTTCGGTATTCATGATGTTGTTCTTAGCACGATCTTCGCTGATGTTGCGGTACGGATCATCAAACAAACCCAGTTTATATTTTGATTCAAGTACACGGCGGCAAGCCAGGTCAATGTATTTTATATCCAGCTTTTTAGCCTGAACCAGCTTTTTCAGTTCGCCGATAAACAGGTCACTCACCATATCCATATCGTTACCGGCAACAAGCGCCAGTTTGGCTACCTGCGCGTCATCGCCCATACCATGGTTTTTAAGCTCCATGATGGCGGTGTAGTCGGTGGCTACCATGCCATTAAAACCCCATTGGTTACGCAGCAGATCAGTCAACAGCCAGTGGTTGGCAGCCGCAGGCACACCATTTATCTCGTTAAACGAACTCATTACCGTGGCCACACCCGCGTCAACAGCGGCTTTGTAAGCAGGCAGGTAGGTTTCGGTCATTTTGCGCATGCTCATGTCTACCGTGTTATAATCACGACCAGCTTCGGCAGCGCCATACAGCGCGAAGTGTTTTACGCAGGCCAGTACGGCATCATCACGACGAAGGTCATTCTTTTCGCCCTGGTAACCTTTAACCATCGCCCTTGCAATTTGCGACCCCAGCCAGGTATCCTCACCACCACCCTCAGCCACACGGCCCCAACGAGGATCGCGCGCTATATCAACCATTGGCGAAAACACCCAGTTTAAACCATCGGCAGTAGCCTCATCGGCAGCGGCGCGGGCGGTTTTTTGGATCAAAGGCATATCCCACGACGCGGATAAACCCAGCGGTATCGGGAAAATAGTTCGGTGCCCGTGTATCACATCATAACCAAAAAGCAGGGGTATTTTAAGGCGTGTTTTTTTAATGGCCAACTCCTGCAGCTTACGTACCGCGTTAGGCGTGTAGGTGTTGAACACACCGCCCACCATGCCTTTTTCAATCTTGCCCTCAACACCCTGGCTCAATATCGGTCCGGTAACGTCAAAGCCGATTGATGGCAAATTCAACTGACCGATCTTTTCGTCAAGCGTCATTTTAGCCATCAGTTTATTAATGTAGGCATTCATCTTAGCATCGCGGGCGGCTTTTTGTGCCGATGCCCCAAAGCCGGTTAATACCAGGCACGATGCAATGACTATTTTTGATAACTTCATAATCTGTAGTATATATCCTTGAGTTTAACTTATTTTCTATTCTGATCTAATAACCGCCATTGGCTGCGATACACCATTTTCGTTTATTGCTTCTATGCGGAAGTAATAAGGCAGATCCTTATCCATAGCCTTAAAAAAGTATTGGCTGGCGTTGTGCACCATAATGCAGTTATATAGTTTATCAGGCGCTACGCCGGTGTAAATATTGTAGGCGTAAGCATTATCAACCGGCCGCCATTTAATCCAGGCATCGCGTTTATCCTTTTCAGTGCGCAACACAATAAATTCCTTTACCATATCAGGCTTGGCACCACCGCCATTGCCAAACACCCGCAAGCCACTAATGGCGAATTTGCCTGTAGGCATGTGCTGATTCACCAGCTTGATATAACGCGCCTTAACCGGTTTACTTAGCTCCACATAATCATGCGGAACATCGGTTTTGCTTTTGCTTTTGTCGATAAGGGTTTTCCAGTTTTTATTATCCGTTGAGTAAAGCAATTTATACTGATGATAGAATGGCCCCGAAGGTTTGCCCAGCACGTCGGCATCCTGATCGGCATAGTTGATCTGCACCGCGTTAACCGTGCTTACATTACCCATATCGGTACTTAGCCACTCCCCTGCCTTAGCGCTTGCGGCGCTCCAGTAGGTTTTTATATCCTCATCAACCGCATTGTTGGCCGAGTAGTTACCGAGGGTTGATGATACGGTTACGGGCTTATTATAATTCAGCAGCATCCAGCCGGTAAAGCGGCTTTTCAGGTGATCGGTTTCGCCGGCAGGTAAATAGGTAGGGTAATCGCCAAAAGCGGTGTTGCAATACATCACGTCATCCTTATCAAACCCGGCAGGCCATATACCAATGCGGCGTTCAAAATTATTTTTTATGGCGATAACCATGGTTGATACATGCCAGTAGTTATTCCACTTATCCTGATAGGTAGCGCCATGCCCGGCACCACGCGCGAAGCCTCCCGGCTTGTAGCTGAACGGCATAGGCTGCGGCTTGAATGGCCCCAAAGGCCCCTCGCCTACAATCACCCCATCCGAATAGCCGCTGAACTCGGTACCCGGGGCGCCGTATTGCAGGTAATATTTTTTGTTGTGCTTGGTCATCCAGGCACCTTCCATAAACGGATCGAGGAAGATGTTATCCAGGTTTTCGCCAAAACGCTGCCAGCCATATTTGTAGGGTTGCAGCAGGTACATCTCCTTACGGTAGCCTTTTAAATGGAATGTGGTAGGGTCAACCTCGGCACCATATATCGGGTAAACATTGCTGCTGCCATTGTACATGTACAGTTTGCCGTCATCGTCCCTAAAAAATGCCGGATCCCAGCCACCGGGCTCAAATTTGTGGATGGCTTCCTTCCATTCGTTGCCTTTCGGGTTGGTGCTCATCCAAATCGGGAAATTATCTGAATAGGTTGAGCCGAATACCAGCAAGGTATCACCCTGTACCCAAACCGCCGGTGCACACAGGTCATCATACACCTTATGTTCGGGGCGCAAAAAATGGCGGGCCACAAAGTGCCAGTTGCTCATATCGCTGCTCCACCAGTAGCCCCATTGGTTAGTGCTGAACAGGTAGTAATCGCCCTTGTAAGTAACAATAACCGGATCGGCCGTGGCACGGTGACGGCCCGCGGTGGAAAAGTTAGGGATAGGCGTATACCCGTAATCAATATTGATAGGGTTACAATACGTACGCTGACTGTTTTGCGCGGTAGCGACACCGGCAAACAGTAACAACGCGCAGGCAACGCCCAATATATGTATCCCTTTTGCCATTATTTACTTTTTAAAGCCGAACTTTCAAAATTCAAGCGTTTAAGTCCGCCTTGTATTTCGGGGGCACTCATAAATAAATTCCAAAGCAGGCCGCTGCGGTGATTTTCAATCATCACCACGATAGGCCCCTGATCAATAGCCAGGTATGATTTGGCGTACCAGTTTTTACCCTCGTTAAAAGCATCTACAAAACCATATTCGCCCCAAATTTTATCCCCCAGGTCATAGTAAAAATGGCGCAGCGCTTTCATTGATTCTTTGGGTGTATATGGGAATGCCGATAATGCTGCTGTTGGCGTAATTACCCCCAGGTCATTGGTCGGCGAATGCGCATTGTAGCCCTCGTGGTTATCGCTGGCGGTGAGGCCCCAGCAGTTTTCGCCGTAACCTTTAAATTTTTTAGGATTATCAACACAGTAAGCGTAGTTGATGCGGGTATGATTTACGTTCTGCTCCCAATAGTCGGCATATTGATCTTTCAGTCCTTTAGGATTTAAACCCAGGAATGAGTAATGTGAAAAAAACAGCGGACCACCATAATCAAAACCCAATGGCAGTTTAATGCCGTAAAAGGTTTTTCCATTCTTGAAAAAATCGCTTTGCGCCCAGCCGCGGTTATAAATACGGGCAGCATCAACGGGGTAACGCTCGGCGCTGGCGGCCAGCACGTAGGTAATCAAACATTCGTTAAATCCCCGTATCGGAAAATTCATGGCCCAGCCATTGTTAGGGGACCAATGCCAGTATAGGTTATCGCGCTCGTGTGTATAAAAATCCCATTCAATATCATTCCATAACCAGCTTATGCGGTTACGCAACTCTGCCTCTTTTGGGTTGGTGCCGTTATAATATTGTTTAGCGGTAAGTAATCCCTGGAACAGGAATGATGTTTCCACCAGGTCGCCGCCGTCGTCCTTACGGCCAAACGGGATGATCTTACCGGTCGCGCCGTTCAGCCAATGCGGAAATACACCGTGGTAAGCATCAGCTTTGGAAAGGAATTTCACCATATTTAGCATACGTTCAACCGCCTGCTCACGTGGTATCCATTTACGGTCAACCGCTACGATCATGGCCATAATACCGAAGCCTGTACCGCCGGTAGTAACCACTTCGCCGCCGTAATCAAAAGCCTCATTGCTACGCTCCAATGCCATGCCGCTAACCGGGTGGGCAAAATCCCAAAAGTAGCGGAAGGTTTGGCGCTGCACCACATCAAGCAGGGCACTGTCGCTTAAATTTTTGATGATACCAACCGGTTTAATGGCTGTGTATTTTGTGTTGGTTTTTGTTTGCTTTTGCGCTGATGCAAAAACAGGAATTGATAATAGTAATATAAAGAGGATTTTCTTCATCATGCAGAATTAATGCTTTCACGGCAGATGTAAAAACAGATGAGAAATTGAAAACCATGCCGGCAATTTATACCGGCACGGTTTATTTATAAAAAAACGGATTAATTAATAACCCTCGTTTTGTTTTAAGTTACCACCGCTCAAATCAATTTGTGCCTGTGGAATAGGGAATACTTTGTTACGTGCGTTCCATGTTTTGCCATGCGCGGTAAAAGCGGCAGCGGCACGGCCAGGTTGTACAGCATCCTGACGTACAAGATCAAAAAAGCGATCCTGCTCCATGGCCATTTCCATACGACGTTCATGCCAGATTGCGTTTAGGGTTACAGAAGTTAGTGGTGTAACTTTAGCACGTTCGCGTATTAAATTAATATCGGTTAGCGCTGCACCAGCGTTGCCTAACTGGAACGCAGCTTCAGCATGAATTAACAATACTTCGGCATAGCGAATAACCTGAATGTGCTTAGGCAAACGGTCAAAACTGGCACAGTTACTTTCTGAGTAACGGCTGTAAAAAGCCTTAAAGTTATAGCGCTCGTTTTGAACAGAATCCTGACTTGGTATACGAAAACCATCGTATAATACTGTTCCTCTTGAGGTATCAGCAGTTGTGGGTCTGATGAATATTACCGTTGCATTTCTGCGAACGTCCTTTGCCTCAAATTCATTGATCAGGCTTTCTGATGGATTATTAAACCCATAACCAAGGTCAGACCATCCGTATTTACCACCGGCACGTGGCCCCTGTGCAATGGTAAACCGATCAATAGCGGCATTACAAGCGGTATTTTTACCGGCCTGAATTTCAAATATTGATTCAATACTGTTATTACCCACTTCGCGAAACAGTGTATTAAAATCGGCATATAAGCCATAAGCACCGCTGCTTATCACGGCCTGGCTCAGATCATAAGCCTGCTGGTAATTTTTATTATACAAATAAACTTTAGCCAGTAGTGATTGCGCTGCACCTTTAGTAGCTCGACCTACATCTGTACCACTTTTTACCGGTAAATTTTCTACTGCAAATGTCAGGTCGCTTATTACAAAGTCATAAACCTGCTCGGCTGTGGCCCTTGTACTAAACTCGGGTGAGTTAGCCTCACTCGCAGCAGGTACACGATTCACCAACGGCACGCCACCAAATATTCGAACCAGGTTAAAGTAAAACATACCGCGTAAAAAACGCACTTCGCCTATCAGCTTATTTTTAGCTGTTTCGTCAAACTGCGCATTCTGCAATTTATCAAGAGCCTGGTTTGCACGGGCAATAGCCTGGTAGTGGCCTCTCCAGATGTTGTTAACCACACCGTTGTTACCATTAGCGGTTAAGTTATCCAGTTGCAAAGCATCACCATAATCATTTGGCGAACTACCTTTATCAGCATCATCAGATGCTATATCACCTAACACGGTGTACTGAAAGCCGCGCACATCATTACCAAATGCATCGCCTGCAAAAAATATGTTGTAAACGCCGGTTACCAGGTTAGTAGCAACATTTGGGTCTTTTACAATCTGCTCCTCTGTAATTTGTGCCTGAGGGGCTACGTCCAGATAATCTTTACAGCTTGAAACTGTGCCGACCATTGCCGCTGTAAAAGCAATAAAGACTAATTTTTTATATGATGTTTTCATTATCATTTCAAGATTAAAATTCAACATTAACACCAAACGTGAACGTACGGGTAACCGGGTAACCGTTAAGCTCAATACCTGATGACAGAATATCGGTTGTTAATAGTTCGGGCGTGAATCCGCTAAAGCGTTTCGCTGTGAAAAGATTTTGTGATGATGCGTATACACGAATGCGCGACATTTTAATTTTCTTTAAAACTTCAGTTGGGATGGTGTAACCCAGTGTAAGGTTGTTTAGCCTTAAAAACGCCCCCGACTCAATAAAGTAAGTTGAAGCCGGTGTATTTTGTGTTATGGTAATAGGATCGGTGTTTGACGCATTGGTCGGTGTCCAGCGTTTGCCGGCATAGCCTGCCTCGATATTATCGTTCGGGTCATAACGGAAACCTTTTTTACCATTGTAAATTTTGTTGCCCCAGTTACCATAAAAATCAGCACTCAGATCCCATGCTTTATAACTAACTGACGCATTGAAACCGCCATAAAATTTAGGTTGATATGATCCGGAAAAATCACGGTCATAAGTATCAACCACACCATCAGGCGTACCGTTAGGGCCGCTAATATCAGCATAGATCAAACCACCAATACGTTTGTTTTCACCATTCAGGTTATATGTTGGCGCGGCGTCAATTTGAGCCTGGTTTTGGAATACGCCTGTAGCTTGTAAAACATAAAAGCTGGCAATTGGCTGTCCGTTATCAGTACGGGTAATAGCACCCTGACCGCCTACACCACCACCGGTTAGCGCCTGGCCGCCGTTTAAGCCTATAACTTCATTTTTGTTGTAGTTGATATTACCACCTAAGCTATAGCTCCAATCACCCACTTTGTCAGTCCACCTGGCTGAAAACTCAACGCCACGGTTACGGTATGATGCCGCATTGGTTACATATATACCATCAGGATCACCTAATATAGCCGGGATTGATACCGGGGTAAGGGCATCTTTTACCTTTTTATCATAATAATCAATTTCACCGGTTAATTTATTATTGAATAAACCGTATTCTAAACCGATATCTAACTGGTTAGTGCGCTCCCATTTCAAATTCGGATCTTTAATATCCTGAATTATAGTACCAAGAGCCCGTGTATTATTGAAGAAGTAAGGAATATTAGGTGTACCTGTTACAATGTATAAGCCCTGATCTATGTTATCATTACCTAACTGGCCGTAGCTGGCACGTAGTTTTAAATTGCTGATGATCTTGTTATCCTTTAAAAAATCCTCTTCCGAGATGGTCCAGCCGGCCCCTACAGTTGGGAAGTAACCATATTTATCAACAAAACGAGAACTACCATCGGCTCTGAATGAGGCACTAAACAAGTACTTGCCGGCATAGCTATAATTTACACGACCTAAAAATGACTGACGCGTAAATTTGCTTCCGTTATTAACATAAGTAGCCTGGCTTTCCGGATTGCCCTGATCAAGATACCAAAGATCTTGGCTTTCAGGCACACCAATGCGTGAGCCACTAAACAGATCTGTTTTTAAATACTCACGGGTAAAACCGGCTAATACGGTCAGGTTGTGTTTACCGAAATCTTTTTGAAAGGTAGCGGTGTTATCCCACACAGTGCGTAACGATTGATCGTTCTGAACAAATAATGAACTGTTGATTATTTGCTGGTTACCACCCGCCACGTTAAACGTATTGGCATCGTTTAAATACCGGTAATTATAATTACGTTGTTTATTCCAAAAAGCATCGGTATTATAGGCAGTTCGTAAGGTTAATGATTTTACAGGCTTATATTCCAGGTAGGCATTACCAAGCAAACGGTTATTCACGGTTTGGTTGTTTACCTTATTAATTCCTAACAGCGGGTTACCTACGTTACCCCATGCCGAGGTGTTACCATATTTACCATTCTCATCAATTGGAGTGATAATTGGGGCGGCACGATAAACGCTGCTGAAAACATCACCAAGCGGAGCCGGACGTTCATTTGAGCGTGAAAGTGAAAGTTGTGTTCCTGTAGTCAGGTTATCGGCCAGCTTAATTTCAAGATTGGAACGTAATGAAAAGCGATCAAAGGTATTGGTAGTAACCACACCATTATCTTTTAAATAGTTACCGCTTACAAAATAAGTGGTATTGTCTGATCCACCCGAAACCGAAAGGTTATGATTGGTTTGAAAACCTTTACGTAAAACGGCATCATACCAATTTGTAGTACCAGGAGTTGTGAGCGGAGCAGCATCTGATGGCAATTTTGATGGATTTGCGTCCTGCAGATATGAAATATACTGGTCGCGGTTTGCCATCTCAACCAGGTTTGATACTTCTCGAAAACCTGCATTGGCATCGTACCTTACAACGGGCGCACCCTTTTTACCTTTACGGGTAGTAATAATTACCACACCATTGGCACCACGCACACCATAAATAGCTGCCGAAGCATCTTTTAATACATCCAAACTCAATATATCGTTATTGTTGATATTACGGATGTCATCAGTAAGCACACCATCAACAACATATAAGGGGTTAGCGCCGCCTAATACAGAGCCGGTACCGCGTATGCGCAATTGTGGTTGTGAGTTTGGCTGCCCGGAACCGATCACCTGCACACCTGATACTTTGCCCTGTAAAGCCTGCGTTGCAGTTTGCACAGGCTGTTTAGCCAGATCTTCTCCTTTTACAGAGGCTACTGCGCCGGTTACATCTCGCTTGCGCTGTGTACCGTAGCCAATAACTACTACTTGCTGTAATTCGTTTGATTGCGCTTTTAAACTGATGTTAACGGTTGGCTGTCCGTTAATGGCTACGGTTTGTGTGGCATAGCCAATGTAGCTTACAGTTAAACTGCTGGTGCCCGGTGCGGATATGGTATATGTACCGTCGGGGCCGGTTTGGGTGCCGGTTTGAGTGCCTTGTACTGCTACGCTTACGCCTATTAAGGTTTCACCCGTCGCTGCATCTTTTACAGTACCTTTTACGGTAATATTCTGCGCTAATGCCCGATTGATGAAAAGCAGACATAGTACCCCATACAATGAGATAGTAATTATTCTCTTCATAAAATGTTAATTAATTTTTAGGTATAAATAATTGTGTGTTATACCCTGCAAAACTGTGAAGAGATAGTGTTTGTTTCAATTTTTTGCACTCTACATTACTACATCAAGCGCAAAATACTTTCTCAAACATATTTTTATTTTTATTTAAAATATTGAATATCAATTTGATATCATATTTCTCAACCTACTCACTTTCGCTGGCAGTGTCAATAGTACATATATTAGCTTAATCGGTTTATGAGAGGTAATGATGTAGTGGCTTAAAGCTCCATAAGGAACTCTACGAGGTTTTTATCGTGTCCCAAACGCAGCTTTTTGCGCAAGCGATAGCGCCTGATCTCAATACCCCGTAATGAAATGTTCAATAATGATGCCATCTCTTTACTATTCATATTCATGCGCAGGTAAGCGCAAAGCTTTAGGTCATTGGGTACCAGATCCGGGTGTTGGGCTTTTAATTTTTTAAAGAAGTTTTCGTGTGTTTCGTTAAAGCTGTTCTCAAACAGTACCCAATCGCGCTCGTCGTTCTTACCCTCGTCAACTACTTTTTGTATCTTACGTAATTGCTCGGGCGGCAGGTGTTTTCCATTGGCATCCTTAATATCGGCTATTTCATCGTGTATGCGCTGAAGCAGTTCGTTCTTGTAAACGATGTTCATTGCGGAGTTTGCCAACTCACGGCTTTTGCGGTCAAGATCGGCCTGTAATTGCTCTGTTTTAAGTTTAAACAAACGCTGCTCGTTAGCATCGGCCTCACGCTTTAAAAACTGCTCTTTTTCGCGCTGGAGTTTTTGCTGCAAGCGTATGTTATATTTTTTTAGCTTAAAGCGGTAATAATATCTAACGCCATAATAGCCGGCAATTACAAGCAATATGTACCCCAGGTAAGCCAACTTACTAAAATACCATGGCGGTAATACGGTAAAATTAAGTGTAGTGGTATCAGTAACCTTGCCGTTAATACGGGCGCGCACTTCATATATATAATCTCCCTGGGGCAGGCCTGTAAATTCGCGTTGCGTTTGGGTGCTCCACTCCGACCATCTGCCCGAGTAACCTTTCAAACTATACTGATATTGAATTTTAGCCTGACGATAAACCGGTAGCACATAGCTGATACGGATGTTATTGCGGCGATAGGCTATCTCTATATTATCCCATTGGGTAATGGCACGGGCACGGTCAGTAAATGTTTCAACCCGCCTGATCAATACACGCGGTAATTTGCTGTCGGCAATCGTTTCTTTCTGCTGATCGTTAAAAATGGCGAAACCATCATCAATACTGATCAGGTACAGGTTGTTGTTTATGCGGCTGATGTTTTCGTAATACTTCACCATACGCCCGTTAAGAATGCTGAAACGGGATGAATCCAGATTGAGGTTACCGGTTACGGATAAGTCGCCCAAGGCCGCCCTGCCCCGGTCAATAAACCAGTATTTGCTGCCATTGGCAGGGATTACCTTATTGGATGACGCGAACGAGCCCAGCTTTTTATTCAACTGATCGTATTTGTAAAAATGATCGCTTATATCATCATAAATGTAAAAACCATTATTGCTTGAAAATACCACCCGGTTATCCAAATTAAATACATTGATGTTATAGCTGCCGGGCAGGCCATTCTTTTCATCGTAGTATTTTATAGATGCTGCCCTGCGGCCGTCGGCACTTAGCTTTACCTTGTATATCCCTTTGTAGGCGTGGCTCACCCATATCTGCCCCTTGCCATCAGGCTCAACATAGCGTGAGGGTACTACAAAATTGCCTATCTTATAATCAAATGCCCAAGCGCCATCAGGTAATTTTTTGTATACAGCCAGGCCGGTGTAAGTACCCTGTATCAATTGGTTGGCATTTAACTTTTTTACCATCCAGCCACCATTTTCGGTTGATATTTGTTTAAGCTGCGCGCCATCCACTATAAAGGTGCCGTCGTTATGGCCGCAAAGCAGTTGCCCGTCCACCAGCGACAGATCCCACACCTGGCCTTGGCTGCCCGGTATCAGCTTAAAATCAAACGACTGGAACAGCCTGTTTTGGTTAGGTATCCAATCGCTGTAATAAAGCCCCTGGTTGGTGCCCAGGTAAATTTTATTGTTGTGGATGATACTCGAGTACACCGTACCAAACCTGCCGCCCTTATCAAAGTAAAAGTACAGGGGAGATATGATCTCTATCCTGTCAATACCATTATCGAGCCCTACCCACAAGTTCTGCTCGTTATCAAGGTAAAGGCTTAACACGGTATTATTTTGCAACCCGCTGGATTTGTTGATGTGCTGCACCACGTTACCGGCACGGTCAATAATAATGATCCCGTTCAGGATGCTGCCAAAGGCGAAGTAATTACCGGGTATAGCCACACCGTTGTTAAGCTGATAACGCTGCAAAAACTCATCAGCCTGTGTTTTCCAGGGGGTAATGGTTTGGCCATCGTATAAATACAATCCGTTTTTTGAGGTGCCGATGAGGTAGCGGCCATCGCCAAAAGGCAAAATGCTGAGTACACCGGTTTTAAGTATTTCGCTGCCTTTAATAAATTCGAGCTTGTTATCTTTTAACTCAAACAATCCCACATTAAGCTGCTCAACAATAAAGCGGTTGCCTGCCTTAAATAAAAACAGGTATGGTTTGGTTTTTATTGTGCTTACCTTACCATCCTTGTAAATATATATTACTCCGAACGACTGAAAGATAACTTCCTTATCGCCCACATAGATCTTCCAAACCTCTTCGTTAAGCCGGTATTTAGCCGGAATAAGGTGCGCCAACGAGGTATATTTAAAAACTCCCGCTGTATTTTTTGACCAGTAGCCTATCTCGCCAAACGCTCCGGTGTAAATTTTGCCTTTTCCATCAGCAGCTACCACGCGTACTATTAAGCCGTTAGGCATGCGGTGTAACTGCCAGTTTTGTCCGTCGTAAGCCAGCAACCCTTCCGAGTTGGCGAAATACATTACGCCATCCGCGTCCTTGGTTTCGGCCCAGTTTTGGTTCCCGGCCTGGTAAGTTGCTTTTGGATAGTTTTGTACATAAGGCACCCCAATGCTGCGTATGTTGGCCGCAAAACCAATAACAGGCATCAGGAATACAAACACACATAACTTTACCCAACGCGGCATAGGCATCATGATCAACAAATTAATTAACCGGCTTATATAAACGAGTTTAAATACGGGGTAAAGGTATGAATATTTATATTTTAGATAAGCTGCACCATCAACTGTGACCTGTGCACAAAAAATCCCCCGGCACTTACGCACACGGGGGACACCTTTATAAACCTAATAGAAACCAATTGCTATTTTATACTGATAGCGAAACCACCGCCCGGTGCCACAGCCTGTTTAAGCACTGCTTTTGAGGTCACCTTTATTTTACGGATGGTATAACTTTGTGGATTTTTATCAAAACTTGCATCCTTGCCATCGGCATAGATGGTAGCTTCGTAAGTTTTTCCTTTGGGCAGATAATCAAATTTAACTACCGCGGTACGGGCGTTCTCGTCGGTAACACTACCAATAAACCATTCGTTTTTACCCTTTGCCTTACGGGCGATAGTGATGTAGTCGCCGGGCTCGGCCTCTAACACGTACGATTCATCCCAGTCAACCGCCACATCCTTAATGAACTGGAAAGCGTCATAAAACTTGTTATACGTTTCAGGCAGGTCGGCGGCCATTTGCAGCGGACTATACATGGTTACATACAAAGCTAATTGCTTGGTAAGCGTTGTATGTACAAATGAATTATTATCAGGATTGTAAGCGCTGATCTTAGTTTGAAAGATACCCGGCGTATAATCCATCGGCCCACCAATTAGCCTGGTGAAAGGCAAAATGGTTGTATGATCGGGGTTATTGCCGCCGAATGATTCGTACTCGGTGCCACGCGCAGCCTCATTGCCAATTAAGTTTGGATAAGTACGTGCCAGTCCGGTAGGCCTGATAGCCTCATGGGCGTTCACCATGATCTTGTAATCGGCAGCCTTGGTAATAGCATACAGGTAATGGTTAACCAGCCATTGGCCATAGTGGTGCTCGCCACGCGGAATGATCTGCCCTACGTAACCGCTTTTAACGGCGTTATAACCGTTCTCCACCATAAACTTATAAGCAGTATCCAAATGACGCTCGTAATTACGTACCGAACCTGATGTTTCATGGTGCATAATGATCTTTACACCTTTTGATTCGGCATAGCGGTGCAGTTCCTTCACATCAAAATCAGGATATGGGGTAACAAAGTCAAACACATAATCCTTGGTTTTACCAAACCAGTCTTCCCAGCCCTGGTTCCAGCCTTCAACCAATACGGCGTTAATTCCATTTTTGGCAGCGAAGTCAATATACTCCTTAACGTGTTGGGTATTGGCACCGTGTTTACCGTTAGGCTTGGTTTTGCTGTAATCGGTAACGCCAAGATGCACATTTTCCAGATCGGTATAAGCCCAGGTGCTTTTGCCGGTGATCATTTCCCACCATACACCCACGTATTTAATCGGTTTTATCCATGATACATCCTTGAATTTGGTTGGCTCGTTCAGGTTATATACCAGTTTCGACATCAGGATATCGCCTGCCTTATCGCTTACGATAACGGTACGCCATGGTGTTTGTGTTGGTGCTTGCATGTAGCCTTTATCGCCAATGGCATCTGGGGTCAAAAATGATTCGAGCACGAAGTTTTTATCATCCAGGTTTAACGACATGCACGAGTAATCAACCAGTGCGGCCTCATGTATGTTAATGTATAACCCATCCTTACTCTTCATCATCAGCGGGGTTTGCAGCCCGGTTTGCGAGAAGGTGGTTTGCGAAACATTTGGCGTAACGGCAGCCTTCATTTTACCACGAACTTCAGACAGGTTTGAGGTTACCGTGCTATACTCCTGTGTATCAAAATCGCCTGGAAGCCAAAACGCTTTATGGTCGCCTGCTAAGGCAAACTGTGTGTGCTCTTCCTTTATAATAAAGTAGTTTAGATTTTTTTGTGAAGGGAACTCATAACGGAAACCCAAACCATCATTAAACAAACGGAAACGGATGCGAATAAAACGATCCTTCTCGGCTTTTTGGGTAAGCGTTACCACCAACTCGTTATAGTTGTTGCGAATATTTTTTTGCTCGCCCCAAACCGGTTGCCAGGTTTCATCGAACGTGCTTTTTTGTGTGTCGGTAATGGTAAAGCCGTTTAAGAATGACGGTACATCCTTGGTTTCGATGCCCAGTTTGCTTGTTTTAATAACATCCTTTTTTTTGTAGGTAAGGCTGTAGGTCGGCACGCCGTTATCCTTCAGCCCAAAGCTGAGCACAAGGTTTTTATCTGGCGAGGTGATCTGCTGGGCATCCACAGAAAATATACCGGTACATAATAACAGCATCAATAATAAATAACTACGCATACGCTGAATGGTTTATAAGTAAATTTTGGTTAAGGCAAATTTTGTAAAGTATTTACCCATATACATGTTTTTTAATCAAAATTTAAATACAAATACATATTAAATAACTAATTATCAGTACTTTAAATAAATTACAGGCGAAAAATACAGGCGATTATTTAAATTGATTTACGCTGATCAGCAGGCATAATTACTGATGTGGAGCATCCGCATAAAATGTTTGAACAACATTTGCGTTTATTGTTTGTATTTTGATGGCGTACAAAATCCGCACAACACAACCTCCCGTATATGCCGGTACCTGATATGGAATATGTAATACTTGTTGACGAGAATGATAACGAAACCGGCGTAATGGAGAAAATGGAGGCCCACTACAAGGGTATACTCCACCGGGCCTTTTCGGTCATTATATTTAACGATAAAAATGAGTTACTGCTGCAAAAACGCGCTGATGGCAAATACCACTCGGCGGGTTTATGGTCAAACACCTGTTGCAGCCACCCACGGCCGGGCGAAAGCAATTTAGAAGCAGCTTTACGCCGGCTAAGTGAAGAGATGGGCTTTACCTGTCCGCTTGCCGAAGCCTTTACGTTTACTTACCAGGCTGATTTGGGCGATGGTTTGCAAGAACATGAATTTGATCATGTTTTTATCGGTACTTACTCCGCTAAGCCAAATTTAAACATCGAAGAAGCAGCGGATTATATTTACATGGCTCCCGAAATGATTGCGCACGACTTGGACGAGCATCCCGAAGAATACACTTACTGGTTTAAAATATTGTATGATGAGCTGTGCAAGAGAGGCTACCTCAGTCTGACGGTTTCCTGATGATAGCGGATTGACGTTATATTTCCCCTTCACGCTTGCGCATAAACCACTCTGCGGCTAACAGCAGCAGAATGATACCGAACACCCATTTCACATCCACCAGTTCGCTGTAGCGTTTATCTTCGTAAACCACGGTTTTTACGTTCTCATTCTTCCGGATCAGGTCCGCAAGTTTACTGATCTCATTTGGCATCAGCATAGCGCCGCCGCTTTGTTTGGCTATATCGCGCAGCAACTGATGGTTGGCCACGGTTTGCCGGGCTTCGGCATCTATTTGCCTGATGGTAAACTTGCCCGATGCATTGAACGGCTTGTTTCCCAATTTTACCGTGGCTGAATAAGTATACTCCGAAGGCGGCAAATTGCCTGCATTAAGGTTATAAGCCTGCCCTGCCCTGCTAAATAAAAAGCTGTAATTACGTCCCTTTTCATCCTTTATACTGATACGGGCATCGGGCGTGTTAACCAGTTCAAGCGCGTCATTATAAAGTTCGGCGTTTAGCAGCACATCATCGCCCTCATCAAAAACACTTTTTGCCGGGTATACCCTGAACTGCTGCCTGTCGGCATTGGCGGTGAGGTATTGCACACTTTGGCTCATTAATTCGTTTAGGGCATTGTTATTTTCAAAGGCGGCAAACTCGGCCAGTTTCCAGCGCCACAAGCCTTCGCCGGTAAGCACCGCGGTACGCCTGCCGCCCTCGCTGGTAAATGCCAGCAGCGGGTAGGTGGTGTTGACGTTACCTATGCGTTGTTTTAATAAAATACCTGCGGAAGGTGTGTTACTGTAAGTACCAAACGGAGCCAGTAACGGCGGCAGCCTGGTCATTTTTTGCCGGGTAGAATCGCTCAAGGTAAACGCCGAAAAGCTATCGTTAGGCTGCGCGAAAACTTCCTGCATATCATTGCTGCCAACGGCAATGTTTACCAGCTTTTGGCTGTTGTTAAATGCCGTCACATCCGCTTGTTCGCCTATGGTATACCATATGGGCAAATCGCTGACTATAAACCGTTGTATCCCCGGCGCTGACGCAGGTAGCTGAAACAAGATCAGCAAACCGTAATCGGAAGGTTTTACAGTAGCCAGCTCGGTAAGCGATGTGGTTTTAACCTCATAATTACGGTTGATTTCGATAGCGTTTTTGATGACCGCGATATCCGGATGTACATTTTGGTATACCAGCAGTATTTTTTGCCTGGCATCCAACACATCTACATAAAAGGTTTCGCTGTTGTTTACGGTGGTAACTTCGTTAGTTAAAGGAGTAATGTTTACCACATATTTCCGTAAGCCCTTTTTACCGGCATTCAATTTTACAGGGATAACCTGCCTAAAGGTACTTCCCTTTACTTTAATTTGGGTTGTATAAACCTGCTTTCCGTCCTCGGTTATGTTCAGGCGCATGTTTTCGCCGTTACTTTGGTAGGCTTCGGCCAATACTTCTATTACAAATTCGTTCCCTAAAAAAGCGGTTTTATTGTAGCTGATATTGCCGATCAGCAGGTCGCGGCGGTGCGTGGTATCGCCCAGGGCGATGGTGTAAAACCCGGCCTTAATATTACGAGCCTCATATCGCGGATCGGCACCTCGGTTATAAATACCATCCGTAGCCAATACCACCGCGCCGATATTGCGGTTCACAAAGCGGTCGTTCAATTGATGCAGGGCAGCGGCTATATTGGTTTGCATTCCGTTAAACGCAACGGGCAGGCTATCGTGTAATTTGTCGCTAAAGCTAAAATCCTGCACCTGGTAATCATCACCCAGTTGTTGTTTTAATTGTTTAAGCGATGTAGATATTGTTTTACCTGACCGGCCTACAGAGCGCGAACCATCCTGCAAAAGCAACACCAATGGCTTTTCGGGCTTGTAACTTACAGATTTAACCAGCGGCGAAAGCAGCAAAAAACCAACAAACGCCACAACCAACGCCCGTAACGCGAATAATATATACCGGTAAGTTTTTGAGATATTTACCGGCTGCCTGTACAACACCCAGGCATATAACAAGCCAGCCAGCATACACACCGGCAGCCACCAGCCCGAAACATCTCCCCAGGTTATTGAAAACAAAAACAGCATACTTGATAACCAAATATGCTGTTTTTTATTGTTGAAAAGGCATTTGACACTGCATATCAATTTTTTTGGAATACGCTGTGCCATATTTGATCCCATTATCCACAAAAAAATCCCTTAACATATTATAAGTTCGCCCGCAATAACTTAGCTTTCTGATTTTAGGTGAACTAAACTTATCTTTTGAACACTCGAAGCAGATTTCTATGTATTCAATAATTCTGTTATTTAAATCCTTAAAGATGATAGCATTTCTGGGATTATAACATCCAACCGGCTCATCAATCAATATTGTACCGTCAATAGATTGAGGTTTCGGATATTTATAGTTATAAAGAATATCTGTTAATACATCTATTCCATCCATTGTCAATGCTGTTGTGGACTTTAGCCTACGCTGATTTAACCTATAGCTGTTATCATACAGCTTGATATACATCTCTTTATTTAAGTACAGGGCAGAATCAACTGTTCCAATAAAATTGTTCCATTGAACTTCATCAAGAAAACCAATCAGCTCAATTTTTACTGCCTTATGTTGTTTATGCAAAAATGCTGTTTACAACATACCGCCATCAACCGGGAGAACCTGGCCGGTAATGTAAGCTGCCATATCTGATGCCAGGAAAATGCAGGCATTGGCCACGTCTTCGGTTTCGCCGGCACGTTTAAGGGGGATGCCCGCTGTCCATCCTTCCACTATTTTAGGGTCGAGCACGTCGGTCATTTCCGTACGGATAAAGCCTGGTGCTACCACGTTGGTACGTATACCGCGTGAGCCTAATTCTTTAGCTATTGATTTAGAGAAACCGATGATACCTGCCTTTGATGCCGCATAGTTGGCCTGGCCGGCGTTGCCCTGCACACCTACTACCGAACTCATGTTGATGAATGAGCCCTTACGGTTCTTCATCATAATTTTTGAGGCGGCTTTGGTAACGTTAAATATGGATTTCAGGTTTACGTTAAGCACCTCGTCCCATTGCTCCTCGGTCATGCGCATCAGCAGGCCATCTTTGGTGATACCGGCATTGTTAACCACAACGTCAATCGTACCAAAATCGGCAACAATATCATTGATCAGTTTTTCGGCTTCATCAAACTTAGAGGCATCGCTACGGTAGCCTTTAACCTGGGTACCAAAAGCCTGCAATTCCTGCTCAAGTGCCTGTCCTTTTTCAACAGACGACAAGTAAGTGAAAGCCACTTTAGCGCCATGCTCGGCAAATTTCTCGGCTATTTTACGACCTATACCTTTTGAAGCGCCTGTAACCAGGGCAACTTTTCCTTCTAATAGTTTCATTATTTCAATGTTGAATATGAGGCTGTGAAGGTAATAAATTAGTCCGAAAGACGGAAAGTCCGGAAGAAGTTCCTCTTACTTCGGACTTCGGACTCACGGACTTTCGGGCTCCCTAAAACTAAACAATCATCTCCCTATACTCCTGCTGAATAATGAGCAGGCATTGGGCGCAGAGGCAGCCGTCGTAATTTTCGCTGATGTACTGAGTTTCGTTAAGGGTGAGTTGTACGGTACTGCACTGGCATTTGGTGTAGGAGTTTGCCTTGCATTCAAAAGCGGTGTTGCAGCGCTCACATCGTATCACCTCATGTTTTGAATGCATATTTTATCCTCGTTTATACTGCCTAAAAGCTATAGGTAAGCATGGCTACACCGGCTACTGATTTTTGTGTAGTAAAACCTTCGCCGCCGGTACGTGTGTTTACGCTGCCTTTCATAAAGATATTGTATTTTCCTTCAATGCCTAAGCTGAATCCATTGCTTAGGGCTACATCAAAGCCCAATTTGGCGGCAAAATAGCTATACCTGTCGGTATAACTTTGCGAATAATTCTCCTGTGTACCGCTAACCGTGAGGCCGAAACTTGATGTCATGCCGCCAAAGTTTACCCCGCCATAAAATTTAAAATTTTGCGCCAGGCCAATATTGTATACCGCGCTGGCATAAAACCCGGTAAACTTATTGTTGGTCAGCTTAACGCTCTGGCTGTATGCCGGCATCTCCCCGCCCACATCCACCTCAACAGAAACATCATCAATTGCAGGTTTATAGCTATGCCTGCTTACCGTAATGCCAAAGGTAAAATTGTTAAAATATTTAAGTATGCTGAGGCCTACCAGGGGTGCACCTTTATAACTTTCGCCCAGGTCGCCACTGGGCGAATCAAAACCTGCCTGTAATGCCACGCCCCATTGCGCGGGCTCACCATCGCCGTAACCGCTGCCAAAACCCGGCGCATCGCCATCATAGTTCAGGCCACGGCTTGAACGCCTTTGCGCGCTTGCCGGATCATGTATTAAACAAGTAAAAATTAAAATGCAGATGATGCTTAGAACGATACGGGGAAATAAGATATTCATTGAGTGACAAGGAATTAAGCCCAAATGTAATAAATAACCTATATGCCTTATACTTATCAATCGTAATTGATACAAAAATTAATCAATATGAAAATCATGTAACAAAAGATTAATAAAACTCGATGAGCAATCCCTCAAAAATGATAAGTAAGCATCAATGTTGCCGCAACGGAGTTAAACAGCTTACCTCCTCGTGTATCAGTAAGGTAATCATAACCCGTTATGTAAACATTGTATTTGGCCTCAACACCAATACCTATATGACTACTGGTTAAGTAAGTGAGCCCCGCTTTAGGCGCAAAGTAAAAGTTGGTGTTGTTTACCTCGCAATCGCAATAATCATCAACGTCATAAATATCTTCATAACGTTTGAGCCAGCCGCCCAGGTTAAGGCCGCCGTAAACCTTAAAAAAAGGCGTGATCAGTTTATCATACGCGCCGCCCATGTAAAATCCCAACACAATAAATTTATCATCAACCATACCCATAGCATTACTTTTAACCGGGTAAGCATGATGATTGATATTAAAATTCAGAGTAAAATTATCCAGCTTTTTATAAACGCCGATGCCATAGGTAGGCGTCACGCGATAATTCTGGCTCAAAGCCCCTGCCGGGAAATCGTAACCAAACTCACCGCCGACGGCCCAACCTTTACCCTCGTTAAAACCAGCGTAACTTTCGTCGGGTTCGTACTCAATAACCGGGTTTTGGGCTTTAGCAGTGGCACACAATAACAGGGCGATCAGCAAGCATACTAACTTATATGGTTGATGCAGGTATAGGTTTATCATTTTATGATGAAGGAAAAAGGTGAATGTTTGGGTTTATTAGAGTTACAGACGCAAAAAGCGCCGAACCGTTTAACTGGCACAGCGCTTTTATTTATTTAGCTAACTTTTATAAGCGGCAGCCAATACCTATACCTATCAGCCACGGCCTTATCTTAACATCAGCCGGTATATTACGCAATGTGGGCTCCAGGCCGGGGTTATTGGCCGGGGTGAGATTTGAGGCATCTACTTTAACATCGGTAGAGAGAAACAGCTTTTTCAGATCCACGTTTACAAACCATTTTTTGTTCAGGTCGATATCCACACCAGCCTGCGCGGCAAAGGCGAAGCTATTTTTGTAATCAACGCCTTTAACGGTCGAGCCTTCATCGGCACCATAAAAAATGGTGTAGTTGGCACCTGCGCCAATATAAGGCCTTACTATACTGCCGGTAGGCACATGGTATTGTAGGGTAAGCGTTGGCGGCAGCAGCCATACTTTACCCAAATCAACATCGGCAGATGCAGGGCCGCCAATGGCGGTTAGGTTTGATGAGGTGGTTTTTACTTTGTGTCGGGTTGTACCCAATATCAGCTCAGCCGAAAAATTATTGGCAATATAATAAGTAAAGTCAAGTTCAGGGATAAAGCTCTTGCTGATGTCGACATCACCGCCGACTACACCGATGGTGGCTTTTTCCTGCGGGATAACGCCCACGCCGCGCAGGCGAATGTTCCATTCTCCTTTTTGCTGGGCAAAGGTTGTTGATGTGGTAATGAGTAAAATTGCGGCAAGTAGTATTCGTAAATTTTTCATAATACATTTAAGTTGATCTATGCCTCAAATGTATTAGATGCCGCAATGGCGACACATGACGGGGAGCACCTGCGGGGATGATACTCATCATGCAAAAAAATGCCCTTAAACAAAAAAGCGCGGGCGTTTTTTGAATACGCCCACGCTTTATACTAAAGCTATTTTTTAACAGCTAAATCATGTTGATTATGCCGAGCAGGTTACACAGCCCTCTTCCATTGAGCAGCTTGGGCCTGCGGGTATCTCATCAGCAACCTGGGCAACGTGATCTGGAATAACCGGCTCCATGTTTTTACCGCCCTGGTTTTCAACCGTAAATTTAACCGCTTGCGATGCCGCTTGCGTACGCAGATAATACATACCTGTTTTAAGGCCTTTCTTCCATGCGTAAAAGTGCATTGAAGTAAGTTTTGATGCGTTTGGCGAGTTAATGAACAGGTTAAGCGATTGCGACTGGCATACATAAGCGCCCCTGTCGGCAGCCATATCGATGATGTTACGCATCTTAATTTCCCATACGGTTTTGTACAGTTCCTTAATATCAGCAGGTATTTCAGGAATATCCTGAATTGAGCCGTTCGCGCTGATAATCTTATCCTTCATGCCGGTGTTCCACAAACCCAGGTTAACCAGGTCGCGCAGCAGGTATTTGTTTACCACGATGAATTCACCACTTAATACACGGCGGGTGTATATGTTTGAGGTATAAGGCTCAAAGCACTCGTTATTACCTAAAATTTGCGAGGTTGACGCGGTAGGCATTGGCGCTACCAGCAGTGAGTTACGCACACCATGATTCATTACATCAAGGCGCAGGTTTTCCCAATCCCAACGGCCGCTCTCCGGAGTTACACCCCAAAGGTCGAACTGGAATTTACCTTGCGACAGCGGAGAGCCTTTAAAGGTTTCGTAAGCGCCATCTTGAATAGCCAGATCCTTTGAAGCCGTCATTGAAGCGAAATAGATGGTTTCAAATATCTCAATGTTCAGTTGTTTGGCGGCATCGCTTTCAAATGGCAAACGCAGTTGTATAAAGGTATCGGCCAACCCTTGTACGCCTAAACCTATCGGGCGGTGGCGCAGGTTTGAATTACGGGCCTCATCAACCGGGTAATAATTATGGTCGATAATACGATTCAGGTTAATGGTAACCTGGTAAGTAACCTCATATAGTTTATCGTGATCGAACACGCCGTTGTTGATGTAGCGCGGTAAGGCCAGCGATGCCAGGTTACAAACCGCTACTTCATCAGCCGAGGTGTATTCCATGATCTCGGTACAAAGGTTAGAGCTTTTTATAGTACCCAGGTTTTGCTGGTTTGATTTGGCGTTGGCGGCATCCTTGTACAACAAATATGGCGTACCGGTTTCTACCTGTGAATCTAACACCGCGAACCAAAGTTCCTGTGCTTTGATGGTTTTACGGGCACGGCCTTCTCTTTCGTATTTAGTGTACAATTCTTCAAACTCAGCACCAAAGCAATCAGCCAAACCCGGTGCTTCGTGCGGACAGAACAGGCTCCAGTCCTCATTGGCCTCAACGCGTTTCATAAACAAGTCTGAAATCCAAAGGGCATAGAACAAGTCGCGGGCGCGCATTTCTTCCTTACCGTGGTTTTTACGTAAGTCAAGAAACTCGAATACATCAGCATGCCAAGGCTCCAAGTAAATAGCGAAGGCGCCTTTACGTTTACCGCCACCCTGGTCTACATAACGGGCGGTATCATTAAACACCCTCAGCATCGGGATAATACCGTTGCTGGTACCATTAGTACCGCTGATATATGAACCGGTTGCACGTACATTATGAATGCTCAAACCGATACCACCCGCGCTTTGCGAAATTTTGGCGGTTTGTTTCAACGTATCATAAATACCGTCAATGCTGTCATCCTTCATGGTCAGCAAAAAGCATGATGACATTTGTGGTTTAGGCGTACCCGCGTTAAACAGTGTAGGTGTAGCGTGGGTGAACCAACGCTCGCTCATCAGGTTATAAGTTTTTATAACACTGTCGATATCGCTTTTGTGAATACCTACCGATACACGCATAAACAGGTGCTGCGGGCGTTCCACTATCTTACCATCGATTTTTAACAGGTATGATTTCTCAAGCGTTTTAAAGCCGAAGTAATCGAACCCGAAATCGCGGTCGTAAATAATAGTGCTGTCCAGTACTTCAGCATTATCTCTGATCACTTCCCAAACATCTTCCGCGATCAGCGAAGCGTTTTTACCGTTTTTGCTATCCACGTACTCATACAGCATACGCATGGTTTCGCTGAATGATTTTACCGTGTTTTTGTGCAGGTTTGATACCGCTATACGCGATGCCAGCAAAGCATAATCCGGGTGTTTGGTAGTTAATGACGCGGCAGTTTCGGCAGCCAGGTTATCCAGCTCCGACGTGGTTACGCCATCATACAAACCCTCAATTACCTTTTTAGCAACGTCGATCGGGTCAACCAGGTTAAAACCGTAGCACAACTTCTCGATACGTGCTGTTATCTTATCAAATTTTACCGACTCTCTGCGGCCATCTCTTTTTATTACAAACATACTGCGTGCCCCCTAACCCCCTAAAGGGGGAATTTCTAAGTGAGTGTATTTTATTATAGTTAATTGTCTTTTTTGCTCCTCCCCTTTAGGGGAGGCTGGGCGGGCCTGTTAGAAGTCCTCATCCAGCGAGAATGATTTGCTATCAGGCACGGCATTCAGTACGCCGCTTTTTTGGTAGTCGCCTACGCGCTTTTCAAAAAAGTTGGTTTTGCCTTGCAGGCTTATCATCTCCATAAAATCAAACGGGTTGGTGGCGTTATAGTGCTTATCATAACCCAACTCCTGCAGCCATCTGTCGGCCACAAACTCTATGTACTGGCTCATCAGCTTGGCGTTCATACCGATCAGGTTTACCGGTAAGGCTTCGCTTACAAACTCCTTTTCAATTTCTACCGCGTCAATAATTATTTCGGTAACGGCCTCTTTGCTCAATTTGTTGCTCAGCATGCTGTATAGCAAGCAGGCAAATTCGCAGTGCATACCTTCATCACGAGAGATCAGCTCGTTACTGAACGTTAAGCCCGGCATCAGGCCGCGTTTTTTAAGCCAGAACAGTGAGCAAAAGCTACCTGAAAAAAAGATACCTTCAACCGCGGCAAAGGCCACAAGGCGTTCCGCGAAAGTTCCGTTCTCGATCCATTTAAGTGCCCATGCCGCTTTTTTACCAACACATGGTACGGTATCAATAGCATGAAAAAGACGATCTTTTTCAATAGGATCCTTTACGTAAGTATCAATTAACAGCGCGTAAGTTTCGGAGTGGATGTTCTCCATCATGATCTGGAAACCATAAAAGCAACGTGCTTCGGGCACCTGAACTTCGCTCATAAAGTTTACGGCCAGGTTTTCATTAACAATACCATCGCTGGCGGCAAAAAACGCCAGTATGTGCGATATGAAATGCTTTTCGCCGGCGTTAAGCGTTTCCCAGTGTTTCAGGTCATCGCTAAGGTCAATTTCTTCGGCTGTCCAAAAGCTGGCTTCATGCTTTTTATACATTTCCCATATCTGGGGATAATTTATGGGGAGAATTACAAAGCGGTCTTTGTTCTCTCGTAGCAATACTTCGTCGTTTTCCTGTTTCATAAGCGCCTCGTCAGTTAATATTTTATGTTATTGCAATTCAGGAACTGTCAAAAGACGAAGGCACAACAGGCTGGCGCAACATGGCGCAAGCAGGCAGGCTACTTCTTCTGGCAAAACCTTATTACGTGAAAGTTTTGTCAAGCTGTAAGGGAGGTATCTGGCTCTATTTTAGTCAAACGGAAATCGTTAATGATAAGTGATGAATACCACTTATTCACTATATGCAACCCTCTAATATCCAAAATACTACAGTTGCAACGTCAGCCCATGAGTTTAACATGGTTCCCTTTTAACACCGGCCTAAAAACCGGCAACCTTTACAGTACATACAAAGAACTATCTTGTGTCTTCAAAGATAGGCGATGATAGATGGACGGAGGTAGTGATAGTTTTTAACATCAAGGGTAAGTTATAAACACCGATCTACTTTTTTTTACCAACGCCTGATACGCGCGCTGTATTATCCTTAACAAAGGTATCCCAACCTGAATATGATTTTTTTGAACCTGATGATGATTTGCCGCCACCGCCAATATTACGCTGAAAGGCATGGCATACGGCCACAGCCAATCCATCGGTAGCATCCAGAAAATCAGGTGTTTCTGTAAAGTTCAGCAAGCGCTGTATCATGCCGGCAACCTGCTCTTTGGTGGCATTGCCGTTGCCGGTTATGGATTGTTTAATTTTACGCGGAGCGTATTCGGTAATATCCACATTGCGCGATAAGGCGGCGGCCATAGCCATGCCCTGCGCCCGGCCCAGTTTAAGCATTACCTGGATATTTTTGCCATAAAAGGGCGCCTCAATGGCCAGGCAATCGGGGTGATAATTATCAATAAGGGCTACCGTTTTTTCAAAGATGCGTTGCAACTTCAGCATGTGGTCGTCCAGGCTACCCATTTTTACCACACCCAGGCTAATGAGCTCCAGCTTTGAGCCGGTTTGCTTTACCAGGCCGTAACCCATTACGGCGGTACCGGGGTCAATACCTAAAATTATACGCTCTGGTGTGTTGATGCTTTGCATGTATAAACGCGAAGGTAACAGATTATTGCCGCAGTGCCGCCATATAATCATCACGACTGATCATTACCGCACCCATGCTTTCCAGGTGTTCGGTATATACCTGGCAATCGATCAGGCTGTACTTGCCTGTTTGGCAGAGGGTAACGAGGGCGGCTTTTGACGCGTTGCTTAACTTACTGAACATGCTTTCGCCGCAAAATATTTTACCCACCTCAACGCCATACAACCCACCAACCAAGGCATCAGCCTGCCATACCTCGACAGAATGGGCTTTACCCAATTTGTGCAAACGGATGTAGGCTTTCATCATGTCTCCGGTGATCCATGTACCATCCTGCCCTTCGCGCGGCACCAGCGAACATGCCTGTATCACCTCTGTAAAGGCGGTGTTAAACGTTACCCTGAATCTGCCCGAGCGCAGTACCTGCCGCATGCTTTTTGAGATGATTACTGTCGCCGGGTTCAACACAAAACGCTCATGCGGCGAGTACCACAGTATGGGTGTATCATCGCTATACCAGGGGAAGATCCCGCTTTTATAAGCCAGCATCAACCGTTCGGCACTCAAATCGCCACCTACGGCCAGCAGGCCATCCTCTTCGGCCAGTACCGGGTCCGGAAACAGCAAACGTTCATCAAGCCTGAAAATCATCAGCGCAAAGTTAAGCCTTGCGCTTTATAACCAGCTTTTTGTTTTGCGCTTTAGCAACGGCATCCATATACTGCTGCATTTCGCTGTATTTTGCTGCCGGAATGATATGGTTATTCAAATTGAATTTGGCTGTACTTACTACTTGGTTTTTAGCGGCATCGTAAGCGTAATTCAGCACATAATCGCCATAAGCGAATTTAAGCGTTTGATTGGCCGGCATGTTCTCCACCTCAAAACCTTCGGGCAGGCTAATGGTGGTAACACAATTTTTTTGCAGGGGATGCTCAAAATAAAAATCAGTTTTACGTTTTTCTTCAACCGGGCAGGTGCTACCCCATAACTCAAAAGCAGCGGGCTTGTAAAACTGGCGGTTACCGGCTATGGCATCGCTAAACTTATCATATTCCATCTCCAGGTCGAGGCCTTTTATACCGTCCTTATCATCAACCGGCTTAATGTTAAATACTGCAGGTTGCTTCATTCTTAAAAAGCGGATCAGATACTCCTTCTGTTCATCGAGTGACATCCGGGCGATACTGATCAGCAGATCCCGGTACTCCCCGGTATTTTGCAAATTAATGGTTGATACGGCGCTGCCATCCGCGTTTAGCTTAATGCTTACCTTGCTGTTAAATACATTATCGGCAGCCCTGCTTTTTGGGGTATTTACCAGTTTACCGCCGGCCTCGGTTATCAGCAACGCATTTCTGTTCTCGGTAAAAGGACCTAATACGCCAAAGGGCTGCGTATTACTGGTACACTCCAGCCAGGTAGTATCATTTTTAAAGGGGATGCAGATAATAGCATGGTTAAACCTGTTCTGGCTAAAGCCATAGTCGGCAGGTTCGCCGTTTTCTCCCGCACGTACCAGCGCATAATTAGCGGGTATGTTAACCGCTTTAAGCATAGCATACATATAATTTGAAAGGGCTTTACAATCGCCATATTTTTTTTGATCAACAAAGTTGGCCGCGAAGGGCTTAAAGCCACCTATGCCTAACTGTATACTAACATAGCGCATGTTCTGCTGCAGGTATTCGTATAAAAATTTAGCTTTTTCCTTATCGGTTTTAAAATTGGCGGTCATTTTTTTAAACTCTTCGGCACGGGCGGGCGGCAGTGTATTTACATCGGTATTTAATGCCTGTATCCACTTGCCAAAGTTTTCCCAACTACTCATATCGCCCGGTCGGTCATCGTACTGAAAGCTAACCGGCGAAAAATCAACCCTTGGGGCTACGCGCCAGTCGGGCACGCCTTTTTCATCCTTAAAAGCCTTGAGGTTTGATACACTCCAGCTATACACGTTATTGCCGTTGATCACCGATTTTTGCGGGGCGATGTTAGTATTGCGGCTAATGTAACGCAACCCGGCAGCCGGGTTAACAATAAATGTGCATGATGAGTATTGCACCGAACGCTCCGCCTCCTGCAAATACCAACTGCCATAGCTCAGGGTACCATTATCCTCCAACTCAAATATCATCTCGATAGTTACCGGGTACGAGGCAACCGTGTGCGACATGGCTTTGATACGCCCATCAGTGATAATAGAAATGTTATCAACTGCCGAATGATCATACATATCACTCTTTTTGTATTTTTTGATCACCCCGCCATCAGCATTATAAACGATCATTTGAAAGGCATTGATAGACGAGGTTTTATCATACGGCAATATAATACGTGTTTCGTCTATCGCGTTTTCATTAAGTACGGTTACAATTGAATGCGCCTTGTGTATCATTTTGCCGGGGCCGCTGATGGTGCACTCCTCTGTTTTATAACGCAAAACAGCATCAGCGTCGGTTTTCAATGAATCCGGAATAGTTGAGGCTTTATATAGATCGAGAGATACCTTTTGCCCGAAAACCAGCATGCTGCCCGCAAGCAGCATACTTAGCATCAATAACTTTTTAAACATGGGGCTGGCTTATGATTTCTTTAACACGATCTGCTCGTTCATCATCTCATACATCTGGCGGCTAAACTCCCTGAAATCGGCATAATCCTCCTTAAAGTAGGTAGTTTTAACATGGTCAACAACGTAGCGGATGGAGATCATATCATTAGTGGCATTAACAATGCGGCGAAAAACCATCCCATTATCAGGCAGGGTTAAACTAACGCTTTTAGGCAGTGTTTCGGCCTTGTAACCAGCAGGTATTTTGTACATACCGGTAAAGGTGGTGTTGTCGCGATAGCCAAAATCAATATCGGTATAACGGTTCTCACTCAAAAACGGGTTAGTGTGCATCATGGTAAGCACGTTTGGGTTAAAGTAGATAAAGTTACCGTCGGAGCCAGTTAAGTCAAGGTCAAAAGCGATATTCTGCACCAGCGGCAGGGTATCAATATCCATGTTCTCAAACTTTACCGATGATATTTTAAGGTTATTATCGTTATTTTTAAGATACTCGATAAACTTGGTTTCCCCATCGGTTTTATATTTGGCCGTACGCGCTATTTTGTTGTAGCCATAGCTGCTCACCTGGTTGGTACCTACCATTTTGCCATCCGGCTTTATTTCTACATTAACAAAATACGATTGCCTTACAGGCTCCGGGTTTGCTAAAAACACCACATCGCAGCGGTCATTTTCCTTATCAATAAACAAACCTGATGAATTAAGCAGGTTATCAGGCACATGATTATACAGGTTGTACTTGTTAGATGCATCAAGTACATAATGCCTTGTAGTATCAATCGGGATATATACTACCGCCCGGTTAAACTGGCGCAGGCTTGGATTAAAGGGGTTGATCCGGCCATTATCACGTGTGCTTACTACCATTGGGTAAGCCTTAACGCCGGCTTGCTTTAACAGGTGAAAAAGTATCAGGTTAATTTCTGTCGCGTTGCCTGTTTTTTTCTCCCATGCTTTAACGGTGCCGTCATTAGTAAACCAAAGGTCAACGTTGTTCCATTTCATGGTTTTCTTCACCTCGTTAAAAATGTAGCCTATCTTATCATTATCGGTAGCCAATTGCTTGGCTTTGTTAATAATAACTTCTTCGCCTAGCAGTTTACGCTTTAACTGCTTGCCAAAATCCTCATCTTCAGCCAGCAAACCGCCAATTTTAGGCCAGGTATCGGCAGCGGTTTTAACAAAGCCACCTATGGGCCTTACGGTGTTAAGCGTAAACGCGATGCTTTGCAGGTTATCCACGTCCGAGCGCATCATAGGCTCATCAGTTAACGAGTGTACGTTGGCCATGCCGCGCGTATCAACATCTATAGTATAACCCATGGATTGTGAACCCGCACCTAATGTACCCGATTCGGTAGTGTTGTTATTTACCGTAAACATATGGGCCGAACGCAATTGCGGTTTATAATAAAAATACTCGGGCACTTTGGTAGTTAACTGGCTGTAACGCACCGGTATTTTACCTTGAAAATACCATTCCGGAAAATCAGCGATTGAAGTTGCGGTAAGCCTGTATTTAAACTCCACCACCGACCCCGCTTTAACATTCGGGAAGGAAAACACCAGGGCCGAACGGTTCTTGTCTACCTTTTCAGTAAACACCTGTTTTTTATCGATCTTGATTATCTCGGGCTTTCCGTTTTCCAGGTTGATGGTTTGCGCCTGTAAGTCGGTAAGATACTCCAGGTGGTTACCACTGTAATATTCTATCCTGATATCGGCATTTTTTTTACCGTTAACATTGAATATCTTGATGCGTTTATGGCGTTCAATAACAACATTAAAATCGTTATCAAAGTAAACATCGCCCCTATCAAACAAAACTTCGGCATTGGCATCGGGCTCAAATTCACAGTTTTTAAGTTCAAGATCGGTTACATCAATTTTACCGAATGATTTTAGATAAGTTGCGGCAGGAGAGACCGCTTTTTGAGCGTTGGCGGATAAGCATAATACGCCCGCAATTAAACTTAGTATAAGTTTTTTCATGTGCTAAGGAATAGGGTATTTAATCAAATTGTTTAAGGGCGGAAAATTACGAATATTTTGGCATTCACTAATATTTGGATAAAAATTTTTCATTTGTGAAAACCAAACAATTACATTGCGGTTAATAAACCACATTTAAATCTTATAATCTCACACTATGGAACCTTACGACAGCTCAATGAACGCGGGCCAGGCATCTATGCTCGCCGCACTTTTTTCCATCCCGGCACTTATTATTTGGGTAATTTATGTTATCGCGCTGTGGAAAATATTTACTAAAGCCGGTAAACCGGGATGGGCGGCCATTATACCTATTTACAACATTATTGTATTGCTTGAAATAGTAGGTAAACCTATTTGGTGGCTGGTTTTATTTTTAATACCATGTGCAAACATTGTAGTTGCCGTGTGGACCATCAACCTGTTAAGTAAAAGTTTTGGCCAAAGCGAAGGTTTTACTATCGGCCTGTTATTATTAGGCTTTATCTTCTTCCCGATATTGGGCTTCGGCAATTATCAGTATATCGGCCCTGCCGGTGCAGGTGCGGCACGTCCGAACTTTGATCCGAACAACTACAACCCACCGCCAAAATTTTAATGGCGATATATGTTATTGCATGGCCTTTCAGCGAACAACTATTCAGTTGGCTGAAAGACCATTTGCTACCATGCCCTTTTAAATACTTTACCCATATTGATTGCCCCGGTTGCGGCTTTCAACGATCCTTTTTAGCCTTATTACAAGGCGACTGGCAAGCCAGTTTTCAGCTTTACCCCCCTACTATACCGCTGCTTTGCGCTTTTATATATTTTACTGTAAGCCAAAAACTTAATTTGGATAACAAGACAGGCACAGGCAGAAAAGCCGTGTTTATAATAGCGGCAAGCATAGTTATGGTAAGCTACATCATTAAAATGTGGAACCTCCACCTAACTTATAGCGCGGCATCCTGATGTGATACCATGTGCGAATAATCCTTTATAATGGTTTGCAAAAACTGCATATCATTCATCGTTTCGGGTACGGTTATGCCCAAATGCCCTTTCAACTTTTCGGCCATATTATAAACTAATGCAGCATTGCCAACTTGGGTATAGGCCTGTATTACCTCGCTAATTAAGGTGATGTCGCGATCGGTTAATTGCGCGGCTTGTTTAAATACCGGTTCGTAAGTATCGGCTGTAGGCGCGTAAACTAAATTATCAATGGTAGTGCGTGGTTTAGTCCGTATCAATGTTGTATTAGCAACCAAATCTCCAACGCGCTGTACGTGGGGCGTTACTGCAGCGCAAATAAGGCCTATAACGCCGGTTATTACAAAATCAACTATCCGGAATAGCCAGCGTATAAGATATTGCCCAAAGGTTGGCCGCTTACCATCCAGGCTGATCACCCTTATCTTCATGATGCGTTTGCCCAGGCTTTGGCCGTTAAAAAACATCTCGCAAACCAGGTCGTAAAAAACAAACATGGCGTATAATACCCCAAAGT
The DNA here is from genome assembly GCF_058782065.1 of Mucilaginibacter sp. FW306-07-L. NCBI lineage: Bacteria > Pseudomonadati > Bacteroidota > Sphingobacteriia > Sphingobacteriales > Sphingobacteriaceae > Mucilaginibacter > Mucilaginibacter sp. FW306-07-L. The sequence continues at coordinate 996,845 of NZ_JBYSXI010000002.1, forward strand.
ACCATAACATTAAGCTATCGCCGCCGCCTAAATTGGGTATCACCAGCAGGCTGGCTATCAGCAACGCTATAAAAATGCCATAATCAATCATGCGGGCCAGTACCCTATCGCCAATACCGGCTACTTCATAATCAATACCAATATTTTGTGACGTATGTATGGTTACGGTTTGCATGGGCTAAAAATAATAGTTTGTTGCGGTTTTTATTGCAGATTAAATTTTTATCGGTATTTTAAACACAAATTTACCTGAAGCTTATAAGATGCGTGAGGCACTGTTCATCAAACAAAATTCGGAACGCTGGAAACAGTACGAAGTTAACAAGAGCAAAGAACCGGACCACCTGGCTGACAGCTTTATAAGCATCACCGATGACCTTGCGTACGCCAAAACTTTTTACCCGAGCTCTAAAACCACGCAATACCTTAACGGCCTGGCATCGGGCTTTCATCAATCCATTTATCGTAATAAAAAAGAAAAAACCAACCGTTTTGTAACGTACTGGAAAACAGAATTGCCCCTGCTTTTTTATAAACACCGCAGGCAACTGCTCTATTCCTTCGGGTTTTTCTTTGTTTTTTGTTTGATAGGCGCGCTGTCTGCCATGTATGATGATACGTTTGTTCGCCTTATTTTGGGCAACAGCTACGTAAACATGACGAACGATAACATTGCCAAAGGCGACCCTTTCGGGGTATATAAATTTGAAAGCTCGGGCTTTATGTTTATCGCTATAGCCGCTAATAACATATATGTTGAGCTGCGCATGTTTGCCCTGGGTATCTTATTTTCAGTAGGCACCATTTATAACCTGATGCTTAACGGGGTGATGCTGGGCTCGTTTCAGTATTACTTTTTCAGCAAGGGCCTGGGCCTGCAATCGGTATTGGTAATATGGATACACGGCACGCTTGAAATATCGGCGCTGGTAATTTCTGGCGCGTCGGGCCTGGTAATGGGCAACAGCCTGCTATTTCCAAAAACCTATAATCGCCTGGTATCGCTTAAACGCGGCGCGCTTGATGGTATGAAGATAGCCATTGGCATTGTACCTATATTTTTAGTAGCAGCATTTTTAGAGGGTTATGTTACCCGCCATACCGAAATGCCCGCCATAGCCAGTGTGGCTATACTGGCAACATCGTTTACCTTTATAGTGTGGTATGTGATTATATACCCCGCCCTGCTTAACCGCAAACTTAACTTGATCCAAACCCATATTGATGAAACCTCATTTTGAATTACGCCGTGTACGAGATTTTGGCGAGAACATTAGCGACACCTTTACTTTTATAAAGGAAAACTTTAAACCGCTAATGAAACCGCTGCTGGTAATATGTGGCTTTTTTATACTCCTTAATACGGTAGCATACGCCAACATGCAGGCCAACGCTATTGATAATGCCGTTGACAGCATGAACACCAACACGCCTAACAACGTATTCGGCTACCAAAGCCGTGGTGCCGATCAATGGATAGGCATCGGCTTATTTTACGTTTGCTTTACCTTGTTTTTAATGAGCGTATTTATTGTAACGTACAGCTACATTGCCATCTATAAGGATAAAACCAACGATGAAAAGCCTACCCTGCTTGAGGTATGGGGTTATTATAAATACTATTTCTTCCGTTCAATAGGGTCATATTTTGTGACGATGCTGCTAACTATTGCCGGTTGCTTTTTATGCCTGTTACCGGGTATTTATCTGGCTGTTGTGTTTAGCTTACTGCTCCCTATTATTATTATAGAAAACGGCTCGTTCGGCCATGCTTTTAATAAATGCTTTCAGTTAATTAAGGGCAACTGGTGGGTAACTTTTGGTATAGTAGTAGTGGTAAGCATGATCATATCCATATCCAGTGCTATTGTAAGTATGCCGGTAACTATACTCATGGTATCAAAAATGTTTTTAAAGTGGGATTTTGTGATGTTTCCGCTGTTATTGCTCTTTGGCCTGCTGATCAATATTTTTTACCTCTCCTACTCCGTAATGGCTGTATCCATGTCATTATGCTACTTTAGTTATGAGGAACAAAAAGAAGGCACAGGCATTTTAAACCGCATCAACACCCTTGGCGAAAAAGGCCCGGATACTTCACACTTGCCTACCGAAGAGTATTAAGATGTACAAAAGCGTTTTTACTTTCTGGCTAACGGGCCTGCTTTTGCTTTTGACTGGTTATACCTACGCGGATAAAGCTAAAAAGCCTGCTGCTGTTGTGGTACGCGATAGCTCGACCGTGCAGGTAAGGCCTTTTAGCGAGGATGCTATCAGCACGTACAGCCAAAGCGACGATTTTAAGTATAAAGATACTGAAACCGAAACAGAGCTATCGTTCTGGCAAATATTTTTGGCATGGATAGTACACCTGCTTGCCGCTGAAGTTGGCCGGTCGCCTGTACTTTTGGTTATATTAAAATACTTGATATTAGGCCTGATAGCGGCAGGAGCTGTTTATGTGATCCTGAAAGCGGTAGGTATTGATGTAGGCTTGTTTTTAAGCAAGGGCTCAAAAAAAACATCCCTGCCTTACACCGAATCGCTGGAGAACATCCATGAGATCAATTTTGATGATGAACTTGATGATGCCATCAGCAACCGCAACTACCGTTTGGCAGTGCGCCTGCTCTACCTCAAATGCCTGAAACAATTGAGCGACCGTAACCTGATACAGTGGCAAATTGATAAAACCAACAAAGCTTATTATTACGAACTTACCCAAAAACCGCAGCGCGAGGCCTTTGGCTCATTAACGCGCCGGTTTGAGTATGTTTGGTACGGTAATTTTACGATAGACGAACAGGCTTTTAATGACATTAACGGATTGTTCAATAAATTCAGGGAGCAGCTATAAAATGAGGAGCCTTAAAATATACCTTATTGTTGCAGGGCTGCTGCTGATTTGTTATACCATATTACAGTATAATCAACCCAAACCTACCGACTGGACACCCACCTATATTGACGGGCACAAAAAACCATTCGGAACGTACATTGCCTATAATCGCTTGCGCGATATATTTCCATCGAGCCGGGTAGCGGCGCACCGGGAAACACCTTTTGTTACTTTAACCACCGGCCGGTATCAAAAATCAGCCTATATTATTATTGCCAGCCGCATTGCCCCTACTGATGAGGACTACAAGGCCATTATGAATTTTGCACGGCGCGGCAATGATGTATTTATCGCTGCGGAATCCTTCGGTACTATATTTCAGGATAGCCTTCATGTTGACGCGGCCAGCGTATTTGGAATGGCAGCACCATCAGAATATATTAGTTTTGTTAACCCCAAACTGGATAACGAACGCCAGTACCATATTGATAAAGGTGCCATCAATAATTCATTTAACACCATTGATACCGCACGAGCTGTATTGCTTGGCCAAAACAGCCAAGGCGAAGCTAATTTTATTAAATACAAAGCAGGCAAGGGCAACTTATACCTGCTGGCCAACCCCAAGCTATTTACCAACTACAGCCTGTTAAAAACACAGGGGGCGCAGTATTCGGCCACGGCGCTATCCTACCTGGGCAAGCCGCAAGTTATTTTGTGGGATGAATTTTACACCCAGGGCATGGCCGGTACCGATTCGCCTATGCGGTTTATCCTTAATAATGATTCGTTGCGGGCGGCGTGGTATATCGCGCTGTTTGGCCTGCTGGTGTATGTTATTTACGGGGTAAAACGCCGCCAGCGTGCCATACCCGTTATTGAGCCGCCGGCCAACGCTACCGTAGAGTTTGTAACCACGGTTGGCCAGGTATACTATGAGCGCCGTAACAATGTTGACATCGCCTACAAAAAATCAATTTACTTTTTAACATCGCTGCGCGAAAAGTATAATATAAAAACCAACAAGCTCGACCCGGAATTTGTAGAAGCACTTACCAGGCGCTCGGGCGTTGACGCTGATTATATACGGATGATGACTGATTTTATTGGCTTTGTTTTTAACCAAACCGATATCAGCGATGCCGAACTGATTGAACTGAACCGATTAATAGAAAAATTTTATACCTTATCAGGATATTAAAATGGAAGAAGAAATATTTGAGAACCGTACCGACCTGCACAAGCTTAACGCCGCGGTTGGACAGATAAAGGATACGCTGGGCAAAATAATTGTAGGCCAGCAGCAAAGTATCGACCTGATCATAGCCGGCATACTGGCCGACGGGCATATACTGATTGAGGGGGTACCGGGCGTTGCCAAAACGCTTACCGCTAAACTGGTAGCCAAGGCCATTAACGCGGTTTACTCGCGCATACAGTTTACGCCCGACCTGATGCCGTCGGACATATTAGGTACGCCGGTATTTAACCCTCGGACATCGGAGTTTGAGTTTAAGCATGGGCCTATCTTCGGCAACATCATCCTGATTGATGAGATAAACCGGGCACCGGCCAAAACACAATCGGCCCTGTTTGAGGTGATGGAAGAGCGCCAGTTGACCATTGATGGCACCGCCTATAAAATGGATGAGCCGTTTTTGGTGTTAGCCACCCAAAACCCTATTGAGCAGGAAGGTACCTACCGCCTGCCCGAGGCACAACTCGATCGTTTTTTATTCAAGATAGAAGTTAAATACCCATCGCTTGAAGAAGAGATAGCCATCATCACCAATCAGCATCAGCACAAACGTGCCGACCAGTTGAGCGACATACAACCCGTACTTTCGGCACAGGAGATCGTGGAACTGCGTGAACAGGTGCGCGGCTTTCATGTGGAACCAAAAATACTGGAGTTTGTGGCCCGCATTGTGTTTGAAACACGCAACAACAAATCGCTTTACCTGGGTGCCTCGCCAAGGGCATCGCTGGCCATTATTAACGCCGCGAAAGCACTGGCAGCCATTAACGGCCGCGACTTTGTTACACCTGATGATGTGATATGGGTAGTACCACACGTGTTACGTCATCGTATAATGCTAACCCCGGATAAGGAAATGGAAGGCCTGAGTACTGATGACGTGATCGGCCAGATCATCCACAAAATTGAAGTGCCCCGATAAACCATCAGCGTGAAAAAGTTTTTCGGCCTGTTTTATACCAACCTGTATCTTACCAGCCGCCTGTTTGTCGGGCTGGCGGTTTGTGCTGTGCTTTACATTTTAAGGTTTATGTTTACCTGGCTGGGCATTATACCTGATGTGGCACTTACCCTCATGTTATTGCTTGTACTGGTTGATATTATATTGCTGTACCACAAAAGCAAAGGCATTTTTGCCCGCCGCCACGCTCCCGAACGCCTGAGTAACAGCGACGATAATGAGTTAGGCATCTATATTGAAAGCATTTACCCTTTTACGGTTAAGGCAGGTATTATAGATGAAATACCCGCGCAGTTTCAACGGCGAGATGTATGGTTTGCTACCATCCTTACGCCACGCATCCCTAAACAGATCAGGTATGCGCTGCGCCCTACCAAGCGGGGTGAATATACCTTTGGCGCTATTAGGGTATTTGCCCGTTCGCCGCTGGCATTGATTAGTCGCCGGTTTAATTTTGAGCAGGGCGAGATATTGCCGGTGTACCCCTCATTTTTACAAATGCGTAAATATGAGCTGATGGCCATTTCAAACCGACTGAGCGAACAGGGTATCAAAAAGATCCGTCGCCTGGGCCAAAGCATGGAGTTTGAGCAGGTAAAAAATTATGTGCCCGGCGATGATTACCGTACCATCAACTGGAAGGCAACCGCCCGGCACGGCAATTTTATGGTAAACTCCTACACCGACGAAAAATCGCAGCATGTGTATTGCGTGATCGATAAATCGCGCGCCATGAAGATGCCGTTTAATGGCCTGAGCTTGCTGGACTATGCCATCAATGCCACGCTGGCGCTATCAAACGTCACGCTAAAAAAAGAGGATAAAGCAGGGCTGATCACGGTAGCCGAAAAAATCGGTTCGGTAATAGCTGCCGACCGCAGGCCTATACAGCTTAACCGCATCTTAGAGGTATTGTACAAGGAGAAGACCCGCTACCTCGAAACCAATATGGAAGCGCTTTACACCACCATTCGCGGGGTGTTAAAGCAACGCAGCCTGGTGGTATTTTTCACTAATTACGAGAGTGTTTTTGCCATGCAGCGGCAACTGCCCTTTTTAAAACGAATAGCTAAATTCCACCTGTTGCTGGTGGTGTTTTTTGAGAATACCGAACTTACCACGCTGGGAGAAAAGCCTGCCGAGGATGTAGAACACATCTACATAAAAACCATTGCCGAAAAATTCGCTAATGATAAAAAGCTCATCGTTAAGGAACTGGCCAAGCATAGTATACAATCCATACTAACCGCGCCCGAAAATCTTACCATCAATACCATAAACCGCTATTTGGAAATTAAGGCAAGGCAGCGGATATAAGGTTCATCAGATCCCTATTATTGAAAGCATACAGATTCCTCCTCGTACCTCGTTCGGAATGACAAATGATGATTGAACTATAAGCACGAACCAATAATAGCCACTGACTCCGGCTTTTAATTTTCGGGTAGCAGGTAAATGCACTGCCTTTCACAGAAAATTAAACAGCCGGCGATTTTTGCTTCTTGTTCGTACAAAACAAGTTTGAGACAGGTAATGAAGATGCCTTACGAGCTAAAGCTATCAGGTTCCCGGAAATTTGATACCATCCTGGTTAAGGCGGTTGATCAGTTTTTCCTGCAAGGCTATCTTAACATTTAAAAAATCCGCAGGTGTTACCCATACGTTTATTAAATAGGTAGCACGGTCAAACCCGATACGGATGAGGCCTACCTTTACCGGCTTATTTTGCACAATGCCGGGGGTATTTTGTATGGCTTCGGTAACAATGCCTATTACTGTTTCAGACTTTGCTGAATAACCCAGCTCGATCTCAAAATCAAGCCTGCGGCTGCCTGAGCGGGTAACGTTAACAATTACCTCATTAAACAGCTTTCCGTTGGGGATAATGATGGTTTTATTATCGGCCGTAAGCAGCACGGTATAAAATATCTGTATGGAGGTTACCTTGCCATCCTGCCCCTGGGCAATAATGTTGTCGTTTAGTTCAAAGGGTTTTAGCAGTAAAATAAGCACGCCACCTGCAAAGTTTTGCAACGTACCCGACAGCGCCAAACCTGCCGCTACGCCAAAAGCACCTACCAGTGTAGTAAAAATAGCGGCATCAATACCCATCAGCGTCATCACCAGCAGTACCAGCAATACATTGAGCGCGGTAATACTAAGGCTAAGTAAAAAAGGTTGCAGCGAGGAGTGTACTTCCCTGTTGCTCATTTTGGTACGAATACGCGTTTTAAGCATCCGTATAAACCAAAGGCCGAGTATAAGTACTATTAAACCGAAAATAATATTGGGGCCGTGGGTAAGCAACCACACGTAAGCGGTATCGTAAAACTGGGTAAGCTTCATAAATTAATCAGAAGCCCCGAAATTATAAATTAGAGCAGAGAAACCAAAAATTCCGGCGACTTTAGAATAACCCATTCAAATATGCGGGTTTGTATATGTTTCCTCCTGCGGGATAAAAGTTTCATGTCTCTGCAATATCAAATGCTATGCCTCAACGGTTTGCCTTTAAGCATTTACGTAAAAACAAACCTAATAATTACAATAAGGCATGTAAATTAATAACGCGTGACAAATGAATTAACGCGCGGCATGACAAGGCATACAGTAAAAAGGTCAGTAAAAAATAAAACCCTGTATGCAATTGCATACAGGGTTTTTATATAGCGATCCCCTCAACAAGGAGGGTACGAATGATGCTATTACATCATGCCGCCCATGCCGCCGCCCATTGGAGGCATACCGGCACCGCCTTTTTCATCTTCCGGATCGTCAGCCAACACACACTCGGTGGTTAACAGCATCGCGGCAATTGAAGCAGCGTTCTCTAAAGCTACACGGCCTACCTTGGTCGGGTCAATAACACCGGCACCGATCAGGTTTTCGTAAGTATTGGTACGTGCGTTATAACCATAATCAGCAGTACCTTCTTTAACCTTTTGTACTACGATTGAACCTTCAATACCAGCGTTCTCGCAGATCTGACGAAGAGGCTCCTCGATAGCGCGACGGATGATCTGGATACCAGTGTTCTCATCTTCGTTAACGCCTTTAAGGTCTGCCAGGGCAGCAACCGAACGGATGAAAGCAACACCACCACCGGCAACAATGCCTTCTTCAACAGCGGCACGTGTCGCGTGTAATGCATCATCAACACGGTCTTTTTTCTCTTTCATTTCAACTTCGGTAGCAGCACCTACATAAAGTACAGCCACACCCCCTGAAAGTTTAGCTAAACGCTCTTGCAGTTTTTCTTTATCATAATCAGATGTTGTAGTTTCAATCTGAGATTTGATCTGGCTTACGCGGGCCTTAATATCGTCGGCAACACCGGCACCATTGATGATGGTGGTATTGTCTTTATCAACAACGATCTTTTCAGCAGTACCTAAGTATGATAGGTCAGCATTCTCTAATTTAAAGCCTCTTTCTTCTGAAATTACAGTACCACCAGTAAGGATAGCGATATCCTCAAGCATCGCTTTACGGCGATCGCCAAAGCCAGGAGCTTTAACAGCGGCAACTTTCAGTGAACCACGAATTTTGTTAACTACCAAAGTAGCTAATGCTTCGCCATCCAGATCTTCAGAAATAATTAACAATGGTTTGCCGGTTTGTACTTGTTTTTCAAGTACCGGTAAAAGCTCTTTCATTGAAGAGATCTTTTTGTCGTAGATCAGGATATATGGGTTTTCCAGTTCTACTTCCATTTTATCGGCATTGGTTACAAAGTACGGAGAAAGGTAACCACGGTCAAACTGCATACCTTCAACTGTTTTAACTTCAGTTTCGGTACCTTTTGCTTCTTCAACTGTGATAACACCGTCTTTACCTACTTTAGCCATAGCCTCAGCGATCAATGAACCGATCACCTCGTCGTTATTAGCAGAGATAGAAGCTACTTGTTTGATCTTGTTATTGTCTTCACCTACGGTTTGTGATTGCGCTTTCAGGTTTTCAACAACGGTAGCAACTGCTTTGTCAATACCACGTTTTAAATCCATTGGATTAGCACCTGCTGCTACGTTTTTAATACCGGCAGTAACAATAGCCTGGGCTAAAACAGTAGCGGTAGTAGTACCATCACCTGCAATATCAGCAGTTTTTGAGGCAACTTCCTTAACCATTTGCGCGCCCATGTTTTCTAAGGCGTCTTTCAGTTCGATCTCTTTAGCTACGGTAACACCATCTTTAGTGATTGCCGGTGAACCGAATTTTTTATCGATAATTACGTTACGACCTTTAGGGCCTAAGGTTACTTTAACCGCGTTGGCTAAAATATCAACACCGCGCTTTAAGGCGTCGCGTGCTTCAACATTGTATTTAACTTGTTTTGCCATTTTTTTAATGATTGAATTAGTGAGTTATTGAATTATTGATTTCAATGCTCAGTTAATTTTTAATGATTGAATTAGTGAGTTATTGAATTATCGATTTGTTTATTAGTATCTAAATTCAACCTTCAATAATTCAGTAATTGATTACAGAACCGCGTATATATCAGATTCGCGCATAATTAAATACTCTTTACCTTCGTAGTTGATCTCGGTACCGGCATATTTACCGTATAGTACCTGATCGCCGGTTTTAACGGTTAAAGGCTCGTCTTTTTTACCTTCGCCTACAGCCACTACAGTACCGCGTTGTGGTTTCTCTTTAGCAGTATCAGGGATGATGATTCCGGAAGCAGTTTTTTCTTCGGCCGGAGCAGCTTCCACTACTACCCTGTCTCCGATAGGTTTAATGTTTAATGACATAACTATGCTTAAATTTTTAATTTATTAAAGTTGTTATTTGCCTGCACTGCTACATCAATTGTGCCAAGCACCCTGCCTGCATTGTTTGGCATACAAAACTGATGTATTGTCAGCTAAATGTTAGGCAGGCTATTTACGGTTAACAATTTATTAAACTGCGCTGTGTCATCATGTCAGTTAAATACCCACCTGTCATTATCTGTAAGCATTCTTAATAAAGCGGCCAAAATGCGTGGTTGCACCCTAATCGTGTAACGAATTAATGACATGGTGTATTTATTACAATTTGTTAAAAAAAGCGTGTAACATTTTGAACAATTTCGCCTCAAATTCCAAATTGATTAAAAACACCATGAAACGTATTTACTTAATCCTATTCCTTTTATGTTCTGCGGCGGCAGTTAAGGCTCAGGTTGGCCTTGGCGGCGGTGGCGGCTCGAGCATTGTTGGCCGAATATCGGGCACGGTGATCGACTCGCTGACCAAAAAACCGCTCGACTACGCTACCGTAAGCGTTTACCGCAGCGGCGGTACCGCCCCGATGAACGGCGTACTTACTGATGAAAAAGGAAACTTTAAAATAGATAACATTAAACCCGGCAGCTATAAAATTGGGGTGTCATTCATTGGCTATCCTACTAAATTTATTGACCCGGTAACTACCTCCCTGTCAAAACCGGATGCCAACATGGGCAACATCGTTGTCGCGCCAAGCTCAAAGGCATTGAGCGAAGTAACCGTAACCGGCCAGGTTGGCCTTATTGAAAACCGCATTGATAAAATTGTTTACAATGCCGAAAAAGACCTTACCTCTGCCGGTGGTAACGCTACCGATGTATTGCAGAAAGTGCCACTGGTATCGGTAGATATGAATGGTAACGTTGCCGTACGTGGCGATCAAAATGTACGCGTACTCATCAATGGTAAACCATCGGGCGCTACCTCAGCCAGCCTGAGCGATGTATTAAAAACCATCCCTGCCGATCAGATCAAAAGCGTTGAGGTGATCACTTCGCCATCCGCTAAATATGACGCGGAAGGATCAGGTGGTATCATCAATATCGTTACTAAAACCAAAAACGCGTCAGGCGTTAGCGGTAGTGTGAGCGGTGGTGTAGGTACACGCCAAAACAATGGCAACTTAAACTTTAACTATAACAAAAACCGCTTTAACTTTTCAACCAATCTTGGTGGTAACGCAGGCTGGCCGCAAACATCATATACTGATTTTAACCAAAGCCTAACCGCCGACGGTATTGATCAGCGTAATACCAACAGCTCGCACAACGAGATCAGGCGCCATGGTGTACGTGGTTCGGTAACCGCGGGCTATGAGTTTAACGGCTTTAACAGCATTAACAGTACTATCGCCTTAAACGATGGTGGCTTTAACGCTGATGGCGGCGGCGATTACCGTTTTGAGGATCTGCTTAATTCGGCCAATAACCTTAAATATACCGGCCGTACCATATCGCACAATAAATTCAGCGGTTTTGACTGGAATATTGATTATACACACAAGTTTAAAAAACAAGGCCACGAGGTAATATTCTCCGGCCAATGGAGCCATAGCATCATCAAAACAGATTATACCAACCTGTTCTCTGACCTTTATCAAAGCCAACTGGCTAACAACAACGGTAAAAACAATGAGTATACCGCCCAGATGGATTACACTTTGCCAATTAACAAAGTATTTAAGTTAGAGGCCGGTGGTAAAACCATCCAAAGGCGCATAAACAGTAATTACGATATTTTTGCTGTAAACCCGGATGGCAGCAACCCGATACTGGACAGGCAAAACTCAAACCTGTACGATTATACCCAAAATGTATACGCGGGTTATGGTGTGTTAACCATCACCCTGCCTAAAAGCTATTCGGTTTTGGCGGGAGCACGTTTAGAGAACACCAAAATTGAGGGCGACCCTGAAGCGCCTTATGCCGACGGTACAAACTCGCAGACGTTGGAACCATTCAAGGCAAACTACAATACCTTTATACCAAGCTTAACCATACAAAAGGTATTTGGTGCCAATACGCTAAAGCTATCATACAGCAAGCGTATACAGCGCCCGAGTTTGCAGGTATTAAACCCGTTCATTAACCGCAGCAACCAGCAAAGCCAAAGCGTAGGTAACCCTAACCTGGCTCCGGAGATATCGCAAACGGTTGAGCTGAACTATAACGCGTTCATCAAAACATCAGTGGTTAACTTCTCGGTATACTACAAAAACACCAGCAACCTTATTGAAGGTATTGCCAGCCCGGTGCAGGATGGTGACGTAATTATTAACCGTACGGTACAAAACAACGTTGCCGAAAATAACTCGCTTGGTGGTAGCTTCTTCGGCTCGATCAACCCGATCAAGCCGTTAACCATCCGTGCTAACATAAACGTGTTTACCTATAACCCAAGCGTATATGCGGCCTATGCGGATTTTATTAACCCGGATGCGTTAAAAACCAGGCTGATGACCACCGTTTTCGGTAGCGCTACATTGAATTTGCCTAAGAACTTTATATTCGAGGCATTCGCTTTCAACAACTCGGCGCGCCGTACCATACAGGGTACAAGCCCGGCGTTCGGTATCTATGTGTTTGGTATCAAAAAGCAGTTTATGGATAAAAAAGCTTCTATCGGCTTCAATACCATCCAGCCTTTTGCTGTCGATAAATCATTCAATCAAAGCATATCAAGCCCTGGCTTCACACAAAGCGTACGTACACGCATACCGTTCCAGTCGTTCGGTGTAACGTTTAGCTACAGCTTTGGCAAAATGAGCTTCAGCAACCCGCAGCAAAAGAAAAAAGGCGTTAACAATGACGACGTAAAAAGCGGCGACCAGGGTATGGGCGGCGGCATGAACGGCGGCAACTAATCCCTGATCTCAAAAATAATTTAACTCAAGGCCTGCTATATGCAGGCCTTTTTGGTTTCAGGCTGTTTTACATCGCCATAAATAAAAACCGTATACTTGTTAAACCATGAAGAGCCTGTTTAACAATCCTACCTTTCGTGTTATTGTCGCCATTATTTTAGGGGTGATGGTGGGCTATTATTTTAAGGGATTCGCGCCTACCGCGCAGATGATCAGTAAGATATTCATCAACCTGATCACGATGCTGATAGCGCCTATCATATTTTTCACCATTGTGCTGGGCATAGCCAACATGGGCGATATGAAAAAGGTAGGCCGGGTAGGCGGCAAGGCTTTACTTTATTTTGAGATCGTGACCACCTTTGCATTGATGATAGGCTTACTGGTAGCCAACCTGCTTAAACCGGGCAAAGGCATCGATGTAAACAAGAGTGTTGATGCCTCTAAAATAGCCGATTACCAAAAGGCCGCGCATGATATGAATTGGGGCGACTTTTTCCTGCATATTGTTCCGCACAACGTTTTTGATGCCTTTACCCGTGGCGATATTTTGCAGATCCTGTTCTTCGCCATACTGTTTGGCTATGGCCTCAGCAAAATGGGCGAAACCGGTAAATCGCTGCTGGTAACATTTGATAAATTGAGCAAGGTGTTCTTCAATATCATGAAGGTGGTAATGGCGCTTGCACCTATAGGTGCGTTTGGCGGTATGGCCTTTACCGTGAGTACTTATGGCACCAAGGCACTGTTACCCATGGCTAAGCTGATGGGCTCAGTTTACCTGACCATGTTCCTGTTCGTATTTGTGGTGCTGAATATTATTTGCCGTTTATACAAGTTTAGCCTGTGGCAATACCTTAAACACATCAGGCAGGAAATACTGGTGGTACTGGGTACATCATCCTCCGAATCGGTTTTGCCGAGCATGATGGAGAAGATGGAAAAATTTGGCTGCTCACGTTCGGTTGTTGGTTTGGTGATCCCTACCGGTTATTCATTTAACCTGGATGGTACCACCATTTACCTCAGTATGGCTACCATATTTTTAGCACAGGTATTTAACATCCCCTTATCTATTGAGCAGCAGCTAACCATCATCGGTATACTGATGGTTACTTCAAAAGGCGCGGCGGCGGTTACCGGCGGGGGCTTTATTGTGCTTACCTCAACACTGGCCGCCATAAAAGTTATCCCGGTTGAAAGCGTAGCGTTGCTGCTGGGGGTTGACCGTTTTATGTCCGAAGCGCGGGCCATTACCAACCTGATCGGCAACGGTATCGCTACGGTGGTGATCGCTAAAAGTGAGGGGGAGTTTCATCCGCCTAAAGAACTACCCGGTGATAGCGTGAGCTAATCTTTCTTCTTTTTCTTTTCTTTTGCCTCTTTTTGCTTCTCCAGGTCGCCCTCGCTTATTTTGGAGTTGGCCTTTTTCTCGTCCATATCGCTTACACCGGCGCATTCCTTAATGCCCGAGAAAAGCGTTTTCCAAATTAACTTAAAAAAAGCATAATTAACCGGCCGTATAAAATTAACGTTTGCCGAGCGCGGCGCTTTGCCGGGGTCATCCGGGTTGTTACGTTCAATCACCAGGTGATTGGCCAAAATGGACATAAGGCCTTTCTTTTTCAGTTTACCATCATCCTCGTCAAGCTTCAAAATGCCGATCTTCAGGTCGTTATACAACATGGTTACCTTACCTTTGGCGCGGTAGCGGTTAGCGTCAAAATTAAAATCAAGCCGTTTTAAATTGCCCGATGTTACCTTTACCATAGCTAATGGCGCAACACCACGGTTAATACCCGACAAATCCATCGACCCCAGGCTGCCGCTATAACTAAAGGCGGCATCTTTATCGGTGAGATTTAACACGAACTTTACATCCAGCCTGCCGCGGTTCATAAAATAGCTGGTGAGGTTAACGCGGCTCAGGTTATTTTTTTGCAGCGCCCGCTTGTTGTTAGTAAGGTTAAACATCCTGCCGCTGGTATTGCTAAAGGTAAGCGTGCCTGTTTTGCCCGATTTTTTATTGTATTCGGTATAAATAATGTTTAGTTTTTTGAGTGTCAAGGTATCAACCCGTAAGCCAAAATCAAGTTTTTGTAACGCCAAATGCGGAAACGTGTTTACACTCTCCTTTGCAGGCTGGCTTATCTTATTAGGCGCTTTGTATATACTGATGGTGCCGTTACTTATTTTAAGCCCTTCTACCGTAAAGGTGCGGTACTTGTAATAGTTCATAAAATCAAACCGGTTAAGCTGCACCGAATCAAGCGTTATGTTAAAACGGTCGCTACGTGTTTTATTAAAGAACAATAAGTTATTAAAGGGCTTTAGTTTGATGCCTTGCACGCAAAGCTGTTTGCTGCGGGTAGATAGTTTAATGCTGCTAATATCGTACAGGTACAGCGCATCGGGCGTTTTGCCGCTGTAATTTTTTATCTCGGTAGTTACATCCTTACAATAAAAAAAGCGTGAGGTATCCGCCTGGGTGGTCGAGTCAATAAACAGGTCGTCAGCATGCAGGTTTACCTGGCTTATCTCGGTTAGCTGCGGCTTTTTATGCGCGTAATTAATGTGCCTGAATTTAAGGTCGTCCAGTACAATTTCACCAACCCTGATGCTACGCAGGCTTTTAGAAATACGCTGCCAGATGGTGCGGTTATCCTTACCCGGTTTATCCTCGGTACTGTTGGCTTCGTAGCTCATGTCAATCTCCGGCTTGACAAGCATAATACTCCCGATATCTATTTTTTTGCTGAAGTAAAATTTTAACGCCTTTATTCCGGTTATGTTGATTTGCTCAACCTTAAGGCTATATAAATTATTAGGTGCCGCGCCTGCTCTTTTTTTAGCGCGGTATACGGCTGTATCTACTTTCAGGGTAGCATTTTCAATCAGTATTTTACCGCTTAATAAATGTAATTCGGCCTTGGCAAAATCAACTTTATACAGGCTATCGCTGCTTTCGCGGATGCTGCTTCGCAGTTTATCCTGCAGCATGGGTTTTAAGTAAGTATTAAGTACAAGGGCACCGCCAATAACCAAAACAGCGATAACCAGCAGGGTATACAGGGTTATCCGTTGCCATTTATGTTTTAAAAATTTTAATGCCATCAAATATGGGGTTATTGGGTATAAAGGTTATTGCCTCAATTTAGCGGTAATTCATCAGCATAACAACAAAAAGCCTATTTTGTTAATTGGCTGACAAAGTGTCACCCGATATTTAAAAGATTGTGTATTTTTGCGGCAATAAGAATTTTAGCATGATAGATTTGGTAATTCCGGATAAAACACACGACGAGGGCAGGCAGGGCGAGGCTTTGATTTTAGAACCTACAGGCAAAAACAACGGCCGTAAGTTATACATCGAAAGCTATGGCTGCGCCATGAATTTTTCGGACAGCGAAATCGTAGCGTCTATTTTAGCCGAGCAGGGTTTTGAAACCACCAAAGATTATAACACTGCTGATGTGATCTTCATCAACACCTGCTCCATACGTGAAAATGCCGAGCAGCGGGTGCGTAACCGCCTGAAAGAGTTTACTATTGCCAAGGTTAAAAACCCTGATATGGTGGTAGGCGTACTGGGCTGCATGGCCGAACGCCTCAAATCAAAATTTTTAGAAGAAGAAAAACTGGTTGACGTGGTGGTAGGCCCCGATGCTTACCGCGACCTGCCCAACCTGATAGATAAAGTTGATGGCGGCCAAAAAGCCGTTAACGTATTATTATCCCGCGAGGAAACTTATGCCGATATAAGTCCGGTGCGTTTAAACAGCAACGGTATTAACGCCTTTGTTTCCATTATGCGTGGCTGCGATAACATGTGCTCGTTTTGCGTGGTGCCATTTACCCGTGGCCGCGAGCGCAGCCGCGACGCGCACTCCATTGTTGCTGAGTGTACCGACCTGTTTAACAAAGGCTACCGCGAGGTAACCCTGCTCGGCCAGAATGTGGACTCCTACAAATGGAGCGCCACCACACCTGCACAATATGGTGCTGAAGCGGAGCTGGCAGATCAAGTCCTCCCCCTCGGGGAGGATTTAGGAGGGGTGGTAAACTTCGCCAACCTGTTAGAGATGGTAGCATCCATCAGCCCCGAACTGCGCGTGCGTTTCTCTACATCGCACCCTAAGGATATTACCGATGAAGTGTTGTACACGATGGCTAAGTATGATAATATTTGCAATTACATACACCTGCCGGTACAATCAGGCAACAGCCGCGTGCTGGAGCTGATGAACCGTACGTACGACCGCGAATGGTACCTGGACAGGGTAAATGCTATACGCCGCATTATACCGGGTTGCGGTATATCAACCGATGTGATAACGGGTTTTTGCACCGAAACCGAAGAGGAACATGCGGATACTTTAAGCATGATGGACTATGTACAGTATGATTTCGCCTACATGTTCATGTACTCTGAAAGGCCGGGTACCCTTGCCGCCAAACGTTATGCCGATGATATACCCGAGGCCGTAAAAAGCCGCCGGTTAAAGGAAGTGGTTGCCAAACAGCAGCAATACTCTTACATTAAACTGCAACAGCAATTGGGCAAGGTACAGCGCGTACTGATCGAGGGTTTCTCAAAAAAATCCGACCAGGATTACTGCGGCCGTAATGACCAGAATGCCATGGTAGTTTTCCCGGTACATGCTGATTACAAACCCGGCCAATATGCCAACGTATTAGTTGAAAGAACCACTACGGCCACGCTGATCGGGAAGATAATCCCCCAAAC
Organism: Mucilaginibacter sp. FW306-07-L; assembly: GCF_058782065.1. Taxonomy (NCBI): domain Bacteria; kingdom Pseudomonadati; phylum Bacteroidota; class Sphingobacteriia; order Sphingobacteriales; family Sphingobacteriaceae; genus Mucilaginibacter; species Mucilaginibacter sp. FW306-07-L. Next base: position 1,014,291 of record NZ_JBYSXI010000002.1, read on the forward strand.
CCCCTGAAGGGGAGTTACGGCTGCATGCACTGTGATAACTGAACTTAAATTATAAATTTATTCCCCCTTTAGGGGGTTAGGGGGCTCATGGATATTCAAGAAATTAAACAACGCTTTGGCATCATCGGCAGTTCGCCGTTGCTTAACCGGGCTATAAATATTGCTAACCAGGTTGCTCCTACTGATATTTCGGTATTAATTACCGGCGAGAGCGGTAGCGGTAAAGAGGTTTTTTCGCATATCATACATCAGATCAGTCCGCGTAAGCATGGCCCTTTTATCGCGGTTAACTGTGGTGCCATACCCGAGGGCACTATTGATTCAGAATTGTTCGGGCACGAAAAAGGCGCTTATACCGGTGCCATTGGCGAGCGTAAAGGTTATTTTGAAACGGTTAACGGCGGTACCATTTTTTTAGATGAGATAGCCGAAATGCCTCTGGGCACCCAGGCACGTTTACTGCGTGTACTGGAGTCGGGCCAGTTTATCAAGGTCGGCTCATCAAAGGTTGAAAAAACCAATGTACGGGTTATTGCCGCTACCAATGTTGATGTGTATGATGCCGTTAAGGCCGGCAAATTCAGAGAAGACCTGTACTACCGTTTAAATACGGTGCCGCTGCGCATACCACCACTGCGTGACCGTAAAGAGGATATTTACCTGCTGTTCCGCAAGTTTACGTCAGACTTTACCGATAAATACCGCACGCCGCCCATCCAGCTTGATGAAGAGGCGCAGCAGGTGCTGATCAATTATTCGTGGCCGGGTAACGTAAGGCAGCTTAAAAACATGGCCGAACAGTTAGCCGTTTTGGAGCGCGATCGTATAATAACCGCACAAACGTTACTTACTTACATTCCGCACGAAACAAGCCGCAGCAATTTGCCTATGCGCCTGGATAATCAGCCGAAGGAAGATTTTTCGGAACGTGATATACTATACAAGGTGCTTTTTGATATGAAGCGCGATATGGTTGAACTGAAAAAACTGGTAGCCAACATTATTGAGCATGGCGGTGTACCGGCTAATTATGAAGATCATTCACAGGCTATAAATCAACTTTACCGTGATATAGAGCTGCCCCAAAACACCGAGGCACAATTTACTTTGCATCATCCCGTTAATGCCAGTGTTAACACGCCGGTAGCAAGCCACAATCATAACAATAACGATTACCACATTACGCACGAAGCGGAGGAAGTAGAGGAATCGTTATCGCTGATCGAAAAGGAATCAGACCTGATACGTAAGGCGCTTAAAAAACATAAGGGCAAACGTAAGCTGGCCGCTAATGAGCTGGGTATATCTGAGCGTACACTATACCGAAAGATCAAAGAGCTAAATTTATAGGGCTAAATGAGAAGAATACTTGTTTTTTTTATGGCGATTACCGGGCTTATGCTCCTGTCGCAATCATGCAGCATAACGCTTAACGGCGCTACCATACCGCCTGAGCTTAAAACTATCAATATTGAGTTTTTTGAGAATAACGCGCCGCTGGTTGTAAGCAACCTGAGCCAGGATTTTACCGAAGCCCTTAAAGCACGTATCCGTTCGCAATCGAGGTTAAGCATCGTGCGTGACCCGGCGGCTAATGCCACCATGTCCGGCTCTATCGTAAACTATACCATTACCCCGGTTTCGGTTGAGGCTACCAACCCCAACACGCCGCCAATTGCTAACGCATCGCGTTTAAGTATTACCGTAAACGTAAAATTTACCACCGAAACAGATAAGAAGCTTAATTTTGAGCAGCAGTTTACCAAGTACCAGGATTTTCAGGGCGATATATCATCGCGCGAGCAAACCCTGATACAGAACATAGTACGCCAATTGGTTGACGATATTTTTAATAAAGCCTTTAACAATTGGTAAGCAATTCGTAGTTTCAACCTCGTGGATCAGTATAGCAACAACCAGCAGCACCAGTTTTTAGCACATTTGCTAAGCAACCCCGCCGAAAGCGGGCAGGCTTATGTGAATGAGTTACAGCAACTGGTAAAAAACCATCCGCAAAGCGGCATTTTACAGGCACTGCTGTCGCAGGCGTTAAATGAGCTGGAAACCCCTGCCGCGGCCCTGTACTTTGATCCGCGCGCGCTGCATACGCTGTTGCATAATCCATCCGCCTTACCTGTAGTACAATCCGGGCAGATCTATCATCAGCAGGAAAATATTGGCCCCAATAATATTGAGGTAGCGGTTACCAAAACGCTTGCCGTTCCAGGAGAAGAAAGTTCAGCATCGGCAGAGAACAACGAATCCGCTGAACCGGTAGTCGACGAGCCTACAACAGAGATCCCTGCAATTCAATCCGTAGCTGAAGATAATTTACCGGCTGACCCTGCCGAACAATCCGCTGAAATTCCAGGCGCAAACACGCCTGCTGAGGAAACAGCGACACCGCAGCCGGAAAACCAGGAAGCACAAAACGCCACAGAGCCGATAGAAGAGGATATTTACGAGGAGATTGTAGGCATTGATGATATAGCCATTGAGGTTAAGCAGCCCGGCACAGCTACAGAAGCTTCTCATTTTACATACGAAGATCCGTTTAGCGCGGAGGATACCCGTGAACTGGTTAACGAAACTACCACCGGTACGCCCGAGCCTGATAGCTCTGAAAAACCCCAGCCTTCCGGCTTAAATTTTAACGATGAGGAAGAAAGGCTGATTGTAGGCAATATAGCGGCAACGGATTACTTTATGTTTGATAAAGCCTTCGGCAAGATCGAAGATTCTGAACCTGTTGCCGAAAAAGTGGCCCCTGCTGCTGTTGAAGAAGGAAGCACAGAAACTACCATCGAACTTAAAAAGCATACCTCGCGCTACCACGACGAGCAAATGCCCTACACCTTTTTATGGTGGCTGGATAAAACCCGCCGCGAACACTCGGGCATTTACCGTCCGTATTCAAAATACACGCCGGAGCAGCAAGCTATTGTAGCCGAAAAAATGGCCGCGGCCGATGCCTTGCAACAGCAATATATTGAAAATATATTCCACCTTTCGTCGGTTGAGAGCCTTGACCAAAACACGGCGGATAACCCGGCGGCAGAGGTAAAACATAAGGGTGACGAAATTATAGAGCGCTTTATAAAAGAAGAGCCGCAGATCAAGCCCCCAAGCAGCGACAAGCTGGATAATGAAAACAAGGCCAAACGCAGTTCAGAAGATAGCAGCGAACTGGTAACCGAAACCCTGGCCAACATTTATGTAGACCAAATGCTTTACCACAAAGCCATAGTGATTTACAGAAAATTAATGTTGAAATTTCCGGAAAAAAGCCGTTACTTTGCCGACCGTATAGAGCGTTTAGAAAAGAAAACAAGTTGATTATAAACAAATGACCATTTTATTATTAGTTGTAGCCATTATAGTTTGCATACTGTTAGGGCTTATTGTGTTGATACAAAACCCTAAAGGTGGTGGCTTAGCTTCAAATTTTTCTGCATCATCACAATTGATGGGCGTACAAAAAACAGGCGACTTTTTAGAAAAAGGCACCTGGATACTGGCTATTACATTGATGGTACTTTCATTAGCCATTAACGTATCGGTAAAAAGCGGTGGCCCTGCCGGCGACAGCGATCTGCAACGCCAGATCAATAATGCTTCAAAACCATCGGCACCGGCTACTACAGCCCCTGCACCAACCCTTCCGGGCGCGGGTTCAGGCGCGGCACAAAAACCGGCTGACACAGCTAAGAAATAAGCACAGCAACCAGTCGATATTAAAAAAGCCTCAACAGATATACTGTTGAGGCTTTTTGCATTTTGAAAATTTGCTTATGTTATAATAAAAAGTCCTCCCCATTGGGAAGGATTTAGGAGGGGTTTGAGTTTACACCACAATATTTACAATTCTTCCTTTTACTACGATCACCTTTTTAGGGGTTTTGCCGTCAAGGTATTTCTGCACATCGGTGCTGGCCAGCACCAGGGCTTCAATATCCTTTGGTTCAAGGGTTAATGCTATGCTGATGTTGGTTTTAGTTTTACCGTTGATGGAGATCGGGTAAGCAAACTCATCCTCTACCAGGTATTCCGGGTTAAATTCAGGATAAGCGGCATAAGATAATGAACCGGCCGGGTTGCCCAGCAAGGTCCACAACTCCTCGGTAATGTGCGGGGCATAAGGTGCCAGCACAACGGTCAGATCCTGCAATATGGCGCGCTTGTTACATTTCAGATCGGTAAGTTCGTTTACGGCGATCATGAAACTGGATACAGACGTATTGAACGAAAACCGCTCCACATCTTCCTCTACCTTGCGGATGATCTTGTGTAATGATTTTAGTTCGGCTTTGGTTGGAGCCTCGTCACTCACACGGAAATCCCACTGGTCGTTATGGAACAATCGCCAGAACTTCCTCAGAAATTTGAATACACCCTCAATACCATTGGTATTCCACGGCTTGCTTTGTTCCAGCGGGCCAAGGAACATCTCATACATACGCAGCGTATCGGCGCCGTAGCGTTCAATAATGTCATCAGGATTCACTACGTTGAACTTTGATTTCGACATTTTTTCAACCTCAACACCGCAAATGTATTTACCATTTTCAAGGATGAACTCAGCATTCTCAAACTCTGGACGCCACTTTTTGAATTTTTCGATATTTAAAATATCGTTATCAACAATGTTAACGTCAACATGCGTTTCTTGATATTTTAAATTATTATATACACCATTTTCGTTATCAGAATTATTTTTAAACTCATCCAAAAGTTCACTATCAAATTCGATATTAAATGCTGTTAGAATATCTTTTACATTATTATCATTATAGGGATCAATACGTGCATTACCTAACACTGTGACATAAGAAATTAGTGTCTGAAATTTATTATATGATACAAATTTTCGTGTCTTAACTAATCTATATATTTTGTTACTCCTACCCTGTATCATCCCCTGGTTGATCAGCTTTTTAAAAGGTTCTTCCTCTACTACAAAACCAAGGTCTTTTAAAAACTTGTTCCAAAAGCGGCTGTATAATAAGTGGCCGGTGGCATGTTCGCTGCCGCCTATGTACAGGTCAACGTCCTTCCAGTATTCAATCGCTTCTTTTGAGGCAAACTCCTGGTTGTTATGGGCATCCATATAGCGGTACCAGTACCAGCTTGAACCTGCCCAGCCCGGCATGGTGCTTAACTCATACTCACCTTCAGGGTGTTTCCAATCCGTCGCGCGGCCCAATGGCGGCTCACCGGTTTCGGTTGGCAGGTACTTATCAATTTCAGGTAGCAGCAACGGTAATTCAGCTTCATCTATCAGGTATGGTAAACCATCCTTAAAATATACCGGCACCGGCTCGCCCCAGTAACGCTGGCGGCCAAAAATGGCATCGCGCATCCTGAAGTTTACCTTGGCCTTACCCGCGCCAATTTCTTCCAGCTTGGCAACTACGGCAGCCGTAGCCTCCTTATAGGTTAACCCGTTAATAAAACCGGAGTTGATGTATTTGCCTTCCTTGGTCGAGTCGGCTTCGGTTTCAATATTTTGTATGTCGATAATGGGTACTATCGGCAAATTAAAATGCTTGGCAAACAAATAATCACGCTGATCGCCGGATGGTACCGCCATTACCGCGCCGGTACCGTAACCGGCCAACACGTAATCAGCTATCCAAACCGGAATTCTTTCGCCGTTCAGCGGGTTAAGCACATAGCTGCCCGTAAACGCGCCCGATACGGTTTTGGTATCGGCCATACGGTCAAGCTCGCTTTTCTTTTTAGTTTGGGTGATGTAAGCCTCAATATCTCCTTTTTGTTCAGGCGTGGTCAATGCATCAACCAGCTCATGCTCCGGCGCGATCACCAAAAAGGTAACACCAAAAATGGTATCAACACGAGTAGTGAAAACCTCAATCACCCCCTCTAAATCTCCCCCGGCAGGGGAGACTTCTAAAGCCCTCCCTTCCGGGGAGGGTTTGGGAGGGATAGCAATCGGAAATTTAACCGATGCACCGGTACTCTTACCAATCCAGTTGCGCTGCATTTCTTTGAGTGGCTCGGGCCAGTCAATCGTATCTAAACCCTGTAACAAGCGTTCGGCGTAGGCTGTTATGCGCATGCTCCACTGCATCATCTTCTTTTGCTCAACAGGATAACCGCCGCGCTCGCTAAAGCCGTCCTTCACCTCGTCGTTCGCCAAAACGGTACCCAGGGCGGCACACCAGTTTACGGTGCTTTCGCGCAGGTAGGTAAGGCGGTATTTTAATAACTCTTCCTGCTGTGCTTTGTGCGGCATGGCCTTCCATTCATCAGCAGTAAAAGTTTGGGTATCTTCATCGCTTACGGCATCAACACCGGCAGAGCCTGATGTTTCAAAGTGTTCAACCAGTTTTTCAATGCTTTCGGCTTTGCCGGCAGCTTTATTGTACCAGGAGTTGAACAACTGCATAAATATCCACTGCGTCCATTTATAATAATCGGGCGAACTGGTACGCACCTCTCGGCTCCAGTCGAACGAGAAACCGATCTGATCTAACTGACGGCGGTAGGTAGCAATATTATCTTCGGTAGTAACAGATGGATGCTGCCCGGTTTGTATGGCATACTGCTCGGCAGGCAGGCCAAACGAATCGTAACCCATAGGGTGCAGCACATTAAAGCCACGCAGACGTTTGTAGCGCGCAAATATATCCGACGCGATGTAACCCAGCGGATGGCCTACATGCAGCCCCGCCCCCGATGGGTAAGGGAACATATCCATTACATAATACTTGGGCTTTGTGCTGTTATTTTCAACCTTAAAGGTTTGGTTTTCGGCCCAAAACCGCTGCCACTTCTGCTCTATCTCTTTAAATTGATAATCCATATACCTGTACTCCAAAAAATGCGTTGCGAAAATAGTAAAGTTTGCCCATTATGTGGCTACCAAAAGGTTGATTAAGTTGATTGATTGTGTAGTATTTAGCTTTTTAATGCCTTAAATTTGAGTAATGAGCGATGACACTAAATACTGCCGCCCTTTACGTACCGAATGAGTGCCGTCGGCCTATCGTGACAACAAGGGTGAGGATAAGCTGTCGACAAATGATATTAAGAGGGCTGTTGGCGGGTTTGCTAAAAAAGCTATTTTAAAGCAAAGTTCAAAAAAAACGTATTATCAAAAGGCAAACAAAATAAAGTAATCTTGTGCTGCTTAAAGAGGCCTGGCTTTAATTAAAAGCCCATAATCTGCATCTCATCTGCATAAAATGACGGTTAAAATTTATATTTGTTGAAACTGACTTCAACAAATGAAAAAACTTCTACTTTCTGCTGCCATACTGTTCGGTAGCCTGTCGCTCCAGGCGCAGGACTCGCTGATGATGCGTAATATTTATGACGAAGCCCTGGTTAACGGCCAGGGGTATGAAAACCTGCGTTACCTGTGTAAAAAGATCGGGCCGCGTTTAAGTGGTTCTGCTAATGCCCAAAAGGCAGTGGAATGGGGTAAAAAATTAATGGAAGATTACGGTTTCGACCGTGTATACCTGCAGGAAGTTATGGTGCCGCACTGGGTTCGTGGAGCTAAGGAGCAAGGCGCCATTATTGATGGCGATAAAAAAATAGCGGTGCCTATCTGCGCGCTGGGTATGTCCATCGCTACACCAGCGGCGGGTATTACGGCCAATGTCATCGAGGTGAAGAGTATTAAGGAAATGCAGGATCTGGGTGAAAAGGTGATAAAAGGCAAGATCGTTTTCTTTAACCGTCCGTTTGATCCGCGTTATATCGAGACCGGCCAGGGTTACGGTGCCGCCGGCGATCAGCGGTTTGTTGGCCCGGCAGAGGCTGCCAAGCTGGGTGCCGTAGGCGCAATTGTCCGCTCGTTAAGTCCGGCATTGGATAATTACCCGCATACCGGTGGTACATTGAGCGACCCTGGGACTAAAATGATTCCCGCAGCGGCTATATCAACCATGGCGGCCAATAAATTGAGCAACATGTTAAGGCTGCGTAAGCTGCCGCTGATCAAATTCTGGTTTAAGCAAAGCTGCCAAACCTTGCCCGAGGTAAAATCATACAACGTAATTGGTGAACTTACCGGAACAGATCATCCAAAGAAAGTGATCACCGTAGGCGGCCACCTGGATTCATGGGACTTGGCTGAAGGCGCGCATGATGATGGTACCGGCATTGTACAATCTGCCGAGGCATTACGAATTTTGAAGGCGTTGAAGTACAAACCTAAAAATTCGGTACGTGCGGTATTTTTTATGAATGAGGAGAACGGCACCCGCGGTGGTTTAAAGTATGCTGAGCTGGCCGCTAAAAATAAAGAAGACCACATTGCGGCGATTGAAACCGACGAAGGTGGTTTTGTACCCCGCGGTTTTGGCTTTGATGCCTCGCCGGAGGTGGTTGCCAAAATTAATAAAAACTGGAAAAAACTATTTGAACCTTACGAGGCCGACAGGCTGATAAAAGGCGAAGGCGGTACAGATATTGAGCCATTAAAGGAAACGGTGCCGAACATTACGCTGATCAGTTTCCTGCCCGACTCGCAGCGTTATTTCGATCTGCACCATACGGCAGCCGATGTATTTGAGAAAGTGCACAAGCGCGAGCTGGAGCTTGGTGCAGCCGCTATGGCTTCGTTGATCTATCTGATAGATCAGCATGGGTTGAAATAGTAACAACCATAATAATATTACAAAGGCAGAACACTTTACAGGTCTGCCTTTTTCATTTATCGTTATTTTTGCACAAAATAAAAACACGTGCCCGAAGCTGACAGTACAACTCCCACAAAAACCGATGCATTTGCCGCCCTGCGGTTTAAGGATTTCCGCTCGTATATAACCATGCGTTTCTTTTTTACGTTCGCTTACCAGATGCAGAACGTAGTGCTTGGTATCTATATTTATGATATTACGCATGATAAATTCGCTCTCGGGCTGATCGGCTTGTATGAAGCTATTCCGGCCATCGGGTTATCGCTTTACGGCGGTTACATTGCGGATAAGCTGGAAAAACGCAAAATGCTGCTGCTTATATTCGGCACCATATTTTTCTCCTCATTGGTTATGCTGGCGGCTACGCATAAGGGCGCGGGTGATTACCTGCACATGCGTACCGTAGTGCCTGTAATTTATGGTATGCTGTTTATTAATGGTTTGGCGCGGGCTTTTTACGCACCGGCAGCTTTCTCTGTACTGGCTAACAGCGTGCCGCGCGAGGTGTACCCTAACTCCAGCACCTGGAATAGTTCGAGTTGGCAAATAGCCTCTATTATAGCGCCGGTGGTGGGTAGTTTTATTTACGCCTACCTGGGTATCACCGGGGCATTTGTTACTATCGTGATCTTTTTAGCCGTTGCCTTTATATCGGTATGCCTGCTTAAAAAGGTACCACCTGTGTTTGCGCCAAAGGAGGGGATTTGGAAAAGCCTGTCTGAAGGGGTACGTTTTGTGTTCAACACCAAAATGATGGTGGGTGCTTTAAGTCTGGATATGTTTTCGGTATTTTTTGGTGGCGCGGTGGCCTTGCTGCCCGTTTTTGCCAAGGATATTCTGCACGTTGGCCCCGAAGGTGTTGGGGTAATGCGCGGAGCAACTTCATTAGGCGCGGTGCTGACCATGCTGAGCATGACACGCTTTTCGCCCATGGGCAAACCTTGGCGGAACCTGCTTATCGCGGTAGCTGGCTTTGGCTTATCGATTATTTGCTTTGGCCTGTCACGGAATTTCTACCTCTCGCTGGTGTTCCTGTTTATTGAAGGCGCGTTTGACAGCATCAGCGTATTGATACGGGGCACCATTATGCAGATGCTTACGCCTGATGAAATGCGTGGCCGGGTATCAGCCGTAAACCAAATGTTTATCGGCTCATCTAACGAGATCGGTGAGTTTGAATCGGGCGTAGCGGCCAAGTTGCTGGATACCGTACCGGCGGTAATATTCGGCGGCACCATGACACTCATCGTGGTGACCATTACCTATTTCAAAACCAAAAAGCTGGTGCCGCTTACCCTTACGGACATCAATAAAAAACCAGAAGTGGCTACTTAATACTACGTTTTTGTAAGATGAAAAATCCTGCGAAAAATACGACGACAGCTATGGCAAGGCTTACGTAAACATCATCAGTAAGTATGTTGATAACCAATTGCTTTGACGGGCCCGGAGTTTTAGTACGCGGCATCATGTTGGTTAATGCCAGCATGGGGTGCGAGTAAGGAAACAGGTAAGCATACTTCCATCCCGCCGATGCCATGATAACGCCGGCTATAGTACCAACAAAGCCGATGCCCATCGGCTTCAAAAAATCCTTCCATAAAAGGCTGAACAAAAACTGGATGGATAGTATTCCTAATGATGACAGAAATAATTTAAAGTATACCTGTAATAGTGTATACTCCATGTGGTATTCGTTAAACCGGAGTTCGGGCCGTAATGCCGATAACAGGTTAGCAAAGCCCAGGGTAAATAACACAAACAGCGCAAGGCTTATCAGTATTAGTAATAGCGCGTAAACGTATTTAGCGGCATATACAGCAAATTTTGGTAATGGCAGGCTAAACAGCATCTTCCAGCTATCGGCCTTGTGTTCAATATTATTTACCGAGTAAGCTGTAAAAATCACAAATATTGGCAGTAGCAAAACGCCCATAATATTCAGTACACTGCTAACATAACGCAGCCAGAGCAATTCGCCCGGCCAGGTGGCCATTTTCTCCGCATTGGTTAAAAAGCCAATGGTTATCAATAGGCAAATAAGCAAGGGCAGCAATATCGCGCACCAAAAAGCCAGCGATTTGCGGGTTTTATAAAATTCAGACCGTAGGGAGAGTAAAAATGCTTTCATGTTGATGCAGGGCTTCAGGCTGTTTTGGTAATAGATAAAAATAAGGTTTCAAGATCTTGCTGCTGTTTACCGATGCTATAAACCGTATAGCCGTTATTTACCAGCAGCGTATTGATCTCCCCGCTTTGTTGTTTTGATACGTATGGCAAACCAACAAGCGTTTCGGTAACCTGAGCAATCTCATGTTGATGCCGCTTTAACAGGTTAGCCGCGTCAACCGTATTATTAACCTCAATAAGTAACAAAGCCTGGTTAAGTGCTTCCAATTCAGCAATGCTACCCTGAAAAAGCATGGTGCCATTATTTATAATGCCTACATGCGTAGCCATACGCTCAATCTCGGACAGCAGGTGGCTGCTGATGAACACTGTTTTGCCATGCTGCCGTGTCAGGTTGATCAATAGCTCACGTATCTCGATGATGCCGTTCGGGTCGAGGCCGTTGGTGGGCTCATCCAGTATCAGTAATTCAGGATCACTTAATAGTGCCAGCCCAATGCCAAGGCGTTGTTTCATCCCCAATGAATACTGGCCTGCTTTTTTATTGGCGGCATGTTTAAGCTGTACCAGATCCAGCATTTCATCAACCTTGCGGAGGGGCAGTTGCAACAAGCCAGCGCGGTTAACCAGGTTTTCGCGCCCGGTTAGGTGCAGGTAAATGGATGGCTGCTCTATAAGCGAGCCTATTTTTGAGAGTATCTCAATGCGGTTGCTTTTCAGGTCTTTCCCAAAAACAGAAATGCCGCCTTCATCCGTTCTTAACAGATTAAGCAGCAGTTTAATGGTGGTGGTTTTACCGGCACCGTTAGGACCTAAAAAACCATATATGCTTCCTTGCGGAACTTGTAACGATAGGGAGTTAACAACCTTTTGATTGCCGAAATTAAAGGTTAGGTTTTGAGTACTGATTACCATACGTTTTCCTGGCTAATACCGCACACTGTTTTAACAAGGCTTACGCCTTTTACAAATAGTGAAGTGGCTTGTTTAGCTTTAACGCCGGCACCTTTTATATCGATATTTTGTTGTTGGTTAAACTGGTAAGCAACACCCATCACCAGGGCAAACATTACTGGTACCAGTAGCATTACAAAAGGGTTTGAGTATTTGATTAGCTTTTTCATTGCGATTGATTTGATGAAACAAAGAAATAGCAAAAAATCAACCCCTTAAAAAGTATTAGACCAACAGGTTTTATTTATAGATGAACGCCCGCATCGGGCCAAAAACCCGTTCGTCGAAGAAAAAGGGCAGTTCATCGAACAAACGGTATCCTATATATAATAAGCAGCCGGATAAAGCGGTTAAAACATTACTTTAGAAGGCAGAACAAGTAATTAAAATAATGCACAGCGCGGTATAAAGGGATGAAGAAACAGTGGCAATTTTTTTGGCATGTATTTGTGTGGGTATGCCTCATATCTTTCTTCTTTTTTATTGCTAAAACCAACAGCAAACTTTCTTTGGAAGCGTTGCTGGTTTTATTTGTGCTTTTTGGCCTGGTAAACATCAGTTTGTTTTACATTAACTACTTGCTACTGATACCCAAACTGCTCGATCGTAAAAGGTACGGTACCTATATTCTTATTGCGCTCGGCGTAATACTGGCCTATGGCTTTTTTAAGTATGGTTTAGCGCTGGTGTATAAGGAGCACGCGCTTGTAAAGCAAAAAGGGCAGGTTATCGGCTTTGCATCATACTACCTTAGTGCTTTTTTTACCAGTTTGATCTTCGTGTTTCTTAGCATTGTGCTTAAATTCTCAACCGACTGGTTTTTGAATGAGCGCATTCAGCGCGACCTGGAAAATCAGCGTTTAACAGCCGAGCTATCCTTCCTTAAATCGCAGGTTAATCCGCATTTTTTGTTCAACTCATTAAACAGTATCTACTCGCTGGCCTATCAGCGGTCAGAAACTACGCCCGAGGCTATCCTGAAGTTATCAGAAATTATGCGGTATATGCTGTATGAGAGTAATGATAACAAGGTTGACCTGGAAAAGGAGATCCATTACCTGCAAAACTACATCGACCTGCAAAAGATCCGGTTTGGTTACAAGGCTTTTGTGGAGTTTGAGGTAGTGGGCGATGTAAGTACACAGCGTATAGCACCCCTGCTGCTGATATCATTTATTGAGAACGCGTTTAAGCATGGCGTGGCCAATGACCCGGAAACACCGATAATTATGAAGATCAGTGTTGAAAACGGCCAGCTTGATTTTCATATCGAAAATAAAAAACATACTAATAACCGTGATGCTTCGGGCGGTATTGGTTTAAGCAATGTAAAGCGCAGGCTTAACCTGTTATATCCCAAAAGATATAACCTGGAGATAAATGATACCGAAACCAGTTACGTTTGTAACCTGAAACTTGTTCTTTAAAATAAAAAAAGCCGCTTTTGGCGGCTTGATGCAATTATTTACGTTTTTGCTTTTGCTTGGTGGTACCGGCTTTACTACTATCAGTAACGGGCGACCTGAAAATGGTTGAGCTGTCTTTCTTTTTGTCAGCATCACTTTTCAGCCAGTCGGGTGTGGAAGCCGGTTGTACCGGGTTGGCTACTGATGATTGTGTAGTAGCGCCGGTTTGGCCTTTGCTAACCGTATCTGTTTTTGCCGGACTTGTTTGGGCATTGGCATTTTGCAAAACGCCTGCAAGTATTATTGCAACAATAGCTGCGCTAAGTTTTTTCATGGGTAGCTAAATGTTATGGTTAATATTATAAAGTTAACGTTGAATTAAGTTAACTTGTTTTGTATATAGATTGCTTTTTTGGAAATATTAACGGGCCAATTTTACAGATGATAACGCCCGGTGTTTATTTAATTATTTTAGCTTTTTTTAAACTGATTATAAAATGATAAGGTGCCTGGTTGTTGATGATGAGCCGCTGGCTTTGAATATACTTGAGGATTATATTGCTAAAATGCCATTTCTGCAATTGGTAAAGGCAACCACTAACCCTATTGAGGCGCTTACGCTGGTACAAAGCGGGGAGGCCGACCTGGTTTTTCTGGATGTGCAAATGCCTGAACTTACCGGCATCCAGTTTTTAAAAATTGCCAATGGCAAGGCCAAGGTGATACTAACAACGGCCTACCCGCAATATGCGCTGGAAGGTTATGAGCTTGATGTGGTGGACTACTTGTTGAAACCTATCGCATTTGACCGCTTTTATAAAGCCGTGCAAAAGGCGCAGGGTATTATAAACCCAGCCGCCGCTGCCGGCATGCCTACACCCGTAATAGCCCCTGCCCAGCAGCAGCCTGATTTTTTAAGTGATTTTATTTTTGTAAAAACCGAGCACAAAATACAAAAGGTTTATCTGCACGATATTTTGTTCATCGAGGGCTTAAAGGATTATATATCCATTTTTACGACTAACGAGCGCATTATCACCCTGCAAAACATGAAGAAGATGGAAGATGCCCTGCCCGAGAAGCATTTTATCAGGGTGCACCGCTCGTACATTGTATCGCTGGATAAGATCGATAGCATTGAGCGCAGCCGTATCTTCATCGGCGATAAGGTGATTCCCGTGGGTGATACCTACCGCGACGACTTTTTCAGGATAGTTGACGGAAAGAACGTGTAATGGATGTCGAATTGCGGAATTTCAATTGCGGATTTATTTCATCCTATATTTAGATTTTAAATATAACTTACAGTTAACGGTAGGCAAAATTCGAAATTGAAATTTCGAAATCCGAAATCAGCCTTAGCCTACCCTTTCCCTTATCCGTTCTTCGGCCAGTTTTACCAGTTCTTCAACGGGTGCGGTGCCGGGTTCAATGGGTTCAAGCACTTCCCAGGTCATGTGGGTAAAGGTGTTCAGGGGGTATAATCCGTAGCGGGCCATTTCCCACGATTTATTGATAGCCACCGGAACCAGTAACGCATTGGGGCATTTTTTTAACAGCGTAGCTATACCGGCAGACTGAAAGGTTTTTACATGCCCGTCCTTTGATCGTGTACCTTCCGGAAATATCATGGCCGACCAGCCCTGCTCCTTCATCCGGGTACCCAGTTTAACCAGTTCAGTAATGGATTGGCGCGCATCCTTACGGTTAATATTGGCACCGCCCCCTACACGCAGGTTATATGATATAGATGGTATGCCGCTGGCCAGCTCAATTTTTGAGATGAACTTAGCATGGTGTTTTCTGAAAAAATAGATCATCGGCGGTATATCGATCAAACTTTGATGGTTGGCCATAATGATCATGGGCCTGCCCAAAGGCAAATTTTGATGGTTGATGAACTTAACCGAATTGAACAGGATATAATAAGTGCTCAGTAAACAAAAGTTTAGTACATCCACCGATTTTTTGTGTGCCGAATACCCAAAGGCCTTATAGCTGATCCACTGTATAGGATGAAAAACAACAAGTACTAAAAAAAACGCGGTAATAGCAAACGGCGAAAGGATGTATCCTAAAAACTTTCTCATCATGGAATGACAAAGTTAATAAAAGCCTGTAAATGTTAATAGTTGGATAGTTGGTTTATGCTACTACCCAACCTACTTGTCATTCCGAATGATAGTGAGGAATCTGCCTGCGTTCATAATAAAGCGACAGATTTCTCCTCGTACCTCGTTCGAAATGACACAATTTAATTAATCAAGGCCATCAATTCTCCTCCGCATAAGCCTTAAAATTATCCAGAATAGCCTGCCAGCCGCCGCGCTGCATTTCAATAGGGTTAGTATTTTCCGGATCAAAGGTTTCGGTAACGACAGTGGTTTGGCCGTCTTCATCAAAACGGATGCTTACCATACGCCCGTCGGCCATAATATAGCTGATGAGTTTGTGCTGCTCAACAGCAGTATATACGCCCTCAAAATCAAAGCTGAAACTGCCATCTTTAGCGGCCATGGTGGTTTTAAATTTGCCATCAACCCTAAGGTCATTTTCAGCAAAAGGCGCGTGCCAATCGTTAGAAGCCTGGCACCATTGGGTAATATGCCCGGGCTGATTCCAGTATTCCCAAACCTTTTGTACAGGCGCGTTAATTAGGGCTTGTACAGTGATCGTATTAGTATTTTCCATTGTGCTAAAATTAAGCCATTACAAATCAATTAATTTCCGAACGATAATCTAAGTTAAATAATGCTTTTAAATAAAGAGCTGATAACGATTTTTACTTACAGAGAAATTTTTTTGATACAAAAAAGCGAAGTATTGATACAATAAGGCGAATAGGTTGAGCCAAAAAACTCCGTGATTTACGCTATTAAATAAACGTCGAACTGACGTTTAAATCCAACAACCAATTAAATCATCTTATGAGAAAAACTTTACTCTTGAAACGGGGTACATCAACTGTTTCAGCCTGCCCTCCGGGCAGCGTCCGGCTTATCAGGGCCGCTTTCGTTTTTTTTCTTGTAGCTTTCTTAATTAACACCACTGCGGTATTTGCCCAAACAAGCATCACAGGTACAGTGGTTGACGAAACCAATTTGCCATTGCCCGGTGTTGCTGTACGGGTTAAAGGTACCACAATTGGTACTGCCACTGACGGGCAGGGAAAGTTTACCCTTACTGTGCCGGCTAATGCAGTACTTGAGGCTACGTTTGTGGGTTACACATCGCAGCAGGTAACGGTAGGCACACAAACCACTATTAAGTTTACACTTAAAGCAGCCAATGAAAGCCTGCAGGAAGTTGTGGTAACAGGTTACGGTACGCAAAAGCGGGAATCTATAACCGGTTCAATCGCATCGGTAACAGCTAAGGATATTGACCGCGTGCATGGCGGTGCTACCGTTAGTACTACACTGGCCGGTAAAATTCCCGGGGTAACCTTCCGGATGGCTGATGGCCGCCCCGGCGCGAGCGCCAACATCCAGATCCGTAATATGGGGGCACCGTTATATGTAATTGACGGTGTTCAGCAGGATGCAGGACAGTTTAACAACCTGGCACCAAATGATATTGAAAGTATCTCCGTACTAAAAGATGCCTCGGCGGCAATTTATGGTGTACGTGCGGCAAACGGCGTTGTTGTGGTAACCACAAAAAAGGGATCGGGCGAGAGCCGTGTAAACGTGGATGCCTATATGGGCTTTCAAAACTGGTTCCGATTTCCGGATGTGGTGCGCAACTCGTATGATTATGCACGCTACAAAGCTGATGCGCAAATGAATACTTCGGGTACAACTTCTTTTACTAAAGAAGAAGTTGAGAAATACCGCATTGGTACTGAGCGTGGCTATCAAAGTTTTGACTGGCGTGATTATGTGTTAAACAGCAACCGCAACGCGCCGCAAAACTCCGTAAACGTAAACTTTACCGGCGGAACAGATAAAGTAAACTACTATGTATCGGCAACCAATTTTTACCAAAATTCAAACATTGGTAAAGAGTATGAGTTTGGCCGTACCAACATTCAATCAAATATCAGTGCCAAAATAGCCAATGGGTTACGTGTAGGTGTAAACATTAACGGGCGTGTGGAAAGCCGTGAAAACCCTGGTGTACCCGGTGGCGACGACTACTTTTTAGCTCGTTTTGCCGTTTTGCGTAATACGCCGATTGAAAGGCCTTATGCCAACGACAACCCTAATTATCTGAACCAGATCAATAACATCGAGTCAAACTACGCATTCCTGAACAAGAAAATTTCAGGCACTTACCGTAGCGACTGGAGGGTGTTGCAAACCAATTTCAATGCCGAATATGATATACCTGGCGTAAAAGGATTAACGCTGAAAGGCATATACTCTTACTATATAGCCGATAATGTGGTAAACAATCATGAATACACTTACGATGTGTTTACCTACCGCCCGGAAACGGATACTTACGACAGAACCGGCGGTGCCACCAACCCCTGGCGCGAGCGTGAGCAGCGTAAGGAGTTTAATACCAATATGCAAGCACAGTTAAATTATAATAATACGTTTGGCAAGCACACCTTTTCGGGCACGTTGGTTGCTGAGCGTATAAAAACCCGTAGTTTACGCAATTGGTTACATGCCATCCCTAAATCAAACAACCTGCCGCTGATTGAATTTTCAACCATGGACCGCTATGATGACAGCGACCTGGAAACTGCACGTGTAGGTTACATCGGCCGTTTTAATTATAACTACGCCAACAAATACTATCTGGAACTTTCAGGCAGAAGAGATGCATCATCGTTATTTATTACCAACAAGCGGGTAGGCTTCTTCCCGGCGGTATCGGCTGGATGGCGCATTACTGAAGAATCATTCATGAAAAACCTGCTGGGTGATAACAGCATTCTGAATGATTTGAAATTCAGAGGATCATACGGTTTAATGGGCGATGACCGTAACAATGACGGCGGGCCAATTGTAGGCTACTTCGCTTACCTGCCTGGTTATAATTACGCTATCCGCGATGGCGATAACCCTATACTGGCCATTTTGGACGATCAGGCCATCAGTGTTTCGCGCGATAAAGGCATCCCGGTTACGACCATCACCTGGTCAAAAAGTAAAACGTTCAACATAGCTGCTGATTTCAGCTTGCTGAATAGCAAGTTAACCGGTACGGTTGAATACTTCCGCCGTGTGCGCACCGGTTTGCTTACAAGCGCTGAAGATATACTGGTACCGGCTGAATTGGGTTACAGCCTGCCGGACGCCAACCTGGAAAGCGATTTGCAATACGGCCAGGAGTTAGCGCTTAGCTACAGCAACAAGATAGGTAAGTTAAATTATACGGTAGGCGGTAATATTGCTTACACGCGTGCAAAATGGAACGAAACTTATAAGGAGCGTTTCTTTAACTCATGGGATCAGTACCGCAATCAGCGCGAGGGCCGTTACAAGAGCCTTGACTGGGGACATGAGGTAATTGGCCAGTTTGAATCAATTGATCAGATCAACAATTACCCGGTTAATATTGATGGCAAGGGTAACAAAACCCTTATCCCGGGCGATTTGATCTATAAAGATCAAAACGGTGATGGCCGGATAGATGGTTACGACGAAAGGCCGATAGGCTTTGGTTATGGTACGCAACCTAACATCAACTTCGGCTTTAACATCGCTTTAGGATACAAAGAATTTGATTTCCATGCCGACTTTTCAGGCGCATCTGGTTATACCTGGTTCCAAAACTGGGAAACCCGCTGGGCATTCCAAAACAATGGTAACCTGAATACCATATTTGAGGACAGATGGCACCGCGCTGATCCGTATGACCTGAACAGCCAGTGGATTCCGGGTAAATATCCGGCCAACCGCGATAATCCGGGCCACTCGGGCAGCAGTAACTACGAAGTTGCCGGTCAGCGTAATTCAACATTTTGGCTGCATAACGTAAAGCAATTACGTGTGCGTACGCTCGAGCTGGGCTACAGCCTGCCGGCAGCAGTACTTTCAAAAATTAAAATTAAAAGAGCCAGATTTTATGTAAACGCCTACAACCTGTTCTCATTTGATAACCTCAAAGAGTTTGGAATTGACCCGGAGGTTGTGGACGACAATGGTTTACAGTTTCCGCAAAGTAAGGTATTCAACTTTGGCGTTAACTTAACTTTCTAACCAATTCAGCTGAGTTTAACATGAAAAAGATTTTTTTTATAACCATGAGTGCGGCGCTGTTGGTAACAGCATCGTGTAAAGACAATAACTATCTCGATATTGAGCCAAGGGACGTCGTTCCGACAGATAAAATGTTTTCTGACCCTGCGTTAGTATTGTCGGTAGTAGCCGACCTATACCAGCGGCAGCTTGACTTTTCGAGTCTTGATAATGGCTGGGCCAGCTTTGCTGACTTTAGCGAGGCTTTCCCGTCAGAAAACGGCAGTTCTAACATTGTGCAGCGTACCAGTTGGGGCTGGGGCGAATGGGGTACCTGGGATTACGGTTACATACGTGATATCAACTTATTTATAGAGCGTGCCACGGCCGCAACCGGGCTGAATGAAGGCGATAAAAAGAGATTTATTGCCGAGGGTCGGTTTTTACGTGCCGCCTACTATTTCGAGATGGTAAAAAGGATGGGTGGTGTGCCGCTTGTCACCACATCAATGACGTATGAGGGTGATGTAACCAACTTGCAAATGCCAAGGGCTAAAGAATCTGAAGTGTATGATTTTATTTTAAGTGAGTTAACCGCTGTAAAAAATGATCTGCCTTCAAATCCTGATACTAAATCAAGAGCTACTAAAGGTGCTGCCTTTGCCATGATGTCTCGAGCAGCGCTTTACGCCGGTTCAATTGCCAAATACGGCTTCAGAACACCTACCGTTACCCTACCGGGCGATGAGGTTGGCATACCGGCATCAATGGCTACAAGCTACTATCAAAAATCTCTTGCAGCGTCTGATTCATTGATTGAAGGTAAAGCGGGTGGTTATGCTTTATATAAATCGCTACCTAACCTGGCTGACAATTTTGCCGCTGTATTTCTGGATAAGAGCTCAGTTAACCGTGAGAGTATTTTTATTGAGGATTTTAAGGTAGGTACCAATAAGGTACATAGCTATACCGTAAACAATCAACCATACTCACGGTCTGAAGAGGGTGCTGATGCCGGCCGCTTAAACCCTTCACTTAATATAGTACAGGCATTTGAAAAACTGGATAATACCTATGCGCCAATACCTACGGTTGATGCCAGCGGCGATCCGATTTATTATACCAATCAGCAGGATATATTTGCCGGCCGCGATGCCCGTTTAGCAGGCACCGTTATGTTGCCCGGCTCAATCTATAAAGGGGCGGCTATTGATGTGAGGGCCGGTTATCAAAATGCTGCCGGTGATTTTGTATCAAACGGTAATTTACCGGGTACGTCAACCCCTGCAATAGGCTTGGATGGCCCGTCAGATGGCTTGGAATTCCGTACACAAACCGGGTTTTATATTCGTAAATATCTTGATCCGGTAACAGGTTCAGGCCGTCGTGGCCGTCGTAGCGATGTAGCTTTTATACGTTACCGTTATGCCGAGGTGTTGCTGAATGGTGCTGAAGCCGCTTTTGAACTTGGCGAACAAACCAAAGCACTTAACTATATTAACCAGGTACGCTCTCGTGCTGGCTTAACTACACCATTAACCGCGTTGAGCTTTGACCGTATAGTGCACGAACGCCGGGTTGAGCTGGTGTTTGAGGGCCATACCTTGTATGATATGAAGCGCTGGAGGCTGGCACATATTGTATGGGATGGTGCTAACATGACGGTTGCTGATTTGAAAAGCGATATAGGCTCAGCAACCAAGCATAATACTCAGCCATTTAGCTTGTGGCCTTACCTGTATCAAAATCCGGGTAACCCCAACCATGGTAAATGGATGTTCAGGGAAATTAAGCTGGGCAGGGTAACAGGAGCCAACAGGTTTCAATCAGGTAATTATTATTCGCAGATAAATGATGATATATTATCACGAAACCCTAAGATTGTTAAACAGCCGAATCAATAAGTTTTTAAAGCTATATAGTTATGAGATTTAAGTTCAAATATATTATGTTGGTAGCACTCACAGTAGTGGTTGCATCATGTAAAAAAGATACTAAAGAGGCACCCAAGGCCAGCTTTAAAGGCAGGCTTGTTTATAACGGCACGCCCATAAATGTTGAGCAAAACCAGGTTCCGGTGGAACTGTATCAAAGTGGTTTTGGTAAACGAGGCGCTATTATAGGCAATGTTACGCAGGATGGCGCGTTTTCTTTCCTCTTGTTCGAGGGTGATTATAAGCTGATCATTCCGGGTGTGCAAGGCCCTTTCAGGTGGAACCAAACCAGTGCCACGCGCGATTCGCTGAGCGTTAACATCAGCGGCGATAAAACCATGGATCTGGAGGTAACACCTTATTACCTGATAAATGATGTTCAGTATTCAGTTAGTGGCAGGGCAGTTACCGCGGCTTTTTCGGTTAACAAAATAATAACCGATGCTAATGCACGTGATATAGAAAGGGTTACGTTGTACGTAAATAAAACCCAGTTTGTATCAAGCAACGGCGATGAGAACGTAGCGAATAACGGAATAGCCGGCAGCGCTGTTACCGGCACTGTAAATTTAACGGCTACCGTGCCTGCCCTTACGCCAACGCAAGGCTATGTGTTTGCCCGTGTAGGGTTAAAAATTGCGGGTGTTGATGATATGATTTACTCACCATTACAAAAAATAACACTTTAAATTTACAAGGTAGGGGTTTCTGCTGCAAGAGCAGTGCCCCTTTAACTGTTCAGCACAGCAACAAATCCATAATTCAATAATGAGAAAATTTTTATCCGCAGCAGTAATTACCCTAACGGCCTGCGTAACGGCTAATGCCCAGCAGGGGCAATGGCACCTGATTAAAGACCGTATTGTTACCCCCTGGGCCGAAAAGGTTGATCCTAAAAACCCGCTGCCTGAATACCCGCGCCCTATGCTGGTACGCAGCAACAACTGGAAAAACCTTAACGGCCTTTGGAGCTATGCCATTACGCCTAAAAACGCGTCGACACCAACCAAGTACGAGGGTAGCATATTGGTGCCTTTCGCTGCTGAGTCGGCATTGTCAGGCGTAGGCCGCACCGTAGGTAAGGATAGCTTGCTGTGGTATAAAAATACCATCAATGTGCCATCATCCATGAAAGGTAAAGAGGTGCTGTTGCACTTTGGCGCAGTTGACTGGCAAACAGAAGTGTTTGTGAACGGCAAAAGCGCGGGCAAGCACGAGGGTGGTTTTGATCCGTTCTCATTTAACATTACGCCGTTTTTAAAAGGCGGCTCAAAGCAGGATGTTGTGGTACGCGTGTGGGACCCAACCAACGATGGCCCGCAGCCAACCGGCAAGCAAATGAAAAAGCCCGAAGGTATTTGGTACACCCCGGTTACCGGTATCTGGCAAACCGTTTGGTTGGAAGCTGTGCCAAAGGCCTACATCGTGTCAACCAAACAAACACCTGATATTGATGCGCATACCATCACCATATCAGCCAATATCGAAAATAAGCAAGCCGGTGATAACCTGAAAATAGAGGTGCTTGATGGTAAAACCGTTATCGCCCAAAAGCAACAAAACGCAAGCGAAACGGCTGTTATTCCGTTAACCAACGAGAAACTTTGGTCGCCCGAGAGCCCTAACCTTTATAACCTGAAGATCACCCTGCTGCGTAACAGCAAAGCGGTGGATGTAATTACCAGCTATTTCGCCATGCGCAAAATATCAATGGCGCCTGATGCCAATGGTATACAGCGTATGATGCTGAACAACAAATTCGTTTTTCAGTATGGCCCGCTTGACCAGGGCTGGTGGCCTGATGGTTTGTATACGCCGCCAACTTACGAGGCGATGATATACGACATTGATCAGCTTAAAAAAATGGGCTTTAATATGATACGTAAGCACATTAAGGTGGAGCCTGCTACTTACTATACCTATTGTGATAAAAAAGGTATGTTGTTATGGCAGGATATGCCAAGCGGCGACTTAGGTAACGGTTGGGAAAACCGCCCGGGCGTGCTGGATCATGGTACTGACCAAAAACGTACCCCCGAATCAGAAGGCTACTACCGTAAGGAGTGGAACGCTATTATGGACGTGTTGCATAACTACCCGAGCATTGTGGTTTGGACACCGTTCAACGAGGCCTGGGGCCAGTTTAAAACTGTTGAAATTACGGAGTGGACAATGAAGAAAGACCCATCTCGCCTGGTGAACAGTGCCAGCGGTGGTAACTTCTACTTAACCGGCCATATTATCGATTTACATAACTACCCGCACCCGGCTATGCCTGCGCCTGATGTTTTCGGGCAAAAACGCATACTGGTATTGGGCGAATTCGGTGGCTTAGGTTTGCCGCTTGACGGACATACCTGGCAAAAAAAGAATTGGGGTTATCAAACCTTCAAAAACTCTGATGAGATGTTTGAGAAGTATGCCTCGTTTACCAAGCGTATTGCCGAGCTGATTCCGCTGGGCCTTTCAGCAGCGGTATATACCCAAACTACCGATGTTGAGGGCGAAACCAACGGCTTTATGACTTACGACCGCGCGGTTGATAAAATGCCGGTTAACAAGCTGTATGAAGTGAACACCAAATTGTATGATCCGGCGTTGGTTAAATAACAATCAATAAATGGTTTTAAAACGAATAATTTATTATTTGGCAAGCCTGTTCGCACTATGCGGGCAGGCTTTTGCGCAAAATAGCGGCGGCATGCACAAAGCACCATCGCCCCTATACCGCGACCCGATGTATGACGGCGCTGCAGACCCGGTTTTGGTTTACAACCAGGCCGAAAAAACCTGGATGATGCTGTACACCCAGCGCAGGGCCAACGCCCAAACGCAGGATGTAGCTTACTGCTATGGTACGGCTATCGGCGTAGCTACCTCCAAAGATCATGGGCAAACGTGGGCATATCGCGGTACGCTCAATTTAGATTTTGAGCGCGGTACCAATACCTTTTGGGCACCCGAGATAATTTATGATAAGGGAACGTACCACATGTTTGTTACCTACATTCAGGGTGTGTATAACCACTGGGGCGGCAATTCCCGGCTGGTACATTACACCAGTAAAAACCTGTGGGACTGGAAATTTCTGGGTGATCTGAAACTCGACGGCAGTATCATCGACCCAACACTGATGAAATTACCCGACGGTAAATGGCACATTTGGTACAAAGGCCCTAATGCCAATACCTATACTGCCGAAAGCGCTGATTTGATAAACTGGAAAGCCGACCCTAAAGTGGCCATCGGCGGGCCGGAGCATGAGGGGCCGAAGATATTCAGGTTTAAGGATTATTACTGGATGATAACCGACGAATGGCACGGCCAGCGGGTTTACCGCTCAAAGGATGCCAAAACCTGGGAGCGCCAGGGCATGGTGCTGGATAAGCCCGGCCACCGCCCGGATGATACGCCAACCGGCGCCCATGCCGATGTTGTGGTAACCCGCGATCATGCTTATATTGTTTACTTTACACACCCGGGCCGTAAATCGCACCAAAATGATGGCGGGCACGATGCGGACGATGCCTTTACTTATTCAACCAAGCGCACATCAATACATGTAGCCGAATTGGAATATAATGATGGTAACTTGGTGTGTGATCGGGATAAACCATTTGATTTTTATCTGCCTTAAAAATAATGTTACTATGAGATCTAAGTTCTTGATGGTTTCCGCAATGGTGTTAGGCATTGCCATCGCTGCAAACGGTCAAACAGCCAATTATACCGCCAGCCGGGCACCTTTACGCCAAAATCCATATATCGAACTACCGCTTGGTGCAATTAAGCCGCAAGGCTGGCTGCGTGAAATGCTTATACGCCAAAAAAACGGCGCTACCGGCAAACTGGATGAGCTTTACCCGCTGGTGATGAACCAACGTAACGGCTGGTTGGGCGGCGATGGCGACCAATGGGAGCGTGGCCCCTACTGGATAGATGGCTTGCTGCCGCTGGCTTATATTTTGCAGGATAAGGCACTCATTGCCAAGGTAAAGCCCTGGGTGGAGTGGTCTATAAAAAGCCAGCAGCCCGATGGATACTTCGGGCCTTCTAAAGATTACCCTTATGAGGCAGGCATACAGCGCGATAACAGCCGCGACTGGTGGCCAAAAATGGTGATGCTAAAAGTGCTGAAACAATACTACATGGCAACTAATGATAAGCGGGTGATTAGTTTGCTAACCAATTACTTTAAATACCAGCTAAAGGAATTGCCTGCCAAACCACTCGACCACTGGACGTTTTGGGCACGTCTGCGCGGCGGCGATAACCTGATGGTAGTATACTGGCTGTACAACATTACGGGTGATAAATTTCTGCTTGATCTGGCCGATTTGCTTCACAAACAGACTTATAACTTTACAGGCGAGTTTTTAGATACCGACATGCTTACTCGCACGGGCAGCATTCACGGGGTTAACCTGGCGCAGGGTATGAAGGAGCCGCTGATCTACTACCAGCATCACCCCGAACAAAAATATGTGGAGGCCATGAAGAAGGGATTTCATGACCTGACCAAATACAACGGCATGGCGCATGGCCTGTATGGCGGCGATGAAGCATTGCATGGCAACAACCCGACCCAGGGTTCGGAGCTATGCTCGGCAGTGGAGATGATGTTCACGCTGGAAAGCTCGCTCGAAATTACCGGCGATATAGATTATGCCGACCGTTTGGAGAAGATAGCCTTTAATGCCCTGCCAACCCAAACTACGGAGGATTACATGAACCGCCAATATTTTCAGCAGGCTAACCAGGTAATTCTTACCCGCCATGTGCATAACTTTGACGTAAACCATGCCGGTACCGATGTGGTTTATGGCTTACTATCAGGCTTTCCATGCTGTACCTCAAACATGCACCAGGGCTGGCCTAAATTTGCGCAAAACCTATGGTACGCCACTGCCGACAGGGGTATAGCCGCATTGGTATACTCGGCAAGCGAGGTAACGGCAAAAGTAGCTGATGGTAAAGAGGTGACTTTTAAAGAAGAAACCAACTATCCGTTTGATGAAAATATAAAGTTCACTTTAACCAGCAAAAAGGCTAAGCAGTTATCGTTTCCCTTTCACCTGCGCATACCTGTATGGTGTAAAAATGCGGTAATAAAAGTGAACGGACAGGAACTGCAGCAAGCCAAAGGCAACCAGATAGTGAAGATAGACCGCCAATGGAAGAACGGCGATGTGGTTGAACTGCAATTGCCCATGCACATCTACAAAAACTCTTGGTATGAAAATTCAGTATCGGTTGAGCGTGGTCCGCTGGTGTACGCCCTTAAAATTGGTGAGGAAACCAAACTGGTTAAGAATGATAAAGACCCCATCGCCTACGGCAAGGAATACTATGAGATGCGCCCGACCACGCCGTGGAATTATGGGTTAGTAGCTTTGGATGATGATAAGTTTCAGCAAAGCATCTCGATAGATAAAAAGAACATACCGCTTTACCCCTGGACACCGGACAATGCCCCGTTGATGCTAAAGGCAAAAGCCAAACGCATCCCCGATTGGCAATTGTATAATGATATGACGGGCCCGATACCATTCAGCATGATTTATAACGAAGGTATGCGCGACCAACCGGAAGAAGTTATAACGCTGATACCTTACGGTTGCAGCAGGTTACGTATCTCACAATTCCCGCAAGTTCGATAAACCCTTATCACTAAATAAAGAGCAGGCTGTAATGGCCTGTTTTTTCATGGCCGTTTTATAAATATGCCCTCCATCAAAATAAACCAAAAGCGCCCGTTGAATACGGGCGCTTTTGGTTTAAATAAACAATTCAATTCAGCTATTACAAAACGAATTTAAATACCTCTTCAAGACCTGAGTTTGAATTTTGGCTTACGTTCATATCTGTAATTAAGCCGGTGTTAAGGGCATAAACCCAGCCATGTACACTAAGATCCTGGCCTTTTTTCCAGGCGTTTTGTACAATTGAGGTTTTGCAAAGATTGTTTACGTTCTCAATAACGTTTAGCTCCACCAGCCTGTCGCCGCGTTTCTTCTCGTCCTCAATGGCGCTCAGTTCATCAGCATGAAAACGGTAAACATCCTTAATATGGCGCAGCCAGTTATCAATTATACCTACCGATGTATTGCCCATAGCCGCGAGTACGCCGCCGCAACCATAGTGGCCGGTTACAATTACGTGTTTTACCTTGAGCACGTTCACCGCGTAGTCAAGCACGCTCAGCATGTTCATATCCGTATGGATAACCATGTTGGCAATGTTACGGTGCACAAATATCTCTCCCGGCTGGGTGTGGGTTATCTGGTTGGCCGGTACGCGGCTATCGGCGCAGCCTATCCATAATACCGGTGGTTTCTGTCCGTTAGCCAGTTTATCAAAATATTCCGGATCAACTTTTAATGTATTGGCCACAAACTGTTTGTTGCCTTCAAGCAAGCCTTCGTAGGTAATGTGGCTTGTGTCGTGTAGTTCTGATGATTTGTTTGCACACATGATATTTGTAATTAAGTGTTTTAAATTTTGCTTGATTAATTTGATAGTAAATAATAATGTAGTGTGATAGGCCGCTGTTCTAAAAATTCCTCTCCGGCTGTTAGCCAGGCTATCAATAATTTGTAAAACGAATAACTTATTCTATCAGTATAAACGGCGTGTGGTGAACAGCTACATGCCGGTAAAAGTTTAAAATTAGTCATTCGTTGTGGTTTCATGGTTTATAGATCAACTCCTTCAGTTTGGGCACATCATACCGGTCCTTAATATCCTGTAACTGCACTATAATGCCTTTAGTATAGGCGTTATGCTTAAAGTTGTGGATGGTTTCGAGCACGTCAGGGTCAATGTACCTGGAGTTCGATCCATCAATCAGCACATCGCTTCCCTCGGGCAGGCTGGTCAGGGTTATTTGTATAGCTGCCTTATTTAAAAATGATACCTCTTCGGCAAGCCGGATATGGATGGTTTTTTTACCCTCATTGTTTTTGATGATGCGGTAAAAATAAGGATTACGCAGGTTGGTGCGTAATATGTAAAATATACCTACCAGCATACCTATGCCAACACCCTTCAGCAAGTCAGTAAATACAACAGCAATTATAGTAACTACAAACGGAATAAACTGCGAGAGCCCCTTATGCCATACATGCTTAAATAATTCGATGCGGGTAAGTTTATAACCGGTCATCAGCAAAATAGCCGCCAGGCACGATAGCGGGATCAGGTTGATCAGCCTTGGTATCAATAGTAAGGATAATAATAAAAACACTCCGTGAACAATGGCGCTGACCTTGGTGCGTGCCCCTGAGTTTACATTGGCTGATGACCGTACAATTACGGCCGTCATGGGCAGGCCGCCCAGCATACCGCTTATTACATTACCAATGCCTTGTGCCACCAGTTCGCGGTTGGTGGGCGATACACGTTTGATCGGGTCTATCTTATCCACGGCCTCCAGGCTTAGCAGGCTTTCTAAACTGGCTACAATGGCAATGGTTGCGGCCACTATCCAAACCTCTTTGTTAGCAATGGCGCTAAAGTTTGGAGATTTGAACAGGTTGAAAAACTCAGCGCCGTTCTTTACAATGGGTATGGTTACAAACTGCTTGTCAAGCAAGGCCAGGCCGGTACCCGCAAAGGCGATGCTGAGCAGTATGCCTGTTATAACTACCAAAAGCGGCGCGGGCACTATGGCCAGTTTTTTAAATTTTGGCCAGTAAATAAGGATGAGTAATGATACGGCACTGATAATAACGGCTCCATAGTTCAGTTTGGATAAAGCCAGCGTAATCTCCGAAAAGGTATTGTGCGAATCAGCCTGCGAAAAACTTTCGTCGCCTTCAAAATCAGCATCGTAGCCTACCGCGTGCGGAAACTGTTTCATGATCAGGATGATGCCGATAGCCGCCAGCATCCCCTCAATAACAGCCGACGGAAAATAATTGCCGATTGTGCCCGCCTTGATCAGGCCCAGGATGATCTGTAAGCCCCCGGCAATTACAATGCTCAACAAAAACGTTTCGTACGAGCCTAAAGTGGCAATAGCGTTAAGTACAATAACGGTAAGACCGGCGGCAGGCCCGGCAACACTTAGCTGCGAGCCGCTGGCCGCGCCAACAACTATGCCGCCTATTATACCGGTTAATATGCCGGCAAATAAGGGCGCGCCCGATGCCAGCGCGATGCCAAGGCAAAGTGGAAGGGCAACTAAAAATACAACAATGCTGGCAGGCAGGTCCCGCTTCAGGTTTTTGCCTAAAAAATACTTGCGCAGGTCAAAAAAGCCTGCAGCGCTGACGGTGTGGTCATGCTGATCCATAAAAAATTGATAAAACTGGTGGTGGTGTGTTATAAAAAAGAAGCTATCACCCTACAAAAAGGGCGTGTAGCCGAAAATTAGCAGTACTACTTAGGCGTTTGGAGGAGGGGTAAGTATTACAGGAGCGTAAGCGCAATGGTAGATCAGGGTTTCCTGATTGTGCAATATGTTCACTTCAACTACATGCAGCTTAAAGCGAACCAGTTGGGTATAATATTCGTCGAATGATTTCTTTTCCTTGCAGAGGTCTTTTTCGGCAGTGTCTTTCTCTTTGCTCTCATGCTCAAGTTGCATGATCACCGCCTTAACTACCTTGTTATCCAGATGAAAAATAACAGGCGCTACTGATATTACCATCTTTGAAAAAAAGATAGTAATGAACAGCATTGCCGTTAAAACCTTAAAGTCTTTCACCTTCATTCATCACAAATATAAAAACAGGTAGCGGTATATAACGCCTCAATAGTACAAAAATTACTCGTAGTATTTAAGGGATAAATTCCCGGGCACCGGTTTGGCCCGGCCTGTAGATGCATAACATTGCTTTTAGCTATCTTTACGGCTTATTATGAAATACCTGCGCTGGTTAATATTTCCGTTATCGCTTATTTATGGCCTGGTGGTAAGCGCCCGTAACTGGCTTTATGATGCCGGCATCCTTAAAAGTACGCTGTTTAACTTTCCGGTTATTTGCGTAGGCAACCTTGATGTAGGCGGCGCGGGCAAAAGCCCCATGACGGAGTATCTCATCCGCCTGCTAAAAAATGAATATAAAGTGGCTACCCTTAGCCGTGGTTATGGTCGTTCAACAGCCGGTTACCTGGAAGCCGGTACAAATGCGGCGGCAACACAGGTAGGCGATGAACCCGCGCAATTTAAAAACAAGTTTGCCGATGTTACCGTTGCTGTTTGCGCCGACAGGGTTGCAGGCATAAAAAAGCTGATGCCCGCCAATGAAGTTATTATATTGGATGATGCCTACCAGCACCGCGCGGTAAAGCCGGGCTTTAGTGTTTTATTGTTTGATTATAACCGGATCAATGAGCCGCGCTTAATGCTGCCCGCGGGAAACCTGCGCGAGCCGTTTTTAGGCCGGTGGCGTGCCGATGTATTAATAGTAAGTAAATGCCCGCACTCGCTTACTCTAAATGACAGGGAACAGCTTGCGGAGCGCTTAAAGCCCTTCGCATTTCAAAAGGTTTATTTTACATCCATCGCTTATCAGCCGTTGCAACGGCTGGATGGCAGTGTTTCCAACGCGGTAATTGATGCGGATACAACGGTGTTTTTACTGAGCGGCATTGCCAGTACAACTCCGCTGTTACAGTATCTGCAAAGTTTTACAGCTAAAATTATTCATCATAAATATCCTGATCATCATCAGTTCAGCTTAAAAAATATAAGTAAACTTGCTGATGAATTCGTGGCCTGCACGGCAGAAAAAAAACTGCTTATCACAACAGAAAAGGATGCGCAGCGTTTAGGTGAACAGCAACTGCTGCCGCTGGTTAATAAACTGCCTTTTTTAGTGTTACCCATAGGTGTT
Source organism: Mucilaginibacter sp. FW306-07-L (assembly GCF_058782065.1). Classification (NCBI taxonomy): domain Bacteria; kingdom Pseudomonadati; phylum Bacteroidota; class Sphingobacteriia; order Sphingobacteriales; family Sphingobacteriaceae; genus Mucilaginibacter; species Mucilaginibacter sp. FW306-07-L. The sequence goes on from NZ_JBYSXI010000002.1 coordinate 1,045,366, forward strand.
AAATTTATTGACGGCGAACAGGAATTTACCGCCCTTATAAAAAGTTATGTTAGAGAATATTCATCGCACAACAGCATACATTAAAAGCCGTATTGGCGATTTTGTGCCCGAAGCAGGCATTATATTAGGTACCGGTTTGGGTGGCCTGGTTAATGAAATGGAGATCGAAAAGCAGTTGATGTATGCCAACATTCCTGATTTTCCGATATCAACCGTTGAGTTTCATTCCGGCAAATTGATATTTGGTAAGCTGGGCGGCGTTAATGTGGTGGCTATGCAGGGCAGGTTGCATTATTACGAGGGTTACAGCATGCAGCAGATCACCTTTCCGGTAAGGGTATTAAAAATGCTGGGTATTAAAACCCTGTATGTATCCAACGCCAGCGGCTCGTTAAACCCCGGCTTTAAAAAAGGCGATCTGATGGTGATCGAGGATCATATAAACCTGCAGCCGCAAAACCCGCTGATCGGCCGTAATGAGTTTGAGCTTGGTCCGCGTTTTCCGGATATGAGCCAGCCTTACCGTATTGATCTGATCGGCAAGGCGCTTGATATCGCATCGGCCAATAATATTGTTTGCCATAAGGGTATTTATGTGGCGGTTACAGGCCCTAACCTGGAAACGCGTGCCGAATACCGCTACCTGCGCATAATTGGCGGCGACGCGGTTGGCATGAGTACCGTGCCCGAGGTTATTGTTGCCCGCCACATGGATCTGCCGGTGTTTGCCATATCGGTATTAACCGACGAGGGCTTCCCGGAGGTGCTTACGCCTGTATCATTAGAGGAGATACTGGCCGTAGCGCAGGAAGCCGAACCCAAACTTACGCTGATATTAAAAGAACTGATAGCAGGAAACTAATGCTTGCCAAGCTGAAATATATACTGATCTTACTGTTCAGCCTGAGCGTTCAGGCCGTGTTCGCGCAATTCCCTACTAACGGGAGCGGCAATACCCAATATCCCGGCCAGCGTACGCCCAATTACATGCGCGATACCAGCCGCAACACGCCTCAAAAACAACTTAGCGGCGACGCGCTGATGGACACCCTGCGCAAGCGCGAGGATGAAAAAGAAGATTCGATCGTGTTTGATGCCTCGTGGATACGGGTAAGCTCTGAACGTTTTATGGGCGACAGTACGCAGGATTTTGCCTTAGATACCAGCCTGCGCAATTTTGAGAATTACGGGCCGTTGAACCAGCCCCGTAGTCCGCGGATCAGCCTGGGTGGTTATACCGGTATTCAGCAGCGCGCCTTGCTGTTCGAGCCCGCGAAAACCATTGGTTTTGATGTAGGCCTGCACTCGCTCGACCCATACCTGATCAAGCCGGAAGATATTAACTATTACCGCGCAAGGGTACAATATACCAACCTGTTTTACGTGGGTGGTGGCTCAAAAGAGCAGTTTGTGAGGATAACCCATGCTCAAAATGTAAACCCGCGCTTTAACGTGGGCTTTAACCTCAACTTTAACGGCTCAAAGGGCTTTTACAGCAGCAACAGCGTTTTAAGGCAAAATGTGAGTGATGTTAACGCCGCGTTTTTTACCTGGTACGAGTCAAAAAGCAAGCGGTATAACATGCTGGCCAACCTGATCTACAATAACCTGAAAGCACCCGAAAGCGGGGCGATACTCAAAAACGACATTATATTTACCGACCCCGACCCTACCTTTGATAAAACGCTGGAACAGGTGCGCCTGCCCCAAAGTTACACGCAGTGGAAAACCGCCGGTATCCATTTACGGCAATCATACTTTATAGGGCATGTTGATAGTGTAAAAACCAAGGGCAAGGCTACCTTGCTGCCAACACAGCGTGTAACACACACTTTTAGCTATACCCTCAGCAAGTACCAGTTTTTGCAGGATGATATTGACACGTATAATGTTTTCCCGGATTACTACTTCAGCTCACGCCGCTCAAATGATTCGCTGACGGTAAACCGTATGCACAACGATTTTTCGTACAGCTTTTACCTGCGTGGCAAAAAAGCGAAAAACGAGGCTAAGCTGGATCTGGGGCTGGAGCATGACCTGTACAACTACACCCAGCACGTGCTGGATACCGGTACCAACGAGTTTGGCAACCTGTACATCCGCAACAATAAAATGCAGAACGAATTGTTTCAGAATATTACCGTTAAGGGCCATATAGGTTACCGTTTAAGTGACCGTATATTGCTGGATGGCGATGTAAGGCAAATTGTAGCCGGGCGAGATTTTGGTAACTTTTTATACGATGCCAAGCTGATGATTGGGGGTAGTAACAAAGTGGGGCGTATTGTTTTAGGCGCTTACCTGCAAAATGCCTCGCCGCCGTTAATGGCTACGCGATGGATATCAAACCATTATATTTTTAACAACAGCTTTAGCAATGTTAAAACCACTAACCTCTCTTTTAACTATATCAACACTCCCCTGCAGCTTGACCTGAAAGCGGAATACTTTTTAATAAACGACTATATATACTTTGCAGCACAGCCCGGCGGTACCGACGCGCACCCGGAACAGATGGGTACGCCTATCAACATGATCAAGGTAAGCCTGGGTAAAAACCTCAACTGGCGTAAATGGCACCTGGATGCTTACGGCGTTTATCAAAAAACCGACTATCAGGATATTCTGCGCACACCGGAGATCTACGCTTACGGCAGCTTGTATTTTGCATCAACCTGGTTTAAGGTATTGTATAATAACCTGGGTGTTACGCTACGGTACAATACACGTTACGTAGCACCATCTTATGCTACCGGCTTAGGCCAGTTTTATAACGGGCCGGATGTTACCTTTAGCTCATACCCGGTAGCCACCGCCTTTTTTAAAGGCACTATTGATCACGTTAATATATTTGTGCAGTACGATTACGTTAACCAGGGACTGTTCAGCAAAGGCTTTTACACCGTTAACCGCTACCCTATGCAGGATGCCCTGTTAAAATTAGGCGTTAGCTGGACGTTTTTTCAGTAGATTTTCTTAAGATTCAAGAATTAAGAGGCATGAATTAAGATTTAACTATTCATCTCAATTCTTGTTTCTTAATTCCTGATTCTCACCTATGTCTTCTGCTTCTTTTTATTCGCCGCGGGGAACAATACATTGTTGAGTATCAGCCGGTAACCAGGTGAGTTAGGGTGCAGTTTCAGGTCAGTGGGTGGGTCGCCTACGGCGTGCTGGTAATCTTCCGGGTCGTGGCCGCCGTAAAATGTCCATTGGCCTTTGCCGTATTCGCCGTGAATGTAGCGGGCCTCGTTGGCTGTCTTCATTTCGCCCATAATGGTTACGCCGGGCTTCAATACATTTTTAGCATAGGCGGTGGTAAGCCCCATAAAGCCTTTAATTACCTTGTCATGATCTTGCGTGAGCATACTGGGCACCACATCATACTTGGCCGAAAAATCAAATAAAGTGAAAAAATCTTTACTGCGTTCAACAGCCCGTGTTTGGCTCACATCAATATTGCTGAACTGGTGCGAGATCGGGTTCATATCCAGCCTAAAATTCTGAAAGGCGAATGTCTGGCTAAAATCAAGCTTGCTTTGGGCGGCACGGTCGGCACCATCACCATCAAACATGGCCTCGCAAATATCAGTATTAGCGGCAGAGAGGGCTATATCAAAAGTATCAGTACCCGCGCACATCGCGAACAGGAACCCACCACCCGCGCAAAAACGCTGAATATTTTGCGCCACTGCCAGTTTCATTTTTGATACTTTGTTAAAGCCCAGTTTTTTTGCCGTGGCCTGCTGAGTACTTACATCATTAACATACCATTGCTCGTACCGGTATGCTCCGTAAAATTTACTGTATTGGCCGGTAAAGTCCTCGTGGTGCAGGTGCAGCCAGTCATACTTGGGCAGTTCGCCTTTTATTACTTCCTCATCATAAATAACGGTATAGGGTATCTCGGCATATTTGAGCACCATGGTAACAGCATCATCCCAGGGCAGTTTACTTTTGGGCGAGTACACCGCTATTTTGGGCGGCTTTTGCAGCTTAACCACATCCATATTTACGGATGGATCGCTTACCTCGCTAAGTATGCCTGTTGCGGCGGCATCCGCGATAACCTGGTAGCTCACGCCGCGAATTTTGCATTCGGCCTCTGTTTTCTGGCTGTAAGCCATCATAAAACTACCGCCGCGGTAATTAAGCAACCATTCTACTTCGCCGCCGTTCTGCAATATCCAAAAAGCTATGCCGTACGATTTCAGGTGATCCTTCTGTTCCTCATCCATCGGTATAAGTAATGATGATGCCTTGGCTATATTGAAGCTGAAAGCGAAAAGCAGAAAGATGATTATAGGCGAAAGCTTAAAGGTGAAAGGTGAAAGGCGAAAGGTGAAAGGTGAAAGCTTTTTTTGGCGTGCGTTCATATTCAAATGTAACGAATAATTTGTTTGTCAATTGTTCGTGGTCATTAGTCAATAATCAACACCATTTCTGCTTTCGCCTTTTTTTGACCGGTCGTTATACAATACTTTGATTATTGATAGCGGCAAACTCTGCAACCGCCAAACGCCACACTCGCACAACTTTATTATGAAAGATGGCTTGAAACCGGCCGAGATGCATGCCGCTGCCAAAAAAGATGTGCCGGCATACCCCAGCCTTAACGCAACCGTTACGGCAGTTACCGGCAGCTCCGACAATTTTGAACTGACCGTAGCAGATATCAATATTACTTATCACGCCCAAAAGATGATTATAGCGACAGGGATTAAGGACATATTTCCGGAGATTGAAGGCTTTGCCGAATGCTGGGGCATATCCATCTACCATGGCTGTGAATACCGTGAAAAACCGGAATTTTAGCTAACAGAGATGTAGGCTACGATTTGGCCCAACTCATCTCAAACTGGACTAAAAAGTTAACCGTTTTTACCAATGGCGAAGCCAGTTTCAGTGAAGAACAACGCCGGGCTTTGGAGAGAAATAACATTAAAGTTGTTCAAATACCGGCAAACAAATTTGAGCATCAGGATGGTTACATTAAACAATTAATATTAAGCAATGGTGAGGCGCATGCGTTAAAAGCGTTATATGCCCGTGTGCCATTTGTTCAGCATATTGATGTTACTGAAAAACTGGGCTGTGAATTTACCGAACAGGGTTATATTAAGGTAGATATGATGCAGGAAACCAGCATACTCCGGTATTTTTGCCTGCGCGATTGCACCTCGCCAATGCGCGCTGTATCGGCGGCTGTTGCAAGCGGGGGCATGGCCGGTGTAGCAGCAGGTAAGGAATTTATTGAAGAACGATTTTAATGCCTATAAAAAAGCCTGCCCTTAATACATAAAGGCAGGCTTACTTGTGCTCCGTAATGGTAATAGTTAATTTAACGATAGCAGGTTGGTGTTATAATTTACCTGCGCGTAAAATTCTTTATACCCGTACTTCTCAGGGTTTTCAATAATTTGTTTCATGGCTACCAGCTTGTAAACATACATGCCGGTTTCACGATTAAGGTGCATGCGGAAGTAGTTGTCCTCATTTTGCTTGTGCATGGCTCTCTCCAGCTTAATTGAGCCATTGTTATAAGCGGCGGCAGCCAGCGTCCAGCTACCAAACTCATTATATAACTCGTTAAGGTACTTGCATGCTGCAATGGTTGATTTACGCATATTTAAGCGTTCGTCTTTTGTCTTGTTAACCTTTAAGCCATAGCTGCGCGCGGTACCCGGCATAAACTGCCATGGGCCACGTGCCCCTTTGCGTGAAGTGCCTTCGCGAAGGCCCGACTCAACCAGCGGGAGGTACTTAAAGTCTTCGGGAATACCGTACCGGGCAAGTATCGGTTCAATTACCGGAAATAGCTTTTCTGCTTTAATATGCAGAATGTTCGACTGAACTTTTGTGTAAGAATGCATCCACAGCGAATAGCTCATTTTGCGGTTTACCCGTTTGTTTTCAACGGGCAAATTTTCTTCGGCAAAACTATAATCGGCAACCTCATTTTTGGGCGGTTCAATTAGTGCGAACCGGGTTGCGTTATGCGCCACACTTGGCCGTTTAACTACTGTTGCATTAGAAAGATCAAAAGCCGAAATGATAACTACCACCAACATTACGGAGCACGTAATTAAGTGTTTTTTTGTCATTTCTTTTTCTACCATTTAGTGTACAATATGTAAAACTTGCTGCAAAAGTACGTTATATAAATCACATTATCAAATACTTACAATTTACTTAGTGTTTTGGCGGTTTTTCAAGGCCTCAAAAAACGGCTGTAAAGTACTGTTAAACACGGTTTTTGCGCTAATATAAAAAGTTGTAAAATCCGTTTAAAAAACCTAACTTTGTTACCCCGCTGCGAAGCGTAAAACAAAAAATTATGGTATTTAAAAGACCAGGGAACAGTCGCGACGACAAGTCCACCCGATCACCCGGAAAATTCTCAAAAGGTGACGACTCAAAAAGACCATCATCCAGATCACGCGGTAAATTCTCCGCCAAAAGTGACAAAGATGATAACTACAATCCCTCAAAAAAATTCGACAAAGATAAAACCAGCGACCGCAAACCGTTTTCGGCACGTGGCGACAAGCCGTTTTCAGCACGTGGCGACAAGCCTTTTGCATCCCGTGGCGATAAGCCCTTTGCATCCCGTGGCGACAGGCCGTTTTCCGGACGGACCGATAAATTCGACGACAGGCCAAAACGCAATACCGAGGGCAGCAGTGAGTTTGGCGATAAAAAGCCGTTTTCATCATCGCGCTCAAAACCATACAGCGGTCGCCCAACAGATGGCGACAGGCCACAAAAAAGCTTTGGCGGCGACAGAAATACCCGTGGCCGTAGCGAAGGCAGCTATAAAAAGCGCGAGAACGCTGACTTTAAGGATAAACCTTACCGCGAAAGAGATGACCGCCGCACCAGGAATTTTGACGATCCCAACAACGCGCCAAACAGAACCATGCGCGGCCGTAAAAATCCGGCGGAGCCAAAGAAAGAAAATGATGGCCTGATCAGGCTGAACCGTTATATAGCCAATGCCGGTATATGCTCGCGCCGCAAAGCCGATGAGTTGATCGAGGCGGGTGTGGTTTCAGTAAATGGCGAAGTGGTATCTGAGTTAGGATTTAAGGTTGATCCGGCTAAGGATGTTGTTCGTTATAACAACGAAACACTGAAGCGCGAAAAAATGGTGTACGTTCTGCTTAACAAACCAAAGGATTATATCACAACTACCGATGATCCGCAGGAGCGCCGTACCGTAATGCACCTGGTTGAAAAAGCCAGCAAAGAACGTATTTACCCGGTTGGCCGTTTAGACCGCAATACAACGGGTTTATTACTGATGACCAACGACGGCGACCTGGCCGACAAGCTGTCGCACCCGCGCAGCAACATTGTTAAGCTTTACCAGGTTGAACTGAACAAAAGCCTAACCCAGGGCGATTTAAATAAGATTGAATATGGTATTGAGCTGGAAGATGGTTTAATAAAACCTGATTCGGTATCGTACGTTCAGGGCGGTACAAAACGTGAGATTGGCATACAGATACACAGCGGTAAAAACCGTATTGTGCGCCGCATATTTGAATCATTAGGTTACGAGGTAGTTAAACTGGACAGGGCGATATATGCCGGGCTTACCAAAAAGGATTTGCCCCGTGGCCGCTGGCGGCACCTTGAAGAAAAGGAACTAATACAGTTAAAGCACTTATTATAATACAAGCCCCGTTAGGGGCTTTTTTGTTGATTTTACATAACTTGCATTATTAACACCTATATCGTTATGAAAAAATTATTATTGGCACTGGCCTTGCTCTCTCCTGTTATAATGCAGGCTCAAAACAAAAAGAAAGGCCCTAAAACATTCGATCTGATTGTTGGGGCCTACAATACCGAGAATAACAAGGGCATATCCGTATATCGTTTTTATGCCGAAACCGGCAGGCTGGCTTACCTCAGTCAAAGTGAGGATGTACCCAACCCATCATACCTGTGTATCGATAAGGATAAAAAGTTTGTTTATGCCGTAAGCGAAACTGACAATGGCGAAATCTACGCCTATAGCTTTGAGCCAAAAGGGGGCACACTCACCTTTATCAATAAGCAAAAAAGCGGCGGCTCATCACCATGCTACATCTCGGTAGATGAGGACAGGAAGCATGTATTTGTAGCGAACTACGGCAGCGGATCATTCGCGGCATTGCCCGTAAATGAGGATGGTTCATTAAAACCGGCGGCGCAGGTTATCCAGGATAAGGGCGGCAGCGTTAACAAGCAACGCCAGGAAGGCCCGCACGCACACAGCGCGGTATTATCTCCGGATGAAAAGTACCTGTTGATGACTGACCTCGGTACGGATAAGATCAACATTAAAAAATACAACAGCGGCGACTCAAAGCCCTTAGGCCCGGCACCGGTTGAAGTAATTAATGTATCGCCAGGAAGCGGCCCGCGCCATATTGATTTTACACCCGATAAAAAGTACATGTATGTAGTGCAGGAAATTACCGGCCAGGTAACCGCGTTTGAATACAATGGCGGCAAGCCAAAGCAAATACAATCGGTAACGATGCTGGCTGATGGCTTTAAGGGTGCGGTTGGTGCTGCGGATATCCATGTATCGCCGGACGGGCGTTTTGTTTATGCCTCAAACCGTGGCGATGCCAATGAAATAGTAACCTATGCCATCAACAGCGAAAACGGCATGCTGACTTTCATAAACCGCACCCCAACCCGCGGCAAGGCTCCGCGTAATTTCGTGATCGACCCAACCGGAAAATTTTTGCTGGTAGGCAACCAGGATACCAATACCATTAACGTATTTAAACTCGACCCGGCAACAGGGAAGATCGGTGTTATGGTAACTTCAACACAGGTTGATAAGCCGGTGTGCTTGAAGTTTACGCCGGCGATGTAAACCCCACCTAAATCCTCCCCTTTGGGGAGGATTTAGGTGGGGTAAAAAAAGGCAGGATCGTTGATCCTGCCTTTTTGCTATATATTAAAATTAATATTATTTTTTACTGAATGTGTAAACTACATAACCCATTTGCGCGCCGATAGGTACCGGTGTTTTTAATACAAGGGTTTCTTTATTGGCTGCGCCTACATCCAGGCGGTAACCTTCGGCTACGTTTTTAGCTTTATCGCCCTCGTATATCTTTTTAAACTGGAACTGTGTACCATTAGGGCCTTCAAATACCGACCAAAAGATAGATTGTGATGTACCGTTATTTAGTGTATACATACCGTTACCGCTATTGGTCAGCTTCCATGTGCTGCCAACAAAGGCGCTCGGTGGTGCTTGGTCAAATGCAGATTGTACGGCGTTGGGTAATAAACCACCCTCATAAGTAACCGTGTTACATACCCAGGTGTTTACAAACCTGTCGCGCGGAACGTGTGATGAGGTAGTGCTGCGGGTGCTTGAACACGCCGAAATTACAACGGTTAGGGCTAAAATGGCTAAGGTGTATTGAAATAGCTTTTTCATGTCTTTGTATTTATTATTTGTTGTGTATAACATATCTTTTGTCAAAAGGTTGACAGTTTTTATATGCGGCTTATTTTTTGCGGCACGATTGTTTGATTAAGCCTTATATTAAAGGTTTAATTGCATATTATTTATATATACATTATTAATATGATACCTGTTCGCTTTTCAAAAACCTTTATTGGCTTCATATTAGCACTTACATTTATAAGCTGTCGTGATAATTACCGGGATGACAGCCGTACCATATTTAACATCAACCTGGAGGATGGCTTAACCTCGCTTGACCCGGCTTTTGCCCGCAACCAGAATGCCCTTTGGATGGATAATCAGCTCTATAATGGCCTGGTGCATATTAACGATAGCCTGAAAAGCATACCCTGCATTGCCAAAAGCTGGAACATTAGTACCGATGGCTTGCAATACACTTTCCATCTGCGTAATGACGTTTTTTTTCATGACGATCCGCTGTTTCACGGCGGCAAGGGGCGCAGGTGCGTAGCCGCTGACTTCGCGTACAGCTTCGGCCGTTTGATCGATCCAAAGGTGGCCTCATCCGGCTCATGGATCTTTAGCGATAAGGTAGCGGGTAAAAATTCCTTCATCGCCCAAAACGATAGTACGTTCATCATCAAATTAAAGCAGCCTTTTCCGCCGTTATTGAGCCTGCTTACCGCGCAATACTGTTCGGTAGTACCGCGCGAAGTGGTAGAGCATTACGGTAAGGATTTTCGCAGCCACCCCATCGGTACCGGTCCGTTTAAATTCAAATACTGGAAAGAGCGCGAGGTGATGGTACTGCTAAAAAACGAATACTACTGGGAAAAGGACAGCGCGGGCCATCCATTACCTTATCTTGATGCGATAAAGGCAGGCTTTATCAGCGATAAGCAAACCGCCTTTATGGAATTTATTAAAGGCGATCTGGATTTTTTTAATGGCATTGATGGTAGCTATCGCGATGACATTCTTACCAAATCGGGCAAGCTAACCAGCAAGTATCGGGGAAAGTTCACCATGAATATCAGGCCGTATTTGAATACGGAATACCTGGGCATACTGATTGATACCAATATCGCCCTCGTAAAAAAATCGCCGTTAAAAAGATTGAAGATACGGCAGGCTATTAACTACGCCATTGATAAGCAAAAAATGATCAAGTACCTGCGCAATAGCATTGGTACGCCGGGTTATGCCGGTTTTATTCCGCAGGGTATGCCGGGGTTTGATGGCAGACAGGTGAACGGTTACAGCTATAATCCTGATAAAGCGCGCCGCCTGCTTGCTGAAGCCGGCTTTCCCAATGGCCGCAACCTGCCCGAAATTGTGTTAAACACCACAACCACCTACCGCGATCTGATAGAATACATACAAGGCGAATTGGACCGCGTGAACATCAAAACCCGAGTGGAAGTTACCCAGGGAGCCAGCCTGCGCGAACTGATCGCCAAAAACGGGGTTAACTTTTTCCGTGGATCGTGGATCGCTGATTACCCGGACGGGGAGAATTATCTCTCTGTCTTTTATTCCAAAAACAAGATACCCTTTGGCCCCAATTACACCGGCTTTAACAACAAGGAGTTTGACCGGCTTTTTGAGCAAACCTACCGGGTAAATAATGATTCGGCACGGTATGCCCTCTACCGTAAAATGGATAACCTGGTGATGAGCCAGTCGCCGGTGGTGGTATTGTATTATGATAAACTGGTGAATCTGTATCAGAATAATATCAGCGGTTATGCCAGGAACGCGCAAAATTTGCTGGTGTTGAAGCGGGTGAGGAAGTCATGACGTTAATACAGCAAATAATCTAATTCAATCTTATGACAGCTAAAAAAATCACCTTTGAAAGACTTCCAACATTAAATAACTATTATGATTGGTTTGAAAAAGCGAAATACGATTTACAGGTTTATCAAAAGACACTTCATGTTTATGACCTTGCTAATTGCTTTTTGACTCTTAACTCAACGCCTGAATGGATGCAGAAAAGCAATAATATCAGTAATAAATTAAAAAATATAGCAGATGAAAAAGTAAGGGTTATGAAAGGTCAAGATAATTTTGAATTTGACGAAAATCAATTATCTGATATAAATCATAAGCTAAGATTTATAAGGATCTTTTGTAATCACGCTAAACATTCTGAAAAGAAAAAGGTACTACCTCAAATATCAATGTGTATACCATTACCTGCAACATTCCCAATTGCTTTTACACATATTGAGATAGGTAATATATCAATAGAAGCAATAACAATCATTGAAGATGTAATAGCATTCTGGAGTTCCATTATTGGCGAACGCCCAAAAGATTAGCTTATAATTGTTTCAGATCTCCACCTTATCAAACCACAGGCTTTTTAACTATATTTGCAAAAAATTTTAGCAAAATACATCCCGGCCAAACCAAGCGGTATGTATGCGGTTAATATTGTTCAATATACTGTATGACTGAAAAAACTGTTGACCTGGGCGAACAAAGCGAAGTAGAAGTTTATGGCGCTCGGGTGCATAACCTCAAAAATATTGATGTTTCGTTTCCGCGCAATAAGCTGGTGGTGGTAACGGGGCTAAGCGGCAGCGGTAAATCATCGCTGGCGTTTGATACCATTTATGCCGAGGGGCAACGCCGTTATATGGAAACATTTTCGGCTTACTCGCGCCAGTTTATGGGCGGTATGGAGCGGCCGGATGTGGATAAGGTATCGGGCCTTAGTCCGGTAATTGCCATTGAGCAAAAAACCACCAGCAAAAACCCGCGCTCAACAGTAGGTACCATTACCGAAATCTACGATTTTATGCGCCTGCTTTTCGCCCGCGCGGGCGAGGCCTATTCCTACTCCACCGGCGAAAAAATGGAGCGCATGAGCGAGGACCAGATATTACGCACCATCAGCGAAAAGTTTGACGGGCAGCCGGTAAACATTATGGCACCGGCCGTAAAAGGCCGTAAAGGGCATTACCGCGAGTTGTTTGAGCAGATCCGCAAGCAAGGTTACCTCAAGGTTTGGGTTGATGGCGCCATTATGGATGTTACCCCCAAAATGCAGGTTGACCGTTACAAGATACACGATATTGATATTGTGGTTGACCGCCTGGTGATCAGCGAAAAGGATAGCAAAAGACTTTACAGTTCGGTACAGGCGGCACTTAAACTGGCCAAAGGCATCATCCGCATTGCCGATAAGGATAACAATGTATCCTATTTTAGTAAATACCTGATGGACCCGGTATCGGGCATATCTTATGACGAGCCGCAGCCTAATACCTTTTCGTTCAACTCGCCGTATGGCGCTTGCGATAAGTGCAACGGCCTGGGTTATATTTTTGAGGTGGATGAAAAATCAGTTATTCCTAACCCCAAATTAAGTATACAAAACGGTGCCTTAGCCCCGCTGGGCGAGTACCGCGAAACCTGGATATTCCAGGTGTTGAAAGCGCTGGCTAAAAAGTTTGAGTTTTCGTTAACCACACCTATTGAAAAGCTCGAACGCGATAAGATTGACATTATACTTAACGGTACCGAAGAAAAAATAACCGTTGCTGTTGAGTACAATAAATGGAACGTTCAGAGTTATACCATCAATTTTGAAGGCATTATTAAAATGCTGGAAGAGCAGCAGGAACGCCGCGGCGATGATGACCTGGACGATATGGAAAACTATCGTGTGCTGCGCACCTGCCCTACCTGCGGCGGCGCGAGGCTGAAAAAGGAATCGCTGCATTTTAAAATAGACGAAAAGAACATATTTGAGCTGGCCTGCATGGATATTAATAACCTGCAAAGCTGGTTTGATAACATTGAGGACAGGTTAAACGAACGCCAAAACGTTATTGCCCGCGAGATATTGAAAGAGATCCGCGCCCGCATTGGCTTTTTGCTGGATGTTGGATTAAGCTATTTAACGCTTGACCGTACCGCCAAAACCTTATCGGGTGGGGAGGCGCAGCGCATCAGGCTAGCAACGCAAATTGGTTCGCAACTCATGAATGTAATGTACATTCTGGATGAGCCAAGCATCGGCCTGCACCAGCGCGATAACGAGCGGCTGATCAACGCCCTCAAAAACCTGCGCGACTTGGGCAATACCGTACTGGTGGTTGAGCACGATAAGGATATGATTTTAGAGGCTGACCATGTGATAGACATGGGGCCGGCAGCCGGCGTACATGGCGGACAAATTGTAGCCCAGGGTACACCGCAGCAACTAATGGCCGAGCATACGCTTACCACCTCATACATAAACGGCGAGCGTGAAATAGCCATCCCTAAAAAACGCAGGGAAGGTAACGGTAAAAAACTGGCACTTAAAAAAGCCACGGGCCACAACCTTAAAAATGTATCGGTAGAGTTTCCGCTGGGTAAACTGATCGGCATTACCGGGGTATCGGGCAGCGGTAAATCAAGTCTGATAGCCGAAACCTTATACCCGATTCTGAACCACCACTTCTTTCGCGCCAAAAAGCAACCATTGCCTTATGGCAGTATTGAGGGTCTGGAACATATTGATAAGGTGATCGAGATCGACCAAACACCTATCGGTCGTACACCACGCTCAAATCCATCTACTTATACGGGTGTATTTTCTGACATCCGTAACCTGTATGTGCAATTGCCTGAAGCTAAGATCCGTGGTTATAAGCCCGGTCGTTTCTCATTCAACGTAAAGGGCGGCCGCTGCGAAACCTGTCAGGGCGCGGGCATGAAGGTGATCGAAATGAACTTTTTACCCGATGTACAGGTGCCCTGCGAAGAGTGCGGCGGCAAACGCTACAACCGCGAAACATTGGAGGTACGCTACCGTGGCAAATCCATCAGCGATGTGCTGGACATGAGCATTGAAGATGCCACCAGCTTTTTTGAGCATATCCCATCCATTCACCGTAAGGTAAAAACCTTGTTTGATGTAGGTTTGGGCTATATCACACTCGGGCAATCATCAACCACGTTATCAGGCGGTGAAGCGCAGCGCGTAAAACTGGCTACCGAACTTTCAAAAAAAGATACCGGCAACACCTTTTATATTTTAGATGAGCCGACTACTGGTTTGCACTTTGAGGATATCAACGTGCTGCTGGGTGTGCTATACCAATTGGTGGATAAAGGCAACACGGTTTTAGTGATCGAGCATAACCTGGATGTAATTAAGGTGGTTGACCATGTGATAGACCTCGGGCCTGAAGGTGGATCCGGCGGAGGCAAGATATTATTCTCGGGCACGCCCGAAGGTTTATGTAAGGTTAAGGATAGCTTTACCGGCCGTTTTCTTAAAAAGGAGATGAACATTAAATAAATAATTACTATTAGTTAAATAATATTGCAACCATACTACGTTTAATACGTAAACCTCCATACGGCAAGTTTTGCTTAATAAAGCCTGTATCCATCCGGGAGCAGGCTTTGAACCCAACATGAAATTTTGATGAAATTTTTTTAGCGATTTTTTTAAAAAGCAAAATATTTCACATTTGCTTGCGTTATTGATTTATAAAAAACATAAAAAGGCGTATGGACGAAACCTCTACAAAAAATTTATTTGCGGTCACTAATCATTTTATAGTGAAAGAAAAAGGGCATACAGAAAATCTGAATGCGGACGATATGATGTTTTTTCACTCGCTCCGTACGGATCTGAACCAGTTGCAAGTGCAACCAAGGCTTCAAACCATTCACCGCATACTTGATTATTCAAAAAGCATCAAGTAAAAACACGGAGGTTGATGGCTCATAGTTCACGGGTATCGGTAAGGTTATCTTGATCTGAAAGATAAAAGTACCGGTGTTAAAACCGGGTGAACTATGACCCATTAGCCATTACTCCCCTCCCCCAAATTTCAATAACATTATTATTCGGCCTGTAAACTGAATACCTTTGCTGTACCGGCGTATTTGCTGGTTCAGGTTAATATACCCATGCAAAAAAAGGAACGCTATTATCATTTTGTAGAGTACTTCTCAAAAAACCAACCCGACGCGGTTACCGAGCTGCATTACAATTCGCCTTACCAGTTGCTGGTAGCGGTTATTCTTTCAGCCCAATGTACTGATAAGCGCATCAACCAGATCACCCCCGCACTTTTTGAACGCTTTCCGGATGCGGAGAGTTTGGCCGCCGCTAACGCCGATGAGATATTTCCGTACATACGCAGTGTAAGCTACCCTAACAACAAGGCCAAACATTTGGCAGGCATGGGTAAAATGCTGGTTGAGCAATTTAACAGCGTAGTACCATCATCTATTGATCAATTGCAAAAGATGCCGGGCGTGGGGCGCAAAACCGCCAATGTAATCGCCTCGGTGGTGTATGATGCCCCGGCTATAGCGGTAGATACGCACGTTTTCAGGGTGGCTAACCGCATAGGACTAACCAACAACGCACGCACGCCATTAGCCGTTGAAAAGGAATTGGTTAAATACCTGCCGCAGGATGTACTGGCCGTTGCCCATCACTGGCTTATTTTACACGGCCGCTATATTTGTGTAGCACGATCGCCCAAATGCGAAATATGCCCATTAACCTGGTTTTGCCGCTATTACGAACGCGCCAATACCGAAACCGCTCTGTTAAAAGCCGAAGCATTAAAAACCCGTAAGGCCAAAGAGGCCGCCAAAAAGAAAAAGTTATCGGTTATTACCAGAGAGCTTAATAAGCGCGTTGTTGATAAAGATATTTGAATAGCCCTATCCTGTTGATTATGTTTACACATCAATCATAATAATTTACTAATTTTTTTAGTATTTATAAATTAAAGTTTTATATTTGTTACATAATAAATAAAGATGAGTAACGCAGATAAATTGAAGGCATTACAGCTTACGCTTGATAAGCTGGAAAAATCATACGGAAAAGGCACCATCATGAAATTGGGCGATACCGTTGTTGAGCCTACTGAAGTAATATCAACCGGTTCTATCGGTCTTGATATAGCTTTAGGGGTTGGCGGTTTGCCCAAAGGAAGGGTAATTGAAATATACGGGCCTGAGTCATCAGGTAAAACAACTTTGGCCATACACGCTATTGCCGAAGCACAAAAAAAAGGTGGCATAGCCGCATTTATTGATGCCGAGCACGCCTTTGATAAATTTTACGCCAAAAAATTAGGTGTGGATGTAGAGAACTTGTTGATCTCTCAGCCTGATAACGGCGAGCAGGCTCTGGAGATCGCTGATAACCTGATCCGCTCGGGCGCTATTGATATCCTGGTGATCGACTCGGTTGCCGCATTGGTACCAAAGGCCGAGATCGAGGGTGAAATGGGCGACTCGAAAATGGGTTTGCAGGCACGCTTAATGTCGCAGGCTTTGCGTAAGCTTACCGGTACCATCAGTAAAACCGGCTGCTGCTGCATATTTATCAATCAATTGCGCGATAAGATCGGTGTAATGTTTGGTAACCCTGAAACTACCACTGGTGGTAACGCGTTAAAATTCTACGCTTCGGTACGTTTGGATGTACGCCGTATATCGCAAATTAAAGATACTGACGAAGTATCAGGTAACCGCGTTAAGGTAAAAATTGTTAAAAACAAGGTTGCGCCTCCGTTCCGTCTGGCTGAATTTGATATTATGTTTGGCGAAGGTATCTCTAAAGCAGGCGAGATCATTGATCTGGGTGTTGATTACAGCATCATTAAAAAAGCAGGCTCATGGTTTAGCTACGGCGAAACCCGCTTAGGCCAGGGCCGCGACGCGGTTAAACAACTGATACTGGATAACCCGGAACTGATGGAAGAACTGGAAGTCAAGATCAAACAAACCGTAACCGGTGAAAGCATGGAAGAAGCATAAGCTTTATCCATTCTACAATATAAAAACAGGCTGCTTTATTCATTTAAAGCAGCCTGTTTTTTTACGTACACGGATTTACTGATCAATAAGTGATCTTCACTATCTGATCAATATCATCAGCCGGAAGCTCATCAGTATAAACAATCAATCCGGTTTTACTTTTTTTGTACTTTAGCTTTTTACCCCCGTTAAAGGCAGTTATACTTTTTGGTGAAAATTTAAAGTCGGGTATTAATATTTGCTTATTGTCCGTGGGTTTAAGGATGTGCGCGTACACCGTTTTCCCCTTCGCGGTTACGGTACCCCATGCCTGCGCTTTTATCAGGTTACCGCGGGTACCATAAATGGTTTCGCCATTTTTGTCAATCCAGGCGCCTATTTTACCAAGCGTATCCACAAACTCCGGTTGAATTTTGCCATTAGGCATCGGGCCAATGTTCAATAAAAAGTTAGCATCCAAACCGGCGGCATTAACCAGGTAATGCACCAACTCTTTTACCGATTTATAGTTGCGGTCGTTAATATTAAAACCCCAACTGCCGTTCATGGTTTCGCAGGTTTCTAATGGCAGGTTGCCAATTTTCGCATCTGCACTAAAGCCTGTTTTATTATTACCCGGCAAATCCTTTTCAAAAGCCTGAAAATCTTCGCCCGGTATCGGTTCCAAATGGTGATTGTTACCGATCATAATATCAGGCCCTAATTTATGGATCAGGCTATAGATCTCATCATAATGCCAGTTCGCATTCTTCCGATCCCAGTGCCCGTCAAACCAAATCCCTTTAACTGCCGGATAATTAGTGATCAGTTCGGTAAGCTGTGCCTTCATAAAATTGATGTAGCTGCCCCAATCGCCTTTTTCAGGCACGCCGTTAACTATCGGGCTTTTATAAGCATAATCAGAACGCCCCCAATCCAGCAGCGAATAATAAAAGCGAAGTTCAACACCCTGCTTTTGGCACTCCTCAGCCAATTCCTTCATCGGATCTTTTTTATAAGGAGTAGCTTTTACAATATTATAATCCGACTGTTTAGTATCAAACATGCTGAACCCATCATGGTGGCGGGACGTTATGGTAATATACTTCATACCGGCACGTTTGGCCAGGTCAACCCACTCCTTAGCGTTAAAGGCTTGGGGGTTAAAAAAATCGGCAAGGCGTTTATAATCGTTATAAGGTATTTTGCGGGTGTCCATCACCCATTCGCCATCGCCCAGGGTACTATAGATGCCCCAGTGAATGAACATGCCGAATTTCATATCCTTAAAATGCTCACGGGCTTTAAGGTTTGATGTGGATGGTTGGTAGCCTTGCTGCGCTTTGACTATAGTAACAGCAAATAGCAGAAAGAATAAGTAGAGGTTTTTTTTCATTGATGTACAATTGGTAACTCCAAATTTACACCAATGATGCCGGGTATCTTAAATCATTCTCACTTATGATTAAGCAATTTTGGCAACGACCGTTATCCAGCTTAAACTACATGCAATTCCGCGGATCTTTTGGGTAGCACCCTCCTGTTATCCACAATCAAATTGGAGGCTTCCCTTTTTACAAACAGCATAAATTCTATGGCGGCAATCAATAGTATCGTGTAGCCGTAAAGCTCAGTGCATTCTTCCGAAGCGTTTTTTACCGCACGAAAGTAGCGGTCTTCCATAATCTCCTGCCAAAACTTACCACGCCCATACAGTCTCGAAAAAACATAAGTAGTTAAAAAGCCGGTTATCAATACACCAAAGGCCTGTGTATTTACAAATACATTGATGTTGTTTATAAAATGCTGCCGGTTACGCCACAGGTAATATACCATAAAGGCAAACAAACTGAACACCCCGGCTTGCCAGGCTCCGTCAAATATATTTTCATCTAAAAATGAATCCTGCTCACGGATGAATGATGCCGTAGCAAAACAGAATAGAAAGAAAGCAATCGCCTTAAACTGCTTATATTTTATAAATACAGACATATAAATTGCGGCAGCTAACATGAGCAGCGCGCTTTGTGCAAGCTCCGTCATCGAGTCTTCTGCAAATTTTGATTCCTGTCCATGCACCAATCCTGCATCCCAGCGGATGAACTCCGCCACGCCAAAAATTAGTGCTCCATATATGATCAGCCTGATAAAGCCAGTCTTGATTCCCTTGAAATTCGCCTTCATTAAGCCAATTTAAAGGCTGCTTTTTAAAGATTTTAAAAACTATGAATATTTGGAACCCATTTTACATTTAACTTACATTATAAACAATATTAACATATAATTAATTATGGCGTGTCAAATTTTCAATTTTACATTGCAAAATTGATTTACTTATATTTAGGCATGTTAAAAAATCTGTTCTTCCTGCTTGCTATAATGATGATAGCGACTTCTGCCAAAAGCCAATCCGATTTTGGCGATATGACCAATTTATTCACCACGCCCGATCATTATATCATCACCCACACCACAACTCCACCAAAAATTGATGGTGATTTAAACGATAAAATTTGGCAGCAGGCTAAATGGACCAGCAGCTTTATAGATATTGAGGGTGACGTTAAACCTAAGCCTGCTTACAATACCCAGCTAAAAATGCTATGGGATGATACCACCCTGTACATTGCCGTTAAAATGGATGAGCCGCATCTGTGGGCTTATTTAACTCATCATGACGATGTTATATATCAAGATAATGATTTTGAACTTTTTGTAGATCCGGATAACGATGGCCGTAATTATTTTGAAGTTGAGGTAAATCAGCTTAATAAAATATTTGATTTGTTTATGCCCAAGGCTTACCGCCATGGCGGCAACGCACTGATTAGCTGGGACACCCCCGGTATGCGTACGGCTGTAAAGCTGCAAGGCACCCTGAATAACCCTAAAGATATTGATAAAGGCTGGACAGTAGAACTGGCCATACCATTCAAGGCCATAGCATTTGGTTTTAACGCGGGTAAACCTGCTGATGGCAACCAGTGGCGTATCAACTTTTCGCGCGTGGAGTGGGACACCAGGATTGTAAACGGCAAGTACATCAAGCTTAGAAACCCGCAAGGCAAAAACCTGCCCGAGCGTAACTGGGTATGGTCGGCACCGGGACTAATCAGCATGCATTATCCTGAACGCTGGGGCTACCTGCAATTTACCACTAAAACTACGGATGCAGGCATTGGTTTTAACATTCCTTATACCGATTTGCAAAAGCAATACCTGTGGTTGGTGTATTACAAACAGCAGGAATACTTTAAAAAACACCAGGCCTATTCAACAGATCTGAAAGAAATCGGCCTGACCGCTACAGAATATACGGTATCGGGCAAAAAAAATAATCTTACCATAACCGGCACCCAACAGCAGTACACCGCTACCATAAACGATGATGCGGGCAGCACTATGTCCTTAAATGAGGATGGATTGTTTAAGCAACCTAAAAAGTAAAACATATCAGGACGGGGCGATATCCGGCGGAGATGTATCTTTGCATATCTTATACAGATAATTATGCTTTGGTACCCCTACACGCAAATGAAACTGGTTAACCGCGTACCCAAAATGGTAGCGGGCAACGGTGTGATGATGGAACTGGAAGATGGCCGTAAGCTGATTGACGGCATATCTTCGTGGTGGTCGGTAATTCATGGCTATAATCATCCGGAACTAAATAATGCACTGACCGAACAGGCCGGAAAATTTGCCCACGTAATGCTGGGTGGCTTAACGCACGAACCGGCTTTGCAATTAGCCGAAGCATTGGTACGCATCACTCCTGCTGGACTTAACCATGTATTTTTTTCGGATAGCGGGTCGATAGGTGTTGAGGTAGCGCTGAAAATCTCCATTCAGCATTGGAAGAATTCAGGCTTTGAGGGTAAAACCAAAATCATATCGTTAAAAAATGGTTACCATGGCGATACTTTTAAAGCCATGGAGGTAAGTGACGACTCGGACTTCAGCCGGGCTTTTGCCAATGTGCTGCACCGAGGCTATACGTTGGAGATACCCGGCGGAGGCTTTAACGCGCCTGCCGAACTGGTACAACCGGCTATTGACCAACTGGAGCAGTTACTAATCAGCAATAGTCATGATATAGCGGCCTTTATTGTAGAACCGATTGTGCAATGCGCCGGAGGGTTCCACATTTATTCTCCTTTGTACCTACAGGCCTCGCGTGCGCTTTGCACTAAATATAATGTGTTGCTGATATTTGATGAGGTGGCAACCGGTTTTGGGCGTACGGGAAAATTCTTCGCGGCGGAGCACGCGGAGGTTACGCCGGACATTATGGTTGTGGGCAAAGCCCTTACAGCCGGTTATATGGGCCATGCGGCTACGCTAAGCACTGATGCGGTTTATAACAGTTTTTTAGGTGCCGGTTATGAAAAAGCACTCATGCACGGGCCTACCTTTATGGCCAATGCCCTGGCGTGCAGCGTAGCGCTAAAAAGCATTGAGCTGTTTGAACGTGCGCATTACCTGGCTACAATTGAACAGATCAACAAAATTATTGAGCAGGAGTTCAGCGCCATTACCTCAACAGCGATAGCCGCTAAACGAACAATAGGCGCTATCGGCGTAATAGAATTTAAAACCGCGGCTACACTTGATGGTTTTAAGGCTTTCGCCATGGACGAAGGTGTTTGGCTACGCCCGATAGGCAAGGTACTATACCTGATGCCCCCTTACATTATACAACCGGATGAATTGGTAAGCATAATTAATGTAATGCGTAAGTGGATCGATCGCCTACCTAAAAATCAGGATTTTTAGGTTTAAGCTACATTTATCGGGATAAAATAGTATCTGACACTGTATAAATTATAATATTTGCCTCGCTTAACAAACACATCTTACCTAAGCAAAGCATTTATTATGAAAACTTTACCACAAAAAGCATTTTTATTTTTGTTGTTGGTACTATTCTCCTGCAGCAAAAACTCCAATGAGGAAAAACCGACAACTCTGCCGGACGGCCCCGTTACCGAAGCCGAAATCAACGCCTTAAATCCAAGGCCTACCATTGAAGAGGTTGTAGCTGCCTATGAAAAGATCACCAAGGATGACCCTGCGTTAACCGACAATGAGGAAGCCCTGGGCAGAAAACTATTTAACTACTTTAAGTACGGAAAAACTACCAGTGTAGCCAAACGCGCAATTACACCTAACGAACTTGGGAACATCGCGCAAAAACTTACGCTTGAAGAATGGAAGGTTGTGATCAAAAACCCTAATAAAAGCTACAAAGCCTATAAAACGGTAGTTCCGGCCGGTGCTGCCGCCCAAACAAATTACCCTTGCGATGCTGATGCCGGGTTTGAAGACAGTAAAGCGGATGCCATACGCCATGCTTACTGGAACGTATTAATGGCCAAAAATACCGACTTAGACTTTGCCGAAAAAATGGCTACCGCCCACGAATCAGAAGCGGGCACCGCGTATGCTAAAAAAATGGATCTGCATAACAACGCGGTTGGTCGCCAATTGGTCAGAAACAATCCTACCGCTACAACCGAACAGTTGTTGGTGGTGCTGATACAGGGCAAATTTACTTATGTAAATGAGGGCGACCCTATTACGGCGGATAATTCAACACTGATATATTTTAAAGCCAAACGGGATTATGACGGCACTTACAACGGCAGCATGACCAATCCCGACTCGGAAGGTGGCCCGTGGACGCTCGCGCTAAATCTTAACCAGTGCGGCGATGTAATACGCGGACAATTTGAAATAACCCGGCCTAACAACTCAAGGCAAAAGCGCAGGTTTGCCGGTAAGCTGGCAGGCAACACCCTAACCCTTAATGTAGCCACACCTTATGAGTTTGAAAACCCTAACGGGCTCACCCCGTGCAATAGCATGGTAATTAAACTAACCAGCAACGGCGGTAAACTATCAGGCGACTGGACTTCAAGCAACTGCTCACAAGGCGGCAAAATCACCGCTGCTCAATAAGCTGCAAAAGTCAGCATTGCCTATTTTGTAATGCTGACTTTTGTTAAACATTAAGTATACGCGCCCGGCTCCAATCAGACAACAGGTGCATTATTTCCCTTAACGACTGGCCTTTTTCAGTGAGGCTATACTCTACCCTCGGCGGCACTTCGGGATAAGCCTTTCTAAGCACTATACCATCCGCCTCCAGCTCCTTTAACTGCCTTGATAATACTTTTAAAGCCATGCCCGGCATAGTTTTATGCAGTTCGCCAAACCGCATAGGCCCTTTAAGCAATAACCAAATAAGTGGTGGTTTCCATTTGCCGCCTATTACGCTTATAGTGGCCGTTATGGGGCATTCATCAGCACCGTGATAATTAATTTCTTTTTTTTCTGCCGTTGTGCTCATTTAAATGCAAATCTAACAAATCTGTCATTAGTTGACAAAAAGGTAACTACTTGATAAAAGTAAAGTAATGAAATACCTTTGTTGTATATAAAAATAAAAACGATGAGGATAATTATTATAGGTGCATCCGGAACAATAGGTAAACATATTGTTAAAGCGCTCGAAACAGGAAACGAAATAATAAAGGTAGGTTCAAAAAGCGGCGATTACCAGGTTGATATTGCCGACATCAATTCCATTAAAGCATTATTTGAAAAGATTGGCCCATTTGATGCCTTGATTAGTACCACCGGCAACGCGCACTTTGGCCCGCTTGCTGAAATGACGGATGCCAACTTCAGGATAGGTATTGACAGCAAACTGCTTGGGCAAATAAACCTGGTACTTATTGGCCAGCATTATATCAACGCAAAAGGTTCATTTACATTAACATCAGGCAGCCTGAGTCAGGATCCGATTGTTTTAGGCGCGGCTGTAAGCACAGTTAACGGCGCGCTCGATTCATTTGTTAAAGCCGCCGCAATTGAGCTTGATAAAGGCATCCGCATTAACACCGTAGGCCCTACTGTTGTAGAGGAATCACCCGCTTACTTTCCATTTTTTCAAGGACATATGCCGGTTAGCATGCATCGCGTAGCCCAGGCTTATGTAAAAAGTGTACTTGGCGCACAAACCGGGCAGGTATATCCGGTTTTATAATGTGTACTATTATTACACTGATTAATTTAAAGCAACAGGTATACGTACCTGTTGCTATCTTTACCGCATGAAAAATTTTTCGGTTGAGGCCGACGGCGCTCTTTTTGAATTTAATACCATGAACATACAGCGCCTGCAATTATTTCAGGTTTATGTTATGCATAATGGCGAAAAAAAGAGGTTCCACATGCAGATAAATGAGCAGGGCGACTTTAAAATAACCGACCCGCAATCATGCCCCGAAGAATACCATCGCACCGAGGAGCAATTAAGCAAAGCGATACAGATTTACGGTAAACCATAAGTTTGGATGTTATTTTATAACTCCTGCCTATGGCCCATAAAGCGCTGGATGCCTTACGTTAAAATGTTTCACGATTCCCTACTTTTGTATCATTTTAACCGTCGTTAATCGATGAGATTTGCCTTAAATAAATCAAATAAAAAATGGCAAAAACAATTTTTATAACCGGTGCATCACGTGGCCTGGGCCGCGTTTGGGCCGAAGCATTTTTAAAGCGTGGAGACCAGGTAATAGTAGCGGTAAGAAATCCGGACACCCTGGATAGCCTTGCTAATCAATTTACATCATCCTTACTGGTTTTAAAGCTGGATGTAACCGATAAAGACGCTTGTTTTGAGGCGGTTGCTCAGGCTAAAGCGCACTTTGGCACTATTGACGTACTGATTAACAATGCTGGCTATGGCCACTCAGGCGCTATTGAAGAGCTGCAAGAGAACGAGATCAAAACACAATTTGAAACGAATGTTTACGGACTGATCTGGATGACGCAAGCTGTTATTCCAATAATGCGCGAACAAAAATCAGGTCATATAATACAGGTATCAAGCGCCCTTGGGGTGGTTGCATTTCCAACACTTGGCATCTACAGTGCATCTAAATTCGCTGTTGAAGCTATCAGCGAATCGCTTGCAACTGAAATTAGTAACTTTAACATTAAGGTAACTATTTTAGAGCCAAACGGATTTTTGACCGACTTCGCGACCACATCGGGTAAGGAAAGCGAGCACTTGCCTCATTATGATAATGTAAGAGCAGCCCTTGCAGCCGGGAACAAACACGAAGATTGGGGCGTTCCGGAAGCTACGGCAACTGCTGTTTTAAAGTTAGTAGACTCGCAAAACCCGCCGCTCAGGCTTTTATTAGGCCGTGTAGGATTTCAATGGATAAAACATACCTACGAGCAACGCTTAAAAACCTGGGAAGAGTGGCAGGAGGTTTCTGTCGCAGCACAAGGCAATTAAATTTGATAAATAAGCAGAACCGGTAAGCCGGTTCTGCTTTTAGCTCACTATAATTAAATGGCCCATTTTGATAAAATAAGCAATTTTAACAAAGCTATTGGTATAAAAGCACCAGAGCATCCTTTGTTCAGCATCTCTTACGGCACTAAGGAATCTTGCGGAGGCGCTGACATTGAGTTTACCACGAGTTTTTATATCATCTCTTTGCAAAAGTTCCGATCAGGAAGCATGCAATACGGTAAAACCGTGTATGATCATGACCATGGTAAGTTGTGCTTTATAAAACCCCGGCAAATCGTCGCTTTTAACAATATCAGGTTACTTGAGGATTGCTTTTTGATTTTAGTGCATGAAGATTTTCTGTCGGGCACGGTAATGCATAACGAAATTAAAAAGTATGGCTATTTTGATTACGAAGCGAACGAGGCACTGCATGTTTCTCCAAGCGAAGAACAAATGATCTGGACCCTGATTTTAAATATGGATAAAGAGTTGCAGAACAATACAGATGATTATAGTAAGCCAATTATATTAAGCCAACTTGATACCCTTTTAAAGTATGCGCAGCGCTTTTATAAGCGGCAGTTTATTAATCGCGCCAAACTAACCGGAGCCCTTACCACCCGTTTTCATGATATATTAAGGGCGCATTTTGAAAATAAAAACAATAATGATCTCAGCCTGCCTACGGTAAGCTATATGGCCGAAAAACTAAACCTGTCATCCAGATACCTTAGCGATCTGCTTAAACAGGAAACAGGTAAAACCGCCCTGGAGCTCATACACCTTTTTGTAATTACAGAGGCCAAGAACTTACTTTTAGAAGGCAAAATGAACGTTGCCCAGATATCCTTCGCTTTAGGTTTTGAAAATCCCACTTATTTCTCGCGCCTTTTCCGTAAGGAGGTTGGCATTGCCCCTAACAGCTTCCGTGGCCAGCAATTAAATTAGCACTATTCCCCCATCCCAAACGCCGCACTACCAGATATACTGTTAAACCCCGCAAAATAATCCATTTTAAGGATCATAAATAAAGGAGAATTTTAATAAACAAACGTTTATTAAGGCAAAAAATAAGGGCAAACAGATTAAGAATCTATTTGCCCTTCAAGTAGCGGGGAGCAGGATCGAACTGCCGACCTTAGGGTTATGAATCCTACGCTCTAACCATCTGAGCTACCCCGCCGGATATTTAATTGTGTGCCTTTGTAAAAAGGTTTGCAAATATAGCAGAAAATAGTTTCCTTTAGAAAAATTGTTCAACTTTTACTGCCTGCACCTTATAATGCTGTGCTACAACCCTGATTATGCCCGAAAAGAAGAAATTCACCCTGGAATACGAGATTAAATCTTCTCCCAGAATTTTATATAGTTTTTTAAATGAGCCTAACGGCCTTGCACAATGGTTTGCTGATGATGTAAACGTGCGCGAGCAGATCTACACCTTTACCTGGGACGATGAACAGCAGCGCGCAAAACTGGTTAACGCCAAAGAGAACAAGCTGGTGCGCTTTAAATGGCTTGATGATGAACCTTACTATTTTGAACTTGAAGTAGTACAGGATGAATTGACCAACGATGTTGCCCTGGCTATTACCGATTTTGCGACTGAAGAGACTATTGCCGAACGCCGCCTGATATGGGACAACCAGATAGATTACCTCATCAGCGTATTGGGGGCTTAAACAACAGGCTGTAATATACTACTTACCTTATTATAACGTTTACTTTGCACAACAGGCACAGGTATGCCCGCCTGCGGAATTTAATTTCCTTATTTTTGCAGCGTGAAAAAAATACATCTTTTATTACTTAAATCATTCATCAGGCCGTTCATCGTAACATTCCTTATCGTAATGTTTGTGCTGCTGATGCTTTTTTTATTTAAGTATATTGATGATTTAGTAGGCAAGGGCTTTGAGTGGTACATTATTGCCGAACTGATGATGTATGCCTCGGCTACCAATGTGGCCATGGCACTCCCACTGTCGGTACTGCTCTCCTCTATCATGACGTATGGTGCCCTTGGCGAAAACTACGAGCTGGTGGCCATTAAATCCGCCGGTATATCATTACGCCGGGCTATGTCGCCTATGTTAATTGTGGTGGCTATACTGGCCGTAAGCGCGTTTATATTTTCTGATTATATGCTGCCGGTAGCCAACCTCAAATACTACTCGCTGCTATATGATGTTCGCCAGCAAAAATCCGCCAAGTTATTGCCCGAGGGAGTATTTACTAACAACTTTCCGGGTGCTGCTATACGGGTAATGCGCAAGGGTAAAGATGGGCAAACCTTGCATGATATCATCATCTACAAAAAGGACGAACAAACTAATAATACCAGTATTATGCTGGCCAAAGAAGGCAGCATGTACCGTACTCCTGGCGATAAATTTTTAGTACTTAAACTAAAGGACGGCATCAGCTATGATGAAAAAAGGTCAGATGGTGGCTTTGACCCTCGGCAGGTATTTATCAGGGAACGCTTTAAGGAAACGGAGATCAAACTGGACATGTCCAGTTTCGCTATAAAGCGCACCAACCAGGATGAGTTCCGTTCAGCCTTTGTGATGATGAACCTGAAGCAACTGCGCCATTACCGGGATTCGACAGAAAAGCAGATGGACAGCACGGTTACGCAAACTTTCCAAATGGTATCACCCTATGTAAAGTACTTCAACCTGCCCAAAAAATCGGGCTCGGTAAAGCAATACATCACGCCTAAAAATAATGATATTATGTACGGGCTCGATATTAACGAGCGGATCAGTACCGTATCCGCCGCCATGAGTGAAGTGCGATCCATTCAGGATATGATCAAACAACGCGAAACCAGCTCGAAAGAAACCATGAAGAGTATTCGCCGGTCAGTTGTTGAGTATCAAAAAAAGTTCACCCTCTCTGTGGCCTGCCTGGTGCTGTTCCTGATCGGAGCACCGCTTGGGGCTATCATCCGTAAGGGCGGCTTGGGTATGCCTGTGGTTATATCGGTAGTCTTCTTTTTACTGTACCACATTATATCAACCATTGGCGAAAAGGGCGTAAAGGATGGTGCCATCCCGCCATTCATTGGTATGTGGATCGCTATTTTCGTACTTTCACCGGTGGGCATATTCCTGTCATACAAAGCAGCTACGGACTCAGCCTTGTTTGATATGGAATTATACAAACGCTTTTTTAACCGCCTGTTCAAGCGCAAAGCAGCCTGATACATCCCCAAGGGATATTTTACACAACACCGACCCTAATAGCCCGCCCTTTAACGTAACTTTGTTACTGTAGTACACTGAATTGTATAATATAACATGCTTAACACCATACCCGAAGCTATTGAGGCCCTTAAAAACGGTGAAATAATTATAGTTGTTGATGACGAGGACAGGGAAAACGAAGGCGATTTTTTAA
Source organism: Mucilaginibacter sp. FW306-07-L (assembly GCF_058782065.1). NCBI lineage: Bacteria > Pseudomonadati > Bacteroidota > Sphingobacteriia > Sphingobacteriales > Sphingobacteriaceae > Mucilaginibacter > Mucilaginibacter sp. FW306-07-L. The sequence goes on from NZ_JBYSXI010000002.1 coordinate 1,074,315, forward strand.
CCGCCGCCCGCAACGCTACGCCCGAGGCTATTAACTTTATGGCACGTTATGGCCGCGGCCTGATCTGCGCTCCTATTACTTTGGAACGCGCGCAGGAGTTGGAGCTGGACCTGATGGTAACACGTAACACTACCTCGCACGAAACTAACTTTACCGTATCGGTTGATTTGCTTGGCCATGGTTGTACTACGGGTATATCAGCATCTGACCGTTCAAAAACCTGCCTTGCCCTTATTGATCCAACCATTAAGGCTGCTGATCTGGGCCGGCCGGGACACATATTCCCGCTGATTGCTAAGGATGGCGGCGTACTGCGCCGGTCAGGCCATACCGAAGCTACGGTTGACCTGGCCGTAATGGCGGGTTTTGAGCCCGCCGGTGTAATTTGCGAGATCATGAACGAGGATGGCGAAATGGCCCGCCTGCCTGATCTGTTAAAGATCGCTGAAGATTTTAAACTTAAAATCATATCGATAAAAGACCTGATCGCCTATCGCCTCAGTACCGAAACATTGGTGACTAAGGAAATAGCCGTTAAAATGCCCACCCAATGGGGCGATTTTGATATGATAGCCTACACACAGGTTGATACCGGCGAAAACCACATGGCGCTGATTAAAGGTACCTGGGAACCCGGCGAACCGGTATTGGTACGCGTGCACAGTTCATGCGTAACCGGCGATATATTCGGCTCGTGCCGGTGCGATTGCGGCCCGCAGTTACACAAAGCGATGGAGATGATAGAGCGCGAAGGTAAAGGCGCTATTGTGTACATGAACCAGGAAGGCCGCGGCATCGGGCTGATCAACAAACTTAAAGCCTACCACTTGCAGGAAAACGGGCTTGATACTGTTGAAGCCAATCTTGAGCTTGGCTTTAAAATGGACCATCGCGATTATGGCATCGGCGCGCAAATTATCCGCAGCCTGGGTATTACCAAAATGCGCCTGATGAGCAACAACCCTAAAAAACGCGCCGGGTTAATTGGCTACGGGCTGGAAGTGGTTGAAAATGTACCTATTGAGATACCTGCCAACAAACATAACGAACATTACTTGCGCACCAAAAGAGATAAAATGGATCACGCTATTATGCGCGATCATTAATCATCGTCATCATCCTTTAGTTTATAATTTACCGCGGGCGTTGGCGATTGTGCCGGTGTTGGATTTATCGGGTTTGGCGTTGTAGGCGCCGTACTGCGCCTTCCGCGCCTAAATATATTACGCAGAAACTCGCCCAGGCTGTCAAAATCTCGCTGATAAACCAAACCAATACCGTTTACATACTGCACATCCAACGGGTTAAAGGTACTTAACGCGGTACCACTTAATACCCTGTACGAGTAACGGGCCGTTAAGTTGCCATCCTTACGGATGCGGTACAAGGCCTCGAAATCCTTTGTCAGATTACTAAAGTTGGCGTTGAACAGGTTAGTATTGTTATAAAACAGGTTATTACTGCCTGTATTGGTGAATAGACTACCGTTCAGTATCAGCCTGTCGTTAAACAAGCGGATAGAGGCACTCGCCTCATTGAACGAGCGGATATTTAAATCGATATTCTTGATATTTGATTGCGCGATAAAGCTATTCAACTGGTTAAAGGCGAACTCGCTTACCGCATCGCTGGCGGTGCTTAATACCTGCTCGTTAAGGTTACCCCCTCCTGTACCTGCCGTAAAGTTACGACGTACAATAATACTTAGTGCCTGCTGGCTGCGGTTGGTATTGTCTGACAGGTAAGTGGCTACATCCTCCTTAATAGTAGGTTCCGTAGGGAAGGTAAAGTCAAAATCAATAGTTGGCAGTATCAGCGATTTAGTAAGCAGCAACTGCGCCTGCACCAATACCTGCTGGTTACCGCGCGGCGATGTAAAGCCAGCCGCGGTATATAATGGCGCTATGTTGGTACGCACCTCATAAATGGCATTCAGGTTTATCTCGGCATTAGCCGGATCACCCGTCCAGCGGATGGTACCGCCCTGGTTCACCTGGAAATTTTTACTGATAAAGTTTTTGGCCGTAAACTCAAACTTACCCGATGAGATCAGGAAGTCACCGAACATCTCAAAATCACCCAAGCTATTAATGTTCAGTTTTAAGTTACGGGTTATCCCGCTGCCTTCAAGCTTACCGTAATCGGTTACAATTTTTACCGTGGTACCTTCGTCGGCACTCAAATCAAAGTTAAGCGTAACACCGTTAAACTTTTTAGATAGATCTTCGGCGGCCTGCTTAGTGGTATCGGTATGGCTTACAAACCGTATAAAATCATAATCGCTGGCGGTAGATGAAGCATTAAGCGGAATATTAAACACCGTACCGGTTTGTGTGGCGGCCTTAATATCTATCTTCATGTTATCAATAGGCCCGGTAAAGCTAAAATCGCCGCTACCGTAAGCCGTACCGTAATACAGGTGATTATCCTTAAAGGTAGTGTTAAGTGCCAGCAGGTTAGTGGCCTCTATTTTTATATCGAGCGTTGGGTTTGAAATATTGTTGAGATCAACCGAACCGTTTACGATACCTTGTCCCTTCTTGTTATCTTTCAGCACCAACTTATTGATCTTGATCACACTGTTTTCCACCTCTAAACGGTCGCTCAGGGTATATGGTGTTTTAAGGTAGTTAACCGTGATGCCGGTATTATTCAGGGTAACAAAGCCGTTTAACTGCGGCTTTTGTAACGAGCCGGTAAGTTTAATGCTGGTTGATATGGTACCCTTAACATCCGACACCAGTTTATTGATGAACGGCGTAAAAATGATGGCCTCAGTCTGGTTCATGTTAATATCAAAATCCAGCGCGTTCTCATCATCCTTTAACAGAGAGTAAGCACCTTCAATATCCATGGTTTCTAAACCCCGGTTCAAAATATTCAGCCTGACGATTGCTTTTTTACGCTCGTTATCCAAGTTAGAGATGATTTTAACATTACCTACCTGGGTGGTGTTCATGGTCAGCGTATCAATATTCAGGTCGGCATCTATTCCGGGTGCTTTTAGTAGCGAACTTAATATCACCTCGCCATTTAATGCCCCGCCCAGGGCGATGCCCGATGGCTTGGTAAGTGGGTTCAGCGTGCTCATGCGGAACTGCTTAAACACCACGTTCAGCTTATCTTCCGTTTTGTCTGATATAAATCCGTCGATAGATACCATTTGCCCGCCGTTGCTCAACTCAAAGTTAGAGATCTGCGTTTTACCATCCAGCAGCCTGATGCGCACCTGCTCCTCCAGCTTCCACTGTTCGTGATCCAGGATAATGTCTGATGGCAGCAGTTTCAGCTTTGCGGTGGTATCCCGCCCGAATTCTACCAAACCATAAAGGTCGAGCTGGTTGGTCGCGTTCTTATCCGATAGTTTAATGTTAAAGTTCAGGCTATCCCGGTTTAAAAAGTTGGTGATGTTAACATCCTTTACATACAAACTATCGCTCAGGTCAACCTTACTTAATGATATGTTGGCGTTGAGGTACTGGGAGCCCGTGTTCTCGTCAATGATCAGATCGTGCAGAATGATCTTGTTATACTGTATGGTTTTGATGTACCCGGTAAGCGTTGCCGTTTGATCGGCAGAGTTGAATTTACCGATCAACGTACCCTGATCGGGTATTTTGAGGCCCGGCATAAAAACGGCCAGTAATGGGTCTACATCCTTCAGTTTAAAATTAAAATCAAAATCCTGCGATCTAAAGGTCTTGATATCCGTTTTTAAGGATGGGATGTATTTTTTAACGATGCTCTTAAAATAATCAGGCAGGGTTGACAGGCTATAGTTACCGGTTATGCTGCCATTAGCTATATCCGATTCAAACTGCAGCAAACGCTGCCTGCCGCTGCCGCTCGCCGCCAAATAAAGCGAATCAACCACATAATTAGTATGCGGATTAACCAGCCTTGTGCCCGATAGAAACAGGTTGCCTTTAATGTTATCCAAATTGGTGCCCGAAAAATCAGCATCAAGCGTGGTACTCACCGTAATGGTATCCTTCATCAGCTTTAGCTTATTCAGGTTGGCGTTAGTTATATCGGCCTTAAAATCATAAACCGGCAATTTCGGCTTCATGTCCACGCTGCCATCCAGCAATAGCTTAATGTTGGGATCGTTAATATTGACCACGCCATCTATAAACTTGCGCTTAAAAGTACCATTAATTGTTACATTATTATAAGTATAGCCTTTAAACTGAAAGGTTTTCAGCCTGGCGTTGGCTGCTATATTCAGGTTTTTTAAATCATCACCGCTGCCTTTTACCTGCGCAGTAAATGAGGTACGGCCTATAACATTATTATCAATCAGCGTACCCAGCGCGAACTGGTTGGTGGTTAGCTTACCGCTGTAGGAGGGTATGCCGTTCTTACCTATTTTCAGGTTTATATCGGTATCAAACCTGCCCAGTTTGGTTTTAAAAGTGCCGTAAGCCACAAAATCATTTTGCAAGCCGCTAAAATTACCGCTAAAATTCACGTTACCAAACTTGCCTACAATGGCCGGTATTATTTGCTTGGTGCTGCCCGTAAAGCGCTTCACCAAATAATCCAGATCCTTTTTATTGGTGGCTATCTGCTCAATATCCATTTCCATAAAGGTGTTCTCCCAATCGGGTAAACCCTTCATCCTGAAATTGCCTTTAACATAGGTGCTTTGCCCGGCAGTTACCAGTAAATTGGTAGCCCGCAGGTTATCAACCTTACCACGTATACGCCCGTTCACGCCCAGTTCAAACTGTGCTTTATCCAAACTGCTGGTAAAATAAGCTACATCTTTTGATGAGAGATGCGCATTCTTAAAATCAGCATCCATGCTTACACGGCGCTCAAAATCGCTAAAGTCATCAAAGGAGTTAAAGCTCATCTTAAAATGATCGCGCAGGGATGAATTAGGCGTTTGCAGAAAAAGCTGCTGTAGCAAAATCTGGTTGGTATCAACCGTGGTTTTAGCGGTCAGGTTTTTTAAATAAAAACCACTCTTCTCTTTAAAAGTAAGTTTGTATACCGATGCCTTGAACAGGTGATTCTTTAAATCAAGGTTGCGCACCACGGTGCTGAACGCGCGTACATCCACATCATCAAAATTAACACCTTTTACCAGCGTGTCACGCAATTGGTTTTTATACCTGAAACGCAGGTTATTAATGCCGATACGCTCAAAATTAAGCGTCCACGGCTTACTTGCTTTTTTGGTGGTATCGCCCGAACTGAAATAATCAATGATGAACTGCAGGTTGGTTGTGCTGTCGCGTTGTTTTTTGAGATAAAACGAGCCGTTATCCAACTGTACCGAGGTAAAATCAATATACCGCTGCTTAATGCTGTTAAATATGGAAAAGCCATTGATCTCAACGGTAAGCTTTGGTGTACTTAAAAGGGTGTCTTTTTGTTTATCCAGCACATAAAGCCCTTCCAATACTACAGACGAGAATGGTTTGATATAAAGGCTTTTTATATCAACTTTTGTATTTAATTCTTTAGACAGGTAAGCAGTGGCCTTTTTTGCAGCCCACGTTTGTACAGGTTTGTATTGAAAAGCCAACAACAGTATGCTAATCATCAATACCAACAGCAATACTATGCTTAGCGTTATTTTGAGTACTTTTTTAATAACTTTGCTTTTTAAAAGATAATTGTGCCTGTAATTTTAGCCATAGAATCCTCGTGCGATGAAACCTCGGCAGCGGTATGCGCCGATGGTAACATCCTAAGCAATATTATTGCCAATCAAACCATACATGAAGCTTACGGCGGCGTTGTGCCTGAGCTTGCTTCGCGTGTGCATCAGCAAAATATTGTTCCCGCTGTTCAACAGGCATTATTAAACGCAAAAGTAAGCAAAAATGATATTGATGCGGTGGCTTTTACACGCGGCCCCGGACTTTTAGGCTCACTTTTAGTCGGTGTATCATTCGCCAAGGCCTTCGCGCTGGCAAAAAACATCCCGCTGATAGAGGTTAACCACATGCAGGCGCATGTTTTGGCTCATTTTATTGGCGATCATCAACCGGCATTCCCCTTTCTTTGCCTCACCGTTTCGGGCGGGCATACGCAAATTGTGCTGGTAAAGGATTATTTTGATATGGAGATTATCGGCCAAACGCTTGACGATGCCGCCGGTGAAGCCATGGATAAAACCAGCAAGATATTAGGCCTGCCCTACCCGGGTGGCCCGCTGATCGACAAACACGCCCGCAGCGGTAACCCCGATGCTTATAAATTCCCTGAGCCGCAGATACCGGGTTTTGATTTTAGCTTTAGCGGGTTAAAAACTTCTATCCTGTACTTCATCAAGGATAATGTTGCGGCTAACCCGAATTTTATTGAGGAAAACCTGAACGATATATGCGCCTCGGTTGAAAAGCGTATCGCTACTATTCTATTGAACAAGCTGCGCAAAGCAGCCGAACAGTATGGCATTACCGATGTAGCGCTGGCAGGTGGTGTATCCGCCAATACTGGTTTACGCCAAGGCTTGCAGCAGTTGGGCGAAAAACTGGGCTGGCGTACCTTTATCCCCAAAATGGAATATTGCACCGATAATGCCGCCATGATAGCCATTGCCGGTTACCATAAATACCTGAAAGGCGAATTTATTGGCCAGGATGTAGCGCCATTGGCACGGATGCCGTTCTAAGGAAGTCCGGAAGTCGGAAAGACCGAAAGTCAGGAAGAAGAAAATACTCGTGTGGCATAAGTCTTAAGCGCACATTCTTCATCAACTTTCTGACATCCGGTCTCTCGGACTTGCGGACTAAAAAAAATCTATATTTGCAAACACTTCCGGGACTTTCCGGACTCAATAAAAGATCATGAGTTTTCCTTCCCTTATATTTTGGCTGATATTTGTTATACCACTGGTTGCTTTATTAGTATGGGTTATGCGCCAGGACAAACGCCGCGGCGTTGCCGGTTTGCTGATACTGCTTGTTATAGTAGCCGTTGGTGTGATTTATATGTACTTAAAAACCGGCGGACAGTAATGTCATTGGGTAACAAGAAGCTTAATCAAACGCTTAGAACCTTAGTAAATATTGATCTTGGCACTCCTGAGCCTGGCGAGAGCTACCTGGTTACTCGTTGTAAGGAGCTTGCTAATAAACCTATTGGACAATTCTCAATTGAGGATCTGCGTATAATGATCGGTCAGAATATTGGAAATGAACACCTTGTTCAACTTGCTTTAGAAATATTGGAAAATGATGTTCTTGCTGAGGGTGACTTTTATCCGGGTGATCTTCTGCAATCGGTACTCCATATAGAAAAGAAATTCTGGATAAAAAACCCTGATCATTTTAGCAGAATAACTCAAATCATCAATACCCACTATGAAACTGTAAAAGATGCAGGCATTAAGCTTGGCAATTTTGATCGCCTCAGCTAATGCTTAACACTATTTTCAGCCTTTCATAAAGCTGCCGCCAATCATTCAAAGGCTCATTTATTCCGGCTTGCTTCGCGATAGTGCTTAATACTTCTTCTGTTGAATAGCCCTGCTCAAGCATATATTTTATAGAGGTAGCGCCTGCCGATTTTGACAATTTGGTGCCATCGCTACCTAACAATAATGGGTGATGATAAAAAGTAAAGTTGCTAAACGGCAAGCCCAATATTTGCGCTAAATATAATTGCGCCAAAGTGGATGGCCATAAGTCCTGCCCGCGGATAATCAGGTCAACACCAAAAAGCACATCATCTATCACTGATGATAGCTGGTATGCCGGGTAGCCGTCTTTTTTTCGTACTACAAAGTCAGTCATTTCGGCAGGTAGCTGCTCGGTTATATATCCGGTCAGGGTTTTTACGCTGATGGTTGCCTCTTCGGTTTTTAAACGCCAGCTTACTCCGGGTGCATCCAACGGAATATTTTTATGGCGGCAGGTACCGGGATAAGCCGTTAATCCCTTTAGTTGCGACCGGCTGCAATTACAGGCGAACACCTGCCCGCTTTGCCGTAACTGCTCCAAAGCGGCATTGTATTTATCCAGCCTTAATACTTGCGACCAGCCATTATTAAACTCCTCCAGATCACGAGGCCCCTCCTGCCAGGAAATATCTAAAAAATGGAGCGTATCAAACACATCCTGCACGTAGCGGTCATCGGCACGGTCGCGGTCCATATCATCAATACGCAGCAAGGTAACGGCACCGGTTTCGGCAGCCAAACCGGCGGTTATAATAAATGATAACGCGTTGCCCACATGCAGGTAACCACTGGGTGTAGGTGCAATGCGTGTACAGTGAAAAACGGATGTTTTATCCATAAAAAAGCTATTCATCCAACCATAATTAACGGGGGGATGAATAGCTAATATAGTAATTTAAGCAAACCGTTATTTCAAACTGGCCAGCCTGCCGTAGATCTCGATCATGGCACCCTGATCAATCAATGCTTTTTCTTCACGCTTTCCTACCAGGTTACCTTCGCGCTCGGTGTTCCAAATGGCGTTGGCATCGTCAATAATAAATTGCAGGCGGGTTTTATCCTTCTCTACATTATACAATTCCATGTACCCGCGTATCAGCACAGCATTAAACCAGTAATTACCCGGCAAGCGGCCGTTACGGAAAAAATGCGCCTTTGAGGCGTCGGCAATACGCTTTGCTTCGGTGAGGTACTTTTTATCCTTAGTGATGGTATACAACAACACATTGGCCTGCAACATGGTACCGGAGTTATAAGTGTAAGTCGCCTTATCCACATTTAACGATAGTATCTTGATGTTATCATAAAACACACCCGATGGTGCCTGCAGGTTCTTGTTGGTCCAGTTGTAGATCAGCAACGCCGTGTCCAGGTATTTTTTCTCCTTGGTGATCTTGTACAGTTGCAAGGCGATGAGTACCGCAGGACCGTTTGAGCAGGTATTCTTGGTAGTACGTTCATCTTCTTTCCAGTACAAACCGCCGCCGGCCTTATCATCATAAGCCGTTAACTGAAAGCGGTGGATCAGTTTGCCCAGTTCCAGGTATTTTTTTTTATGGGTACGATTATAGGCATCCAAACCCGCGATGCCTATCCATTGGTTATCATCATAAAAGCGGGAATCCTTTTCATCGTGCACCACCATGGCCTGGTAACCCGGCGCAGGTGGCGTAGGGCGATAATACTTTTGGATGGCTGCTAAAACGCTATCGGTACGGTTCTTTTTCGGCTCCAGCTTATCCATCTCATCGGCACCCTGTACCAGCGCGCAAAGCGGCCACAGGTACGAGTGGCGCTTTTTTGATTCGGGTTTGGTATCCTCATAATACAAACCGGCTGCAGCATCATATAAATGCTGCTGCACACCGCTGTATAAAGCGTTGATACGTTGCTGATATTCGGCCTTGGTTTGCGCGCCCGCCTTAAAGGCAAACGCCGTACACAGGCCTATAGCTACTATTGTTCTTAATTTCATAGGCTGATGATTTGCGGTTAAGCCTGTAAAAGCTGCGGTTTGGTTTGATAGGTTTCCCACAGTAACTCACCAAACAAAGTATTCGCCCAGGCAAACCAGCTACGGGTAAACTTCTTCGGATTATCCTTGTGGAAGGTTTCGTGCATAAAGCCGGTGTCGCCATGCGTTCTTTTCAGCACCTGGATGCATTCCTTGATCTCGGCATCATCGCTGCTGGTAAGCGCGCGCATAATGATCGCCATCGGCCAAATCATATCCTTACCTACGTGCGGACCGCCAATACCTTCGGCGGCTGTACCTTTGTAGAAGAATGGGTTATCCAACGAAAGAATCATTTTACGGGTATTGATATAAATAGGATCAGTATTAGGCATCGCGCCTAAATACGGTAACGAAAGCAAGCTTGGCACGTTAGCATCATCCATCAGATTATAACTGCCATAGCCGTTTACCTCAAAAGCGTAAACCTTGCCGTAGGTAGGCACATCAATAACTGCATACTGTTTTAGGGCGGCATCCACTTCGGTAGCTAAAGCGGTTAGCTGCGTAGCCAGGGCGTCGTCTTTTGAAATTGTTTTTACCATTTCAGCCGCTTGCTTCAAACTGCTCACCGCGAAGAAGTTTGAAGGGATCAGGAACGAATAAACCGTAGCATCATCACTCGGCCTGAAGGCTGAGCAGATCAAACCCACCGGCTTAACCGGGTAACCGTAACCGCTCATGGGCACTGTATCGGTAGCAAACTGGGTAGTACGCTGAAAATGGTAAGGCCCGTCGCCGTTCTTGCGCTGCTGCTCTATAAATGTTTTCAGGATGGTTTCGATAGATTTTTTCCAGGTGGCATCAAACGGTTTGGTATCGCCGGTTAGCTTCCAGTACTGGTACGCCAGCCTGATGGGGTAACACAACGAGTCGATCTCCCATTTACGCTCGTGCAGACCGGGTTTCATATCGGTATGGTCGGTTTTCCACTCACCTACTTTTGCCGCGTCATTATAAAAAGCGTTGGCATAAGGGTCGCGCAGTACATTTGTTGCCTGGCGATTGATTACACCGGCAATCAGATCCTGCAAAGACTTGTCCTTTTTAATCAGGTTAAAATACGGCCAAACCTGCGCGCTGCTATCACGCAGCCACATGGCATCAATATCACCTGTAATTACATAAGTATCCGGGCGACCGTCCTTTTGTTTGTAAGTAACCGTAGTATCTAATGTATTCGGGAAGCAGTTTTCAAAAAGCCAGCCCAGCTCTTTATCTTTTACCTTTTGTTTAAACTCCTTAATAGCGGCTTCAACAGCCTTGCTGGTAAAGTTACGTTTGGCAGCGGCTACCCGTACAACCGGATAATCGGCCAGTGAGCCGGCAACTGATAGTTTGCTGGCCAGTACGCCGGCACCTAACATGGCAGTGCTGGCAATGAATTTTCTTCTTTCCATAGTTTAATTTATTCCAATACCGGGTTTATGGCCCGCTTAGTTAATTTAATATCCGGCATCAGCCTAACGGTTATGATGGGTGCTATTGTACACGCCTTAATCAACATAAACGTTTTAGCAAACTGCCAATACATTTTCATCATCAATATAGCGCATTGTAGCGCCGGTGAACGAAAAGCAGGTACAGAAACAGGTTACTAATTGGCTGGTTTAATTGTGCCGGGTTAAAACTAATGAAAATACACAGTTAAATGCAAACAAAAAAGCCCCTTTGCAGGGGCTTTTTTATGTAACAATAAGCTGTTACTTCTCATTATCTGTTAGTGAGTACGGTGCATCTGCCGCCCCTGTACCACGTGTTTTGTTGGGCTGTGCCGACATGTTGAAGTTAATAACACCGCCTTTTTGCAAAGCTGAGTGGCTTAACCAGTTATGCGTATATGGCTTGCCGTTAACTGTAACAGTATTAACATAACGGGTTGCCTTGTTGTTGTTAGCCGCATTGATGGTAACGGTTTTGCCGTTCTCCAGCTTTAAGGTAACTTTTTTAAATAATGGCGAACCAATAACATACTGATCAACCGCCGGACATACCGGGTAGAAACCCATTGCCGAGAACACATACCATGCTGATGTTTGGCCGTTATCCTCGTCACCGCAGTAACCATCCGGAGTTGGTTTGTATAGCTTGTCCATTACCTCGCGTACGTGGTACTGGCTCTTCCATGGCTCAGCGGCGTAGTTGTACAGGTAGGTCATGTGTTGTATAGGCTGGTTACCGTGCGCGTACTGGCCCATATTAACGATCTGCATTTCGCGGATCTCGTGGATCACGCTACCATAGTAGCTGTCATCAAACACCGGAGGCATAATGAACACCGAATCCAGCTTATTAGCGAATTGTTTGTTGCCGCCATACAGGTTAATTAAACCTTTAATATCATGGAAAACGCTCCAGGTATAGTGCCAGCTATTACCTTCGGTAAAGGCATCACCCCATTTAAGCGGACTGAACGGCGAAGCAAAAGTACCATCCTTCTTTTTTCCACGCATAAAACCGGTTGATTTATCGAACAGGTTACGGTAGTTACGGCTGCGTTTTTTATAGATACCGATCTCAGACTCCGGTTTGCCTAAAGCCTTGCCCAGGTTATAGATGGCAAAATCATCATAGGCATATTCTAATGTACGGGCAGCATTTTCGTTGATGTCTACATCGTAAGGCACATAACCTAAGTCATTATAATATTTAACACCACGACGGCCGATTGATGAGTTTTTGGCATCCTCGTTATTAGCGCCATGTATCACGGCATCCCAAAGGGTGTTAATATCATAACCACGGCCGCCTTTAATATAGGCATCAGCAACTATCGAGGCAGAGTTATTACCGATCATGATATCAGCATAACCCGGGCTTGACCACTCCGGCAGCCAGCCGCCCTCTTTATAATCGCTGATCAGGCCTTGCTGCATCTCTTTGTTGATAGATGGATAAACCAGGTTCAGGAATGGGTATAACGCCCTAAAGGTATCCCAAAAACCGGTACCCGCAAATTTGTAACCAGGCTCGATTTTGCCGGTGTGCGGGCTATAGTGAACTATTTTGTTATTCGCGTCAATCTCGTACAGTTTATTCGGGAAGAACAGCATACGATAAAGGCACGAGTAAAAAGTACGTTGCTGCTCATCGGTACCGCCTTCAACCGTTAAACGGCCAAGGGTTTTATTCCAGGTGGTATGAGCTTTTTCTTTAGTTTGATCAAAGCTGTCGCCTGCAAGCTCACGTTTCAGGTTCAAGTCAGCCTGCTCTATGCTCACAAATGAAGAGGCTACACGCATGTTTACTTTTTCGCCTTTAACCGTTTTAAAGCCGATAACGGCTAAAGCATGTTTATCATTAACTTCTAAGCCGTTGTTCTCTACTGTATCTTTATAAGTTTTAGCAACGGTAATTGGCTTATCAACATAAATAACAAAAAAGTTTTTAAAGTTTTTAAGCGGGCCGCGCGCGTATTTGGTTGAGTAACCTACTATCTTTTTTTGTTCAGGATATACCTTGATGTATGAACCACGATCCAGCGCGTCAATCACGATAAATGATTCGTCGCTTTTAGGGTAAGTAAAACGAAATTGCGCCGCGCGCTCGGTCGGGGTAATCTCGGTAGTTATATCATGATCGGCCAGGTAAACGCTATAGTAGTAAGGTTTGGCAACCTCGGCCTTGTGCGAGAACCAACTGGCCCTTGCATCCTCATGCACTTTGCCCGCGCCTACTACCGGCATAATGGCAAACTGCCCGTAATCATTCATCCATGGCGATGGCTGGTGGGTTTGCTTAAAGCCGCGTATTTTGTGGGCATCGTAAGTGTACATCCATCCGTCGCCCATTTTACCGGTTTGTGCCGACCAAAAGTTCATGCCCCAGGGCACAGCTACAGCCGGATAAGTATTACCATTCGACAGATCGTACTGCGAATCGCTACCCATCAGCGGGTTTACCAGGGCAGCCAGGTCAGCCTGCTGACCGTACGACCTGAAGATGATGGTCAATAAAAAAGTAATAGTTAATAATTTTTTCATTTGGTTGGTTTTGTATGGATTTTCCAAAGTTGCTAATATATGGCTTTTTGATTTTGCTAAAAGGTATTATCAAATTTTTTTAAGCCTGGTAATTTAACTGTCTACCTGGTTAATCGCCTAATAATAGCCCGGCTTTACAAAAAACGGCGCTACAGCTTTGCTGAGCCAGATTTATTTTAACTTATAGTACATAGCTGATGCTTTAACCGTAAAAATAATTTACAGGTATTGTAACACAATGGTTTGTAATACTGTCTTATTGACGGCTATTGCGTAACAATACTGTTAAAATTTGTTAAAAAAAGTTAATAGCCGATAGTTCCACTTTTATTACCTAAAAATTTAGTTATACTTGCTCAAACCTTTACTCTTTATATGAAGTACACAATTATGGCGCTTGTTATGCTACTGATAAGCAGCCTGTCGGTGTTTGCCCAAACACCTTCCCCTACCAACTACACGGCAAAAGGTATTGTTGCTGATACCGCATCCAATGTAAAGCTCGAAAACGCATCAGTAAGTATTCTCCAGGCTAAGGATTCGGTACTGGTTACGTACGCACGTGCCGCGCAGGATGGCTCATTCAACTTCCCTAAACTGGCGGCAGGCAGCTACATCCTGCTGGTGGCTTACCCTGAATATGCCGACTATGTGGAGCAATTTAAACTGGATGGCACCAAAACCGATTACAATTTCGGCACAGTGAAACTCAGCCTGAAATCGCGATTGTTACAGGAGGTAATGGTAAAAGGTACCGCGGCGCAGATCAAGATAAAGGGTGATACTACTGAGTATGATGCCAAAACCTATAACATACAACCCAACGCCAAGGTTGAAGACCTGCTGAAACAACTACAGGGTATACAGGTTGATAAGGACGGTAAAATAACCGCCCAGGGCGAAACCGTAAGCAAGGTACTGGTTGATGGCGAAGAATTTTTTGGCGATGACCCTACCCTGGTTACCAAAAACCTGCGTGCCGATATGGTTGACAAGGTGCAGCTTTATGATAAAAAAAGTGATCAGGCTACCTTTACCGGTATTGATGACGGGCAAAAAACCAAAACACTGAACATCAAACTTAAAGAGGATAAAAAAAGCGGCTCGTTTGGCAAAGCGCAGGCAGCCGTAGGTACACGCGGTTTTAACCAAACCGAACTGATGTTTAATACCTTTAAGGGCAAGCAAAAGTTTTCGGCCTATGGTACATTGAGTAACACCGGCAAAACCGGCTTAGGCTGGGGCGATAGTGATAAGTACGGCGGCGGATCAGACAATGTTACTTATGGTGATGATGGCAGCGTATCCATCTTTTTCAGCGGTGGCGGTGATGATCTGGACTCATTTGACGGACGTTACAGTGGCCAAGGCCTGCCAACAGCCCGTACCGGTGGTTTGCACTATGATACCAAGTGGAATGAAGATAAGGAATCAGTAAACGCTAATTATAAAATAGGCTCTATAGAGGTTGAAGGAACCAACAACTCTGTTAACATAAACAACCTTTCGCCAACGCTTAGTCAAACCACGTTATCTGATCAGAAATTCGACAACTACCTGTTCAGGCAAAAACTTGATGGTACATATAACCTTAAAATAGATACTACATCAAACCTTAAACTAACTTTTGGCGGTACGTTAAAAGAAAGCGATAACCGCCAGAATTTTAATTCTGTCAGTCGCCGTAATGATACCTTACAGAATGACAACGTTCGTGAACTGACTACTGACGGCAGTCAGAAGCTGTTTAATGCATCTATATTCTACAACAAAAAATTAAAGAAAAAGGGACGTACTTTCTCTGTAAACATAGCCCCGTCAGTAACCCGTAACAATGCCGACGGTTTTCTGAAATCAACCATCAATTATTACGATAGAACCGGTACACTCGACAGTACAACCAATATTGATCAGTTTAAAGTGAACGATCTGGAAAGTGTCGTATTAAATTCAAACATTACCTACACAGAACCTATCACCAAAGATTTTTCTGTTGTGCTGAACTATGGTGTAAATATTAATAACGCCACTGCCGACAGGCGCACATTTGAACAAACACTTGGTAACGGCAGTTACAACCGCCAGATAGATTCATTGAGCAGTGATTTTAAACTCAACCAGCTCTCTAACCAGGCAGGTGCCGTATTCAATTACAAAAAAGGAAAAACTACATTAAATTTTGGTACAAGGGCGGCCATAGTAAACTTTCAGCAGGTTAACCGTATAAACAATATGCGGTTTGACAGAAACTTTACCAACTGGTTTCCGCAGGCTACCTGGCAGTACCGTTTCTCGCAACAAAAATCATTCAGGTTATCATACAACGGTAATACCACCCAGCCAACAATTGATCAGGTACAACCCATCCGCATTAATAACGACCCTTTGAACATCACCCTGGGTAACCCGGATCTGGATCCTTCATTCACCCACCGCTTTAACTTTAGCGCCAACTCATATAAAGTACTGGCTGATGAATGGATGAATTTGTACGGATCGTACTCATTCACCACCAACCCGATAGTTACCAATGTATTTACCGATACCATTACCGGCAGAAGCGTTATTCAATCTTTTAACCTGCCTAACCGTAAAACCAATAATTTTTATGGCGGGCTTTGGTATAACCGTAAAATATTCTGGGGCTTTAGTGCCGGCTTAAACGGTAACATTAACGGCAATACCTTTTATAATATGGTGAATAACCAGGAGAACCGCACCAAGGCTTACTCTTATTCATTAGGGCTATCGTTGTCAAAGTACGCAACTAAAAAGTACGATGTAAGGGTTGATTTCCGTCCGTCATACAACACCAACGAAACCTCGTTAAATCCGGAACGTAACAGTAACGGCAGGGCTTATAATTTGTCGGGCGGATTTAATGTTTACCTGCCCTTCAAATTCCAGATCGGGTCGGATATTGAGCATGAGTACCAGGCAGCCACACAAACATTTGCCGAGCCATTCCGCCGTACCATCTGGAATGCCTCAGTGACAAAAACCTTTATGAAACAGGATAACCTGAAACTATCAGCAACAGTAAACGATTTGTTGAACCAAAACACCGGGTTTAGCCGCAGCGCTAACAATAACGTTATCTACCAAAATAGTTACACCACCATACGCCGCTACTTTATGTTCTCCATATCTTATGATTTTAACCACATGGGCGGTGGCGTTGCCAAAAACTAATATCACCAATGAAAACGATATACAAAAAACTCACAACGGTAGCATTACTCTTAACCTTAGGCCTGAGTGGTGCAATAGCGCAAAATAAGCACTTTACTAAATCAGGCATTATTGAGTTTGAAAAATCAGCCAATATGTATGCCTTGATGCGTAAGGAAATAAACAGGGAAAACGAAACATTCATGACCAACATGTATGATGCTTATAAAAAAAATAACCCCCAGTTTAAAAAACTAAAGAGCACTTTAACCTTTGGCGATAATAAAACGGTGTTTACTCCTATCCCCGAAGAGAACAACCCGCAATATTGGGGCAACCGCGCTATTGTAGGGCAAAACAACACCATATTTACTGACCTGAGCACCAATAAAACCGTTGCGCAGAAAAAGGTATTTGAGGAAACTTTTTTGTTGAAAGACAGTACCCGGCAGATAAAATGGAAGATAACCAGCGAAACCCGTAACATAGCCGGTTATGAATGCCGCCGTGCCAACGCTTTGGTTTTAGATTCTATTTACGTGGTAGCTTTTTATACCGATGAGATAGCGGTATCAGGCGGCCCTGAATCATTCAGCGGTTTACCCGGTATGATATTGGGTGTGGCTTTACCGCATGATAATGTTACCTGGTTTGCTACCAAAGTAACCGATACGAGTGTACCGGCTGCATCATTAAACCCACCCGCTAAGGGCAAAGCTACAGACCGTAAAACGTTTGTAAACACCGTAAAAAACGCGATGAAAGATTGGGGCGAATATGCCCAGGGCGTACTTAAAGCGGTAATGCTGTAAGAAAATTATTTATATTCAATCTTAATAAAGATATTTTTCGCATTTTTGTCATTCAATTGTACTTGGAATGGCAGCGAAAAAAGGCTTTAAATTTTGGACAGGAAGACTTCACCTTTGGCTCGGCCTTGCGTCGGGCCTTTTGGTTTGTTTTTTGGGCATAACCGGTTGTATATTGGCTTTTGAGCGTGAGATTGAAAGCGTCACCCAGCCTTACCGCTTCGCCGCTGTACAAAATAAACCGGTACTGCCGCCATCAAAATTACGTGAGATAGCTAATAAGCAATACCCGGGTAAAGAGCCGCATAGTATCAACTACGAACCCGGAAAAGCAGCCATGGCGGTTTATTACGGGTATGAGCCATCCTATTACCTGATCGTGTTCATGAATCCTTACACCGGAGAGGTACTCAAAACCAAGGACATGAACCAGGATTTTTTCCGGATAGTGATTGACGGGCACTTTTACCTTTGGCTCCCACCTAAAATCGGGCAGCCAATTGTAGCTACCGGTACCTTGATCTTTTTGTTCCTGCTTATATCAGGCATCGTATTGTGGTGGCCCAAAAACAAAGCCGCTACAAAACAGCGTTTTAGCATTAAGTGGAATGCCAAGTGGCGCAGGGTTAATTACGATCTGCACAATGTGTTAGGGTTTTACATGAGTTGGGTGATCATTTTCATAGCCATAACCGGGCTGGTTTGGGGTTTTCAATGGTTTGCTAAATCAGTATATTGGGTGTCATCCGGAGGGAAATCACAAGTACAATTCACAGAGTCTGTATCTGATACTACCAAAATTCACTTAAAGGATAAAAACGCGCCGGCTACTGATATCCTTTGGGCACGAACTAATGATAGCCTTAAAAATTTTAAAGGGAGTGTAGATGTTCACTTTCCGGAAAACAACAAGGCTGCTATTGAGATCGCGATAAACCCGGATACTTACACTTACTGGAAATCTGACTATCATTTTTACGATCAGTACACGCTTAAAGAGATACCGGTTGAACATGCTTACGGCCGCCTAGCCAAAGCCAGCACTGCCGATAAAATTGCACGTATGAATTATGATATACACGTGGGTGCAATCGTGGGACTAACCGGTAAGATAGCCGCATTTTTTGGCAGCCTGATATGTGCCAGCATGCCCATAACGGGATTTATTATTTGGTGGGGGCGCCGCAAAAAAGCGAATAAACCCGGATCAATAAAGAAAACCGCCCGGCGATTGCAAATGGCCGAAGCTTAATCACTGCTACTACAGCCGCTACAGCCAGAATCCGAACAGCCACTATTACAGCCATTGCTATCATCTGAATAATGCGAATGGCTGGCTGTATGATTGGCATCATCCCAGGTGTTACCCCCGCATCCGGAAGTGCATCCCGAATCGCTGCCTTTATCATCATTTTTGAAAGGATAATTATTGCTATACACGGCAACTACAATAACAATTACGATCAGTGCCAAAACAGGTATGATGGTAAGTTCAGCGGCTTGTATAAACAAGCCTATCGCCAATAATGATAGAACATATAGTAAGTGATGCCTCATAAGAGCTGGTTTCCTGACCAGCCAATATTCGCCCAGGTTTATCCTTTGAAAATGAATATCTGTAAAGCACTGATCGCTGGTATGCCATATATCAGCCGGAGGGTTTGTATCGAAGTGTTGCTTATACAGATTATTTGAAAATTGATAATAACTTTTAAAGCGCTTGGCTTCTGTTACGCCTCCCTTAGTTGGGTGATGGTGTATTTGCCTTACGATCGTGTTTTGATAAAGATCTATCCAATAAGAACGCGTATAGGTTAAATGAAGATGCCATACCTGATCTATAGGATCAGACGGCGTAACTCCATCCGTACTAATACAACATAGAAAGATAAACTTTTTGTACTCATTTATAACACGCCGGGTGTAGGTTACTGACCATCCGTTTTCTCTTGCGAGCCTGTCAGAAAATTTGAATTTTGCATCAGGTTCATCTAAATTAAAGCCACCTATTTTCCCCCAAATTATAGTTTCTTCTGCCGTCATTATTGGTAAGGTTTACTGAACCAATATAGAAAGTATAATTGAATACAGTAACAACTTGAAAGCATTAAGCATTAACCTATTAGCCTATCCTTTAGAAGCTTTGAATGTTGATCGATGTAAGATTATCCTCAAAAAGTTTTTTAAACGCAAAAAAGCCCCTACTCATAGCTGAGTGGGGCTTTTAGAAGATTTGGCACCGACCTACTCTCCCACGTTTTACCGCAG